>JAOEIQ010000011.1 GCA_026162565.1 Flavobacteriaceae bacterium NBU2973
CGAATGATGATTATTGGTTTACTATAGAGTACACCGAACCACTAACAGGAACTAGAAAAGAGTTTAAAGCTCATTTTGCCTTGAAACGATAGGAGGTAATAATCTGAAAACAAAAGAAAAAACCCAAACTAAAAGCAATTTTAGTTTGGGTTTTTCTTTTATAAAAAGCGTCTTGCTTGTACAAATGCGAAATACCAATAACGTTCTTTAAGTGATGAAACTATAACGCCATTACTAGAGGTGGAATGGATAAACTGTAGTGGATTTGTGCTCACTACTAAACCAACATGATTAATTTTTCTTGAGTTTTTATTAGTGGCAAAAAACAATAAATCCCCTTCTTTAGCTTTTTTTAAATCAATCCAGTTACCATCTTTAGACATTAAAGTAGTAGTTCTAGGTAATTCTATATTTTCTTCGTTAAACGCTGTATATATTAAACCAGAGCAATCCATTCCTTTTTTTGTTGTGCCTCCATATTTATAGCGAACACCTTTATAAGCTTCAGCATTTTCTATCACACTTAATATTTTTGGGGATAATTTAGGTCGATTACTTTTTGATATGTCTTTAGGTGAAGAGTTTGTAATTCTTTTGGAGGATTTACAGGAAGAAAAGCTGATTAATAAAATTATGATAAGGAAGATTTTTTTCATAAATAATGATGAATAACCATTTTAGAAATTATGTATAAGATTTTGCAATGGTAATTTGTTTTGTAATATTAAAAAATTAAATTGACATACTTAACAATATAGTTTTTTGATGACAGTAATTGATTTATTTTCTGGATGTGGAGGATTAGCTTTGGGTTTTAAATGGGCGAAATTTAAAACTGTCTTTGCTAGTGATATTGATGAAAATTGCGAAAAAACTTATCTATTTAATAACCCTAAAGTTCCTTTTATTAAAAGAGACTTACGACATATTTCTACTCATGAAATAAAAAGTATCATAGATAATGATGTTGTTGATGTAGTAGTTGGTGGTCCACCTTGTCAAGGGTTCTCATTAGCTAATAAAAAGCGAAACAAGGTAGATAAGGATCCTAGAAATGAATTGTTTTATGAATTTGTTAGAGTTGTAAAAGATCTTCAGCCTAAAGCATTTGTAATGGAAAATGTAAGAGGGCTTTTATCCATGAAAAAAGGAGAGGTAATTAAATTGATGAAACAGGAATTTGAAAATTCAGGAATTGGCTATAATGTTGACTATAAATTATTACTTGCTTCAGATTATGGCGTGCCTCAAAATCGGCAACGAGTAATAATGATTGGCTACAGAAAAGATTTAGATTTAATACCAGAATTTCCACCGAAAACATATTTGAGACCTATAACTGCTTGGGAAGCTATTTCAGATTTACCACAGATTAATGCTTCAGAAGGTGATGAAAATATGGTTTACAGAACACAACCACAAAATGCTTATCAGGATTTTATGAGAGTTAAAAGTGATAAAGTAAATAACCATATTGCAATGCGCCATACAAAAAGATTGATAGAACGTTTTAAAGTCATTAAAGCTGGTCAGTCTTTAGCACATGTGTCTCAAGAGCACGCTGCTGTTAAAAGAGGTAACCCTAAAGAAAAATCTAAAATTGTATTTTCACAGAATAATCAAAGACTTCATGCAGATAAGCCAGCTCCAACTATAGCAGCATCCTTTCAAAGTAATTTTATTCATCCTTATTTAAATAGAAATTTCACTGCAAGAGAAGGTGCTAGATTACAGTCTTTTCCAGATGATTACATTTTTCAAGGCATGCGAACCAAAATGAGTTGGGAAAAAGGATTGAGTCAATATCAACAAATAGGGAATGCTGTTCCACCATTAATGGCCTATGTAATAGCACAAAAAATTAAAGATACTTTAGAGAATAGACCTAATAATATTGGTCATAAATTATTTGAAGAAGCGAATTTAGTTAGCTAAATTTTCATAAATCATTTTTGCTGCTTTTTCGCTAGCTCCTTTGCCACCCAGTTTTTTTTCTAATTCATAATAATTCATAAAAAACTTTGTTCGCTCATAATCATCAAGAATTGTATCTAGTTCTTCTTTTAAACGTTTGGTATTAAGCTCTCCCTGAATTAATTCAGTTACAACTTCTTCGTCCATTATAAGATTAACTAATGAGATGTATTTAAGAGTTATTATTCGTTTGGCTATTTGGTAAGAAATAGTACTTCCTTTGTAGCAAACAACTTGTGGTACTTTAAAAAGAGCAGTCTCTAAAGTAGCAGTCCCTGAAGTAACTAATGCAGCATGAGCAACACTTAATAAATCATAAGTTTTATTAGCAATAAACTTGACATTAGAGTTTTTAATAAAGGTTTTATAAAAACTGTAGTTTTGACTTGGAGCTCCAGCTATTACAAATTGATAATCAGGATAATCATCAACCACACTCAACATAACGTTTAGTATTTTAGTAATTTCTTGTTGTCTACTTCCAGGTAAAAGGGCAATTATAGGTTTTTTGTTTAGTTCGTGTTCAGCCCTAAATGAAAACTCATCTACTTGTTCTCTATCAGCAATAGCATCAATTAAAGGATGACCAACAAAATTCACCTCATAATCATATTTGTTATAAAATTCTTCTTCAAAAGGTAGAATTACATACATGTCATCAATGTCTCTTTTAATTCGTTTTACACGTCCAGCACGAGAGGCCCAAACTTGAGGAGATATATAATAATTAGTTTTGTAGCCTTTAGGTTTTGCCCATTTAGCAATTCGCAAATTAAAACCAGAATAGTCTACAAAAATTATAACATCTGGATTAAATTGACTAATATCTTTTTTGCAAAAAGCGATATTTCTGTAAATAGACCTTAAGTTCATAATAACTTCAGAAAAGCCCATAAAGTCTTGGTCTTTATAATGTTTTACCAAAGTGCCACCAACATTTTGCATAAGGTCTCCTCCCCAGAATCTAATATCTGCATTGACATCTTGCTTGTATAATGCTTTCATTAGATTAGAGGCGTGTAAATCTCCAGAGGCTTCTCCTGCAATAATGTAATATCTCAAACTCTTAAATTTTAGTAATAAATTATGTTTGGGTTAGTAATTATATTTTTTGGTGTTAATTTTAGTATTAAATACCTGTCACAGGTTTTCATAAAGTTTATAAAAACTTAAATATAAAGGTAAATAAAGCAATAAAAACAGTTGCTAACAAAACACCTCTAGCTCTGTAGTCTTGTTTCTTTTTAATAAATATAAAAAATACCACTAAATTCAGTATGGCTCCAAGACTAATGAGTTTCCCTAAAAAGCCTTCATCAGAAGCAGATTTGAGTACGTTTAAAAAATCATCTCCTTTTCCTAGAATAGTAGCAGCTAGAAATAAGCCAATTGCATTAGCAATTATTCCAACAAATAAACCGATTAAAACTTCTTTTTTAATCATTTAATTTCCATTTTTTTAATGTTTTTATACTATCGTGTGCTGTTAAATCAAACTGAACAGGCACTACAGATACATAGCCGTTTTCTAAAGCCCATTCATCTGTATCTTGACCAGAATCTAAATTAACAAATTTGCCTGTAAGCCAATAATAATCTTTGCCTTGAGGACTTTTTCGTTTGTCGAATTCTTCTTTCCAATTCGCTCTTGCTTGCCTACAAACTTTAATACCCTTTATAACTTGTTCAGAAACATTAGGGAAATTGACATTTAGTACAACATCTTTTGCTAAACCATTAGTAAGTACATTTTTTGTAATGGTTTTTATATAACTTTTTGTTGCTTCAAAATTAGCATTCCAGTTGTAGTCTAAAAGCGAAAAGCCAATGGCAGGAATACCTTCTATTCCAGCTTCAATAGCAGCACTCATAGTTCCTGAATAAATAACATTGATAGATGAGTTTGATCCATGATTTATACCAGAAACACATAAATCTGGACGTCTATCTAAAATCTCATTAATTGCTAATTTTACACAATCTGCTGGAGTACCTGAACAACTGTATTCATCTTGATCACCATCATCTATAGTGACTTTTTCTACATGCAAAGTAGAGTCTAGAGTAATGGCATGTCCCATTCCACTTTGTGGGCTATCTGGTGCCACAACAACGACATCGCCAATTTCTTTCATTACTGAAATTAAAGTCCTAATTCCTGGAGCGGTAATTCCATCATCATTTGTAACTAGAATAAGAGGTTTTTTAGACATAAATACCACGATTAAAAGCACTGCTAAAATACATAAAATAGCTTTTAATGTATGATTTTAATAGCTTTAACAAAAAATTATATGCGATTGGTTTTATTGGCATGGTTTTTTCTTTAATTTAGTCGAAAATAGCATATGAATTTATATAGAATTATGGGAAGGAATTACAAAATATTGATGCTCGTGCTTGTTTTGGCATTTGCATCTTGCAGTTTTGCATCTAAAACTTTTGAAGATAACGATAAGGATAAATTACTCATACAACTAATTACGTATGTATTAGAAGAAGGTCATTTCGATCCTAAAGATATGAACGACGAATTTTCTAAAGGAGTTTTTGAGGACTATCTTCAACAACTAGATCCATTTAAGAGATATTTCTACGAATCTGATATTAAAGAGTTTAAAGCTTTTGAAACAGAAATCGATGATCAACTTAAAGCTTATGATCTCACATTTTTTAATTTAACTCATGATAGGTTAATTAAAAGAATTGAAGAGTCTAAAGTTATTTATTCTGAAATTTTAGAGTCGCCATTCGATTTTTCTAAAGATGAAACGTTTAATGCTGAATATGAAGAGTTGTCTTATGTAAAATCAAGAGCAGATTTAAAAGAGCGTTGGAGACAACAATTAAAGTTTTCGACTATAGCCAATTATGATGATGTGGTATCAGAACAAGAAAAAGATAAAATGAATGATCCATCAGCCGTTGTTAAGTCTAATTTAGAAATTGAAAAAGAGGCAAGAGATGCCACTAAAAGCTCATTAGATGAGTTGTATGATTATATTGAAGATAGGCAACGTAAAGACTGGTTTTCTGTTTTTATCAATGCTGTAGTAGAAGAGTTTGATCCACACACTTTTTATTTTGCTCCAGAAGATAAAGATCGTTTTGATGTAGCAATGTCAGGAAGTTATGAAGGTATAGGCGCAAGGCTTCAAAAAAAGATGGACAATATTAGAGTGTCCGAAATTATCTCTGGAGGTTCTGCTTGGAGACAAAATAAATTAGAGGTTGGTGATATAATTTTAAAAGTTCGCCAAGAAAATGAAGAAGAAGCTATAAATGTAGTTGGTATGCGTTTAGATGATGCTATCAAATTTATAAAAGGGCCAAAAGGAACTAATGTAATTCTAACCTTAAAAAAAGTAGATGGTACAATCGAAGATTTAAGCATACCTCGTGATATCATAGAGTTAGAAGAAGTGTATGCTAAATCATCAAAAGTTGAAAAGGAAGGTAAAATATTTGGTGTTATTAATTTACCTAAGTTTTATGTGGATTTTCAAGATTACAGTAAGCGAAATGCTGCTTCAGATATTAAAAAGGAAGTAGAACGATTAAAAGCCGAAGGTATGGAAGGTTTAGTATTAGACCTTCGTAGTAATGGAGGAGGATCTTTGCAAACGGTTGTTGATATGGCTGGATTATTTATAAAAGATGGTCCTATAGTGCAAGTTAGAACAACAGGAGAACCAAAAGAAGTTTTAAAAGATAAAGACAAATCTATAGTTTGGGATGGTCCATTAGTAATTTTAGTTAATGAATTATCAGCTTCAGCTTCTGAAATTCTAGCTGCTGCCATGCAGGATTATAAGCGCGCCATAATTATAGGTAGTAAACAAACTTATGGAAAAGGTACTGTTCAAAATGTATTAGATCTTAATAGAATGGTAAGAAATAATACGAATGGAGATATGGGAGCTTTAAAATTTACTACTCAAAAATTCTATAGAATTAATGGAGGTTCTACGCAACTAGAAGGTGTTAAAAGTGATGTTATTGTTGTTGATAGATATAGTTATATTGATGTAGGAGAGAAGGACCAAGAAAACCCATTACCTTGGGATAAAATAGAACCTGTTGAGTACAGTGTTTGGGGTAATTATTTTGATTATGACAATGCTATAAAAAAGAGTAACGAACGTATGCGAAATAACGATCAATTAAAGTTAATTGATGAAAATGCACAATGGGTTAAGAAGATTAGAGACAAAAGAGATTATTCATTAAACTATGAAACCTATAAGTTTAATTTAGATAGAAATGAAGAAGAAGCTAAACGCTTTGATAAGCTTAAGGATTATAAAACTAACTTAACGTTTCAATCATTACCTTATGAAGAGGATTTAATGAAAAAGGATACTATTCTGAAAGAAAAACGTAAACGTTGGCATGAGAGTTTAAGTCAAGATGTGTATATGGAAGAAGCTCTTAATGTTTTAAATGACCTTAAAACTGCTTACGAAATTAAAAAGGTAGCATCTATAAAAGATTAATAACTATATGAGTAAAGGCTCATTAACACATTTAGCGCTTCAAAAGTTTAAAAAGAACTTTTGGGGCGTTTTTAGTTTAGGTATTATCGTTTTAGTTGGATTGGTGTCTGTATTTGCTTATATACTAGCTCCTGATAATTCTCAAAATGCTAATCAGATGCATTTATCTATTCATTCTAAATCTCCTGGTTTTACTGTTACGATGTTAACTATTCCATCTGGTGTTAAAAATGAACAAGGTTTTTTAGATAAACTATTTTTTGGAAAAAAAACAACAGATTCTGAAATTCCTATTTCAGGTTATAAAATTTCAGATACAAATTTAATTTACACTGAATATGCTTCTGATGGTCTACAAGGTTTAGTGAGAACTATTCCTTTAGATAATTTTGGTAGTAAACCAGAAAACTTTATACATAAAAAAACCTTTGTTTTTGGGACTGATAAATACGGTCGGGATTTATTGAGTCGTATTTTGGTTGGTGCACGTATTTCATTTTTTATAGGTTTTGTAGCAGTTTTTATTTCATTACTTATAGGCGTAACAATGGGAAGTATAGCTGGTTATTTTGGAGGGAAGGTGGATGCTATTATCATGTGGATAATAAATGTAACTTGGTCCATACCTACACTACTCTTGGTAATTGCTATTACTTTAGCTTTGGGAAAAGGGTTTTGGCAAGTGTTTATAGCAGTTGGTTTAACTATGTGGGTAGAAGTTGCAAGAGTGGTTAGAGGTCAAGTAATGAGCGTTAAAAAAATGCAATATGTTACTGCTGCAAGAGCTCTGGGATATACTGATTTCAGAATTATATTTAGGCATATATTGCCAAATATAATGGCACCAATTATAGTAATATCTGCAGCAAATTTTGCGGCTGCCATATTAATAGAAAGCGGATTGAGCTTTCTAGGTATTGGTGCACAGCCACCAATGTCCAGTTGGGGAGCCATGATTAAAGATCATTATAACTATATTATTCTAGGTAAACCTTATTTAGCATTAATTCCAGGATTGTGTATTATGTTATTGGTTATGTCCTTTATGTTAATGGGTAATGCATTACGTGATGCATTGGATGTTAAAACTTAATTAAGCCTAAAAATTCCTTTCCAACGAGTCTTACGTATAAATTGTCCTTGGTCACTGGATACTAAATAGGGTGTTTTATTTTTTGATGCTTTAAAATATCCCGAAATATAATCTTTTAAAACAGATACTTTTTTCTTCTTATATGCCATTTTTAACCCAGTTAAAAAGGTTAAAGCAAAACCCAATCTCATTTTATACATCGCCTCACCTTGCATAAATTTTGCAGCTTTATTGTAAGAAGCTCCAGTAGGCTTTAAATGTTTAACGTGTAATGATTCATCTGTTGTAAACTCCCAATTGTAATATCTGGCTAACAACTCATCAATAGTATCCCAGCCAATAGATTGCTTGAGTTTACCAATATCTTCAAAACATTGTTTTCTGTAGGCTTTTAGAGCACCTCTTATGTGGTCTTTGCCTGTTAAGTTTTCTAAAACCCATTGGTTGTTTTTTTCTATATAGCAAAAACCTGCTGCCATGCCTAAACGGTCGTTACTTTTAAAATGGAGTGCTAATGTTTCTAAATAATTATCTGGAAAAATTAAATCTGCATCATATTTGCAAATCACATCATAATCATCATCAAGTATTTCATAGCCTTTATAAAAAGCATTAATAATTTTAGCGCCTGGTAAGTGTTTTTCTGAAGAAGTAGTATTTACTAAAGAAATAAAATGGTGATTCTTAACATATTCTTCTACAATTTTTTGAGTTGAATCTGTTGAGTTATCATTAACCACGACAACTCGTTTTGGAAGAAGCGTCTGTTTTATCAAAGAGTCAAGAGTTAAAGCAATTGAATCTTCTTCATTATGTGCAGGAATGACTATATAGAAATTCACTTAAGTTTTATTTTGCAATAGACAGTACAAATATCCTTATTTTTGATTTGTTAACGAGCTTAATTTGAAAAAAAAGAAAATAGCTTTTATAGAATTAGAGACACATGCTACTATTTTAATAAAGTGGCATGAACTATTAATAGATATTCCAGAATTTGAGTATCACTTTTTTCTTCATTATAAATTAAAAGACAAAGTTGAAAAGCTACCTGATTCTAAAAAAACATTTATTAATTCTTTAGATGAATTTAAGATTGATACATATGATTTAATAATCGTTAACACGTTTCATAGACATTTTCAAGATTTTAATGAGATTTTCAAGAGTAACAAAGTATTATGCATACTTCATAATTTGAATTTCAGTTTGTTTTTTAAATCGATTAGTCTAAAGAATGTTATCACTGAAAAACAGCAATTTCTCTATTTTTTAAAATTATATATTAAAGAAAGAATTTCAAGAAGTCGAAGGATTATTAGCAAATCAGATTTTATAGCTGTTTTATCTAAAACACTAAAAGATTATTCTTCAGTAAAAATTCCAGATAATAGAATAGAGGTTTTAAACCTTAATTACAATAAGTCACATTCAATTGAAAGTTCTGATAAATTAAAAGTTGTAATCCCAGGAAATGTTTCAAGTAAACGGAAAGATTTTAGTTTAGTTTTTGATGTAATCTCACAACTCAACCCAGTTTCTAAACTTGAATTTATTTTTTTGGGTTCTACTAGAGAAATTAAATTAAAAGAAAAGCTAATGCTTTTAGAAACAAAAAATTCTAATAAAGTTGCTACGACATTTTTTGAAAACTATGTTCCTGAAAAAGAGTATAATAGAATTATTTCATCTGCAGATATTTTGTTTTGCCCTATTAAATCTAAAACATCATTCTATTGGGTTGATGAGTTTTATGGTAAAACAAAAGTGAGTGGTAATGAATCAGATTGTATAACTTATGGAAAGGTTGGTGTTTTCCCAGAGTCTTACCCAAACTTTAATTGGAAAACAATTACCTATAAAAATAAAGATCAGTTAGTTCAATTATTTAATAATCTTGATAGAGATAGTATTTCAGATTTATATGCAAATATTGATACGTTTATAAGTCGATATACTCTTAATAAAGTAAAAAAGGATATAAAAGATACATTACTTACAGTTATAAATACTAATGATTAATATTTATAAACTATAGCATTTATATGCATACCAGCACCAACGCTAGCAAAAATTATAACATCTCCTTTGCTGAGTTTGTGGTTTTTTAATTGATCGTTTTTAATTAAATCAAAAAGAGTAGGTACAGTAGCTACAGAGCTGTTTCCTAATTTGTGTATACTCATTGGCATAATGTCTTCAGGAGCAGGAGATTTATATAGTCTGTAAAAACGTTTAATTATCGCTTCATCCATTTTTTCATTGGCTTGATGAATCAGTACTTTTTTTACATCTTTTATGTCAACTCCACTTTTATCTAAACAAGCTTTCATAGCTTGAGGCACATTGTTTAGTGCAAACTCATAAATTTTGCGACCATGCATTTTTATGTAGCGAGTATCTCTACATAAATCTTGTTTATTAGAGTTGCCAAAAAATAAATAGTAAGCTTCATCGTATGTAAAACTTGCTGTTTCATGTGCTAGTATGCCACCTTCAGTATCTTCGGATGCTTCAACAACGGTTGCGCCAGCTCCATCACTGTAAATCATGGAGTCTCTATCGTGTTTGTCTACAACTCTAGATAAGGTTTCAGTACCAATAACTAAACATTTTTTAGCCATACCAGCTTTTATAAATGCTTGGGCTTGTATAACGCCTTCAACCCAACCTGGACAACCAAATAGAATATCGTAGGCAACACATTTTGGGTTTTTAATACGTAAACTATGTTTAATTCTAGAGGCTAAACAAGGTAAAATATCACTTTGAATTTTTTCGTGTTTTACATCACCAAAATTATGGGCAACAATAATATAATCTAATTCTTCAGGATCAATTTTGGCATCTGCAATGGCCTTTTCAGCAGCAAAAAAACCTAAATCTGAAGAGGTTAAATGATTTTTGGCATAGCGTCGTTCAACTATACCAGTAATGTCTTTAAATTTTTGAACAATGACTTCATTGGAATAATCTATAGACGATCCATCTGCATTTAAAAAATGATGCTGAT
The DNA here is from genome assembly GCA_026162565.1 of Flavobacteriaceae bacterium NBU2973. Classification (GTDB taxonomy): domain Bacteria; phylum Bacteroidota; class Bacteroidia; order Flavobacteriales; family Flavobacteriaceae; genus JAOEIQ01. The sequence continues at coordinate 10,577 of JAOEIQ010000011.1, forward strand.
GAAAGTCTTCATTTTTTTCTACTAAATCAGGTATATAACTTCCGGTTCCAGTTATTTTAATTGCCATAATCACTACAATTAGAAATTAAACTTATATGTAAAACTAACTAATAATAAAGAGGTTGCATTACTTTTTAATGTATTTTATTAAATTTTTATCAATACTTAAAAAAAAAGATGGTTATTATTTGAATATCACAAAAAAAGCCCTCAATTATTGAGAGCTTTTAATTTGTAAAAAATGGATTTATGCTTCAATATAATCTTCTATTGGTGCACATGTACATATTAAGTTTCTATCTCCATAAGCATCATCAACTCTTCTTACAGATGGCCAAAATTTATTGTCTTTAACATATGCTAAAGGAAAAGCAGCTTCTTGTCTAGAATACGGTAATGACCAATCTTCACTAGTTAGCATATCTAGAGTATGAGGAGCATTTTTTAGTGGATTATCAGTATAGTCTTTACTGGAGCGATCTATTTCTTTTTTAATAGAAATCATAGCATCACAGAAATTATCCATTTCTTGTTTACTTTCACTTTCAGTAGGCTCAATCATCATGGTTCCAGCAACTGGAAAAGATACAGTTGGTGCGTGAAAACCATAGTCCATTAAACGTTTGGCAATATCTACTACTTCAATTCCATTTGTTTTAAATGGTCTACAATCTATAATCATTTCATGAGCTGCACGACCTCTTTCACCAGAATATAATGTTTCATAGCTACCTTTGAGTCGCTCTTTCATGTAGTTAGCATTTAAAATAGCAATTTCTGTTGATCGTTTTAAGCCTTCTGCTCCAAGCATTTTTATATAACCGTAAGAAATTAAACAAGCCAATGAAGATCCAAAAGGAGCTGCAGAAATAGCAGTAATTGCTTTTTCTCCACCTGTTTTCTTTACTGGATTTCCAGGTAAAAATGGTTTTAATTGCTTGGCAACACAAATAGGACCAACTCCTGGGCCACCACCTCCATGAGGAATAGCAAACGTTTTATGTAAGTTTAAGTGACAAACATCTGCTCCAATATTTCCGGGATTTGTTAATCCAACTTGGGCATTCATATTAGCACCATCCATATAGACTTGTCCTCCATTATCATGGATGATTTGTGTTATTTCTTTTATAGCAGATTCATAAACTCCATGAGTAGATGGGTAAGTAACCATTAACGCAGATAAATTATCTTTATGTAATTCTGCTTTTTCACGCAAATCATCAACATCAATATTACCTTCTTCAGTTGCTTTTGTAACTACAACTTTCATTCCAGCCATTACAGCACTTGCAGGATTAGTACCATGAGCAGATGAAGGAATTAAACAAATATCTCTATGATGATCTCCTCTAGATTCATGATAAGCTCTAATAACCATTAAACCAGCAAACTCACCTTGAGCACCAGAATTTGGTTGTAATGATGTAGCAGCAAAGCCAGTAATTTCGGTGAGTTGATCCTCTAATTGTTTTAGAACAGTTAAATAACCTTTAGCTTGTTTTTTAGGAACAAAAGGATGGATGTTTCCCCATTTAAACATGCTTAATGGTAACATTTCTGAAGCGGCATTCAGTTTCATAGTACAAGATCCCAGAGAAATCATAGAATGATTTAAGGATAAATCTTTGCGTTCTAATTTTTTAATATAACGCATTAATTCGGTTTCAGAATGGTGAGAATTAAACACTTCAAGGGTTAAGAATTCTGATTGCCTTTGTAAGGATTCATCAATGGCATTAAAACTAATGTCCTGCGAAACAGAAATTTTATCATCAGATTCTTTAAGTTTAGAAAATATTTTTAAAATATATTCCAAATCCGTTTCAGTAGTAGTTTCATTTAATGAAATAGAAACTGTATTATCATTAATATAATTGAAGTTGTTTTTATGCTTTTCTGCAATATTTTTTAATTTTTTAGCATCAACTTCAACTTGTAATGTATCAAAGTAAGAAGAATTTAATTGCTTGTAACCTAATTTTTCTAAAGCTTTTTCAAGCTTTTTTGCATTGTTATGCACATTATCGGCAATAAATTGTAAGCCTTTTGGGCCATGATAAACGGCGTACATTCCAGCCATAACAGCTAACAGCACTTGAGCAGTACAAATATTAGATGTCGCACGATCTCTTTTTATATGCTGCTCACGTGTTTGTAAAGCCATACGTAAAGCACGATTTCCATTAGTATCTTTTGTTACTCCAATTATACGTCCAGGAATATCGCGCTTATAGAGTTCTCTGGTAGCAAAATAGGCTGCATGAGGCCCTCCGTAACCCATTGGTATACCAAAGCGTTGCGTAGTTCCTACAACAACGTCAGCTCCAAATTTCCCTGGAGCTTCTAGTTTTACTAAACTTAAAATATCTGCAGCAACAGCAACCTTAATGTCTGCATCTTTTGCTTTGCTAATAAATGTTTTTATATCACTAACTTGACCGTGTTTTCCTGGATATTGTAAAATAGCGCCAAAGTATTCACTAGAAAAATTAAAGTTATCTTCACTCCCAACTACTAATTCTACTCCAATAGGAATGGCTCTAGTTTGTAAAACAGATAAGGTTTGAGGTAGGATATCTTCTGAAACAAAAAACTTATTAATTCCTGCCTTTTTTTGTGCACGCTCTCTAACTGCAAATAATAAGCTCATTGCCTCTGCAGCAGCAGTGCTTTCATCTAAAAGTGAAGCGTTAGCTAATTCCATTCCAGTTAGATCAGTAATCATTGTTTGGAAGTTTAATAAAGCTTCTAGTCGACCTTGTGCAATTTCAGCTTGATACGGAGTATATGCAGTATACCATCCAGGATTTTCTAGAATGTTTCTTTGTATAACTGCAGGAAGGATAGTTGGGTGATATCCGAGTCCAATGTAAGTTTTAAAAACTTTATTCTTTTTAGCTAATTCGTTTATATGAACTAAATATTCTTGCTCGCTCATTGGAGCATCGAGATTTAAGTCCTTTTCTAGACGAATATTATCTGGAATGGTTTCGTTTATTAATTGGTCTATTGAATCTAATCCAATAGCTTTTAGCATAGCGTTTTGATCCTCTTTTCTAGGGCCAATATGGCGTAATGCAAAGTTAGTTGTGTTCATTGTAAAATAGTTGCATTTATGGCTTGTAAAAATACAACTATTATTACTGTTTTTTTTACTTTTTTGAAAGAGACAAACTTAAAGTTTTTAACTAAAAATATAGGTTATTAACAGTTTCTGTATTTTTGTTTTATGAGTGTTTTAAAGAAGCTTTTTGATTTTTATTTAAATAGTAGTATTCATGTTGCTTTGGCTGTTTATGCTTTATCATGGATTACTTTAATAGAGTTTGATTTAAAATACGATGAAGTTGTATTATACTTTATTTTTTACGCTACCATTACAGGTTACAACTTTGTTAAGTATTTTGGACTTGCAAAATTTCATCATAGAAGTTTAGCAACTTGGCTGAAAATCATACAAGTTTTTTCATTGCTTTGTTTTTTATTACTTTGTTATTACGCCATTCGTTTAGAAACAATAACTCTTGCCTATTTAGCTTGCTTTGGATTGGTTACTTTTTTTTATGCAATTCCTTTTTTACCAAGAAACTTATTGATAGATAGTAATCAAAATTTAAGATCTATAAGTGGCTTAAAAATATATGTAATAGCACTTGTTTGGTCTGGTGTTACTGTATGTATTCCGTTAATCAATAATCAATATACTATAGATTTTGATGTTTTGTTATCTGCAATCCAAAGATTTATTCTTGTAATTGTATTAATGTTTCCTTTTGAGATAAGAGATATGCGTTATGATAGTATTAAACTATCAACTATTCCTCAAAGGATAGGAGTAAAGCAAACAAAAATAATGGGAGTTTTGTTATTGTTGGTGTTTTTCTTTTTAGAATATTTTAAAAATGTAATTAATGCTGAAAGGCTTATTTGTTTATTAATAGTGACTGTAACAACAGTAATCTTACTACTATTTTCTGAAGAGAATCAAAATAAATACTATAGTGCTTTTTGGGTAGAAAGCATACCTATTTGGTGGCTGGTTTTGTTACTGCTGTTTAGCTAATTCTTTTTCAAAGGCTTCTTTTAAATTGTCTTTAATTGAAGTATCTAAAGTTTCAACTTTTGGATTTTTAACAAGCTTGGTTAATTTCACATTTCGTTTCGTGTATTTTTGACAAGCTCTACAGTAAATTAAATGTATAGTGAGCTTTACTTTTTCCCAAAAGCTTGCTTCTTTATACTGATTTTTGTCACATATATGATTTGCTTCGTGACATTCTAATTTAATCTTACTCATAACTTAAAACCAATTTTTTTCCATGCAATCAGCCATAGCTGTTCGAGCTCTATGAATGATTACCCAAAGGTTAGACGCAGTAATATCTAATTCATTACAAATTGCTTCCGTTTCATATCCCAATAAAGTTTTCATTTTAAAAACGTTTGCTTGTTTAGTTGGTAATTTACCAAGGCAATCATGAATTGCTAAGCCTAATTCTGTATTTTCAATCCTATCTTCAGCAGTTCTGTCAAAAGGATCAGCAACGCGTTCTTCTAACCAATCTCCTTCTGTTTCAGAATCACTATTGTAGCTCATTCTAACTTCAGCTTTCCCTTTTTTAGAATTTATTTTTCTGTAATGATCAATGATTTTACGTTTTAAAATAGATACTAACCAAGTACGTTCACTAGCTTCTCCCTTGAAGTTTTTCATAGATTTTAAGCCAGCTAAAAAAGTATCTTGAACTAAATCTTGAGCTATTTCGCGATCGCTTATTCTGGAAATAGTGTAATTAAACAGATAATCACTGTATAGATCAATCCATTTATTAGGATTTATTTCGTGTTTTGCCATTTAGGGTTTTAGGTAAATTCTTTCAAAAATAGGATTTAATTTTTAATTATAAATAACTAATGATTTATTATGTTTTGAATTACTAACAAACAATAAACTACAGCAAAAAAAGTAAAAAGCAAGTTCATAAAATAACTGCCAATTTTGAAAATTGTTTTCTGTGGTATTTGATACATTGGATAATATGCAATTTGAGTTAATACTTTACCAACCCAATAAGCAGCAATAAGTCCTGTAATTGCTATTGCGAGAGTAGAATGATTTTTTAAATCATTAGGAATTAAAATTGCTATTAAACCAAAAGAAAAATTCAAACCTTGAATATAACGTCCATAAGTTTTTGCTATTTCTTGATTTAAAGGTTTAAGTTGTTTAACATCATTGTACCAATCAAAAACTTTATGGCGAATGTAAGGATAGATTAATGCTGTAAAGATTTGACCAATACCTCCCAATATTATTACCCATTCAGGAATGTCTAATTTCATAATTAATTTTATTTAATTAATCCAGCGCGTTTTAACAACGCTTCAGGCTTGGGTTCTTGACCTCTAAAGCGTTTATATAATGTCATTGGGTTTTCGGTTCCGCCTTTTGATAGCACATTATCTTTAAATTTTGAAGCGACAGTTTTATTGAAAATGCCTTCCTTTTTAAAATACTCAAAAGCATCAGCATCTAAAACTTCTGCCCATTTATAACTATAGTACCCAGAACTATAACCTCCTTGAAAAATATGTGCAAAAGCTGTACTCATACAATTTTTTTCTACATCAGGATATAATGCTGTGTTTTTAAAGGCTTCTTTTTCATGAGATTTTACATGGCTAATATGTGAAGGGTCTTGAGCATGCCACGACATATCTAATATACCAAAACTAATTTGACGAAGTGTTTGCATACCTTCATGAAAAGTTGCAGACTCTTTAATTTTTTGAATTAAATCCATTGGAATAACCTCACCAGTTTGATAATGAGTTGCAAATAACTCAAGTGCTTCTTTTTCGTAACACCAGTTTTCCATTACTTGACTTGGTAATTCAACAAAATCCCAATACACGCTAGTTCCGGATAAACTTGGGTAAGTTGTGTTTGCTAGCATGCCATGAAGCGCATGACCAAATTCATGGAATAGTGTAGTAACCTCATTAAAAGTTAATAATGACGGTTTGCTTTTAGTAGGTTTAGTGAAATTACAAACTATAGAAACATGAGGGCGTTCCATTTTATCATTTTTAATAAATTGTGGTTTGTAAGATGTCATCCAAGCACCATTTCGTTTTCCAGCCCTTGGAAAGAAATCTGCATAAAATATAGACACTAAATCACCATTTTCATTGGTTACTTTATAAGTGAGTACATCTTCATGATATTTATCTATGGAGTCAATTTCTTCAAATTGTAAACCAAATAGCTTTTGCGCGATAGTGAATGCTCCATTAATAACATTTTCTAGTTTAAAATAAGGTTTGAGTTGCTCATCATCTAAACTAAATAATTTTTGCTTTAATTTTTCAGAGTAATAAGCGGAGTCCCATTTTTGAAGTTTTTCAATTCCATCTAAATCTTTAGCAAAATTTTGAAGGTTGGCAAATTCTCTTTCAGCAGCTGGTTTTGCTTTGTCTAATAAATCGTTAAGAAATCGATTAACTTTTTGAGGTGTTTCTGCCATACGTTCTTCAAGAACAAAATCTGCATGTGTTTTGTAGCCTAATAAATTAGCTCTTTCATGACGTAGCTTTGCTATTTGTAATACAATATCCTGATTGTCTAAAGTATCATTTTTGAAAGCTTTAGAACCAAATGCTATAGATAGTTTTTTTCGTAATTCTCTATTATCAGCATAAGTCATAAAAGGAATATAACTCGGATAATCTAGAGTAATCATCCAGCCATCTTTATCTTTAGATTCTGCTAGTTGTTTAGCTGCTTCTATTGCACCTTCAGGTAATCCTTTTAAATCATCTTTGTCAGTAATAAGTAATTCAAACTTATTGGTTTCTGCTAAAACGTTCTCCCCAAATTTTAGCTTTAAAGTACTTAATTGTTTGTCAATATCTCGAAGTATTTGTTTTTTATCTTCAGGTAAATTAGCGCCATTTCTTGAGAAGCTTTTATATTTTTTGTCAAGAAGTGTTGTTTGCTCTATCGAAAGATTTAAATCTTCTTTTGAATTGTAAACCTCTTTAACACGTTGAAATAATTTTTGGTTTAAAGTAATATCGTTTCCAAACTCCGAAAGTAAAGGCGATACCTCTTGAGCTATTTTTTGGATAGTCTCATTGGTTTCAGCCGAATTTAGATTAAAAAATATACTTGAAATTCTATCTAATTGTTCTCCAGAATATTCTAAAGCTTCAATAGTGTTTTTAAAAGTTGGGAATTCATTATTATTTGTAATAGCATCTATCTCTTTTTTTGCCTCTTTAATTGCGAGCTTAAAAGCAGGAAGAAAATGGTCATCTTTAATTTGAGAAAAAGGGGCTGTGTTATAGTTTGTTGTAAATTTTTTATTGAGAATATTCATTTAAGTAGTATTAAGTATTCAAAATTTAATTTAAAAGGATAAGTTTTTTAAAGTCAAGGAATAAAAATTATAAAGTCTTTTATCAAGGCTTACTTTTTTTTAGTACCTTTAGCATAACCATTCAAAGGGTTATTTATAACTCTGCGAAAAAACTTGATTAGTAGCAACTTAAAGCCTCTTGACTTTAAGGGGCTTTATTTACTCAAGTCTTTTGAACTAGCCTCTACTTTTGTTTTTAAACCTTCCTTGTATTCTACTATTTTATTTAAAATAGATGAGTTTTGACTGCCTATTATTTGTGCAGCCAAAATACCTGCATTTTTAGCACCATTCAAGGCAACAGTTGCTACAGGAACACCTCCTGGCATTTGTAATATAGATAGAATTGAGTCCCAACCATCTATAGAGTTACTACTCTTTACAGGAACACCTATAACTGGTAAAGGTGACAAAGAGGCTACCATACCTGGTAAATGAGCAGCGCCACCTGCTCCAGCAATAATTACGGAAATACCTCTAGTATGAGCATTTTTACTATAAGAAAATAGCTTGTCTGGAGTTCTGTGAGCAGAAACAATATCAACCTCGATATCTATATTAAAACTATTTAAAAAATCTACAGCTTCTTGCATGACAGGTAAGTCACTTTTGCTTCCCATTATGATTCCTACTTTACTCATAATTATTCACTTATTACTTTTATACTATTTTTAACTAATTCTGCTTTTTCTCGAGCTTTATCTATATTCTCATCGACAATAGTAACATGTCCCATTTTTCTGAAAGGTCTCGTTTCTTTTTTACCATAGATATGTGGTGTAACACCCTCTAATTTCATAATGGTTTCAATGTTTTCATACTTTACCTTACCAGTGTGATTTTCTGCTCCAACTAAATTTACCATGACACCTGCAACTTTGTTGTCAGGATTTCCTAGAGGCAAGTTTAAAATTGCTCGTAAATGTTGTTCAAATTGCGATGTATAACTAGCTTCAATGGTTTGATGTCCAGAATTATGTGGGCGTGGAGCAACCTCATTTATTAAAATCTCATCATCTTGCGTTAAAAACATTTCAACTGCTAATAAACCGACATGTTTAAAAGCTTGGGATACTTTTAAGGCAACATTTTTAGCTTTTTGAGCAATTGAGTCATCTATTCTTGCTGGACAAATAACATATTCTACTTGGTTCGCTTCAGGATGAAACTCCATTTCAACAACAGGATAAACAGAAATATCTCCACTTGGATTTCTAGCTACAGTTACTGCAAGTTCGTTTTTAAACGGAATTAATTTTTCAGCGATACATTCTACATTTGGTAAGCCCTCTAAATCCGTAAACGACCTGACAATTTTCACACCTTTACCATCATACCCAAATTGAGCACTTTTCCAGACAAATGGTAAATCTAAACCACCATTTTTTATAGCTTCAGTTATTTCAGAAGTATAGGCAAATCTTACAAAAGATGCAGTTGGTAAATTATTATCTGTGTAAAATAATTTTTGCTTGGCTTTGTTCTGAATGGTGCGTAAGGTTTTTGAAGCCGGATAAACTTTTACACCTTCTCTTTCAAGTGCTTCTAGAGCATCAACATTCACATTCTCAATTTCAAAGGTTAAAACATCAACTTGCTTACCAAAATTATAAACAGCGTCATAATCTAATAAATCACCAAGATGAAATTTGTTGCAAGCAATTTTGCAGGGAGCTTCGTTACTAGCATCCAAAACAGTTGTATAGATGTCAAATTTTCTGGTGTTGTAGAGTAACATTTTGCCTAACTGACCTCCACCTAAAATACCGAGTTTAAAATCTGAAGAGAAATAGTTCATAATATTTTCCACCACAGAGGAAATCTTTTATATAATTCGACTTTACTTCTTGCAAAAGTAATCTAATTAGAGCAATTAGGTTTAAAAATAGAAACCAAAAATCGTAAATAGGTATCATTTATGTATCTTTGCATTCTTTAAAACAAGAGTACAAGTGATTAAGCTTCACGATTTATATTTTAAACCATTTGTTTCTGAAACAGAATTGGATTCAACTGTACAAAATCTAGTTGATAAAATTGCAAATGATCTGCAAGATGAGGTGCCTGTATTTGTAGGTATTTTAAATGGATCGTTTATGTTTGTAAGCGATTTTGTAAAGAAGTATCCGAAACCTTGTGAAGTTACTTTTATTAAGTTAGCTTCATATGAAGGTGTTAAATCTACTGAAGATATTCAGAGACTAATTGGTTTAACTCAAGATCTTACTGGTCGTCATGTCGTTATTCTTGAAGATATTATAGATTCAGGAAATACTTTAGAAGAAGTACATCGAATTTTTGAAAATGAACATGTGGCTTCTCTAAAAATTGCGACTTTGTTTTACAAACCCGAAGCTTATAAAAAAGACTTTAAATTACATTATGTTGGTTTAGAAATTCCTAACAAATTTATTGTTGGTTACGGATTAGATTATGATGGATTAGGAAGAGATTTACCAAATGTGTATCAACTAAAAACAACAAAACATATGACAAATTTAGTGCTATTTGGACCTCCTGGAGCTGGAAAAGGAACTCAAGCTAATTTTTTAAAAGAGAAATACAACTTGGTGCATATATCTACAGGAGACGTTTTTAGATTTAATATTAAAAACGAAACAGCATTAGGTATGTTAGCTAAATCTTATATGGATAAAGGAGAGTTGGTTCCTGATCAAGTAACAATAGATATGCTTAATGCAGAAGTTGAAAAAAATGCGGATGCTAATGGTTTTATTTTTGATGGCTTTCCAAGAACTAATGCTCAAGCAGAAGCACTAGACAATTTAATGCAATCTAAAGATTCTACTATTAATGCCATGATTGCTTTAGAGGTTGATGATGAGGTTCTAGTACAACGATTATTAGAAAGAGGTAAAACTAGTGGTCGAGCTGATGATGCAGACGAAAGTATTATTAGAAATAGAATTACTGAATACTATAATAAAACAGCAATTTTAAAAGACTATTACTCAACGCAAAGTAAATATTTTGGAGTTGATGGTGTTGGTAGTATAGAAGATATTACAGAGCGCTTGAGTAAAGTAATAGACGCTCTATAAATCTCAATTGTATTCTTGCATAAGTAGGAATCCACAAATCAATTAATACATTAAAAACAGGTTCCTGCCATCGTAGGAATGAGAGGACATGACTGAAGGAAATTTTGTTGATTATGTAAAATTACATGTAGCCTCTGGAAATGGAGGTAAAGGCTCTGCGCACTTACATAGAGAAAAATACATTCAAAAAGGAGGTCCTGATGGAGGTGATGGAGGACGTGGAGGTCACGTTATAATTAAAGGGAACTCTAATCTTTGGACACTCTATAATTATAAATTTAAAAGACACTTTAGAGCCGAACATGGAGCACATGGTAGCAAAAGTAGAAGCACTGGAGCTGATGGTGCAGATGTCTATATGGAAGTACCTTTAGGTACTGTTGTTCGAGATAAGTTTACTAATGCTATTATTTTTGAAATAACTCAAGATGGTGAAGAACGAATTATTGTTGAAGGTGGAAAAGGTGGAAGAGGAAACTGGCATTTTAAAAGCTCAACTAATCAAACACCTCGTTATGCACAACCTGGAATTCCTGGTGAGGAGAAAGAAATTCTACTAGAGTTAAAAATTTTAGCTGATGTTGGGCTGGTTGGTTTTCCAAATGCTGGAAAGTCCACTTTATTATCTGTAGTTACTGCTGCAAAACCTAAAATTGCAGATTATGAGTTTACGACATTAAAACCTAATTTAGGAATTGTAGAATATCGAGATCATCAAACTTTTGTTATGGCAGATATTCCTGGAATTATAGAAGGTGCTGCCGAAGGTAAAGGTCTTGGTCATTACTTTTTACGTCATATTGAACGTAACTCCGTATTACTGTTTTTAATTCCTGCTGATGCTGACGATATTAAAAAACAATATGATGTTCTTTTAGATGAATTACGACGATATAATCCAGAAATGCTAGATAAAAATAGAATTGTAGCAATTTCTAAAAGTGATATGTTAGACGATGAGTTAAAAACTGAATTAAAAGCAGAATTAGATAATTCTCTGCCAGTTGATTATCTATTTATATCTTCTGTAGCACAATTAGGAATAGTTGAATTAAAAGATAAGCTTTGGAAATTATTGAATAATTAAATACTAATTTATGAAGGCCTTTATAAAAAGTATAGTAGAAATAAATGATAATCAATTAAGTCGTTTTTTTTCATTTTTTATTCAAGCTCTCATACTAATTTCAATTATTACATTTTCAGTAGAAACAATTCCGGATTTAAAACCACAAACTAGGAGAATTCTTCAATCAATTGAGCTATTTTGTGTTGTAGTTTTTACTATGGAATATCTTCTACGAATATTTGTAGCTGATAAAAAATTAAAATTTATTTGTAGTTTTTTTGGAATAATAGATTTACTAGCCATTCTTCCTTTTTACTTGTCTTTTGGTGTAGACTTACGATCTTTAAGAGCATTACGATTTTTACGTTTATTTAGAGTCCTAAAATTGGTACGTTACAATAGAGCAATGAATCATTTTACTAGAGCTATAAAATCTGCTAAAGAAGAAATCTTGCTATTCATATTTATTACGCTTATACTGATATACTTTTCTGCTGTTGGTATTTACTACTTTGAAAACGAGGCGCAGCCAGAACATTTTTCTTCCATATTCGATAGTCTTTGGTGGTCGATAATTACCTTAACTACAGTTGGTTATGGTGATGTTTACCCTATTACAGTTGGTGGTCGTGTGTTTACATTTTTTATCTTAATGATTGGTTTAGGTATTGTTGCTATACCAACAGGAATCATTTCTTCTGCTTTAACTAAATCCATTGACAAAAAGGAATAATTTTTGATTAACTTTAATCAAAAAAACAAAGCTATGCGATTTTTTAAGTTTTTATGTTTGACATTACTTTTATCGTCTTGCGGAGTAATGGTTAATTACGATTATGAAAAAACTACCGACTTTTCCAAGTACAAAACATACAACTACTATTCTGATTTACAAACAGGTTTAAGTGAATTAGATACAAAAAGACTCCTTCGAGTATTAGATGAAGCACTTCTTAACAAAGGATTTAAACGATCTGATTATGCAGACTTTATGATTAATGTTACGAGCGCTGAGTTTGAGGATTTTAATAGAAATACTGTTGGAGTAGGAGTAGGTGGAACTGGACGCAATGTTGGAGGTGGAATTTCTACAGGTATTCCAGTAGGTAATTCTAAAACGAATCGTGAAATAGTTTTTGAGTTTGTAGATACTCAAACAAATAGCCTGTTTTGGCAAGCAGTTAGCGAAAGTGATTACAACTCTAATGCATCTCCAGAAAAGCGTGAAGCCAAACTTCTGGCTGTTGTGAATAAAGTATTAGAAGGTTATCCGCCTAAATAAAAAAAGAAGCTTTTTAAAGCTTCTTTTTTTATTCGTTTAAAATTTATTTAACCAGCTAGTAAATCTTTGTATGAGTCTTTATAGCCAATAAGTACAGCTATATTAAGTGCTAAAAGTACTAGAGATCCAGCTATATTGCTTGGGTCCAATGTAGCATGAAATAAAACCGCATTAAACGAGATACTCATAAGTATTAAGCTCATTAAAGCTCCAAACTTATTTGTTAAAAGAGCTAGTCCAGCTAAAATTTCTACCACACCTACAACTGCCATAGTTTTAGATACAGTTAATGATGAGAAATAGCTTAATGCATCTGGAGACATACCTTCAGGAGTAGGCATAAAGTGAGCAAACTTGTTTATTCCAAAAACTAGAACAAAGATTCCAAGTAGAATACGTAGAACCATAAAAACTTTTGAATTCATATTATTTAATGTATTAGTTAGTACCTAAATTTAAGAAATATTTTTTCAAACTTCTTGAGTTCTAAGTCTCATTATAGCTTGCTTACGGATAAGTTTATTGTTTTTCCGTTTATCACAACCTAATTACCACTTATCATAAATGTAATTTTTAACAATAACATCTCTAGTACTTTTATAATACAAATCAAAAAATGAACAGTTATGATTACAATTGTAAAAGGAGTTATAGATTTATTATTACAGATTTTATTTTAAATTAATTAATCATGAAAAAGTTATTAATTATAATAGGAGTTTTGTCAATAGGGTTCAACTTGTACTCTCTGTTTAAAGGAGAATCTTTTATGTCACTTATCTCAACATTTGTTTGTGGTTTTGTGCTACTTGGCTTTGCATTTATAGAGCCTAAAAAGGGAAATTGTAAAATAAAAGATTAAAAATATAATTTTAGTTAGTTTTCATCAATCAAGAACGATCAGTTTTAATAAAGCTCTAATCAAGCTACAAATCAACCATTATTTTATGAAAAAAATAGTTACTGTACTACTCGTAATTCTAATTAGCGTTTCAATTAATGCGCAAAGTGTAAAAGAGTTTTCTAGAGAATGGACATCTTTAAGTCAAGTTATTGATGCAGAAACAGATTCTATTAAAAAATTTAAAGTTGTTGCTTTTGCAAGAGTAGAAACTACTGACAAGGATGCTTGGTCTGGAATTTGGGCAAGAGTAGATAATAAGCCAGATCAAGGAAGAGGTTTTTTTGATAATATGGGAGATAGACCTATTACCTCAAATGAGTGGAAAGCTTATGAGGTTGAAGGGGTTATTAATTCGCAATCTGATAAAATTAATTTTGGTGTCATTTGTAGTTATAATGGTAAATTTTTCTTTGATAAGTTTGAAGTGTATTTAGAAGATGATAATGGTGAATTTAAACTACAAGAGATTGAAAACTCTAGCTTTGAAGAACCTGTCACTAATAGCATAGTTAATGGTTGGAGTCAAGGTATTTCCAAAGGCGAAACTTATAAAATTAAAGAGTTTAATCTTACTTCAAATACCAATGCTGTTGATGGTGACTACTCTATTTTAATTGAAGGAAAAGGAATTTCAAAAAATACTGCAAGTGCAAAAGAAGCCTTTCCTAATATTGGTATTTTCATTACTATATTATTTCTTTTAATACTTGTGTTATCATTAATTACAAAACTCTCTTCTTCATTAGAAGGCGAATGGACAAAACTTGGTAAAATTGGGTTTCGATTCTCGTTTATTTATTTTCTATTAATCATTATTTTTCAAAATAATGGAGCATTTCCTTATTTCGATCTAATTGCAAAATATCCAATGCAGCTAATGCAGAAGTTTGCTCTTTGGTTTGGTGAGAATATTGTTGGAGTTCCATATACTATTAATGTCGGACCAAATGGAAGTGGTGATACTACTTTTGATTATTTAGTTGTTTTAGTGGTATTTCTAATAGCTTTACTTGGAGCTATAGTTTGGTCGGTTCTAGATAATAAACGCAAGAGTTACGATACCTTATATTATTGGCTAACAACAGCTGTTCGTTTTTATGTAGGTTTAATGTTAATTGATTATGGTTTAGTTAAGGTAATACAGCTTCAATTTCCAGAACCCGGTTTTTACAGACTACTGCAAAATTATGGAGATTCCTCTCCAATGGGATTAGCTTGGACATTTTTAGGGTTTTCTGAAGGCTACAATATGTTTATGGGAATAGCTGAAATTTTAGCTGGCTTATTATTGTTTAGAAGAACTCTCACACTCGGAGCAGTCATTACCTTAATGACGACCATGAATGTTATGGCCGTTAATTACTTTTTTGATGTGCCAGTTAAAATATTATCAACACATTTAGTAATTATGACATTGTTCTTATTATCTCGAGATATTAAGAAGGTCATGTTGTATTTAGTAACCAATATTCAGGTGGATAAGTTAACTACTATTAGGAGACCAAAATTAAAAAGAGGAGTACATATTGGGCTTAATGTTTTTAAAGCTATTTTAATAGCTTATGCTCTAGGTTATGGTTATTATCAAACACTTCAATCTAAAAAATCTTACGGAATAGATGGTCCAAAGCCTCAACTATATGGTCTTTATGAAGTGAATAATTTTGTTATCAATGGAGACACTATTACGAATTATAAGAGTGATAAACTTTGGAAGAATCTCCGATTTGAGAGAGAAGGAGCTGTTCAGGTTGAGAAAATGAATAAACAAAGAGATTACTATAGAATAGAAATTGATTCGGTATCTCAAAAAATTAAATTTTATACTTCTAGAAGTGGTTCAGATTATTTCGATTTTAATTACACTCGAACAGATAATACTCTAGATTTTAATTTGATACACAAGGGCGATACGATATCTGGACAAACAAAACGACTAGATAAAAGTGATTTTCTTTTAACAAATAGAGGCTTTCATTGGATTAGTGAATATCCTTATAACCGTTAATAGTAAAGAGCATATATTTGCTTAAAGGCTAACCAAGCATGAAATTATCTTTTAATACATACTATATATTATTTGGTCTCATTGGTTGGATATTATTATTTGAACTAACACTAGCTTTCCCTAAAATCTTTTTTAGAAGTACACCATTAGAGGCTAAATATGAAATATACTTTTGGGTAGAAGGTGTGCTCTGTGGAATTCTAGCTTTTATTTGTAGTTACATAGTTTCGCTTTATGTAGACTTTAAAGTAGACTTAAACAAACCTTTAAAATCCTATGTTTGGCAAGTTTTGGTTATGTTTATAATTTGTCAAGTCATATATTCATTAGTCTTGTGGCCTATATTAGATATGGCTGCTTTTGAAATAAGAGGAGACAATACTAGAGTGTCTTTTAGAGGTAAAATTTATAATGTTTTTTATTTTGTAACCCTATTTTTTATATGGCTTTTCGCCTTTTTTGCCATCAAGATTTATCATCAATTAAAAAAAGTTCAGATACGAAAATTGCAGCTTGAAGCAAATTTAAAAGAGTCACAGCTTAATACCTTAAAGGGTCAAATAAATCCACATTTTATGTTTAATAGTTTAAACAATATTCGTGGATTAATGCTTGAAGATGTTTCTAAATCTCGTGATATGTTAACAAGATTGTCTGAAACCTTGAGATATTCGTTAACTAAAAACGATGTGGATTCTATAGCACTAGAAGATGAGTTAGAGATGGTTGATAATTATATAGAAATTTCTAAAATTCAACTAGAAGATAGGCTAACCTTTGAAAAGGATATTGACGTAGAAACTTTAAATCAACATATTCCTCCAATGGTTATTCAAATGTTAATTGAGAATGCTATAAAACATGGTATTGCTACATTAAAAGAAGGAGGAAAGGTTTTACTTAAAACCAGCTTAAAAGATGACAAACTTCTTATAGATGTTACTAACTCTGGTAGTTTAAAAAAATCTAAAAATTCTACCAAATTAGGACTTGATAATATTAAACGTCGTTTACAATTATTATATGGCGAACAAGCTACTTTTGACTTATTTGAAAACAATAATCAAGTAATTGCTTCTATTAAACTACCTTTAAAGCTATGAAAATAACCGCAGTCATAGTAGAAGATTCTCGTTTAGCTCGTAATGAGTTAAAAGAGTTGATAAAAGAACATAAAGAGATTTCTCTTTTGGGTGAAGCAGAAAATGTAGATGCTGGTTTCGAACTTATTAATCAAAAAAAGCCTGATTTATTATTTCTAGACATTAATATGCCAGAAAAAGATGGTTTTGATTTATTAGAGATGTTAGATGAAGTACCTACAGTTATATTTACCACTGCGTTTGATGAGTATGCTATAAAATCATTTGAGTATAATGCTTTCGATTACTTGCTCAAACCAATAAACCAAAAACGATTTTCTAGTTCAATTACTAAAGTTTTAGAACGCTTTTCTAATAATACTGAAATATCCACCAATGATAATACATTAAGTTTAGACAAACAGATTTTTATAAAGGATGGCGAAAAATGCTGGTTAGTAAAAATTAAAGATATATCGCACTTTGAAATAGTTGGTAACTACACACGTGTATTTTTTGATAAGAACAAACCACTTATTTATAAATCGTTAACTCAAATTGAAGAAAAACTTCCTAATGATGTGTTTTTTAGAGCTAATAGACAACAAATAATAAATATAAATCATGTTAAAAAAGTGGTGTCTTGGTTTAATGGTAAACTAAAAATAGAAATGAACTCTGGCGAAGAGATAGAAATATCAAGACGTCAGTCCTACATATTTAAAGATCAGTTAAGCTTTTAAAAACTAACCAACCAAAATTAGTTTTTATAAAAAGACCTTTCTAAATTAGTAGAAAGGTCTTTAATTTAATTGATAGATCATAATTATTGTTGAAAAGCAACAGCATTTTTGTTTATATGATCTACTATGTTTTGAAGATTATTTGTGCCATACTTTC
Organism: Flavobacteriaceae bacterium NBU2973; assembly: GCA_026162565.1. Classification (GTDB taxonomy): domain Bacteria; phylum Bacteroidota; class Bacteroidia; order Flavobacteriales; family Flavobacteriaceae; genus JAOEIQ01. Next base: position 28,308 of record JAOEIQ010000011.1, read on the forward strand.
CTCCTAAAGTATCATCGAAGATTGTAACTTTTCCAATTATTGTTCCTGTATCTACTTCAATTTTTATATGCATAGATATATGCGCAGATGATTTTGAATAATTGCTCACCACAACTGTTACGTCAGGATTCGAGTGTACTTTTTTGTTAATATCACCTGAAACAGCGATTGGTCCACCATGAACGGATCCACTTTTTATTCCAGAATATTTTGATTTATATGAAATTCCAAAATTCCCTGGTGAAGTTTCAATTAAAGTTAAAGTTGTTGATACTTTTTCTGCGCCTAAAACATAACTATGCTTGTCTGTTTTAGAATCGATTACTGAATTTGCCATAATATTTTGTTTTTAAATTAATATTATAAAGCTATTCTAATCGTATGTGATATTTATAGGTGTTTCTACTTGTTGTTTAAATGGATTGAATCTACTTAAATATTTAGTTAACATTAATTCTTAACCCTTCACTATGACTCGAAAATTCTGGAGCATACATACTTTGTATTGTTGAAATACCATTACTCATGATACCAGCATTGTTAACACGTAAATCATATTCAAACACATAAACGCCTTTAGGTAAGTAATCAAAAAAGAAGTTTGTGCTTGCATCTTTAGTGCTTTCATAATAGCCTAATCCATCTTGCCATTTGTATTGCGATAATACATTTACAGGTTCTAAACCAGAAGCTCGCATATCTTTCATATGAATAAACTCCATTGCTCTATCACTGCGTAGCTCTATACGAACACGAACTAAATCACCCACTTGTAGATTAGTGCTATCTGTAATAGCTGTGATTTGCTCACCTTTATCAGTATTTGTTTTAAGGAACAGTTTCTTCTTTAATTGTAATGGTGTTTCTGTAGACGTTATTTTATCTAAATCTTCAAAATATTGCCAATATAAACTTCCCCATGCAATACCATCGCCTTTTTTAGTGATCTTAACATCAGCCATTTTTGGTTTAATTTCAGAAGATGACCATGATGTTTTATAATAACCAGTTCCTGCTTCAACCTTTACGTCTTCTAATTTTGAAGGAGAAATTGCAATGTCTCCTAAAACCACATCAACCATATCTCTAACTGATAACCAATCGCTACCTTGAAGCAATAAAGCATATACAGCTTCAGTTGTTGCCTTCGTTGTTTTCCATCTGTTAGTTTGCTTATTCTTAAGCAACCAGATTTTTAGGTTGTCAATATCATTAAGATTCTTCGCTTCGCTCTGAATGACATGACCAACTTCTGAAAATACTTCAATTAGTAACGCTTGTGTTTCAATTGGCGCTTGATACCAATACCAAGAATTAGTATTTTCTTTCCAATACATTCCTAGTTCTTCAGACGTAATACTATTCTCTTTTAGAGATTTTAAAATCTTTTTTGCAGTAGTGTTATCATCCGTACGCTCTGTTACCAATGCCATTAAACCTTTTGCGTATAATGGTCGTGATAACCAATATTTCTGAATTTGTGTTAAGTAATACTGCTGAATTTCTCTAACTTGCTTTGAAGCTTTTACATCAGGGAAAAAGCTCCGCATGTATAAATAGTGTAACTGCGTATAACTTAAATGATCCTTGCTCAAATCTATGCCTTTATTGTATTTCCTAATGTCTTGATATTCTTTTACAAACTCGTTGTCTAGATAGCTAATAGCTTTTTCTATCATGTTAGATTCTTCACTTTCGTTCAGAATGACATTAAGCTGTTTTAAATGACCAAAACCTGTAATAATATGTTGTGTTATCCAACGATTTTCGCGTCCTCCATTAAACCAAGCCCAACCACCTGAAGACATTTGATTGTTTTTCAATTTGCGTGAAGCAGACTGTAGCTCGTTGTTCATTTTGTTGAGATCAAATAGTAACGCAATTCGTTTTTTCTGTTCTGTTTCAGATTGCGCGTCACGTAACCAAGGCGTTTCTTCAATTAATAGCGATTTTAATTCCTGATTTTTTTCAAGATTAGACAATAGAGCATCTGTATTTGCCCATTGATTAAATACCTCTTGTATTCTCGGATTACTATTTGCGATATGACTCGCTAATGCGTTGGCATAATAACGTGAGAATGTTTGTTCATTACAGTCATAAGGATATTCCATTAAATAAGGCAATGCTTGCACAGCATACCAAGCTGGATTACTGGTCATCTCTAACGTTAATTTGTGCTGCTTTAAGGTAGATGAAGTTGCGTTTTTTAACTTATCTAAAGTGAATGTTTTAGTTTGATTAGATCGAATCCACATTGGTAAGGTTTCGGTTACTAACATTCTGTTAGATAAAACAGGCAAGGCATTTTGCTCTCCATCACTAAAATCTCCAGCTTTAGCAATAATTTTATACTGAACAGCTTGAACAGTATCAGGAATATCTAAATTCCATGATACTTCTGTATTGCCATCTTTTTCTACTGAAAAGATTTCTACTGCGTTCGACCTTATCAATTTTTCTGAAATATTAGTTCCAGTTACAGCATCAGTGAGTATTAATGTGGCTTCTCCAGTTAGGTTTTTGTCTGCAAGATTAGCAATTTTAGTACTAATGGTTATTTGGTCACCTTCTCGTAAAAAACGTGGTGCATTTGGTGTAACCATGAGTTCTTTTTGTGTAACGGTTTCCAAACAACTCACAGCACTTTCTAATGTTTTAGTATGCGCTAATAATTGCAATTTCCATTTAGTTAAAGCTTCAGGTGTTGTAAAGCTAAAACTAACATTACTATCCTTGTCTGTTTGTAAGTGTGGAAAGAAAAATGCCGTTTCTTGAAGGTTTTTACGAATGTTTATTCCAGAAAAATCTGTTTCTTTATTTTCTTGTTGAGTAATTGGAATATTTTCTTCAATTTGAACTCCAGCTACTTTTCCAGATAAGGCATTAGAAATATCGTTTTCCACATTATCTGCAGCCTCCATAACCGCAGATTCTGCTAAAAATGCATCTGTTTGCGACCTTACTTTTCTTCTCATACCATAACCAGTAACAACCACTTCATCTAAACCTTCTAAATCTTCAAATAATGTAACTATAATATGATTTTTTTCTTCTACTAAGTATTTACTATTTGTAAATCCAACATAGCTAAACTCTAATGTCTCTCCTTTTTTAGCTTCAATAGTAAAGTTGCCATCAAAATCTGTTTGTACTCCTCTATCAGTCCCTTTTACAATAATATTAACACCAGGAAGTACTTGTTCTAGCTCATCTTTTACCGTTCCTTTGATTGTGCCTTCTTTTATATCTTTTTTATAAGATGAAGTAACTACAGCGTCTTTAGATCTAATGCTTCTTAAATAGTGTCTTCTTGCCCATTGCGCATTATTCAAATTAAACCCAAACCAATTTAATTGATCATAGCTCTGTGTTGGATACTCAAAATAATTGACTCTCGGTAAATACACACGAAAGTTATTAGTTGCAAAGGTTCTGTTACTATTGTTTCGTATTTGAGAATAATAGGTTGGTTTATGTATTGGATTAAAGTTCCAGTTGTGTGATTTAAACTGATCTAAAGACGCATCATACATACTTGCTAGTAATTCTGCAGCAACTTTTTCACCTTTAGGACCTTTAATTTTAAATTGCCAAGTCTCGCCTGCTCCAGGTTGTAACTTATCTCTAAAAGTGAGTGTTTCTATTTCTAAATCGGTTTTAGGGTAAGGCACGTCAATATTCAAAGTGCCAGACTGCGAACTGTTATAAGCTGCATAACTGTAATGTATAGCAAAACCACCAACATCCTCTTTTGTAACAGGAATACTTAAAGTCTTGATGTTATTATTAAGTCTAACAATGTACGTTTTGATAATTGCTCCATTTTTTTCAATATCTATAGTAACTGCTAAATTGTCTGAAGCTGATGCTAAAGTTAGTATCACATTTTCGGATGCTTTATAAGTATCCTTGTTAGTTCTGATGCTAAACAATTGTTTATCTGCAAGAATCTTATCTTTTTTGCTAAAAACTTGCGTTCTGGTTTCATCCTTTACGAGTTGTCCAAATTGATCTTTAGACACTAGTTCAATAACATATTTACCAGATTCCCATTTTTTTATGTTGCCTAGTTTTAAGGTTTTTGATGTTTCAGTATCAAAGGCTTTTTCTAAAACCAAATCACCTTTTTTCCAGTTTTGAGCATTATCTTCATCTGAATACGCTTCATGAGGAAACAAATTTTTAAACTCTTCTTTCGACCAACTTTGATAATCTGGAGCTTGCCAAGGTCGAGATCGCAATACAAATTCTGGTGCTTGTAGTTTGTATATTTTAATAGTTCCTGAAGCTGGAACAAATTCACCATTGAGGTTTTTAGTTTCAATAGCAAGCTCACAATATTTGTTGCTCTTATCTAATTTTCCATCAACATCTACTAAAGCAATTAAAGCGTGATACCCAACATTAACTATAGTTTTAGTGCTTCTTGTTTCACCATTTACATCTGTAATATCTGCAGTTACTTCATATTGAAAAACAGGTAAGTTGGCTTTATCAGAACTCTCATCAGGAAGTGCTTTAAAAGTAATATCGAATTCACCTCTATTGTTAGTAGTAGTTTCACCAAATGTGATTTCTTGAGGCTCGCTAGGAGTCCAAGGACGATACCAAGAATACCATCGAGGATATTGTACTTTTCTATGTACACGATAAACAACTTTAGCATCTGTTATATTACTTCCTACGTATGCTAATGCTGTTCCAGTTACAGTTACACTATCGTTTATTTTATACGTTTCAGTTACAGGATTAAAGGTTGCTTCAAACTTTGGGCGTTTGTATTCTTCTACAGAAAATGTATGGCTGCCAACTATATTTTGAAAATTATAGTAAATTCTAAAAATTCCAGTCAGTACGTTATTAGGCAGAATGAACTCACCTGAAATAGAGCCAAATTCATTAGTGGTTAATTCTAGTTTTGTGATTTCTTGACCATTCACGTCTTGTAAAACCAGTCCAATTTTTTCATCTACTAAAACTTCAGATTTATCATCTTTAGTTTGCAAGGCAATCCCTTTAAAGTAAACTGTTTGTCCTGGTCTGTAAATGCTTCTGTCGGTAAATACAAAACCTTTGTATTGGGTTTTTAAGTCATTATCATCATTATAATTTCTATTTACATAATAGTCTCCAAAAATTCCTTTATCATCATTTTTGTTTACCTCTACCAACAAGTTTGATAAGCGATCACTTGTTTTAGAAATACTGACTTCACCAAGTTCGTTTGTTACTAATCGTTTCGTTGTAAAACCACCACGATAATTTTTTTGATAGGTGATTTTTACATTGGCATTTGTAATAGGTTGTCCATTATTTCTATCTATAACTTGAAAAGTATGTTTACTAGGTTCTATTTTTTCTGCAAGCGCAAAATCGGTTACTTGAAGCGTTTGGTATGCAAAAGCAGCATCAGAAAATCCTGGAGTTGCAAATACTAAATAACGACTATTATCAAGTTTAGGGATTGCAATTTCCATCGAGTGGTTTTGGTAGTCACCTTCATTTTTTAAAGTGCTTTGCCAAGACGTAATCTTATTTTTTAGCTTATTTATGAGTGCTAGTTGTTCTTCTTGTCTGTAGGTTTTATTGAGTTTTTTATAGTCTGATTCGGATATTTTATAAATAGTAAACGAAACATTATTAATATTTTTATAGCTTATTAAAAGTTTTGCATCTTTCTGAATAGGTAAAAAACTTTCTGTTGTTATTTGAATGCTTTTTTGTTCAATTTGTTGTTTTAAAACCTTGGCTTTTTCCGCTCCTTTGCTTTTAGGGTATGTATCAATAATTGTATTACATAACTCTAAAGCATCTTTAAGTTTCCAACGATGTGTTTCATCTGTTTTTGGTTTATAAGTGAAACCTTGCTCTTGATATATTTTTGCAATTTCATAATCATATAAAGCAGATATTTCATGCGATTTTAAGCGATCGCTCTCAAAAGTTAATGCTTTTAATAAGGCTTTATTTTTATCAGAAAATGTAGCAAACTGCTTAACAAATAATAAACGCTCAATATCAAGGTCTGCAAGGGCATATGGCTCTGTATCTTTTAAATGAAACTGTATAAGATCTTGATAAATTTTTAGGGCATTCAGTTGCAAAGAAGTGCTGTCTTTTGAGATAATATTTAATGCAGCAAATTTTTCAGCATTGCTTAAAAATTTATAATCATCAATCTGAAACTTGTAAGCTGTTTGTGTAATGCTGTTTTCTGTAGTTTTATAAAACTGTAAAGCATTATGAGCTAGAAAATCGTAGACAGTTGGTCTATAAATTTTTGAGTCTTTTTGTTTATGTAGAATTACATCAAACTCATTTAAGTTTGCTTGTTGTAACAATAAACCATTTTGTAAAGAATTTTGAAACAATAAATGCACTTCATCAAATAAGGTCTGTAGATCCCAAGTTCTAAAATCGTTAACGTCTACCTTTTCAGTAGTATTGGTTCTGTTGTAAAACTTCCAACGGTTTTGCTGAAAGTATTGCCAATACAAGTTGGCTAAAATATTTTCTATAACATTTTTAGTTGGTGTTTTGCTATTTGCAATTTCAGATTTAAAATCAGTAATAATTTTTAGTTGCGCATCTTCTTCAAGTATTAAAGCAAACTTACTTTTAAAGAGTAGTGTTTTAATAATTTCAGGTGAGTTATTATCAGATTTTGCTTGATTAGCAATTTGATCAACAATTTCTAAAGCTGATTTAGGCAGACCATCTATCTCGAACTTTTCAACCTCTTTCCATAATCTGCTATAATTATTTTGAGAATGAGTAGAGTTTGCAAATAGTACGATCATTATAAGAGTAAAAAAATATTTCATATTTAATGTTTTCAACGAAAATACTTTCAAAAGCCATTCCAAAAAATACGAAATGAGTAAAGTATAACGTTGCTTGAGTGAAGGTACTTATTTTTAACGTGATTTAGAAAGTTTATATTTGTATTATCGACCCAATTACATATGAAAAAGTTTCTGTTTTTATTATTTCTACCTACTGTTATTTTAGGACAAAACCCATTTGATGAAGTAGAGCAATTGTTTAGTAAGAAACAGTTTGTAAAAGCAGAAACTATTATAGCTAATTACGTTAAAGACAATCCTGAAAATTTAAAGGCTATAGAATTATTAGGTGATGCTTATGGTCATCAAGAGAAATGGGACAAAGCTATAGAGCAATATCAAAAGTTAGTAGATAGTCAATCTAATAATGCTAATTTCCATTATAAGCTTGGAGGTTCTCTTGGGATGAAAGCTTTGTCAGTAAGTAAGTTAAAAGCACTTGGGATTATTGGAGATGTAAAGCGTTCTTTTTTAAAAGCAGCAGAGTTGGATTCCAAACATATAGATGCTCGTTGGGCTTTAGTTGAGTTGTATATGCAACTCCCAGGAATAGTTGGAGGAAGTAAGAAGAAATCTATTAAATATGCTAATGAGTTAGAAGCGCTGTCTAAAGTAGATGGTTATTTGGCTAAAGGTTATATATATGAGTATGATGATGAACCAGAACTAGCTGAAAGCTACTATAAAAAGGCAGTTAAAGTTGGTGGTTCTGTTACTTGTTACAATAAGCTTTCTAATTTATATGAATCTCAAAATCAACCTGAAAAGGCAATTAGTACAATTGAGGAAGCTCAAAATAAACTGCAACGTAATGCCTTACATTATCAATTAGGAAAGATAAGTGCAGATTATAATATTCAGCTCGATAAAGGTGAAATGTGCTTAAAAACATTTGTGAAAAATCATTCCGTTAAAGATGGTGTCCCGATTGAATGGGCTTATTACAGATTGGCACAAATATATAAGCATAGAAATAATAAAGAAGAAGCCTTAAGTTGGATAAATAAGGCACTCACCATTCGTTCTAATTTTAAACAAGCCCTAAAAGAAAAAAAGCTTATTCAAGCTTTATAAGTAACATTCCTGTTTTTTTTATCATAAAGTTTTCTTAAAAATTACGCATTCATTTTCAAAACTAATAGTAATACTATTATATTTGCGCTGCAATAAATTAAAATATGATTAATTTACTTTCAAATATAAAAATTTCGGTACCTGATAAAATTTATATCAAGGATCCAGAGTCGTCAAAATTAGGAAAGCGAATTATTGAACATAGTATAACACTTATAGATGATATTGGCTTTGACAGCTTTACATTTAAAAAATTAGGATCAAAAATCGGCTCTAATGAAAGTTCTATTTACCGCTATTTCGAAAGTAAGCATAAGCTGCTATTGTATTTAACATCTTGGTATTGGGCTTGGATAGAGTATCAGTTAGTATTTGCAACTCACAGTATACAGGATAAAGATGAAAAATTAAATAAGGCCATTGATATTGTTACTAGAAAGATAAAAGAGGATAGGAATTTTACACATATTAATGAGGTTACCCTTAATCGAATAGTAATTAATGAGTATTCAAAGTCATATCTAACTAAAGAAGTCGATGAAGAAAATAAAAATGGATATTTCATAATTTACAAACGATTAGTAACTCGAATAAGAGATATGATACTAAATATTAATTCAAACTATAAATATGCTTCAAGTTTAGCAAGTACAATTGTTGAAGGAGCATTACATCAACATTTTTTGAACAGTCATTTTAAGTCTATCACTGACTGTAATGACAATAACATAACAGATTTCTTTAAATCTTTGACTTTTAAAGCAATAGAAATAAAAAACAATGATAGATAAAAATAAATTATTGTCTCCTTGGCAACGCTTTCTAGGTATTTTAAAACTAGAAAAAAGAGATATCAAACAAGTTTTATTCTATGCTATATTCTCTGGTTTAGTAGCGCTTACTTTACCATTAGGAATTCAAGCGATAATAAATTTGATTCAAGGAGCCCAAGTAAGTACTTCTTGGATTGTTTTAGTGATACTAGTTACTCTAGGTGTAGTTTTCGTAGGTCTCTTGCAGCTGATGCAAATGAGAATAATAGAAACAATACAACAGCGTATTTTTATGAGAGCGTCTTTTGAATTTACCTATCGCTTTCCAAAAATTAAAATGGATCAATTACGTAATTATTATCCACCAGAATTAGCAAATCGTTTTTTTGACGTATTAAATATTCAAAAAGGTCTTGCTAAATTACTACTAGATGTGCCAGCTGCTGTATTACAGGTTGTTTTTGCGTTGATACTACTATCCTTGTATCATCCATTCTTTATAGCCTTTGGTTTTTTATTAATATTTTTAATATATATAGTTTTCAAGTACACCATAATAAAGGGTATGGAGACTAGTTTATCGGAGTCTAAACAGAAGTATAAAGTTGCACATTGGATACAGGAAGTGGCAAGATCCATCAAAAGTTTTAAAATCTCAGGTAAAACTTCTATAGCACTCACTAAAAATGACTTGTTAGTTGATGATTACCTAAAAGCACGAGAAAGTCATTTTAAAATTTTAGTAATACAGTTTATCCAAATGATAGGCTTTAAAGTTATTGTTACTGCCGGGCTTTTAATAATTGGTGGACTATTAGTTTTAAATCAAGAGATGAATATTGGGCAGTTTGTAGCTGCAGAGATAATTATTTTATTAGTAATAACTTCTGTAGAAAAACTAATTCTCGGTTTAGAGTCATTTTATGATGTATTGACTTCACTAGAAAAAATGGGTCAGGTAGTAGATAAAGAAATTGAGAGTCAAACAGGTGAAACTCCTTTATTTAATAAAGATTTTAATTTAGAATTTGATAAAGTTGGATATGAAGTTCCAGATAGGGAGACACCAATTTTAAATAATATTTCATTTTCTATTAGACCAAGTAGTAGAATTTTAGTTCAAGGAGAAAGTGGATCTGGTAAGTCTAGCTTATTAAGGCTTATAACAGGTATTATATCATCGACTAAAGGAAGTATTTATTTAAATGAAGTTAACATTAATAATTTATACCTTAATGAATATAGATCAAATTTAGGATTATCACTATCCGAAGAAACACCTTTTGAAGGAACTATCAGAGAGAATATAACATTTGGTAACCCTGATATAACAGACGAGAATTTGAATGAGGTTGTAAAAAATGTTGGGCTTTCAGAGTTTTTAAAGAAAAGTGATAAAGGTTTAGATACTGTTTTATATCCAGAAGGAAAACAGATTTCATTTACAGTCGCTAAAAAAATAATATTAGCTAGGGCAATCGCTAAACAGCCTAAACTATTAATATTGGAAGAGCCATTAGAGCATTTTGAAATCAAAGAATCAGAAAGGTTAATTAAGTATTTGACCGATCCAAAAAAGCCTTGGGCTCTTATAGTAGTTAGCTTTAATCCTCAATGGGAAATTAATTGTACCAAAACAATTACATTAAAAAATGGTCAAATCGTTTAAATAACTTATTCTATGTTAAATATTTCAAGAAATTCAGTTGGTAAACAATTAGATTTAAATAAATTTAAGTCTAGTACTCATGTTTTTAACAAAGAATATTATCGTCATTTCAATCGGTTTTTACTTGCATTTGCTATTGTTTGTTTCATAATATTATTTCTTCCTTGGACACAAAATATTAGCGGAAGAGGTCAAGTAACAACTCTAACATTAGATCAAAGACCTCAAACCATTCAGTCTCCAATACCAGGTAGGATTGAAAAATGGTTTGTTCGAGAGGGAGATTCAGTTAAAAAAGGTGATACAATAATGAAAATTTCAGAGATTAAAAGTGAGTATTTTGATCCAAACCTTGTAGAAAGAACAGCAAAACAAAGAGATGCTAAAGCTTTTGCAGTAGAATCTTATCAGGCTAAAGTTAAGGCACAAGATGTAAGAATTGGCGCCTTAAATAATGAACTAAAATTAAAACTAAAACAAGCTGAAAATAAATTAGTGCAATCTAAATTAAAAGTACAAAGTGATAGTATAGATTTTAAGGCAGCAAAAACTAATAACGATATTGCAAGCACAAAACTTAAACGTGCTGAAGACTTATATTCAGATGGTTTTGTGGCTTTAAAAAACGTTGAGGATGCGAGATTGAAATTGCAAGAAACCCAAGCTAAATTAATATCACAAGAGGCTAAGTTGTTAGCTAGTAAAAATGATGTGATTAATGCCCAAGTAGAAATCTCAAGAGTTAGTGCCGAATATTCAGATAAAATATCTAAAGCTCAAAGCGATAAGTTTTCAGCACAATCTAGCCAGTTTGATACTGAAGCTCAAGTTAATAAATTAGAGAATGAATATTCTAATTATAAAATGCGAAATAGCCTTCAATATGTTACTGCTCCACAAGATGGTTATATTAATAAAGCGCTAAGAGGTGGTCTTGGGCAAACTTTTAAAGAGGGAGAATCTTTAGTAGGAATTATGCCTGTAAAAGTAGATTTGGCAGTAGAAACTTTTGTTAGGCCTTTAGATCTGCCTTTAATTCATATTGGAGAAAAAGTTCGTGTTCAGTTTGATGGATGGCCAGCAATAGTATTTAGTGGTTGGCCTAATGTATCGTATGGTACCTATGGTGCAAAAGTAGTAGCTATAGAGAACTTTATTAGTGACAATGGCAAGTTTAGAGTTTTGTTAGCGCCAGATAAAGAGGATCATGAATGGCCAAAAGACTTAAGAGCTGGTTCAGGAGCTTATACATTAGCATTACTAGAAGATGTACCAATTTGGTATGAGTTATGGAGACAATTAAATGGATTCCCGCCAAATTACTACCAACCACAAACTACAAGTAAAACTGCTAAAAAATAACAAATGAAAGCATTACAGACACTCATTTTTATTTTTATCACATCAATAGTATCATCACAAAATCAGGATATCAATTCTGTTCTAGGTTTTGATGAGTATTTAGGTTATGTAAAGCAATTTCATCCTATAGTAAAACAAGCCAATTTAATTATAGATGAAAGCCAAGCAAAACTCATGAAATCTAGAGGTGCTTTTGATCCTAAAGTTGAAGTTGATTATGAAAGAAAAAAATTCAAGAATACCGAATACTTTGATCGATTAAATGGAATTTTTAAAATCCCTACATGGTTTGGAGTAGAGTTAAAAGGTACTTTTGAACAAAATTCAGGAGACTTTTTAAATCCAGAAGCTTTTGTGCCTAATGATGGATTATATTCCGCAGGACTTGCAGTACCTCTAGCTGAAGGCTTACTAATTAATGATAGAATGGCCTCTTTAAAACAAGCAAGGTTATTTACAGAGCAAGCAAAAGCTGATCGTGATATTTTGGTTAACACCATATTATTTGATGCCTCTTTAGTTTATTTTAAATGGCTACAAGCGTATAATGAGCTGTTACTTTTTGAAAGTTTTTTAACCAATGCTGAATTACGATTTAAAGGTGTAGAGAGAGGAGCTGAAGTAGGTGAAAATGCACAAATTGATGTTGTAGAGGCAAGAATTGCAGTAAATAATAGAAAGTTAAGTCTAGAAAAATCTAAAGTCAAACTTATCAAGGCTTCATTAGAATTATCAGGTTTTTTATGGCTTGATAATAACATACCTGTAGAATTACAACCAGATATTATTCCTGATATTAATAGTGAACCAATCGTTGACGGGATTTTTAATATCAATCAAATTCAAACAGAGAATCTAACAATAGATACACATCCAAAACTATTATCTTTAGATTATAAAATAAAGAGTTTAGAAGTAGACAGGAGATTAAAAGCAAATCGCTTATTGCCAACTATAGATTTAGAGTATAACTTTTTAACTGAAGATCCAGATATATCCAGATCATTTAATACAGCAACCTATAAAAGTGGATTAAATATAAGCTTCCCATTATTTTTAAGAAAAGAAAGAGGCGATTTAAAACTAGCGAAATTAAAAGTACAAGATGTAAATTTTGAAAGGGATGCTACGCGAGTAACGCTCGAAAACAAAATTAATGCGTTGAGGCAAGAACTGGATTCGTATGTTCTGCAAAATGATATTACTGATAAAATGGTTCAAGACTATACTAGAATGCTTGAAGCTGAAGAGCGAAAGTTTCAATTAGGAGAAAGCTCATTATTTCTTGTAAACTCTCGAGAGTCAAAACTAATAGACAGTCAGTTAAAGGCGATAGAGCTTCAAAACAAGTTTTTTAGTACCAAGGCAAAGCTCTTTAATAGTTTAGCTATTAATCCAAATTTATAATACTAATTAGTATCTTTAATGGCTCATAAAATAAGTATATGAATGTACATTTTATAGCTATTGGTGGAGCAGCAATGCATAATCTAGCTTTAGCTCTTCACAATAAAGGTTATCAAGTTACAGGAAGTGACGATACTATTTTTGATCCCTCAAAATCTAGATTAGCAGCTAAAGGATTATTACCAGAAACTTTTGGTTGGTTTCCTGAAAAAATCACTACAGGTTTAGATGCTATTGTTTTAGGTATGCATGCAAAAGCAGATAACCCTGAGTTGCTTAAAGCTCAAGAACTAGATTTGCAAATATATAGCTATCCAGAATTTTTATATGAGCAATCTAAACACAAAACTAGAGTCGTAATTGGTGGAAGTCATGGTAAAACTACAATAACGTCCATGATTTTACATGTTATGCATTACCATGATCGAGATGTAGATTATATGGTTGGCGCACAACTTGAAGGTTTTGATGTCATGGTAAAATTGACTGATGATAACGACTTTATTGTTTTAGAAGGTGATGAGTATTTAAGCTCTCCTATTGATAGAAGGCCAAAATTCCATTTATATAAACCTAATATTGCTTTGTTAAGTGGAATTGCTTGGGATCATATTAACGTGTTTCCAACCTATGAAAATTATGTAGAACAGTTTAGCATTTTTGTAGATAGTATTGTTCGTGGCGGAAGCATTAATTATAATGAAGAGGATTTAGAGGTCAAGCGAGTAGTGGAAGCTTCAGAAAATACTATCAGAAAATTAGCTTATCAAACACCAAATTATCATGTAGAGAATGGACAAACTCTTCTTGAAACCTCTGAAGGTGATTTACCAATAGAAGTTTTTGGTAAGCATAATTTAAACAATCTTGCAGGAGCAAAATGGATTTGCCAGCACATGGGAATTGATGAAGATGATTTCTATGAAGCTATTTCCACTTTTAAAGGTGCTAGTAAGCGATTAGAAAAAATAGCAGAAAGCCAAACAAGTGTTGCTTATAAAGATTTTGCACACTCACCAAGTAAAGTAGAAGCTACAACCAAAGCTGTTAAGGAACAATACCAAAACAGACAACTAGTTGCTTGTTTAGAATTACATACCTATTCTAGTTTAAATGCCGAGTTTTTAAAAGAATATAAAGGTGCTTTAGATGCTGCAGACACAGCAGTTGTATTTTACTCACCACATGCTGTAGAAATTAAAAAGTTAGAAGAAGTGACTAAAGAACAAATTGCTCAAGCTTTTCAACGAGACGACTTACTAATTTACACCAATCCAGAGGAGTTTAAGCAATTTTTATTCTCTCAAAATTTTAATAATAAAGCCTTGCTCTTAATGAGTTCTGGTAATTATGGAGGTTTAGATTTTGATGAGGTAAAAGGTTTGATTAAGTAGTTTCTAAATATAAGAGTAATAAGTAAATCGATCCGAAAATTAATAACATCTTAAATAACCAACCAACTATAGCATTTTTAGTTACATTTTTTTCGTTATAAAACACCTCGAATTTCTTTTGGCCTAAAAAAAAGATATATCTAATAATAGCGCCAAACCAAATAGAAGTATAAAATGCGCTACCTCCATATCTTGCCCAACCATTGTTGTTTTCTTTTGTATTTACTTCTTTATTTTGATCCAAAATGAGAACGTTTACTTCATTAGTAATCGAAATACACATTTTGTTACATAATACTATAACTATACAATTAAAACACCTTATCTAAAAACACTTTAATACTTTCTTGGTTAGCTCGTATTAATTCAGCTCTGGCGTTTTCTGTGTCTTTTGCTTTCTTATCTTGAGAGAGTTTAAATTTTCCTTCCCAATCGGTTATTGTAATTTCAAACATTTCTATATAGTTGAGATTACCAATCATTCGCTGATTATCAGCATCTAAAACATACTTATGGTCTGGAGCTTCTAAAAATTCTGTCATCTCTATTAAAGATTGTTTTAAAGCTTCTTTACTTTCTATACGTTTAACAGTTCCTTTTAAATGTACTTTTATATAATTCCAAGTTGGTAATTGCGTAGTTGTATAAACACTCGGCGAAATATAACATTGCGGTCCAGAAAAAATTATGGTTACCTCATTATTATCTCTCATTAAATCTGCTTGAGGATTGTAAATATCTATATGACCAATTAGTTTTTCTTCATGATTATAAATTAATGGTAAGTGCGTAATTAGAGGTTTATTATCTTTAACAGAAATAACGGTTGCCAAAGGATAGGTTTTAATGACATCAATCATGTGATTTATGTTGTCATCTTGGTGATGTTTTGGAGGATACTTCATCATACTCCAAATTGTGTTAGATGATGATCTAAATGTTTATACTGCATTTTGCCCCATTGCTCTGTAGTGAATTTTCCGAATAAAGGATGAGGAGGCCAATTTGTGTCATACTTTCTATCTGAAAAATCTTTGATGGTAGAAATCAGTTTTTCCTTTTCGGTAACAAACACTTGCTTATCAGTAACTCTAAATTGCCTTGGAGTATCTAGATTTTTTTTCCAAGGCTTATCGTTATACATAAGTGGCTTAAAAGCTTTAAAAATTAATTTTTTGAAGAAACCTATGTTAGTATCAAGCTCTAATTTACCATTGGCAGCTTCTAAAGGTAATTGGCAATGCTTAAACATTTGGTCTACTGTCATTTTTCCCCAATTAGGTTGCGAACTTTCATTAAGATTATTTATTCTGCTAAATATCTCATCTTGAGTATCTTGATTAAAGAGTGATTGCATGATGAATTTTGATTTTAAATTGCACTAGAAATTTACAATTTTTATCTTTATTGCATGACAGAAAAACCATCTTCATTTTCAATAAAAAATTGGTCGCAAGACGATCAGCCAAGAGAAAAGTTACGAGATAAAGGAAAATCTGTTTTAAGTGACGCTGAATTAATAGCTATTATAATTGGCTCTGGTAATAGAGAAGAGAGTGCTGTAGCTTTGTGTAAACGAATTTTAGCTAGTGTTAATAATAACTTGAATGAGCTTGGTAGACTCTCTATTAAACAATTAATGACTTTTAAAGGAATAGGAGAAGCTAAAGCTATAACTATTGCAGCTGCCTTAGAGCTCGGCAGAAGGCGAAGAAGCGAGGATGCTTTAAAACAAGAAAAAATTACCTCTAGTATATCTGCTTTTGAAATTTTACAACCAATAATTGGAGAACTACCTCATGAGGAGTTTTGGATTTTATATTTAAATAATTCTAATAAAGTTATTACTAAACAACAGTTAAGTAAAGGAGGTATCACAGGAACTTTAGTAGATGTGCGTTTGGTTTTAAAAACTGCTTTAGAAGTTGGAGCTACTGGACTCATTCTTGCTCATAATCATCCGTCTGGAACCTTAAAACCTAGTCATGCTGATAAAACATTAACTCAAAAACTAAAAAAGGCAGGAGATAATTTAGATATAAAGGTTTTAGATCACCTTATTATAACTGAAAAAGCATACTTTAGTTTTGCAGATGAAAACTTGCTATAATGCTTTTAGTTTACACACCAAAAATTACGTCTAGATTAAAGTATAGCTTTAGACATATCTGTACAAGAATTTTAGAAATTCCTGTTCAATTTACTTCAAAAGTAGAGGAGTTTATTGCCCACGACAGCATAAAAATGTCTTATGCTAAACAACCATTAAGTAACGAGTTTTATATTAAGAGTCATGAGCTTTTATTTGATCATGGTTTATCAGATATTGATATTAATGTTTTAGACTGGGATGATACTAAATGTTTTTTTGTTACTGGAGAACGGAGTGCTCTACCTTTCGATATTTTTTCTGCTGCTTTTTACCTTTTAAGCCGCTATGAAGAGTATTTACCTCATGTTAAAGATGAGTATGGTCGTTTTACAGCAAAAGAAAGTTTAGCTTATAATAATGATTTTTTACATCAACCAGTAATTGATATTTGGGCTTATAAGTTTCGCAAAAAACTGAAGGAGACTTTTCCTGATTATCAATTTGAAGAACGAACATATAAAGTACAAACTGTAATTGATGTTCCTGTGGCTTATTATTATAAGCATAAGGGTTTAATGCGAACCATTGGAGGAACCATCAAAGATATATTTAAATTTAAAAAACTATATCAACGCTATTTAGTTTTGTTTAATGTCAAGCGAGATCCTTACAATACATTTAAGTGGATTATTAATAAACAGAAACATGCTAACCATAAATTTTCGGTTTTCTTTTTAATTGCTGAATATTCTACTTTTGATAAAAACATAAACCCTAATAGAAAACCATTTGTTAGTTTAATTAAATCTGTTGCAGATTATTGTAGAGTAGGACTTAAAGTTTCTTTTTTAGCATTAAATGATGAGGTAATTTTAAAGCAGGAGAAGTTAAGAATGGAAAGTATAATTAATAGAGATTTAGAGATTTCTAGAAACTCGTTTTCTAAATTAAATTTACCAACTACTTACAGACAGCTTTTAGACCTTGAAATTTCAGAAGATTTTTCTATGGGTTATGTAAATGATTTAGGTTTCAGGGCTGGAACTTGTACCCCTTTTTTGTTTTACGATTTAGATTATGAGGTGCAAACACCTTTATTGATTAACAGTTTTTGTCTTATGGACTTTTCACTTTTAAAAATACAATCTTTTTTAGATAAAAAGGAAACTTTAGAGAAGCTCATTAAACAGGTGAAAAAAGTAAATGGTACATTTACTCCAGTTTTTCATAACTATACGTTTTCTGATGATGAAAGGTGGAAAGATTTTAAGCAATTATTCAATATTATATTAGCATCAGAACATGAATAAAAATACTATTAAGCATGTTTTTTTTGATCTAGATCATACTCTTTGGGATTTTGATAAAAATTCTGCCTTAACCTTTGAAAAAATATTTAGACTTAATAATATTTCTGTACCTATTGAAGATTTTATTAAACATTATGAGCCAATTAATTTGGCCTATTGGAGGTTGTATCGACATAATAATATTGATAAAGCTTCCTTAAGATATGGAAGATTAAAAGATAGTTTTGATGCTTTAGATGTTGAAGTTTCAGATGAATTAATGCACAAATTATCTGAAGACTACATTACTCACCTTTCTACTTTTAATCATTTATTTACCAATACAATTGAAATATTAGATTATTTACAGAAAAAATATACGCTTCATATTATTACCAACGGTTTTCATGAAGTTCAGGAAAAGAAAATGAGGTACTCTAAAATATTTCATTATTTTAGAACTATAACAGATTCTGAAATGGTTGGTGTAAAAAAACCAAATCCTAAAATATTTGAATTTGCACTTAATAAAGCTAAAGCTTTACCAAACGAAAGTATTATGATAGGAGACAGTTTAGAAGCTGATACTCTAGGAGCTTTAGAGTATGGGCTTCATGCTATTTGGTTTAATTATAGGAAAGAAGATTTACAACAAAATATAACTTACATTAGTGAGTTAATAGAACTAAAACAACATCTATAAATTTATGAGGAAGATTTTTTTTACTTTAAGTATAATACTACTGGCAATTAGCACTTATTCTCAAACTAGTTTGAATGATTTTAAATATGTAATTGTTCCTGAGCAGTTTCACTTTCAAACTGAACCAAACCAATATAGACTAAATGACTTGGTTAAGTTTATGTTTAAAAAAGTAGGTTTTGAGTCTTTTATTGAAGGAAGCCCTCTGCCTGATGATTTAAAAAATAATTATTGTCTAGCATTAAGAGCAGAAGTAATATCTAGTGGGCTTTTGAGTACTAAATCTGTAATAACATTATTTGACTGTAATAAAAAAGCAATATTTGTCTCTAAAGAAGGTCTATCAAGAGAAAAAGAATTGAGTAAAACTTATAATTTATCCTTAAGAGATGCTTTTAAATCCTTTGAAAGTATTGATTATAAGTTTAATCCTAATTCTATTTATAATATAGATGCCGATAGTAAAACAGAAGAAAAAGAAGAAATAGAAAAACTTAAAGCAGAAATAAAAGAATTAAAAGAAGAAAAAAAATCTGAACAGGTTATTGATAAAACTTCAGAGGATAAAGAAATAAATTTAGAATCAATAGTTAAAGAGGATAATTCTAAATCAGAAAAGGTTAAAAAACTTATAGATAAAAATGATGAGGGTTTTACAGTAAAAGAAATTTTTAATGGCTATAAACTTTATGATAGTTCATCAAAAGAAGCAATGACAATTTTTGACTCAGGAGTAAAAGATGTTTTTATTGTTAAGGGTAAAGATGCTATTATTTATAAAAAAGGTAACACTTGGATTTATTCTGAAACTAATGAGACTAACCTTTTAAGTAAAATAATAACTATTAAGTTTTAATAGCCATATTTTTCTTTCCAGCGAAGTTTTAAAAATTCGCGTTGTGCATTTTCACGAGTATTATTACCTGGCTCATATAAAGTTGTTCCTTTTATGTCATCTGGTAAAAATTCATGATTCACAAAATTATTGGTGTGATTATGCGCATATTGATAATTATCACCATATCCTAATTCTTTCATTAATTTAGTAGGCGCATTCCTAATAGAGAGAGGCACACTTAAATCACCAGTTTCTTTTACTAGTTTTTGAGCTTTGTTAATAGCCAAATAAGCTGCATTACTTTTAGGAGAACAAGCTAAATATGTTGCACATTGACTTAATATTATTCTAGACTCTGGATGCCCAATTGTAGATACTGCTTGAAATGTGTTATTTGCTATAACTAATGCGGTAGGGTTTGCATTACCTATATCTTCACTTGCTAGTATTAATAAGCGTCTAGCAATAAATTTTACATCTTCACCACCTTCAATCATTCTAGCTAGCCAATATACAGCTGCATTTGGGTCGCTTCCTCTGATAGATTTTATAAAGGCAGAGATAATGTCATAATGTTGTTCACCTGTTTTATCATAGCGAACAGTATTATTTTGTACTTTGTCTAAAACAGACTTATTAGTGATATTTATTGTTTCTGAATTATACGAGTTTACTATTAGCTCGAAAATATTTAGAAGTTTTCTAGCATCTCCTCCAGAAAGTCTTAATAAAGCATCAGTTTCTTTAAGTTTTATATTTTTTTTAGATAAATACTCATCGTTTTCAATTGCACGCTTTAAAAGTGCCTCTAAATCATTTTTACTAAAAGAATTTAAAATATATACTTGACATCGAGATAATAAAGCAGGAATAACCTCAAAACTTGGATTTTCTGTAGTGGCTCCTATTAAAGTTACCCAACCTTTCTCTACAGCTTGAAGAAGAGAATCTTGTTGCGATTTACTAAAACGATGAATCTCATCTATAAATAGGATTGGGTTTTTAGTTGTAAATAAACCACCACTTTTTTTAGCTTTATCAATAACCTCTCTAACATCTTTAACACCAGAACTAATGGCACTTAAAGTATAAAAAGGTCTATCAGATTCTTTTGCAATAATATTAGCAAGCGTTGTTTTACCAATTCCTGGCGGACCCCAAAAAATCATTGAAGGAATTAATCCTTGTTTTATCTGCTGCGTTAACGATCCATTTGGTCCAACTAAATGTGTTTGACTCAAATAATCGTTTAAAGTTTCAGGTCGTAAGCGTTCTGCTAAAGGTGTGTTCATTGAGAAATCATCTGGTAGTAAAATTACGTTTATTTTTAAACTGTAAATCACTTTTTAAACAGATTTTGTTAACTGGCTTTATAATTTTTTACTGACAATTTTGCATTACATTAGTAAATGGTTACACATTTGTTACTAAAGATATATGCAAGATGAACAATTTAAATATTCTACCAGTGTTATACTCTATCCTATAGTATTCGTGCTACTTATCTGGATCGTATTCTGGGCTGAAGTTCGCTTTGGTATTAATCTAAATTCATTTGGTGTGTACCCAAGAACCATTCAAGGTTTAAGGGGAATCATAATGAGTCCGTTTATTCATGGGAGCATAGATCATCTGTATCATAATACAATTCCTCTTTTTATCCTTTCACTAGCACTTTTTTATTTTTATAATAAAATAGCTTGGAGAGTCATACTAATCGGAATTTTATTATCAGGCTTCCTTACTTGGATTATAGGTAGACCAGCAAATCACATTGGTGCAAGTGGCTTAATATATGTATTAGTAAGTTTTACTTTTTTTAAAGGCATTTTTGCTAAACATTATAGACTAATTGCCCTTTCTCTACTTGTTATTTTTCTTTACGGCAGTATGATATGGTATGTGTTCCCTGTTAAAGATGGGATGTCTTGGGAAGGTCATTTATCTGGTTTAATTACAGGTTTGCTGTTTGCAGTATTATTTAATAAAACTATTGCAAAACCAAAAAAGTATGAATGGGAACAAGAAAGCTATAATGAAGAGGAGGATCCTTTTTTAAAACATTTTGATGAAAACGGAAATTTTATAGAAACTATGGAAGAGTCTACAGAAGAAATAGGAGAGCGGAAAGATTTAGATATTAATTATATCTTTAAAAAGAAATCAGATTAACGGCGTTGTCTTACAGCTTCATATAAAAACGCACCACACGCTACAGATACATTTAGAGAACCAATATCTCCAAACATAGGTAATTTAGCTTTATTGTTTACTATTTTTAAAACCGAAGGATTTACACCTCTACCTTCAGACCCCATGACAATTGCAGTTGGTATTTTAAAATCTACATCGTATAAGAGGTCATCTGTTTTTTCTGTTGCGGCAACTATATTAATACCAGAGGCTTGTAGATGGTATATAGCATCTTTAATATGGTCTGTTTTGCAAATAGGGACTTTAAATACAGCACCAGCACTTGTTTTAACAGTATCGGCATTAATTGGAGCGCCACCTTTTTTCTGAATAATAATACCATTAACACCACAACATTCTGCCGTTCTAATGATAGCACCAAAATTACGGACATCACTTAATTGATCAAGTAATAAAAGTAAAGGGGTTTTACCACTTTCAATAACGCTTAAAACTAACGTATCTAGATCATGAAAATCAATAGGCGAGATGTTTGCAACTGCTCCTTGATGGTTTTGTTTAGTAAGTCTGTTTAATTTTTCCACTGGCACGTAAGATGAATTAATAGACTCACGTCTTATTACACTTTCCAATTCCTTAAAAAGCTCACCTTTTAAGCCCTTTTGTAAAAAAACTTTGTCTATAGTCTTATCAGCGTTAATAGCTTCTATAATTGCTCGTAAACCAAAAATTTGAGTGCTCTTATCCATTAAGCAAAAATAAAAAAACCACCTTAAAAAGGTGGTTTTTATTATTATAATTAACTTACTTATTAATTAGTCAGGTAAGTTTGTAGTATATGTGATTTCACCAGATACTTCATCTGTAGTTTTTGTAAACTCAACAACTGGGAATATTAAACCAGATGGGTTTTCAAAAGTACCTTCATAAACATCAACAAATCCATCAGGACGAGTTAACATAAATCTCCATGGAATTGAAGAATCTGTTGCTATCCAAACATCAACAGCAATAAAGTAATCGCCATCAGGTCTACCTGGAGTTTGAAATAAATCTTGCTCATATCTATCACCAGATGCAGCACCTTCCCATTGCGTAAAAGTGTCATAATCAAATATAAACATATCTAAATCATTGATATCTGGATTAGCCCAATCAAATAAAACGTTTAAACCACCATCAACATCAAGAGTTAAATCTAGTAAATCAAAGCTTGCATCAGTAGAATTAGTAACATAAGAAGTGTTAGGTTCTAATTCATCTAATAAAATTGCAAATGCTGTTAAAGTACCATAATCTGACTCACCTTCAAATGTACCACTATCAAAACCATCATCAGCAGGTAATACAACACTTCCTGTAGCAGAAGTAGAACCTGCAGGCACAGTAACTGAACCTTGAGTTTGATTACCATTATCTAAAGTTGCTCTAATACCTACAGCAACATCTGAAGCAAAACTTTGTCCTAAACTAACAGTTACTGGAATTCTATCACCTTCTCCAGCTTTAGCGATAGTAGTTACTGTTATATCAACTGTAGCAACGGTTTCACCAAGAGGATCTCCATCTCCAGCAGAAATAGCTTCGTCATCTTCACAACTAAAGAAAGCTAAACTTAAAAGAGCTACATAAAAGAATTTTATATATTTTTTCATTGTTATATATTTTTTTAATTAATTTTTTGAGCTACTAGACTTGGATCACCATTCCAACTAAATATTGATCCAGTTGGCGGGTTAACTTCTTCAAGCGTTGACACATTACTAGTAAAAGTCATGAAGCCAGTACAAGCAAATAAGAATCCATCTCCTACTATCCTTGTTGGAGCAAATCTATTTCCACAACATCCTACAGAAGATTCAAAATATTCATATCCTCTAGAGTTTGGTGGGTCTACAGATTTATCTTCAGGTAATTCAGCGATACCTACTGGGTCAATTTTAACATGAGGATTAAATTCAACATTTGGTTCAATCTCACCGAAAGGATTATCAAGAATAATTTCGTCAGCAGCATCTGGATCTGCAGTTACTTCAAATTGGTGTCCTACGATACCTGCAAAACCGCCGTCTATTAATTCCCAAGTACCTAATACTTGATCTCTGTCAAATGGACAAGAAATAAATGTAACTAAACTGTAAGCTTGACGTTGACCAGTTTCAGCTTGTAAATCGGCATTTAGTGTATTAAATGTTACGACCTCGCCATTAACACCAACAGATGTACCAACAAAATCAAAACGATCTCCAGGTAAAATAGATGCTGGGTCAATACCAATTGCTGCAGCTATTTCTCCAGCAGTTACTCCAAAATCAGCAGGAAACGATGTAGCTGTATAGACATCTGCAAATGAAGATGCTACACCATTACTTACTCGTCTTACAGAAAAAGTATGAGAAGCCACGTTCCCAACAGGATCTTTAAGAGTACCTCCATACCTTGAGTTTTCAATATCTGTTACATCTATAACAGGACTTTCAATATCTATGGTAACAAACACACCATCTGCTGTAGCAGGTAAAGGTGATTTTTCATTATCCTCACAAGATACCATCATAGCGAATATTGCTATGACTGGTAATAATTTAATTAATTTTTTCATTTTCTTTTTTTTTTAGTTAATAAATCCTGCTGAATTTGTATCCCAGAAAATTTGTTGAGTAATCTCTTTTTGAGATGCGTTTACGTTATTATTGACATAATTTGCAGGATATAAAGCACTTCTATAATATGCACCAGGGTTTGGCTCTAAAGTTGGTTGTAAATTACTTGGTAAACCAGTTCTTCTGTATGCGTTGTAAACCCCTAAACTATTACCAAAAGATGCAATGTAAAATTCCTTGATTAAAATATCTAATTGCCCATTTGCATCTTGAAGGTTGAAAGCATCAGTAACAAAAGTTACATATCCATCTATCGCAGCGTTAAGTTGTTCTAAAGGACTAGGTCCAATTGGTAAATCACCATTTTCAGGATCAACAACTCCATTCATATTTGTATCCTCATATTCTTGCTCATAACCTAATGATTCCAATAAATCATTATCAGAAGAAATCATAAACATACCTGTTACTTTACTCATAGAAGCTCTAATAGCTTCTTCTAATAACATAACTGGGCTTCCAGGAGTACCAAGAGTTAAAGCTGCTTCAGCTTTGATAGATGCAACATCAGAAGATAAAATGATTGGAGTAATACCAGCTCCTAAATAACCATCTTCACCTTCGTTTTGTACACTACCTGGATCATCAATATCTAAAGCACCTCCTGATGGGTATACTCCTAATACAGTTCTTTTTTCATCATCTGGAGGAATACCATTGTTATCACCATGATCACGACCCCAATAACCTCTACCGAAACTCGCTACACAAAATGGTACTGTATTTGAGTTGTAAATTGATGTTACACCACCATAATGCCCAGGAGCTGATTGAACAGCACATCCAAGAGTAAAAATATTTTCTCCATTAGCATTTCCATCTTGACGATAAAAATAGAAAGGTAATCTTGGATCATCAATCCCTTTTTCACCTTCAGATAACATAGTCCACATAAAATAATTAGACATATAACCACCAGCAGTAACTTCATAGTAATTATTGTATCCTGGGTGTCTAGTATTAGGGTTTAATCTGCTACTACCATATTGAAATTCCCAATCCTCTTCAGGCGTATCAATTAAATCATTCTGATTTATTAGAGCAGTTATTTCATTAGCTACGTTAATATTTACAGCTGTTCCATTTAAACGAATATTATTTAAAGCACGTAGCTTTAAAGATTTGGCAGCTGTAATCCAGTTCGCTTGTAAATCTGTAGAAACTGAACCATTTTTTTGGAAGTAAAAATCATTACCAGGTAAAATAGTAGTGTCAGTTCCTAATAAGCTAATTGCTTCATCTAGTTCTGCGAAAGCTGCAATGTAAACATCAGTTTCTAAATCAGCTTCAGGATTTAGGTTTTCATTACCTAATAAGGCTTGAGTATAAGGTACATTACCAAACATATCTACAAGTGTAAACATTGCATAAGCCTTCATCACTTTAGATGCACCTAAATGATAGGTTAATCCATCTTCGATTGCGATTGGTTCAAGTGCTTCAATATCTTGAAGCAAGCCTGCATAAGCAGTAGACCAAGTGCCATTAAAAGTATTAGGAGAAAAAGCTGCTTGATAGACACTAGATCCAGTCATAGCAAACATTCTAGTAACTTGTGCTGAAAAAGATGCGAATCCTGAAACATTTTGCACAAAACCATTAAATGTTAACTGAATATTATTGAATAAAAATTCTGGATCGTTTTGATCTACTGATACAGCATCAGGATCTATAGTTCCATCTAATTCTGTAGTTTCACAAGAGGTATTAAAACCTACAAGTAAACATAGAAGTAAAGTATAAATTAAATTTTTTGTTTTCATAATTTTTTTTTTAGAATGTTAAGTTTAAGCTAAATCCATATCTTTTAGCAGTAGGACCTGTTAAATAATCAAAACCTTGACCATTACCAACACCTAAACTTGTAATTTCTGGATCAAAATTTAAACCTTCTGGGAAGTTAATCGCTTTAAACCATAAGTTCTGTCCTGAAAAAGTTATACTAGCTTTACCAAAAGGAGTTTTTTCTAATAATTTTGCTGGAAAATTGTAGGATAATGAAATTTCTCTTAAACGAATAGTGCTAGCATCATAAACTGCTTGCTCATCAATAAAGAATCCACTGTTAACAAATCCAACATCTGTTGCTGCAATTTGAGTTGTATTTGGCTCACCATTAGTAGTTACACCAGGTAATACATAAGTTTGGGATCTGTCAAAAGCTGTATCTGTTGTTAAACCTCTGGATAATAAAGCAGAAGCTGTAGTTGAAAAAATATCACCACCATGAGTGTATTCTATCTGACCAGATAATGTAAAGTTTTTGTAAGAAAACTCATTAATTACCGTAGTTCTCCAATCTGCATTCGGATCACCAATTATAGATAAGTCATTATTAACAACGTAATTTCCGTCGGCTCCTACAACAAAGTCACCATTAGCATTACGTTGTATAGAAGATCCAACAATAACACCAAAGGCTTCACCGGATATTGCAGCATTACCTTGATTACCAAAACCTGCGATTACTGTTATACTTCCTGGAGCAGAACCATTGTCTTCTACTATATTCTCATTAATAGTATATTGACCACTTACATCCCAACGGAAACCGTCATCATTACTTGGCTTTATTAATGTAGCATTAAATCCTAATTCTAAACCTTTGTTTGAAATTTCACCAATGTTATCTGAAGTTACTGTAGTACCAGTAGCTGGATCTAAAGGCTTAGTTTGAATAATTAAATCATTAGTACGCTTGTCATATACAGAAAGGTCTAAACCAACTCTATTGTTAAATAAACGAGTTTCAATACCTAATTCTAATTCAGTTACTAATTCAGGTCTTAAATCTTCATTTCCTAATACATTAGATATAGATAATGTATTAACAACACCTTCATCAAATGGATTGATAAATACATTTGCGCCAGTATTTAAGCCAATTACTGTAGGATAACCAGTAGGGAAACCAGCAGAAGAACCATAACCAAAACGAAGTTTCAAGTAATTAAGTGTATTATTCCCTTTTAGGCTTTCAAAAGCTGAAGTTGGAATAAACGATACACTAGCAGATGGGTAGAATAATGATCTAGTATCTGGTTGTAAGTTAGAAACCCAGTCGTTACGTGCAGCAGCAGTTAAATATAAGAAATCCTTATAACCTAACGTTGCACTAGCATAGGCACCTACAATATTTTGTCTTGTAGTTCCCGAACCTGCAGTTTGCTCTTCAAAGTTACCATGAGTAAAGTTGTTGTAGATAAACTGTTGAGTACTAATTGTAGTGTCAAAATCAGCTGTCTCACGTCTTGGGTTAAAACCTATAGTTCCATTAAGATTAAAATCATCATTTAAATCTTTGTCAAAGTTTAAACTAAACGTATGATCCCATACACTGTTGAAGAAATTTGTTGTTCTAAATTGACCACCAACAATTTGTACACCACCTCTGTTAGCTCTACGCTCTGAATGTTGAGAATAAGAGTCTAAACTTAAACGGTAAGAAGCGTTTAACCAGTCATTAATCTGATAAACTGCTTGTACATTACCAAAGAAACGGCGAACACTTTCAGTATCTTTAATGTTTTTTAAAGTCCATCTCGGATTTTGAATATCATTACCTGCACGATAGTAAACACTTTCATTAGTTAATGGATTTTCAAATGGTAATCCAAATAAATCAACACTTCTTGGTGTATATAAGATGTTTGCGAAAACTGATGCTCCAGCTGGATTACTACCAAAACCAACAGCAGTTGGAGGCGTATCTCTCTCTGTATTAGCATAGTTAAAAGATGAACTAACAGTAAAATTATTTGATAATTTACTTGATCCACCAGCACTTAAGTTAAAACGCTTGTATACGTTACCATCGATGAATCCTTCATCAACCGTTCTACCAGCATTAACTGCATAAGTAGTGCTTCCATTAGAACCATTAACACCAACTGATGTTGTTACAACATTACCAGTATCGAAGAATTGCTCAACACTATCATATGGTCTATACTCGTAAGATTGTCCAGCAAATTCTGGGAAAGCTTCAGAAAAGTTTGTTTGTGTATAAGGATGAGGTACTAAAACATAGCCATTATCAGAAATACCAAGGAAATTTCCTCCAAATTGAGATGGATTAGCTCCTTGAAATCTCGGACCCCAGTTAGAAAATGCTTGAGAATAGTTTTGGTAAAAACCATTTCCATATTCATCTTGGTAATCAGGTAAATTTGCTATCTCATTGAAAAAATTTGATTGGCTAAAGCTAATTTCAAACTTTTTGTTTGCATCAGAAGAGCTACCAGATTTAGTGGTAACTAAAATCACACCATTTCTACCAGCTTGTCCATAAAGAGTTGTTGCACTTAAACCTTTAAGTACAGATATCTCTTGAATGTTGTTTGGATCTAAATCCAAAAATCTACTGGATGCTGCAGCACCACCTTGAACAAAACTTCTGTCAGTATTAGTGTCAGAGTTAAAAGGTACTCCATCTACAACAAATAATGGTTGGTTACTACCATTAATAGAAGAGTAACCTCTAATAATAATGTTTGTACCAGATCCTGATAAACCTGATGTTTGAGTAATATTAACACCAGGAGCTTTACCTGTTAAAGCTCTAGCAACATCAGTCGAAGGTTTAGAAGCGATTTGATCTGAAGATATTGTTGCAACAGCATAACCAAGAGCTTTCTTCTCTTTCTTAATACCTTGTGCAGTAATAACTACCTCATCAAGAACGCCTGCATCTTCTTGCATAGTTACATTAATGCTGTTTGCAGAACCAACTGTTCTTTCAACAGTTTTTTGCCCTACATAAGAATAAGTAAGTACATCACCTACACTGGCATTGATAGAGTAATTTCCATCAAAGTCAGATTGTGTACCATTGCTTGTTCCTTTAACAATAATATTAACTCCAGGTAAAGGAAGTCCATCTTCATCGGACACCGTTCCTGAAATTGTTTTTTCTTGTGCAAATGATATATGCACAACAAACGCCAGTAATAGCGTTAAAATTCCACTAAACTTTGTTTTCATTTTATAATTTATTTGAATTAGTCTACGCCAAAAATCATAATAAAAAGTTAATTAAACAATAATTATTGGTTAAAATTTTAATTTTTTTTCAAATGAGACTAGAAATAACGGCTTTTGAATTAAAAAAAAGCAACCAAACTTAAATGTATTTTTGAGTCTGAAAATTTAAATTTTTGATTCTCTCTTTTCCCGTTTGCATAATTAAATTTCAATAAACCGGATTTTGTTAAGAGTCCAAAACCAAAACCAAAACCAAAAAGCTTTTCTTTAGTGTTGTCAAGTTTGTTTTCGAAATAAGCAGCATCAACTATCGAATGTAGGTACAGATTGTTGCTAAATTGATATCTATATTCTGTGATTAGTGTAGAATGCAATGAGGCAAATATGCTATTCTCTTCGAAACCTCTAATTGAGTTTATACCTCCAAATCTTCTTAATTCATTTTCTAGATAGCTTTCAGAAATTAGACTAGAAGCAATCAGTTTTAAAAAAATACTATTACTCTTATTCAGATTGAATATTTTAAATGTATTGATATCTAGGCTATATTGATTTTCTTCTGTTAAATAGGTTTTTCTTTTACCCGTTCCACCCTCAAAAGTTAATTGAAAATTAACAGGAAATAAATAAGAGAAATCACTTCTTGAAATTACCTCATATTTAGTGTTATAAAATGTAGCAGTGTAGTCTTGAGTATTTAATAAAGTTGGGTTTTCTAACAAGTTACTAGATTGAACTGAATTTATACCTATAAAAACTTTTTGTTTAGGATTAATTTGATAAAACAAGTTTGCTGTTTGATTGGTTATAGAAAAAGTTGAATCCTTTCTAAAAATATTTAACTCTAACTCTGTTCCTAAAGGCGAATTAAATAAATAAGGTAAAGTAAGATTTACTTCAAAAGTACGCTGGTCGTTTTCGTCACTCTTATATATAATGGATAACGATTCTCCGTAATTTAAATTATTAGTGAGATTTAGATTTAAATAACCATCAAATTCTAGTTTGTTTGTTTCTTCATTGGTGCCAAATCCTAAAAAGCCATCAAAATTATTGCTCTTTAATTTTTCTAGGTATAAATATAAAGTAGTGGAATCTTTTGTAAATAACACTTCAGGATCTTTTATTTGATTTACAAAAGGTAAGTTGTTTAATGCTTGAGTTTTTCTTTTAATCTTATCAATATTAAATGTATTACCTTTTTTAATCTTTAAAAAGTGTTTTAAGTACGATCTTGGAAATTTATTATAACCATTGAGTACTATTTTATTAATAACTCTTTTATTGTTAACTGAATCGATTACTAATTCTGCTTTAATAAAATCGTTAACAATAGAAATTTTATCTAGTTTTAATTTTGAAAAAGGAAAACCTTTGTTTGCAATTTCTGAATTTATGTAATCAAGAGAATTTTCAATCTCTTGAAAGTTTAAAACAAAATAGGTTTCATTGACTTGAGAAGAAACTTTTTCAATTATTTCATTAGATATAGTCTTATTATTATAGTATACGTGTATGTATTCATATTTTTTATGTAAGTTGAAGGTTGTAGTAAATATCGAATCAGTTACTTTTTCAATTTTTGAAAAGGAATTCTCAATATATCCTATTTTAAAAAGTCTTTTTTGAAGAGAGTCTACTTCAGTAGCTATAGATAAATAATTTGGAAATTTTTTTGTGTATCCAAGTGAGTCAATAATCTTTGTCTCCATTTCATTTCCGCCTTCAATTTTTAGAGTTAAATTCTGGCTAAATGCATTAGAGATAAATAAAGTATATATAATAAGGTATAGTGTTCTTTTTGTTGACACAAATATTAATTACATTTTTTGATGTAAATCTAACGGAAAATACCCATTTATAATACGTAAGTGTAATTCAATTTATAAATGCTTTTAAAATTAATTACTTACTGTTTGAATAATTAAATTTAATTTCTACCTTTGCAGCCCTCTAACAAGAGGATTTTAAAAATTATATATAAATATATATGCCAACAATTTCACAATTAGTAAGAAAAGGAAGAGCCAAAATAACCAAGAAGAGTAAATCGGCTGCTTTAGATTCTTGTCCGCAAAGACGTGGTGTATGTACTCGTGTTTATACAACAACACCAAAAAAACCTAACTCTGCTATGAGAAAGGTTGCTAGGGTTCGTTTAACAAACGGTAACGAGGTTAATGCATACATTGGTGGAGAAGGACATAATCTGCAAGAGCACTCGATAGTATTGGTTAGAGGTGGAAGGGTAAAAGATTTGCCAGGAGTTAGATATCATATTGTTCGTGGAGCTTTAGACACTGCAGGTGTAGAAGGTAGAACACAACGTAGATCTAAATATGGTGCAAAACGCCCAAAGAAGTAATTAAAAAACTTTAAGAAGAAGACATGAGAAAAAGACAAGCGAAGAAAAGACCGCTTTTACCAGATCCACGTTTTAACGATCAGTTAGTAACTCGTTTCGTTAATATGATGATGTGGGATGGAAAGAAATCGGTGGCGTTTAAAGTGTTTTACGATGCGATAGATATCGTAGAAGGTAAAAAAACAGATGACGAAAAAACTGCTTTAGAAACATGGAAAGATGCTTTATCTAACGTTATGCCTCACGTAGAAGTGCGTAGTCGTCGTGTTGGTGGTGCTACATTTCAAATTCCAATGCAAATTCGTCCAGATAGAAAAATTTCAACAGCTATGAAATGGTTGATAGGCTATGCTCGCAAAAGGAATGAGAAGTCAATGGCACAACGTTTAGCTGCAGAAATTTTAGCTGCTTCAAAAGAAGAAGGTGCTGCTGTGAAGAAAAGAGTAGATACTCACAAAATGGCAGAAGCAAACAAAGCATTCTCTCACTTTAGATTTTAATAAGAAATGGCAAGAGACTTAAAATATACAAGAAACATAGGAATTGCTGCTCATATTGATGCTGGTAAAACAACAACAACAGAGCGTATTCTTTATTATACAGGTGTTTCTCACAAAATTGGTGAGGTTCACGATGGTGCTGCAACAATGGACTGGATGGAGCAAGAGCAAGAAAGAGGTATCACAATTACTTCTGCTGCTACTACATGTACATGGCAGTTTCCAATAGAGAATGGTCAACCTACACCAGATACTAATGGTTATCACTTTAATATTATAGATACTCCTGGTCACGTTGATTTTACGGTTGAAGTTAACCGTTCATTACGTGTTTTAGATGGTTTAGTATTCTTATTCAGTGCAGTTGATGGTGTAGAGCCACAGTCTGAAACTAACTGGAGATTAGCAGACAACTATAAAGTACCTAGAATTGGTTTTGTTAATAAAATGGACCGTCAAGGTTCTAATTTTATGGCTGTTTGTCAGCAAGTAAAAGATATGTTAAAGTCAAATGCTGTGCCAATTGTGCTTAACATTGGCGATGAGGCTGATTTTAAAGGTATCGTTGATTTAGTTAAAAACAGAGCTATAGTATGGCATGACGAAACTCAAGGAGCGACTTTTGATGTTATTGATATTCCAGAAGATATGAAAGAAGAAGCTCGTAAGTATCGTGCACTCTTAATTGAAGAAGTTGCAACTTACGATGAGAACCTTTTAGAAAAATTCATGGAAGATGAAGATTCTATCACAGAAGAAGAAGTGCATGCTGCATTACGTGCTGCTGTTATGGATATGGCTATCATTCCTATGATCTGTGGTTCTGCGTTTAAAAATAAAGGTGTACAGTTTTTATTAGATGCTGTATGTCGTTATTTACCTTCTCCAACAGATAGAGATAATATCATAGGGACAAATCCAAATACTGGTTCTGAAGAAGTTCGTAAACCAGATGTTAATGCGCCATTTTCTGCATTAGCATTTAAAATTGCTACAGATCCTTTTGTAGGGCGTTTAGCATTTTTTAGAGCGTATTCTGGTCGTTTGGATGCTGGTTCTTATATTTTAAATAACCGTTCAGGTAAAAAAGAACGTATTTCTCGTATTTATCAAATGCACTCTAATAAGCAAAATGCAATCGATTTTATCGAGGCAGGTGATATTGGAGCAGCTGTAGGATTTAAAGATATCAAGACTGGTGATACTATGTCTGATGAAAAAAATCCAATCGTTTTAG
This sequence comes from Flavobacteriaceae bacterium NBU2973, assembly GCA_026162565.1. Taxonomy (GTDB): domain Bacteria; phylum Bacteroidota; class Bacteroidia; order Flavobacteriales; family Flavobacteriaceae; genus JAOEIQ01. The sequence goes on from JAOEIQ010000011.1 coordinate 61,659, forward strand.
AATCTATGGACTTCCCAGATCCAGTAATTGGTATCGCTGTGGAGCCTAAAACTAAAGCTGATGTTGATAAATTAGGTATGGCGTTAGCTAAATTATCTGAAGAGGATCCTACATTTACTGCTAGAACAGATGAAGCTTCTGGCCAAACTATTATTTCTGGAATGGGTGAGCTTCATTTAGATATTATTGTAGATCGTCTAAAACGTGAATTTAAGGTAGAAGTAAATCAAGGTCAGCCTCAAGTAGAGTACAAAGAAGCTATTACGCATCGTGCAGAACACAGAGAAGTTTACAAGAAACAATCTGGTGGACGTGGTAAATTTGCTGATATTGTATTTACATTAGAGCCTGCCGAAGAAGGAAAAGTTGGATTAGAGTTTATTTCTGAAATTAAAGGTGGTAACGTTCCTAAAGAATTTGTTCCTTCAGTTGAAAAAGGATTCAAAATGGCAATGGTAAACGGACCTTTAGCAGGATACGAAGTAGATGCTATGAAGGTAACCTTAACAGATGGTTCTTATCACGATGTAGATTCTGATCAATTATCGTTCGAGCTAGCTGCTAAATTAGGATTTAAAGCTGCGGCAAAAGCTGCAAAGGCTGTTATTATGGAGCCTATAATGAAGCTGGAAGTTATTACTCCAGAAGAAAATATGGGTGATATAGTTGGTGACTTAAATAGAAGAAGAGGTCAAGTTAGTGATATGGGAGATAGAGCTGGTGCAAAAACAGTTAAGGCTACTGTACCATTGTCAGAGATGTTTGGTTATGTTACAACATTAAGAACATTATCTTCTGGTAGAGCAACTTCAACAATGGAGTTCTCTCACTATGCTGAAACACCTCAAAATATATCAGAAGAAGTTATTAAGGCTGCTAAAGGCGTTGAATCGTAAATCTTAAGAAAATGAGTCAAAAAATCAGAATAAAATTAAAATCTTACGATCACAATTTAGTAGATAAGTCTGCTGATAAGATTGTAAAAACAGTAAAAAGTACAGGTGCTGTTGTAACGGGACCAATTCCATTACCAACTCACAAGAAAATTTTTACTGTATTACGTTCACCTCACGTAAATAAGAAGTCGAGAGAACAATTTCAATTAAGCTCTTACAAGAGATTATTAGATATTTACTCATCGTCTTCTAAAACAATCGATGCGTTGATGAAGCTTGAATTACCTAGTGGAGTTGAAGTTGAGATTAAGGTGTAAGTAAAAAACAACATGTCCTGAGCTGCGAGCGAGGGAAAAACGGTAAAAAATACAATTCAAGGCTGAAACGTATTTTTCAGCCTTGAATTTTAATAAATAGTAATAATAAATAAATAATAATTATGTCTGGGTTAATTGGAAAAAAAATCGGTATGACCAGCATTTTTGATGAAAATGGAAAGAATATTCCATGTACAGTAATCGAAGCTGGACCATGTATCGTTACCCAAGTCAGAACCGAAGAAGTTGATGGCTATAAAGCACTTCAACTAGGTTTCGATGACGCGACAGATAAAAGTGCTACAAAAGCTGATTTAGGTCACGCTAAAAAAGCTGGTACTTCTGTAAAGCGAAAAGTCGTTGAATTTCAAGGTTTTGAGGAGGAGTACAAATTAGGTGATGCTATCACTGTAGAGCATTTTGAAGAAGGAGAGTTTGTTGACATTACCGGAACTTCAAAAGGAAAAGGATTTCAAGGTGTTGTTAAAAGACACGGTTTTGGTGGTGTAGGTCAGGCTACTCACGGTCAACACAACCGTTTAAGAGCGCCAGGATCTATTGGAGCTGCTTCATATCCTGCAAGAGTATTCAAAGGAATGAAAATGGCAGGAAGAATGGGTGGTGATAGAGTTAAAGTTGAAAATTTAAGAGTTTTAAAAGTGGTTCCTGAAAGGAATTTACTTGTTGTAAAAGGAGCTGTTCCCGGTCACAAAAACGCTTATGTAACAATTGAGAAGTAATGAAAGTAGCAGTTTTAGATATAAACGGAAAAGACACAGGTAGAAAGGTAGACCTTTCTAACGAAGTGTTTGCTATTGAGCCTAATAATCATGCAGTATATTTAGATGTTAAACAGTATTTAGCTAATCAGAGGCAAGGTACCCATAAATCTAAAGAACGTGCTGAAATAGCAGGTAGTACACGTAAGATCAAAAAGCAAAAAGGTACAGGTACAGCTAGAGCTGGAAGTATTAAGTCTGGAGTATTTAAAGGAGGAGGTCGTATGTTTGGACCAAGACCTAGAAATTACAGTTTCAAGCTTAATAAAAACTTAAAGCGTTTAGCGCGTAAATCTGCCTTAAGTATGAAAGCTAATGAAAAATCTATTGTTGTGTTAGAAGATTTAAATTTCGACACTGCAAAGACTAAAAATTTCACTACAGTTTTAAAAGCTTTAGGTCTAGAAAACAAAAAATCGCTCTTTGTGTTGGGTGCGTCGAATAATAATGTATATTTGTCGTCACGTAATTTAAAAGACTCTGAAGTTGTAACTAATTCAGAATTAAACACTTACAAGATTTTAAATGCTAATCAAGTAGTGTTAATGGAGAGCTCTTTAGAAGGAATTGAATCGAATTTAAGTAAATAAGAAAGACAATGAGTATCTTAATTAAACCTATAATCACCGAAAAAGCTAATGCAGGTAGTGAATCAAATAACTGCTACACGTTTCAGGTGAATACAAAGGCGAACAAGGTAGAAATTAAAAAAGCAGTAGAAGCTGCTTACGGTGTTTCTGTTGAAAAAGTTCGTACTATAAATGTCCGTCCAGATAGAAGAACGCGTTATACAAAAACCGGAATTCAGCATGGAAAAACAAATGCAGTTAAAAAAGCATTTGTTCAAGTGGCGGAAGGAGATATAATTGATATATATAGTAATATATAATTAGACAACAATGTCAGTAAGAAAATTAAAACCAATCACGCCAGGTCAGCGTTTTAGAGTAGTTAATGGATTTGACGCCATTACTACTGATAAGCCGGAGAAAAGTTTATTAGCTCCGTTAAAAAGATCTGGTGGTAGAAACAGTCAAGGAAAAATGACTATGCGCTATATTGGTGGTGGTCATAAAAGAAAGTATCGTGTAATAGATTTTAAAAGGGATAAGAAAGAAATTTCTGCTACTGTTGATTCTATTCAATACGATCCAAACAGAACAGCTTTTATTGCTCTTCTTAAATATGAGGATGGTGAGAAAAGATATATCATCGCTCAAAACGGTTTACAAGTTGGTCAAGCTGTAGTGTCAGGTGATAATGCTAGTCCAGAAATTGGTAATGCAATGCCTTTATCTCAAATTCCTTTAGGTACTATTATTTCTTGTTTAGAATTACATCCAGGGCAAGGAGCTGCTTTAGCTCGTAGTGCTGGTGCTTTTGCACAGTTAATGGCTAGAGATGGTAAATTTGCTACAGTTAAATTGCCTTCAGGAGAAACAAGAATGATATTAGTTACATGTATGGCAACTATTGGAGCAGTTTCAAATTCAGATCACCAATTATTAGTATCTGGAAAAGCTGGTAGAACAAGATGGTTAGGAAGAAGACCTCGTACTAGACCAGTAGTAATGAACCCAGTAGATCATCCAATGGGTGGTGGTGAAGGTAAATCTTCAGGAGGTCATCCACGTTCTAGAAACGGAATTCCTGCTAAAGGATTTAGAACCCGTTCTAAAACAAAAGCTAGTAATAAATATATTGTAGAACGTAGAAAGAAATAAGACATGTCAAGATCATTAAAAAAAGGACCTTACGTTCATTATAAATTAGAAAGAAAAGTGGCTGCTAATGTGGAAGCTAACAAAAAAACGGTAATCAAAACTTGGTCAAGAGCTAGTATGATTACACCAGATTTTGTTGGGCAAACAATTGCAGTGCATAATGGTCGCCAGTTTGTACCTGTTTATGTAACAGAGAATATGGTAGGTCATAAATTAGGAGAATTTTCACCAACAAGATCGTTTAGAGGTCATGCAGGTGCCAAAAACAAAGGAAAAAAGTAATAAGCTATGGGAAGTCGTAAAAAACAAATGGCAGACGCTATTAAAGAAGGTAAAAAGCAAGTTGCTTTTGCTAAACTTAATAACTGTCCTACGTCACCAAGAAAAATGCGTTTAGTAGCCGATTTAGTAAGAGGTGAACGCGTAGAAAATGCGCTTAATATTTTGAAATTCAGCAAAAAAGAAGCATCTAACCGTTTAGAGACATTATTATTGTCTGCAATTGCTAACTGGCAATCTAAAAATGAAGATGCTAATATTGAAGACGCTGAATTATTTGTTCAAGAGATTAGAGTTGATGGCGGATCTATGTTAAAGAGATTGCGTCCAGCACCTCAAGGTCGTGCTCACAGAATAAGAAAACGTTCTAATCACGTAACAATCGTTGTTGGAGCTAACAATAATACACAAAGTTAAGATATAGTATGGGACAAAAAACAAATCCAATCGGAAATCGCCTAGGTATTATCAGAGGATGGGAATCTAACTGGTATGGTGGTAATGACTATGGAGATAAACTTGCTGAAGACGATAAAATCAGAAAGTACATCCATGCACGTTTATCAAAAGCTAGTGTATCTAGAGTAATTATTGAGCGTACTCTAAAGCTTGTGACCGTTACTATCACAACGGCTCGTCCAGGTATCATTATCGGTAAAGGAGGTCAAGAGGTAGACAAGTTAAAAGAAGAGCTTAAAAAAATTACTGGTAAAGAAGTTCAAATTAACATCTTTGAAATTAAAAGACCTGAATTGGATGCATATTTAGTTGCAGCTAGTGTTGCGCGTCAAATAGAAAGTAGAATTTCTTACAAACGTGCAATCAAAATGGCTATTGCTGCAGCAATGCGTATGAATGCTGAAGGTATTAAGGTTCAAATTAGTGGTCGTTTAAATGGTGCTGAAATGGCACGTAGCGAGCACTTCAAAGAAGGACGTATTCCATTATCAACTTTTAGAGCTGATATAGATTATGCTTTAGTAGAGGCACATACAACCTATGGAAGATTAGGTATCAAAGTATGGATCATGAAAGGTGAAGTATATGGTAAGAGAGAATTGTCGCCTTTAGTTGGTTTGAGTAAGAAACAAGGAAAAGGAGGACGTGATAATAAGCGTCGTAGAAAGTAATCATTTAAATTAAGAAAAATGTTACAACCTAAAAGAACAAAGTTTCGTAAAGTCCAAAAAGGACGTATGAAAGGAAATTCCGAAAGAGGGCATCAGTTGTCTAACGGAATGTTCGGAATAAAATCTTTAGATTCAAATTTTTTGACATCTCGTCAAATTGAAGCTGCTCGTATTGCTGCTACGCGTTACATGAAAAGGGAAGGACAGCTATGGATTAAAATATTTCCAGACAAACCTATTACCAAAAAACCTCTTGAGGTACGTATGGGTAAAGGTAAAGGTGCTGTGGAATATTGGGCTGCAGTTGTAAAGCCTGGAAGAATGCTTTTTGAAGTAGGAGGTGTACCTTTAGATGTTGCTAAAGAAGCATTACGTCTTGCTGCTCAAAAACTTCCAGTTAAAACTAAATTTGTAATCGCTAGAGATTTTGAAGCTTAATTATTGAAATTATGAAACAAGCAGAAATTAAAGAATTATCTACGGCTGATTTACAAGCAAAGCTTAATGAAATGAAAAAGAGTTATACAGACCTTCAAATGGCTCATGCTGTAACTCCTCTTGAGAATCCTATTCAATTACGTTCTGTAAGAAGAACTGTAGCAAGAATAGCGACAGAATTAACTAAAAGAGAAATACAATAAGTGTATTCTGGCTGAAAGATGGAAAAAAGAAACTTAAGAAAAGAACGTATAGGAGTTGTTACTAGTAACAAAATGCAGAAATCAATTGTGGTATCTGAAGTTAAAAAAGTAAAGCATCCTATGTATGGAAAATTCGTATTAAAGACGAAAAAGTACGTAGCACACGACGAGCAAAACGACTGCAACGAAGGCGATACTGTAAAGATCATGGAAACAAGACCTATGAGTAAGTCTAAATGTTGGAGATTAGTAGAAATAATTGAAAGAGCGAAGTAATTATGGTACAACAAGAATCAAGATTAAAAGTAGCTGATAACACTGGAGCAAAAGAAGTTTTAACAATTCGTGTTCTAGGTGGTACAAAAAGAAGATACGCTTCTGTAGGTGACAAAATTGTTGTTACTGTTAAAGATGCAACTCCTAATGGTAACATTAAAAAAGGAGCTGTTTCTACTGCAGTTGTTGTGCGTACTGTAAAAGAAGTAAGAAGACCAGATGGATCTTATATTAGATTCGATGATAACGCTTGTGTACTTTTAAATCCTACGGGAGAAATGAGAGGTACTCGTGTATTTGGTCCTGTTGCTAGAGAGCTTCGTGACAAACAATTCATGAAAATTGTATCATTAGCACCAGAGGTGCTTTAATACAAACTATTTTAAAGATGAAAAAGTTTAAAATAAAATCAGGAGATACAGTAAGAGTTATTGCTGGAGACCATTTAGGTTCAGAAGGTAAAGTTCTTAAAGTATTAAAAGATAAGAATAAAGCGATCGTAGAAGGTGTAAATATGATTAAAAAACATACCAAGCCTAGCGCGCAAAATCCACAAGGTGGAATCGTTGAGAAAGAAGCTGCTATTCATGTTTCTAATTTATCGTTGTTAACTAAAGATGGTCAAGCAACAAGAGTTGGATTCAGAATGGAAGGTGATAAGAAAGTGAGATTTGCAAAAAAATCTAATGAAGTAATTTAGTTATGTCTTATATCCCAAGATTAAAACAAGAGTATAAAGACAAAGTTATGTCTGCTCTTACAGAAGAATTCGGTTACAAAAATGTAATGCAAGTGCCAAAACTGCAAAAGATAGTTATATCTAAAGGTGTGGGAGCTGCAGTAGCTGATAAAAAATTAGTAGACCATGCTGTTGAGGAATTAACAATGATTTCTGGACAAAAAGCTGTAGCTACTATTTCTAAAAAGGATATTGCAACATTTAAATTACGTAAAGGTATGCCAATTGGTGCGAGAGTAACTTTACGTGGTGAGAGAATGTATGAGTTTTTAGATCGTTTAGTGACATCTGCTTTACCACGTGTAAGAGATTTCGGTGGTATCAAGGCTAATGGTTTTGATGGTAGAGGTAATTACAATTTAGGAATTACAGAACAAATTATCTTCCCAGAAATTAATATCGATAAGGTAAATAAAATCTCTGGTATGGATATCACTTTTGTAACTTCTGCTCCAACAGATGCAGAAGCAAAATCATTATTAACAGAACTAGGATTACCTTTTAAAAAGAATTAATTATGGCAAAAGAATCAATGAAAGCTCGCGAAGTAAAGAGAGCTAAAATGGTAGCAAAATATGCTGAAAAACGAAAAGCTTTAAAAGAAGCTGGAGATTATGAAGCATTGCAAAAATTGCCTAGAAATGCATCGCCAATTCGTATGCACAACAGATGTAAATTAACAGGAAGACCAAAAGGTTACGTTCGTAATTTCGGTATCTCTCGTGTTATGTTACGCGAAATGGCTAACAAAGGATTAATTCCGGGTGTTAAAAAAGCAAGTTGGTAACTAGAAGCGAATTAGCTTCTGTACAATTATCAATAAACATTGTATAATCAGGATATAGGTTCAGAAAGTCTGAAAACCGTTTCCAAAAATTAAAAAATATGTACACAGATCCAATAGCGGATTACCTTACAAGAATTAGAAACGCTGTGAGAGCAAATCACAGAGTGGTTGAGATACCAGCATCTAATTTAAAGAAAGAAATCACTAAAATTTTATTCGATCAAGGATATATTTTAAGTTACAAATTCGATGATTCTTCAGTACAAGGAACAATTAAAATTGCTCTTAAATATACTGCAGATACTAAAGAGTCTGTAATTAAAAAGATCCAAAGAGTAAGTAAACCAGGTTTACGTAAATACGCAAGTTCAAGTGAACTACCAAGAGTTCTTAATGGTCTAGGTATTGCAATCGTTTCAACTTCTCACGGAGTAATGACTGCAAAAAGAGCCCAAAAAGAGAATGTTGGAGGCGAAGTTTTATGTTACGTATACTAAAAAAAGGGAATAGAAATGTCAAGAATAGGTAAAAATCCCGTAACAATTCCAGAAGGAGTTTCAATAGAAGTAAACGATAACGTTGTTACTGTAAAAGGAAAATTAGGAGAACTAACTCAAAATTTTGATACAGTTGCAATTAAAGTTGAAGATGGTAATGTTTTAGTTGAACGTTCTGCTGAAGGTAAAGAACATAGAGCAAAACATGGACTTTACAGAGCTTTAATCTCTAATATGATTGAAGGAGTTTCACAAGGATGGACTAAACAGTTAGAACTAGTTGGTGTAGGATACAGAGCAAGTAATCAAGGACAAAAGCTTGATTTAGCTCTTGGTTTCTCTCACAATATAATCATGGATATAGCTCCTGAAGTAAAGATTGAAACAATATCTGAAAAAGGTAAAAATCCAATTGTAAAATTAACCTCTCACGATAAACAACTAGTAGGTCAAGTAGCCGCTAAAATTCGTGGTTTCCGTAAGCCAGAGCCTTACAAAGGAAAAGGAGTTAAGTTTGTTGGAGAAGAGTTAAGAAGAAAAGCAGGTAAATCAGCATAATATATAAGCTATGGCATTATCAAAATCTGATAGAAGACAAAGAATAAAAAACAGAATTCGTAAGGTAGTTTCTGGCACAGAATCTAGACCTAGATTAGCTGTTTTTAGAAGTAATAAAGAAATTTATGCTCAAGTAATAGACGATTTAACTGGTAAAACTATCAGTGCTGCGTCATCTAGAGATAAAGACATTAGTTCTGCAAAAGGCAATAAAACAGAAAAAGCTGCATTAGTAGGAAAAACTGTTGCTGAAAGAGCTATGAAAGCTGGAATAGAAAGTATTGCCTTTGATAGAGGTGGATACTTATATCATGGTAGAGTAAAATCATTAGCAGAAGCTGCTAGAGAAGCAGGACTTAAATTCTAAAGAAATTATGTATCAAAAGTACAAAAGTGCAGAATTAGTAAAACCAAGTGGATTAGATCTTAAAGATCGTTTAGTTGGTGTACAAAGAGTAACTAAAGTAACTAAAGGTGGACGTGCATTCGGCTTCTCAGCAATTGTTGTTGTAGGTGACGAAGCTGGTGTTGTTGGACACGGATTAGGAAAATCAAAAGATGTATCAAGCGCAATTGCTAAAGCAGTTGAAGATGCTAAAAAAAACCTAGTACGTATACCACTTGTAAAAGGAACTTTACCTCACGAACAAAAAGGTAAATATGGTGGAGCAAGAGTAAATATTATTCCTGCTGCTCCTGGTACAGGAGTAATTGCTGGAGGTGCTGTAAGAACAGTATTAGAAGCAGTTGGTGTTCACGATGTATTATCTAAATCTCAAGGTTCATCTAACCCTCATAATGTAGTTAAAGCAACATTCGATGCGTTACTACAATTAAGAGATGCTAGAAAAATTGCTAGAGATAGAGGTGTTTCTCTTGAAAAAGTATTTAACGGATAATATTAATACGATGGCAAAGATAAAAGTAACGAAAGTAAGAAGTGCAATCAATCGTACTAAGAGACAAAAGCTTACACTAGAAGCTCTTGGTCTTAAAAAGATTGGTCAAATCGTAGAACATGAAGCTACTCCTAATATCATAGGAATGGTTAATAAAGTAAAACATTTAGTTTCTGTTGAAGAAACAAAATAATACGACTGAAAAAAATGGATTTAAGTAATTTAAAACCTGCAGAAGGTTCAGTAAAAAATCAAGGTAAAAGAGTAGGTCGCGGACAAGGATCTGGAAAAGGTGGTACAGCTACTAGAGGTCACAAAGGTGCTAAATCACGTTCAGGTTATTCTAAAAAATTAGGATTTGAAGGAGGGCAAATGCCTCTTCAAAGACGTGTGCCTAAATTTGGTTTTACTAATATCAATCGTAAAGAATATCAAGGTATTAACTTGGATACTTTACAACAATTAATTGATGACAAGAAAATAAAAGATACATTAGATTTCGATACAATGGTTTCTTTGCGTTTAGCTGGTAAAAATGAACTAGTTAAAATTTTAGGAAGAGGCGAATTAAAATCAAAACTAACAGTATCTGCTCATAAGTTTACTGCTACTGCTAAAGCTGCTATTGAAGCTGCTGGTGGAGAAGCTGTAACATTATAAGACCTATCAACATGAAATTTTTAGACACATTAAATAATGTTTGGAAAATAGAAGAGTTAAGAAACCGAATCATCTTAACGCTTGGGTTATTACTAGTTTACCGTTTTGGTGCTCAAGTAGTATTACCAGGTATTGATGCCTCTCAATTAGGAGGATTATCAGATACAACGGGTGAAGGTATTTTAGGTCTTTTAAATGCATTTACTGGAGGAGCCTTTGCTAACGCTTCAGTGTTTGCACTAGGTATTATGCCATACATTTCTGCTTCTATTGTAGTACAATTAATGGGAATTGCTATTCCTTATTTACAAAAACTACAAAAAGAAGGAGCTAGTGGACAAAAGAAAATAACACAAATTACACGTTGGTTAACTATTGCTATCTGTTTGGTGCAAGCACCAGGATATTTAGCTGCTTTACCAACTTTAGGCGTGCCAACATCTGCGTTTATATTAGGGCAATCATTTACATTTTATTTCTCATCAGTAATCATTCTAGTAACAGGTTGTATTTTTGCAATGTGGTTAGGTGAAAAAATTACTGATAAGGGTATTGGTAATGGTATCTCTTTATTAATTATGGTTGGTATTATTGCAACGTTACCACAATCATTCATCCAAGAATATGTGTCTCGTGTAACAGAATCAAATGGTGGTTTAATTATGATTTTAATTGAACTAGTAATTTGGTTATTAGTTATCCTTGCATGTGTTATGTTAGTCATGGCAGTGCGTAAAATTGCTGTACAATATGCTAGACGAACACAGTCTGGAGGTTATGAGAAAAATGTATTTGGATCTAGACAATATATTCCTTTAAAGCTCAATGCTTCAGGAGTAATGCCAATTATCTTTGCACAAGCTATTATGTTTGTTCCTAGTTTAGTTGGTCAGTCAATGTCTGAAGATTCAACTATTGGTCAGTGGTTACAAGCTCAATTTTCTGATATTTTTGGGTTATGGTATAACATCGTGTTTGGATTATTAATTATAGTCTTTACATATTTCTATACTGCAATTACTGTACCTACTAATAAAATGGCAGACGATTTAAAAAGAAGTGGTGGTTTTATTCCAGGTATTAGACCAGGAAGTGAAACTGCTGAATATTTAGATAAAATAATGTCTCAAATTACTTTACCAGGTTCAATATTTTTAGCATTACTTGCGGTGTTCCCTGCAATTATTGTTAAGTTAATGAACGTGCAAGCAGGTTGGTCATTATTCTTTGGAGGTACATCATTGCTAATTATGGTAGGAGTTGCCATAGATACTATGCAACAAGTAAATTCTTATTTGTTGAATAAGCACTATGATGGACTAATGAAAACTGGTAAAAACAGAAAAGCAGTAGCTTAAAAATTAGTTATAATGGCAAAGCAACCAGCAATAGAACAAGACGGATCAATTATTGAAGCATTATCTAACGCTATGTTTAGAGTAGAGTTAGAAAATGGTCATGTTGTTACCGCTCATATTTCAGGTAAAATGCGAATGCATTATATCAAGTTATTACCAGGAGATAAAGTAAAATTAGAAATGAGTCCTTACGATTTATCGAAGGCTCGTATAACCTATAGATACTAGTTAAGTATTTAAAATTTAAAAACAGATGAAAGTAAGAGCATCAGTTAAAAAAAGAAGTGCAGATTGTAAAATCGTACGAAGAAAAGGTAGACTTTACGTAATTAATAAAAAGAATCCTAGATTTAAACAAAGACAAGGTTAAAAAAGACACTAGTCATTAGTCATTAGTAGTTAGATGAATCTGTTCGAAATAGAAATGTTTAGGATTCTAACAACTAAAGCTAACAGCTAAAAACTAAAAAATATGGCAAGAATTGCAGGTGTAGACATACCAAAACAAAAAAGAGGAGTAATCTCTTTAACTTATATCTATGGAATAGGTAGAAGTAGAGCAAAAGATATTTTAGCAACTGCTAAAGTAGACGAAAATACTAAAGTTCAAGATTGGACAGATGACGAAATCGGTAATATACGTGAAGCTGTAGGAGCTTTTACTATTGAAGGTGAATTGCGTTCTGAAATACAATTAAACATTAAGCGATTAATGGATATTGGATGTTACAGAGGGATTCGTCATAGAGCAGGTCTTCCTTTAAGAGGGCAACGCACTAAAAACAACTCTAGAACTAGAAAAGGTAGAAGAAAAACTGTTGCTAATAAAAAGAAAGCAACTAAATAATAATTAGACAGTAGTCATTAGTATTTGGACGTTAGAAGAATCTGTTTGAAATGAAAGTTTAGGATTCCAATAACTAAAAGCTAACAACTAGAAACTAAAAAAATATGGCAAAGTCAAGCGCAAAAAAACGTAAAGTTATTGTAGAGTCTGTAGGTGAAGCTCACATTACAGCATCTTTTAACAATATTATTATTTCACTTACCAATAAAAAAGGAGACGTAATTTCATGGTCCTCTGCTGGTAAAATGGGATTCAAAGGTTCTAAAAAGAACACACCTTATGCAGCACAATTAGCAGCAGAAAATGCTGTAGAAGTTGCAAAAGAAGCAGGATTACGTAAAGTGAAAGTATATGTAAAAGGTCCTGGAAATGGTAGAGAATCTGCTATTAGATCAATACATAATGGAGGAATTGAAGTAACAGAAATAATAGATGTTACTCCAATGCCACACAATGGATGTCGTCCTCCAAAAAGAAGAAGAGTATAAACTGAACTAATTTCAGTTTTTATTACAAAGAAAACAATATTAAGTATAACAACGAGAGGATTCTAGTTATCGAAGGATTAACTTACAAGACCTGAATTCATAACTACTCTCAAAACTAATTTAAAATGGCAAGATATACTGGTCCTAAAACTAAAGTAGCTCGTAAATTTGGTGAAGCTATTTTTGGAGAAGATAAATCTTTTGAAAAAAGAAATTATCCTCCAGGTCAACACGGAAACAACAGAAGACGTGGAAAAAAATCTGAATACGCTATCCAATTAATGGAAAAGCAAAAAGCTAAATATACTTATGGTATTTTAGAGCGTCAATTCAGAAACTTATTCAAAAAAGCAACAGCTGCTCAAGGAATTACAGGTGAAGTTTTATTACAATTATGTGAGTCTCGTTTAGACAACGTAGTGTATAGAATGGGAATCTCTCCTTCAAGAAGCGGAGCAAGACAATTAGTGTCTCACAGACACATTACGGTAAATGGGGAAATCGTTAATATCCCTTCTTACTCTTTAAAAGCAGGAGATGTTGTAAGTGTTAGAGAAAAGTCTAAATCTTTAGAAGCAATTAATGCTTCATTAGCTAACTCTAGTAATGTTTACGAATGGATTACTTGGAATAATGATACAAAGACTGGAACATACGTTTCTGTTCCTGCTAGAATTCAAATTCCAGAAAACATTAATGAGCAATACATCGTCGAGTTATACTCTAAATAATAAATTAATCATATTGGTATTTAGCCAAAGGATTTGCTAGTGGTCTTCAAACTTTTAAATCGCGCAACTAAATAACAATTAAAACGAAGACAAAAAATGGCAATATTAAATTTTCAAAAGCCTGATAAAGTAGTTTTAGTAGATTCTACTGACTTTGAAGGTAAGTTCGAATTTAGACCTTTAGAACCTGGCTATGGTTTAACAGTAGGTAACGCTCTTAGAAGAGTTTTACTTTCTTCATTAGAAGGTTTTGCAATTACATCAGTTAGAATTGAAGGAGTAGAGCATGAGTTTTCTACAATTCCGGGAGTTGTAGAAGATGTAACTGAAATTATCTTAAACCTTAAGCAGTTACGTTTAAAGCGTCAAATAGATGAGGTAGACAATGAGTCTGTTTCTATTTCAATTTCAGGTCAAGAACAAATTACTGCTGGAGACTTCCAGAAATTTATTTCAGGATTTCAAGTTTTAAATTCAGAATTAGTAATCTGTAATTTAGATCCTAAAGTGAACATTAATATGGAAATCACTATCGAAAAAGGTAGAGGTTATGTTCCAGCTGAAGAAAATAAAAAAGCATCTGCTCCGTTAGGAACAATTTTCACAGATTCTATTTATACTCCAATTAAAAATGTAAAGTATAGTATTGAAAATTTCCGTGTAGAGCAAAAAACAGATTACGAAAAATTAGTTTTCGAAATTCTAACAGATGGTTCTATCAATCCACAGGATGCTTTAACAGAAGCTGCTAAAATATTAATTCACCACTTCATGTTATTCTCTGATGAAAGAATCACTTTAGAAGCTGATGAAATTGCTCAAACAGAAACTTATGATGAAGAATCACTTCATATGAGACAATTACTAAAAACGAAATTAGTTGATATGGATCTGTCTGTTCGTGCTTTAAACTGTTTAAAGGCTGCAGAAGTAGATACATTAGGTGATTTAGTATCATTCAATAAAAACGATTTAATGAAGTTCCGTAATTTTGGTAAGAAATCATTAACAGAGCTAGAAGAACTAGTTAATGTTAAAGGCCTTACTTTCGGAATGGATTTAGGTAAATATAAATTAGATAAAGACTAAACTCTCTCATAGTTTGCTCCTTCATAAAGAGGTTGAGCAAGATGAAAGTTAAATTAAAATGTCATGAGACACGGAAAAAAAGTAAACCATTTAGGTAGAAAAACAGCTCACAGAAAAGCAATGTTGGCTAATATGGCCTGTTCTTTAATAGAGCACAAGCGAATTAATACAACTGTTGCTAAAGCAAAAGCTTTAAAGCAATTTGTAGAGCCAATGATTACAAAATCTAAAGAAGATACAACTCACAACAGACGTATTGTTTTCTCTAGATTAAGACAAAAAGATGCTGTTGCTGAATTGTTTAGAGACGTAGCTGCAAAAGTTGGTGATCGTCCAGGAGGTTATACTCGTATTATTAAATTGGGTAATCGTTTAGGTGATAACGCTGATATGGCAATGATCGAATTAGTAGATTATAACGACATCTACAATGCAGATAAGAAGCCTAAAAAGTCAACACGTAGAAGTAGAAGAGGAGGAAGTAAAGCAGTTACGCCACCTGTAGATACTAAAGCTACTAACGAAGAAGAATAGTTGCACTATGCAAATGAAGAAATGTATAAAAAGTAATGTCTATTTTAACAAAGACTTATGCATTTTCTTTAAAATTTTAAACCTCGATTATCGAGTGTTAATAAACTTTTGAAAATATAAAGGATAAACTTTTTAGTTTATCCTTTTTTTATGGATTTTTGTAAAACTTTTTTTTAAATGAAATACCAAAAACTACGAAAAGCAATTATTTTACTGGCAGATGGAACTATTTTTCATGGAAAATCTGTAGGTAATAAAGAAGGGACAGCCTTTGGAGAAGTATGTTTTAATACTGGAATGACAGGCTATCAAGAAATCTTTACAGACCCATCTTATTTTGGACAATTAATGGTAACTACTAATGCTCATATTGGTAATTACGGAATAAAGAATGAAGAAATAGAATCTGATTCTGTTAAGATAGCTGGACTAATTTGCAAAAACTTTAGTTATAACTATTCTAGAGTCGGAGGAGATGATTCATTAGAAAACTTTTTAAATCAGAATAACTTATTTGCTATTTCTGATGTAGATACAAGAGCATTAGTGTCGCACATTAGAGATAATGGCGCCATGAATGCGGTTATTTCCACAAGAGTAGATGAGATAGACACGTTAAAAAGTGAATTAGCCGAAGTGCCAAGCATGGAAGGTTTAGAGTTGGCCTCTAAAGTGTCTACTAAAGAACCATATTTTGTTGGAGATGAGAATGCTTCAGTTAAAATTGCAGCAGTTGACATAGGTATAAAAAAGAATATTCTTCGAAATTTTGCTAAAAGAGATACTTACATTAAAGTATTCCCTTACGATGCTAAATTTGAAGATTTACAGGAGTGGAATCCTGATGGATATTTCTTTTCTAATGGACCTGGAGATCCAGAGCCTTTAGTTCAAGCTCAAGAAACTGCTAAAGAGATTATTAAAAGAGATTTACCATTATTTGGTATTTGTTTAGGACACCAAGTAATTGCTTTAGCAAATGGTGTTTCTACCTATAAAATGCACAATGGACATAGAGGCATTAATCATCCTGTTAAAAATTTAGTTACAGGTAAAGGAGAAATTACGTCGCAGAATCATGGTTTTGCTGTAAATCGAGAAGAAGCAGAGGCGCATCCAGATTTAGAAATAACACATGTGCATTTAAACGATCAAACTGTGGCAGGTTTAGCAATGAAATCTAAAAATTGTTTTTCAGTACAGTATCATCCAGAAGCCAGTCCTGGACCAAACGATGCAAAATACTTGTTTGATCAGTTTATTGATAATATCAAGAAAGCAAACTAACAAAAAAGCAATGAATTTTATTTCATTGCTTTTTTGTTACTAAAACGTTTTAGCAAAAAATCTACTAATTAAGCGTTCGTAAAAATTAATTACATATAACTATTTTGTAAATTCGTAATCTGAAAAACGTCATGCTGAACTTGTTTCAGCATCTCATTAAATAACTCAAAAATTATATATAAAATGAGTATCATAATTAATATTCACGCAAGACAAATTTTAGATTCACGAGGCAATCCAACAGTAGAAGTAGATGTTATAACAGAAAATGGTGTTTTGGGACGTGCTGCTGTACCATCTGGAGCATCAACTGGAGAGCATGAAGCTGTTGAGTTACGTGATGGAGGAAAGGCTTTTATGGGGAAAGGTGTTTCTAAAGCTGTTAATAACGTCAATACAACTATTGCAGATGAACTATTAGGAGTGTCAGTTTTTGAGCAGAATATGATAGACCAAATAATGATTAATTTAGATGGAACACCAAATAAATCAAATCTTGGAGCTAATGCAATTCTTGGAGTGTCTTTAGCTGTAGCTAAAGCAGCAGCCAATGAGTTGGCAATGCCTTTGTATCGTTATGTTGGAGGTGTATCTGCTAATACATTGCCAGTTCCTATGATGAACATTATTAACGGAGGATCTCATAGTGATGCACCAATTGCGTTTCAAGAGTTTATGGTTATGCCAGTAAAAGCTGAAAACTTTAGTCATGCCATGCAAATGGGAACTGAAATTTTTCACAATTTAAAAAAGGTACTTCACGATAGAGGTTTAAGCACAGCTGTTGGTGACGAAGGGGGTTTTGCACCAAATCTAGAAGGAGGTACAGAAGATGCTTTAGATACTATTGCAAAAGCAGTTACCAATGCTGGTTATAAATTAGGAGATGATGTTATGATTGCTCTAGATTGTGCTGCTGCGGAGTTTTATAAAGATGGAAAGTATGATTACACGATTTTTGAAGGAGATTCAGGTAGTGTGAGAACAAGTCAAGAACAAGCTGATTATTTAGCACAGTTAGCATCAAAATATCCTATTATTTCTATTGAAGATGGAATGGATGAAAATGATTGGGACGGATGGAAATATTTAACAGAGAAGATTGGAGATAAAGTGCAATTAGTTGGAGACGATTTATTTGTTACTAACGTTGAAAGATTATCTAAAGGTATCGATACTAATACTGCAAATTCTATTTTAATTAAAGTAAATCAAATAGGAACTTTAACCGAAACTATTGCTGCTGTAAATATGGCACATAATGCTGGATATACAGCTGTAATGTCTCATCGTTCAGGTGAAACAGAAGATAATACGATTGCAGATTTAGCAGTAGCATTAAATACAGGTCAAATAAAAACAGGTTCTGCCTCTCGAAGCGATCGTATGGCAAAATATAATCAGTTATTACGAATTGAAGAAGAGCTTGGTAATGTTGCTTATTATCCTAAAGAAAAAGCGTTTAAAGTAAACTAAAATTCAAAACCTATAAATCTAAAGCGATTATTAATTTAATAATAATCGCTTTTTTTAGTCCATAATTTTTATCAATATAACAATTATTAAATCCTTTGTTAGTAAGCTTTATAAATCGCGACATATTTTGTAATTTAGCAATCCGCAAAAAACAAGAAAAATTCTAAAACTATATGTCAGATAAAGCTACATTAGAGATAAATGGTGGGAAATATGAATTTCCTTTAATAGTTGGAACAGAGAATGAAGTTGCCATCGATATAAAAAACTTAAGAAGTACTACAAATGGCTTAATAACAATAGATCCAGGATACAAAAATACAGGTTCTTGTGAGAGTGCTATTACCTTTTTAGATGGTGAAAAAGGTATTTTAAGATATAGAGGATACTCAATTGAAGAGTTAGCAGAAAAGGCAGATTTTTTAGAGGTTGCTTTTTTATTAATTTTTGGAGAATTACCTACTAAAGAGCAGTTAGATAAATTTCATGCAGATATCAAAGCACAATCTGTTGTAGATGAAGACGTCCGCAAAATAGTTGATGCGTTTCCTAAATCTGCACATCCAATGGGAGTTATCGCCTCATTAACTAGTGCATTAACAGCTTTTAATCCGTCTTCAGTAAATGTGAACTCTGAAGAAGCAATGTACAAAGCCATAGTAAAAATATTAGGTAAATTCCCTGTGTTGGTTGCGTGGACACACCGTAAAAAGCAAGGTTTACCTTTAGATTATGGTGACAAAAATTTGGGATATGTTGAGAACATCTTAAAAATGATGTTTAAACAACCTAACGAAGAATATGTGTTAAATCCAATTTTAATAAATGCTTTAGATAAGCTATTAATACTACATGCAGATCATGAACAAAACTGTTCTACATCTACAGTTAGAATTGCAGGTTCTTCTCATGTTGGATTATTTGCATCACTATCAACTGGTATTTCTGCTCTTTGGGGACCGCTTCATGGTGGTGCTAATCAAGCAGTTTTAGAAATGTTAGAAGCTATAAAAGAAGATGGAGGTGATACAGCAAAATATATGGCTAAAGCTAAAGACAAAGATGATCCTTTCCGTTTAATGGGATTTGGACATAGAGTTTATAAAAATTTCGATCCTAGAGCAAGAATTATTAAAGTTGCTGCTGATGAAGTATTAGCAGATTTAGGAGTTGAAGATCCTATTTTAGATATCGCTAAAGGATTAGAGCAAGAAGCTTTAAGAGACGATTATTTTGTAAAACGTAAACTGTATCCAAATGTTGACTTCTATTCTGGAATTATCTATAGAGCTATGGGAATTCCTGTAGAGATGTTTACAGTCATGTTTGCCCTAGGGCGTTTACCAGGTTGGATTGCTCAATGGCGCGAGATGCGTCTACGCCAAGAGCCTATTGGACGTCCAAGACAAATTTATACTGGCGAAACCTTAAGATCTTTTACATCTATTTCTAATAGATAAGAGTTTATTAAAACAGAAACAATGTCATTCTATAAAAGTGTGAATTTCTAAAATAGATTTTGGTACTTTTATAGAATGACATTTTTTTTAAAACTATGTTAGAACTCAATATAAAAAACGAAACCTCTAGATTACGAGCTGTAGTTCTAGGAATAGCTAAAAGTAATGGGCCAACACCAAAAGTAGACGATTGTTACGACCCTAAAAGCAGACAACACGTTTTAGCAGGTACTTACCCTAAAGAGACTGATATGGTAAACGAAATGGAAGCCGTAGCTCGAGTTTTTGATAAGTATGATGTAAAAGTGTTTCGCCCTAAAATTATTGAAGATTACAATCAAATTTTTTCAAGAGACATTGCTTTTGTTATTGATGATAAAATGATTAAAGCCAATATATTACCAGATCGTGATCGTGAAATTGAAGCTATCGAGCATGTATGGATGCAAGTTGAAAAAGAAAAACGTATAAAATTGCCTTCAGACTGTCATGTTGAAGGAGGTGATGTTATGCCCTGGAACGATTATATTTTTATTGGCACATATTCTGGTGAAGACTATTCAGATTATATAACTGCTAGAACTAATATGAATGCAGTAAATGCTATAAAAGACTTGTTTCCTAAAAAGATAGTTAAATCATTTGAACTTCGAAAAAGTAATACAGATCCTAAAGAAAATGCATTGCATTTGGATTGTTGTTTTCAACCTATAGGAAAAGATAAAGCCATTATTCATAAAAACGGATTTCTAGTAGAAAGTGAATACCATTGGTTGGTTGATTACTTTGGAAAAGATAATGTGTTTGAAATATCCAAAGACGAGATGTATAATATGAATAGTAATATTTTTTCCATATCTGAAGATGTTGTTATTTCTGAATTAAATTTCACAAGACTAAATACATGGTTGCGAGAAAAAGGATTTACAGTTGAAGAAGTTCCTTACGCAGAAATAGCAAAACAAGAGGGATTATTACGATGTTCAACTATGCCATTAATTAGAGATTAATAATAAGTTACTTGGTAAATTTTAAAACTTAATGCAACAAACTACTAATACTATTTTAATGATTCGTCCTATAGCTTTTAGGATGAATGAGCAAACAGCAGTCAACAACTATTATCAAAAAGTACTTGATAATTTGTTGCCAGATACAGTAAATGCCAAAGCTCAATTAGAGTTTGATAATTATGTTGAAAAGTTGAGAGCAATAGGAGTTAATGTTGTTGTAGTAAGTGATACAAACGAGTATGATACTCCCGACTCAATTTTCCCTAATAATTGGATTTCATTTCACGAAAATGGAACTGTTGGATTATACCCAATGTTTGCAGAGAATCGCCGACTTGAACGTCGAGAAGATATTTTAGTTCAATTAGAATCTCAAGGATTTAGTATAGACACTATAATAGATTATACTTCTGCTGAAGAAGAAGAGGTTTTTCTTGAAGGTACCGGAAGTTTGTTATTAGATCGTGTAAACAAAAAAGCCTATTGCGCTTTATCTCCAAGAGCAGATGAAGAGTTATTTATAGAGTTTTGTGAAGACTTCGATTATTTCCCTGTTGTTTTTACTGCTAATCAAACGGTAGATGGTAAACGAGAAGCTATTTATCATACAAATGTTATGATGTGTTTAGCAGAAACGTTTGCAGTAATCTGTTTAGATAGTATAGATGATAAAAAAGAGCGTAAAAATGTTATCAAACATCTTAAAGAAGATGGAAAAGAAATTATTGCTATTACTGAAGAGCAGGTAAATAACTTTGCAGGTAATATGCTACAAGTAAAAGGCGATAATGATAAGCGATATTTAATAATGAGTCAAGCAGCATACGAGTCACTATTACCTACTCAAATAAAATCTATTGAAGCTCATTGTGAGATTATGTCTAGCTCTTTAGATACAATAGAAGCTTGTGGAGGAGGAAGTGCACGCTGTATGATGGCAGAAGTTTTCTTGCCTAGAAAATAAATTATTTAGTCTTTATTTAACTTATCAAAAACATAACCAGCTTTTTCAGCTCCCCAAACATGGTTGCCTTGACTGTCAAATCCACGATCCCAAGATAAAATTTGATTTTCAGTAACTTCAACCTCACTGGTGGCATAACTAGCTCCGCGTAAACTACTACTACAAGTTTTAATACCTGTTTCTCCCTTAAAATTATTTTTGCCTAGACGTTTTAGTAAAACTTCACAGCCTGATTTTAGTGAAATGTTTTCAATTGAAAGTGAATCAAAAGACGCAGGTGTTTTCCATTTACCTACCCAAAGCGAATCTACAGGTAAAGTATAAATAGCAGAACTAAACATACTATCATTTAAGCGAGTTACTTTATAAATACGCTGTCTGTATGGCTTATCCTGCATGCTATTTAAAGCTTGTTCTACATACAAGAAATTCCCTTTATCTTCCCAAATAGGATACATGTGTAAAGAAATATTGTAATAAGTTGAATCAGCTATAGATTGTTTTTCAGAATTATAAGAGCCTTGCATTAATGCAAACAACTCATTGAGTTCAGTATCAATTTTTTCTGTATCAGATTGTTTACAACTAGAAAGCGCGAAGATAATTACAACAACGAGAGTTAAATATTTCATGATAAAGAGTTTTAGCTAATATAGCAAAACTCCATTATGTAGCTTTTGGAAGTTCGATAAAGAATTTGCTGCCGAAGTTTTCTTCACTTTGCACCCAAATTCTTCCATCGTTAAGTTCAACTAGTTCTTTACATATAGAAAGTCCTAACCCAGTACCTTTTTCGTTATCAGTACCAAGTGTAGTAAAGTTTTCTTTAGTGAAAATTTTCTTTTGGTTTTCTTCAGAGATTCCAACACCAGTATCCTCAACACACAGTAAAACTTTACCATTGCGTTCTCGATTTGTAAGTGTAATGACATCTCCAACTCTAGAAAATTTAATAGCATTAGCAATTAAATTTTGAACAACAATTTCTATCATGTTTTTATCTGCGTAAGCCATTTCTGGTTTTGACTCATCAATTAAAACAACACGTTTTTGCTCTAATTTTTGTTCAACTAAATGTATTTTACTTTTAAATACTTCTTGAACATCAAAAGCTTCAGGATTTGGCTCTAAATTTTGCATTTGTGTTTTAGACCAATTCAATAAGTCAAATAATAGTTGAGATGCATTATCAGCATTATCACTTAATTCTGGAATAAGTTCTTTAAACTCACTTTTAGAGAGATTACCTTCCTTCATTAAATCCAAACAACCCTTTATAGAGCTTACAGAATCTTTTAAGTCATGCGAAACAATAGAGAATAGTCGATCTTTAACTTGGTTTGTTTCCTCTAGATGTTTCGATTGCTCTAGGGCATCTTTATTTTTTACAAGCATCTCTTTATGCTTCACTTCTAATTCTTTTACTCTAGAAGTATTATCTTTTTGTCTGTAATACATAAAAAGTGCTATGCCTAAAGCAGCAAGCATTGCAGCACCTAATCCATAAGCTATGTATTTAAATTTATTGAGCTTTTTTGTATTTGTTGCAATTAGTTCTGCTTTTTCTGTTTCAGATATAGAATTTGTTGGAGAGATAGGGTTTAAATCTTCAAGTTCTTCAGAATAATTATTGATAATAGCATTTGAATTAAACTTCTCTTTATCTAATTCTTGCTTTAAATCATAATACTTATTTTGCCAGAAATAAGCATTTCTATAGTTTCCAAGTGCAGAATCTACTCGCATTCTATACTTGTAATTTTTAATACGCTCGTCATCATTATCAACTTCATCGATTAATTCAGAAGCGCGATCTAATTGTAATTTTGAAGTCTTAAATTTTCTATTTTGAAAATTTAAATTAGCTAAAGCATTATAACTTTTTAAGATACCAAGCTTATTGCTTTGTTGCCTGTTTATTTGCAAACCATTAATTAAATTTTCGGAAGCTTTGTCAAAATCTTTAAGATGTAAATACTCTTCTCCCAATTTAGGTAAAACATCACCTTTTATTAGATTGTCTGTTTTATCTTTAGACAGATCCAGAGTTTTATTATAAAATTCTATAGCCTTTCTATGCTCTCTTTTTTCAGAATAGATGTCAGCAATATTTTTTGTAGACTCAATTATACCGTTTTCATCTAATAATTGAGCTCTAACAGATAATGCTTTTTGATTAAACTCTAAAGCCTTATCCAAATTATTGGTATTACTATAAGCTCCTGCAAGATTATTATAAGATTTGCTTAACTCTTGTTTCAAATTTTTTGCTTCAAATATTTTAATAGCAGATAATGAGTATTGTAAACCTCTATTATAATTACCTCTGTTTATTTCTATTAAACCTATATTGTTGTTGACTTTAGCAAGACCTAATGAATCAGAGACCTGATTGTAGAGTTTTTTTGCATCTTCATAACTATCTAAAGCATTATAAAAATCATTTTTATCTGTGAAGATAAGAGCTTTGTAATAATGCACTTCTGCTAAACGTTTGTAATATTTTATCTTGGAAGCTAATTTTTCTACTTCATCGATGTATCTAATCGCTTTAGGATAATCTTGAGAATTATAAAGTGATTTGATTAGAGCAATAGACGTATCAACTTTGGAAGAATCTTGAGATTGAAAAGCGACAGCAATAGATAAACTATCCTGCTCCTTGGTTTGTGAAAAACCAAAAAGACAAAAACATAGTAGTAGTACTGTTAAAACTCTTTTCATTCAGTTACAAGCTGATTAGTGATTAAGTACATCTATCACCAAACCTCATAACGAAACACAAAGACCATAAACAGGCATTTTGTCTGAATTTGTAATCAGCAGAATAAAAATGTGTCATCAGTTGTTGGGGACAATGATTAATAGCACTAACAAAATTATAAAATAGCGCCTTACTTCCTAATTTATGGGTTTTAGTGCTCAAAAATCAGATAAAAGGGCGTGTTAAATTTTGCTAAAAAATCGACGAATAGATAAACGGTAAAAATCATAGAAAAACAACACTTTTATCGATGAAATGCATTATAGATTA
Organism: Flavobacteriaceae bacterium NBU2973; assembly: GCA_026162565.1. GTDB lineage: Bacteria > Bacteroidota > Bacteroidia > Flavobacteriales > Flavobacteriaceae > JAOEIQ01. The sequence continues at coordinate 86,122 of JAOEIQ010000011.1, forward strand.
TTAATTATTCATTGGTTTTTTAATTATCTGTATTCCAGTGTTTTAATAAAAAGTTAATCCTTTGGTTATTTTGAAAACTGAAATCAAATAAAAATTGTTTAAAATAGTATCTTTGCAACCTTAAAAAGGTATTTAAATATGAGTCTTCAAGACATCTTATCAAATAATATTATTAAAGCCGTTAAAGAGATTTTTAATGCAGAGTTGCCATCTGTAGAATTTCAAGCAACGCGCAAAGAATTTGCAGGAGATATTACTGTTGTCGTATTTTCTATGTTACGTGTTGTTAAAGGAAATCCAGTCACTATTGGAGAGGCTATTGGTGATTATTTAGTAGAACATGTTGATGAGGTTACAGCTTTTAATGTGGTTAAAGGATTTTTAAATATTGAGATAAAAGATTCATTTTATTTAAACTTTTTTAATTCCATAAAAGACGAGGAAAACTATGGTTTTGAAGGTGCTTCATCTAAAGCTATTATGGTAGAGTATTCGTCTCCTAATACCAATAAACCTCTTCATCTAGGTCATATACGTAATAATTTATTAGGTTATAGTGTTGCAGAGATTTTAAAAGCAGCTGGTCATCCTGTTTATAAAACTCAAATAATAAACGACAGAGGCATACATATCTGTAAAAGCATGTTGGCATGGCAACGCTTTGGTAATGGAGAAACTCCAAAAAGTACTGGCTTAAAAGGCGATAAACTTGTTGGTAACTATTATGTGAAGTTTGATAAAGAATATAAAGCTGAAATTTCTGATTTAGTTTCTCAAGGAGTTTCTGAAGAAGATGCTAAAAAACAAGCACCAATTTTATTAGCAGCTCAACAAATGCTGCAAAAATGGGAAGCTGGAGATGAAAAAGTAGTTGTACTTTGGAAAAAAATGAATGGTTGGGTTTATGAAGGATTTGATGTTACCTACAAAAATCTAGGAGTGAACTTTGATACATTGTATTATGAAAGTGATACCTATTTATTAGGAAAAGAGTTTGTTGCTGAAGGTTTAAAGTCTGGCGTGTTTTTTAAAAAAGAAGATGGTTCTGTTTGGTGTGATTTAACAGATGAAGGGTTAGATGAAAAAATAGTGCTTCGTGCAGATGGAACAGCAGTTTATATGACTCAAGATATTGGAACTGCTATACAACGTGTAAAGGATTATCCAGATATTGAAGGCATGGTCTATACAGTTGGTAACGAACAAGATTACCATTTTAAAGTTCTGTTTTTAATTCTGAAAAAATTAGGATTTGATTGGGCTAAAAATCTATTTCATTTAAGCTACGGAATGGTAGATTTACCATCTGGTAAAATGAAGAGTAGAGAAGGAACTGTTGTAGATGCTGATGACTTAATTACAGAAATGGCAAAAACAGCTGGTGAAATCTCTGAAGAACTGGGTAAGTTAGATGATTACAGTGAAACTGAAAAGCAAGAGCTCTACAAGATTATAGGTTTAGGTGCTTTAAAATATTACATTTTAAAAGTGGATCCTAAAAAACGCATTTTATTTGACCCTAAAGAGTCTATAGATTTTCAAGGAAATACTGGACCATTCATTCAATATACGTATGCGAGAATACAATCTATTTTACGTAAAGCAAATTTTGATTATTCACAGCCTATTATAAGTATTGAATTAGATGAAAAGGAAAAATCCTTAATTAAACTACTACAGAGTTTCCCTGAAGTTATTCAGCAAGCTGCGCAAAATCATAGTCCGGCATTAATTGCAAATTACACCTATGATTTGGTAAAGGAGTTTAATTCGTTTTATCAAAATGTTTCTATTCTAGGAGCAGATAATGCAGATGAAAAAACATTTAGAGTACAATTGGCTTCAACTGTTGCTAATACTATTAAAAATGGATTTTCTTTGTTAGGTATTCAAGTGCCTGAAAGGATGTAATAAGTCCATAGAAATTCTCTTAAAAGAAAATTATTTATTAGATACTATTTAATATTTACGATGATTTTCTAATTAATAATTTGAAAGTAACAAAAAATGGCCATCTATGTTGTTACTTTTTGTTACGTTATAGACTACTTAACAAATTTGAATATTGTTTGATTTTCAACAAGTAATATATAAACTCCAGTTGCTAAAAATTTTGTATTAATAGTATTGTTATTTATGTTGATAGATTTAGATAAAAGCTTTTTACCTGATAGGTCATAAATAACAGTTTCAGATGTTTTTTCTTTTAGTCCTGATATATGTAACTTATTATCAAAATATTTAATCTCTAAATCATTATTAGAATTAAAAGAATCTAAAGATAGTGTTGTGTCTTCAGCTTGGACTACCAATCCTTGATCTCTCAATGTCATATAAGCTGTGTTGCCAATAATCACAACGTCTCTAAAATTCGCAAAAAATGGCATATTGTTATTCATATCTTCGTATGTTGTATTTTCTGCTATGGTAGTGGCTGTTGTTGTTGGATTAGGATCACTTAAATCATATTTTCGGAGTAGGTTTCCTTCTGTTACATATAGTTCTGTTCCCAAATAAAAAATACCACGATTAAATAATAGGTTGTCTACCGATACTGAAGGAGTCGGGTTAGCTTGTAATACATCAACACTGTATACAGTATTGTCGTCGCTAGATGATAAATATAATGTGTCATCAGTATATACCATTCCTCGCGTTACGCTCGTATCCAAAAAGTCAGAAACTAGTGTTTGTATGTTCATACCATTAGATTCAATACTTTTAATATCTGTAGTAAAAGGTTCGAAATCTGGTGGATTTACTAGTATTTCTTCGGTAAAGTATATTGTATCTCCGTTATTTGTTAAGGAACTAATATAGTTTGAAGCTGTATATATATCTACAGGAGGATTAGTAGGATTATTAAGATCTAAAGACGAAATTTTGCCACCTAAAAATGTATCTGTAGCTATAACATAATTTTCTAGAACCAGATATAGTTCGCTGCCATTTATAGCTAGATTTACCAAAAAGAAATCAGCAGGAGTTGTGTAAATAATCTCTGGTGTTGGATTATTTATTGTTGTATCTACCTTATAAAGATTATTAGAGCCTATAACATACAAATCGGTTCCGCTGGTTACTAAATAACTTGGCTCTGATAATCCGGCTGCTAAATCAGAAATTTCTGTTTGAGACCTAACTTTACATACAATTGTTACAATTAAAAAAATAAATAGTAGTGTTTTTTTCATAATTAAAAAGATTTATTAGATAAAACTACTTTTTAATGCATTGAGAAACAATACCCATTTATGGGTATTGTTGAATTTCGTTATTCCTTTTAATTATTGGTAATATTGATTTATACAATCTCTACTAACAAACCGTCATCAGTTTTATTCACTATTGCTAAATTATTTTTTGTAAGGTGTTTAATGGTTTTGTCCCATTTTTTATTACTCAAACCAGATTGCGTTTTTAAATCGTTGAGGTCTAATTTTTCAGCTTTAACAAGTAAGTCGTAAACAGCTTGTTGATCTTCGTTTAGCTCTACAGAAGGTGCTTGCTTTTCTGGTTTCATTTGTGGGAAAAACAATACTTCTTGTATAGATTGATTGTTAGTTAAAAACATAATTAGTCTATCCATACCAATTCCCATTCCAGAAGTTGGAGGCATTCCATATTCCAAAGCACGTAAAAAATCAAAATCTATAAACTTTGTGGCTTCATCATCTCCTTTTTGAGCTAATTTTAATTGATGCTCAAAACGCTCTCTTTGATCTATAGGATCGTTCAACTCACTATATGCATTTGCTATTTCTTTACCACAAACCATTAACTCAAAACGCTCTGTTAGTTCAGGATTATCTCTATGTTCTTTGCATAAAGGACTCATCTCTTTTGGGTAGTCTGTAATAAATGTAGGTTGTATGTAGTTACCTTCACATTTTTCGCCAAATATCTCGTCTATAAGTTTTCCTTTACCCATTGTATCATCAACCTCAATATTCATATCTTTACAGGCTTGACGGATTTCGTCTTCAGTCTTTCCTGTAATATCAAAACCTGTAAAATGTTTGATAGAGTCTGCCATTGTAACACGGGCATAAGGCGCTTTAAAATCTACTTCATGCTTTCCAAATGTTGCTTTCGTAGTACCATTTACTGCCATTGCACAATGCTCTAATAATTGTTCGCAAAAATCCATCATCCAGTTATAATCCTTGTAAGCAACATAGATTTCCATGGCTGTGAATTCAGGATTATGGGTTCTATCCATACCTTCGTTACGGAAGTTTTTAGAAAACTCATAAACCCCTTCAAAACCACCAACGATGAGTCGTTTCAAGTATAACTCGTTAGCGATTCGCATATACAATGGTATATCTAAACTATTATGATGTGTAATAAAAGGTCTTGCTGCAGCTCCGCCTGGAATTGGTTGCAAGATTGGAGTTTCTACTTCAAAATACTCACGATTATTAAAAAACTCTCGCATGGCATTAAAAAGCTTTGTTCGTTTAACGAATACATCTTTTACATGAGGATTTACAACCAAATCTGCATAGCGTTGTCTGTAACGTTGTTCTGGATCTGTAAAAGCGTCATGTACCTTTCCTTCAGCATCTGTTCTTGGTAGTGGTAATGGTTTTAAGGCTTTACTTAAAAGTGTAAAATCTTTTACCATCACAGTTTTTTCTCCTACTTTAGTAGTGAATAATTCGCCTTCAATACCAATAAAATCTCCAATATCAAGAAGCTTTTTATAAACATCGTTGTACTTACTTTTATCCTCTCCAGAACAAATTTCGTCTCTGTTAAAATAGACCTGTATTCTACCTTCAGAATCTTGTAATTCTGCAAAGCTTGCGTTTCCTTGAATACGACGTGACATTAATCGTCCAGCAATTACCACTTTATCACTTTCTTTAAATTCCTGTTTTATAGATTTTGATGTGTTTTTAACTGGATATAAATCTGCTGGATAAGGGTTGATTCCCAAATCGCGTAATTTTTGTAATTTCTCTCTACGTACTATTTCTTGTTCTGAAAGTTGCGACATTTTGTGATTAATTGATATTTTTCAAGCGACAAAGATACTTACAATTGGTAACTATATCAATGTATTGTAACAAATAATGGTAGTTTACGTCCTATTGTTGTATTCATCAATTTGTCACGATAAAATCGTCGTGATCAATCAATAAATAAAAGTATGAGCATTTGGCGTGTTTTATTAAGTATTTTTTTTCCACCTTTAGCTGTATTAGATAAAGGTTGCGGTTCTATTTTAATCGTATTTATATTATGGATTTGTGGTTGGGTTCCTGGAGTTATAGCAGCTCTAGTAATCTTGAATAATCCTGAACGATAATATAGAAAAGCGTATCTTTGCGCTTCATGAATAAGTCAATTTTTTTACAAGATTTAGGGAACAAGGACTATAAGGAAACTTGGGATTATCAGGAGCAATTATTTAAGAATATTCTAGATATAAAAATTAAGAATAGGCGAGAAGAAGCTAATCTTGAAACACCTAATCATTTTTTATTTGTTGAGCATCCTCACGTATTTACTTTAGGTAAGAGTGGTGACATAGATAATCTATTAGTAAATGAAAAACAATTAGCAGAAAAGAATGCTATGTTTTATAAAGTTAATAGAGGAGGAGATATTACCTATCATGGCCCAGGACAAATAGTTGGTTACCCAATTTTAGATCTTGATAATTTTTTTACCGATATACACAAGTATCTTCGGTTTTTAGAAGAAATGATTATTCTAACGCTTGCTGAATATGGCTTAAAAGCAGAACGAAGTAAAGGTGAAACAGGTGTTTGGTTAGATGTTGGATCACCATTTGCTCGTAAAATTTGTGCCATGGGAGTTCGCGCTAGTCGTTGGGTTACGATGCATGGTTTTGCTTTAAATGTCAATGCTAATTTGGGTTATTTTGATTTGATGATTCCCTGTGGAATAAAAGGAAAAGCAGTTACCTCTTTAAATGTTGAATTAGGAGTTGATAGCGTTGATGAGGCTGAAGTAAAAGGCAAACTTTTAAATCATTTTACTACTTTGTTTGAGGCTGAATTTGTTGCAAAAAACGCCAAAGCTAAAAGCCTTGGCGCATAAGATCTAGGGTCTTTACGATTTGGTTATCGTTATATTTTTATAAATTCCACACGTCTATTTTGTGCTTTACCATTTGGAGTTGAATTATCTGCAACTGGAATTGCCTCTCCTTTGCCTTCTGTTTGTAATCTGTCTTCAGAAATATTGTATATGGTTATAAGTGCATTTTTTACTGCATTAGCTCTCTCTTTAGATAACTTTAAATTCGCTTCATCAGAACCATCAGAGTCTGTGTGACCTACAATGTTTAATCTAATATTTTTGTCTTGCATCAGCACTTGTGATATTTGGCGAATGATTCCGTAGGATTGTGGTTGGATTTTATCTGAACCAGAATCGAATAAAATTCCATTGGTTGAAATTTTACCTTCAGTCATTAATTTTCTTCTTAAATCAACTCCGCCTTCAGCTATCTTTAGATTCTTTATAAATACTTTATCCTTTCCGTCTTTTAAACCTTTAACATTGAATTTTAAATATTTTAGTTTATCAGGTGCATAAACAAATTGAGGAATGTCAATATATTTTTTCTGATTGACCCAAAGTCTAAATCGTTTTTTATTAACCGCAATAGATATGTGAGGTTTATTAAGAACATCTTTTCTAATATCTGCAGTAAGTGTTGTGTTTATTAGATTTGTTTTGTCTCTATTAGCTACACGAATATTAAAGGCTCCATATTGACCCAAAGGTAAAGCTGCAAATAAATAATCTCCATTATTATTAAATGTGTTGTTGTCTGAAATATAAGTATTTAAGTTGGCAGTAGAGGATGTCTTGTTATCTATTCCTTGGGTTAGGAGATCAAACTCAATGGTATAATCTTCTGGTAATGCATCTGCTAGAGGTAAGTACACAACTCCATATCCACTTTTTAATTGAAACCATTTACCATTATCACTAATCTGTACGACCTCTCCAGTTCCATTGGTATTCCATTTACTAGGGAAATCACCAACAAAATCTTGAGAGAAATCATCAAAAAACAACAATTTATCACCTGGCACAAAATCAAACTTGCTATTGATTTGTAAATTATCTGAAAAATTTGAGGGCTCTTCTTCATCTTCTTTGTCAGAGACATTTTCATTTTCAGAAGAATCGGCGCTTTCTGAATCTGAATCGTTAGAATCAGATTCGTTTTCACTGGTATCTTCATCTTCTTTTTTATCATGTTTTCGCTGTCCTAATAGTAACTCTTTAGCAGTTGCTATACTATATTTTAAAGCCTTTTTAGCTTTGTTTACCTGAAGTGTAGCTTTACCTTGTTTAAGTACACCTACACCATCAAGATCTGAAATAATATTTGGAGCACTGTCGCTTAAAGCTGTTACTTCTGTTAATGCTTCTTCAAGTACATCAATATCGTCGTCATCTAAAGGTGTTCCTGCTTCTGCATAACCATCATATTTATATACTTTGTCATACAAGTCAAAAGATTCTCCAACAAACGTATCGACACTTGATACTCCAACTCGACTTTTTGGGCGTTTTATTTTTTTAGTTTGGGAACTTGTAAATTGATTGGAGAATAATAAGGCGATTAGAATAGCTCCTATCTTTAGATATTGATTACTAGTTTTCATTTTGAGTCTTGATTAATAGCCATTTAAAAGTACTGATTAGTTTATAGATACAAAAATGTATTGTATGAATTGTTCTCTTTTTTGTGTGTTTGGAATACAAAAAGTAAACCTTTTAAAGTTTATTTGTTTCGAGAACTAAAATTACTGACTATGATAAATATATTATGTTACAAATGTTTTTATTAATATAAAATATGTAACATTTAGTTAATTTGATATAAAATTACATTGTTGCTCTCTCCTTTAGTAACAAATTCTAATGCTTTGTCTTTGTCAGCATTATCGAAATCTATTTGTGAGGTTGCGTAGATAGGGAAATTACTTTGAAGTGTTGCTTGACTGTCGAAGATAAATACTTTTTGAGTTTGTAAGTCTGTTATAGTAATGTATAGTTTGTTATTTATTAAAAATATTTTAGGAGCAGTATAATTACCAAAATCTAGCTCTATTGTATTATTTCTAATACGTAGTATGTTTTCAGAAAGCGCTACCAACGATTTATTTGTTGAAGTTATATAATGCTCACTGTTTAAATCAATATTTTCAGAAGCAGTATTTCCACTTTGATCTATTGTCACCAAAGAGCCATTTTCAGATGTGGTAGTAAATTTATTGTTATAGATATAAACTTCTTGTTTAGAATAGTTGTAATTGTTTTTTGGAGTAACTCGAGTTTTACCAGTTCTATTTAAAATATGAAGTTTGTTTTTGGTTTTAAATACTAAATAATCTTTAGTTCCAATCCTGATATGTTGAGGTTTGCTTATAATATCGTTATCAGCTTTTTTAAATGTAAATCCATTCACAGACTTTCCTTTAGCATCATACATTAAAACAGATTCACCTTGAGTGACTAATAGCCTATAATTACGCTTTTTATCATAATCAAAAACAGCTAATGGTTGCGTGATAGCATCGTTAAACTTCAAAGGAAAAGGAGCTACATCATTACCATTTCTATCTAACACATATAAACGATTTGAAGTTGTAAATGCTAATTGAAGACGACCATTTTTATACATGTCCATTTGAGAAATATCGCCTAAAATAGCACCTTGTAATTGCTTTTTCCAGAGTATTTTACCAGAGTTAGAAATTAAGTATAATTGATTATTTATGTCTTGAACAACAATATCTTTATGTTTAGTTATATGATTGGTTACAAATTGCGGATCATTTAATAAGTCGGTATCTAACTTGATATTAAATTGTTCTGAAATAGAATTTTCAACAATTTTATTTGTCTGTTTTTGTATGGCAATATTTACATGAGCAAAATCATCTTCATAAGTAAATTGAATGGCAGATTTATTATAATCCTTTGAGGAGAAATTAAAATCCTCATTTAAGATTTCTTCAATATTAGATATAAGTTTTTCAGTATTGGTTAACATCATTAAAGATGCTTCATCTGTTAAATTAGTTTTTAAATCAGTAAAATAGTGTCTATCAGCAATAGTTGTTTTATTTTGATAATTAGCAACTATATTTTGTAGCATTTCATTATCATCACTGAAAACAATATACTTATCAATCATACAATATTTTGTTGCTAAATTATAGGTAATTAAAGGGGAGAAAGTAGAACTAAACAATTCTGGTGTACTGAAACTTTTAATGGGCACTTGTCTATAAGTTTCAATTTCATTTTGTTCTAGAGAAAGACTTTCCTCTGTAGCATGCTTATCAATAGATTTTAGAACAATTGCTTTTTTGTTGTTCTCATAAATTACACCTACTTCAGAGATAAAATCAAATAAATCGGTGCTAATTATACTATCACTTTTCTTATGAGCTTTTAAGTTAGATTTTAAAATTGAATAATCATCAAAAGTAAAACTCAAAAAACCATCGGCATTAGATGGCGTTATTTTACTCATCTCGTTTTCTTGAGCAATGGTGTTTTTAAATATATTTATGAGGCTTTTAGTAGAATCTTTTGCAGTAGAAATGCCGCTTAACAGAAATTCATTTTGAGATAATTTAGCATCAAGTGAATATGTCTGGGTAAGCTTTATCGAAGAAAGCGTATCGTTTAGAAAAAAAGATTTAACGAGAGTATTATCATTTTTTAGCTCGAAACTTAAATTGCTAGTACTCGTTTTTGAGTCATGATTTAAGTCGTTTTCTGAAATTTTGGAGCTTAATAAACTTTCGTTAGATGAAATGATTAAAAAATCATTTTCAATTTTATAATGTTTTAATGTCTTTATTTTTGAGGAATCAGCTTTTAAAGAATCTGAAATGGTATTAGTTATTATTTTATATTGAAGGCTGTTATTCTCATCTTTTAAAAAACACAACAGAGCCTCGTTTTTTAAGTTTAAACTGTCGAGTAATGCTAATTTTTCTCTAAAGTTTTTATAGGATTTAGAACTTGAAAACTCACTTAAAAAGTCATTATTATTTAAGTTGCTATTTAAGCTTTCGCTATCCGATATGTTAAATACAACTTCTGTGTTTTTCGGTATGTAATCTGCAGCAATCGTTTCCTTTCTGTTATTATCACAGCTTGCGAACAAAAATATAGCAGCTAATAAAAACCAAAAAGATTTCATAAGTAAAATAGATTAATTGATGCAAATATAAAAAGTTACAAGTCTAATTTAAGCTGTTCGGGTAATAATCTAAAAGAGAGTCTGTGGTATTTGGTTGTCCCATGTTTTTTTATAGCTTCTCTATGCTCTTTTGTTGGATAGCCTTTATTTTGTTTCCAGTTGTACATAGGAAATTCTTCGTGAATAATATTCATATATTCATCTCTGTAAGTTTTTGCTAAAACAGATGCAGCAGCTATACTCAAGAATTTGCTATCTCCCTTTATAATGGTTTCATGAGGAATATCTTTATAAGGTTTAAATTTATTGCCGTCAACAATAATGAATTGAGGTTCAGGATCTAATTTCTCAATGGACTTTTGCATAGCTAAAATAGACGCATTCAAAATATTTATGTTGTCAATTTGCTCCGGAAAAATATGAGTGTAAGAAAATGTTACAGCTTCTTTTTCAATAATTGGTTTTAGTAAATTTCTTTTTTTTTCAGATAACTGCTTAGAGTCGTTTAATATGTTATTAGTAAAATTATCGGGTAGTATTACGGCAGCTGCAGTTACAGGCCCAGCTAAACAACCACGACCAGCTTCGTCAGTACCACATTCAAACGCATAATCAGAATAGTTGTTTTTTAACATTTAATAAATTCTAGAGTATTTACGTTAGTATAAAAGCTTTGGTAATAATTAACAAGTTACTATAGAAGTATTTGTTATTTTAGCCCAAAATTTTGATTCTATAAATTTTATAGAATAATTTAAACCTTTAACATTACAAGGTTAAAAAATATTTATGAAGAAATTACTTCTTACAGTCTTTTTATTAGCAATTGTAACATCATTACAAGCTCAAATAAAACCAGTCGTAAAAAAAGACGAAAAGGTTAAGCAAAAAACTAAAACTATTGATGGAGTTGAACTAGGAGAGAGAAGTGATAAATCAACTAGTAATAAAAATATTAAAAATGAAGATGTAAAAATTAGTGATTATAAAATAATCTCGCATGAGAATGATACCACTTATGTTGATACTACGTTAACTATTCAAAAAGAATATAAATACAACTATTTACGTAAAGATTATTTTGAATTACTACCCTTTAATAATACTGGTCAAACGTTTAATACATTAAGCTATAATTTTGAAAATACTAGGCTAATGCCTCATTTTGGTTTTAGCGCCAAGCATTTTAATTATCACGAAATTGAAGATGTCAATTATTATTATGTGCCTACACCTCTTACCGAATTAATGTTTAAAACTGTTTTTGAGCAAGGTCAATTGTTAGATGCATTTTTTACAACAAATGTTTCAAAACAATTAAATCTTTCAATAGCTTACAAAGGATTAAGGACTTTAGGTAAATATCAACATATATTAACAAGTAGCGGTAATTTTAGATTTACAACCAATTATAAAACTAAAAATAATAGATACAGAGCCAGAGCTCATATCTACATGCAGGATATTTTAAATGAAGAAAATGGTGGAATCACAGATGAAGATATTATAAATTTTGAATCTGGCGCCGAAGATTTTTTAGATCGCAAAATATTTGATCCTAATTTTGAAGATGCCCAAAGTGATTTAAGAGGAAAGCGTTTTTATTTAGAACATTCGTACGATTTGATTAAAAAGAAGGATTCAATATCTCATAATACATTAAGTATTGGTAATGTTATTTCATTCGAAGATAAATACTATCACTTTACTCAAGATAATCAAAGTGATTTATTTGGAGAATCTTTCAGAAACTCAAATCTTTCTGATAGAGTTACTTTAGAAGATTTTTTTGTTCAAGCTAGCGCTAGATATTCTAATAATGCAATAGGAGATATATCCTTTAATGTAGATTACAATAATTATAATTATGGGTATGATGCCATTTCAATATTAAATGGCCAAACAATCGCTAATCGGTTAAAAGGGAATGTAATTTCTGTCGGAGGCTCTTATAAAAAGGAGTTTAATAAATTTAAAATTGATGGTAAAATAGGTGTAAATATTAGTGGAGATTTTGACGGGAATTTTCTATTAGCAAATGCAGAGTATAATTTAAATGAAGATATTTCGCTCAAAGCAAGCTTAAACAGTAATTCAAGAAGTCCTAATTACAATTATTTACTGTATCAGAGCGATTACACTAATTTTAATTGGCAAAATAACTTTGATAATATTGAAACTCAGCAATTAGCTTTTCATATTACATCTGATAAATGGGTTAACATATCGTTTGATTATACCACTATTAATAACTATACTTATTTTCAACAATCTGCTTCAGATAAAGTTGTGATTACTCCAATTCAGTCAGATCAAATAATTAATTATTTTAGAGTTAAAGCAAGCAAAGATGTAAAATATAAAAAGTTTACACTTAATAATACTGTCATGTATCAAAATGTTGTTGATGGAGAAGGAGTGTTGAATGTGCCTCAACTAATAACTAGAAACACATTGTATTATTCAGATCATTTTTTCAAAAAAGCCTTATATCTTCAAACGGGAATAATATTTCAGTATTTTTCCGAATATAATATGAATGCCTATAATTCTTTAATAGGAGAGTTTCAAGTTCAGAATCAAGTAGAGTTAGGAGGCTTTCCAAGATTAGATTTTTTCGTTAATGCAAAAGTACAGCAAACCAGAATCTTTTTAAAAGCAGAACATTTTAATTCTGCGTTTACAGGATATGATTTTTATTCTGCTCCTAACTATCCTTACCGCGATTTCGTGATTCGATTTGGATTGGTATGGAATTTCTTTTTATAGGTTTAGTGCATATCATGCGTAGTATACAATATAGATACTGTCA
>JAOEIQ010000012.1 GCA_026162565.1 Flavobacteriaceae bacterium NBU2973
CTGAAGCAGAGCGTTCAGCTACTGCTACCTCACCAATGGTATACAAAATCTCTATGCCTCCTGCTGTTGCACTGGCACCTCCACTATCGATACTGAACTTGTCGATACTTTGACCATATACTAATTTTGTGTAACACAAAATCAATACAATAATTACTAGTGTTCTCATGATAAATAATGTTTTGTAATCATATTTCTAATTTTTAATCTATTCTAAATGAAATACCATCAAGTGATATAAAGGTTACTGGTGAGTTGGATAATACTACCACATTACCTGTTGTGGTTACATCTACTCTCACTGTATTATTACCGTCTTGGGTGCCGGTAAAAATGCGTTGTTTGACTGGTCGAAAACCTGCTGGTAATGTAAAAAGGACATCTCCTGCTGTTGGTGTGCCAGACGATTTTTGAACCGTTCCCTCTATATACACACGGTTATTTTCTATATAATAACGAGGTTCCTCATAGACGTTTCCACCTAAAGGCCCATAATTGGTGCCAAAGGTTGTAACATCTGTAAAAGTTCCGGGTTCTATAGATATTGTTTGCCAACGCACCTCACCATTACCATCTGTTATTAGTGTTTGACCACTTGAACCGTCAAAAGGTGGAAGGCTATAAGCATCATTTATATTAACAACGCCACTTTTATAAACTGTTAAAGCGTTTGAACGGTTAGAACTAGTACCATTACCTATTTCAAATAAGGGGTCTGTATTAACTGGATTAGTTGGATTTCCACCTCCAATATTGTAGTATCCAATAGCGAAGGAGTTCAAAGATTCAGCTCTAGTGAATTCACCAAAAGAGCTTGAATTTTCACCAATCGATGAAGTTTCTCTATTTGCAGAAAAACTATTTTCACCTCCTGCGAAAGTGGCGAAATTTGCTGCGAAACTATATCTTCCAGAAGCCGCGGATGCACCAATAGCAAATGAACTCTCACCTGATGCTACACTTCCAAACCCTGCTGCAATTGATAATGTTCCAGATGCAGTGGTTAGATTTCCAAAAGCTGAAGCACCAAAACCTGAAGCAGTGTTCATCCAATTAAAGCATGCTGAAGCGAAACCTATTGCGCCTTGACTGGCATCAGTACCATCTGAAGTGCTTAAATCCGTAGCATTTTCACCAATATTTCCAAAGAAATCTGGATTGAAATTTTTTAATCGCCACCCAATACCATTACCTTCGTCAATGGCTTCGAGACCAGAGCTACTGCTGCCATTGGCTTCGAGATACTCTTTCGTGATTAAGGCCTTGTTGTCTGTAATTTCAGAAATATCAAAGCTTGGTGCGGTTATAGTACCGTTTCTTAAAATGGTTAAAGCATTAGATCTATTAGTGTCATTGGTTCCGTTGCCAATTTCAAATATGGGATCTGTAGAGCTAATATTTTCAGGATCACCACCACCAATATTGTGTCTTCCTAATGCAACGGAGTTTAGTGCTTCGGCTTTAGAACCAAATCCTATTGATATAGAATAATTACCAGAAGCGTTTGTAGCTTGTCCAATAGCTACTGAGGCCTCTCCTGAAGCTGTGGCTCCTCCGCCTAATGCAATAGCATTAGATGATAATGCATCTGAACCAATGCCCATGGCAATAGAACCACCTTGAGATGCAATAGAACCACTTCCTAAAGCTACCGAAGAAAATCCTGAAGCTGTTGTGTTGATACCTATTGAAGCAGAATTATCGCCAGATGCAGTAGTGCCACTACCTACAGCAATAGAATAATTACCAGATGCGGTAGTTGTTTGGCCTAGTGCATTTGAGTATTCTCCAGAAGCAATAGTTTGGGAACCAGAAGCAAAACTCCCTTTTCCAGAAGCGCCATACTGATCTATCCCAAGATTTGTAATACTTAAGTCTACGGCGTTTAAACCAATATTGTCGTATCTAAATGGGTTTGCAGCTTTTAATCGCCACCCAATACCATTACCTTCGTCTATAGCCTCTAAACCAGAACTTGCTAAATTAGCTTCAGCATACTCTTTTGTAATTAAGGCTTTGTCGTCTGTAATTTCAAAAATATCAAAACTTGGTGCAGTGATGGTACCATTTTTTAATATGGTTAATGCATTACTTCTGCTAACATCGTTTTGACCATTACCTATTTGAAAAATGGGATCTGTAGTTTCGAAGTTTAAAGGGTCACCGCCACCAGTATTAAAACTACCAAAGGATGCTGAGTAAAGTGCTTCTGCTTTTGTTTTAAAACCAAAAGCGGAAGACCATAGCCCTGAAGCTATAGTGCCTTCGTTGGCAGCAAAAGACCAATTACCTGTAGCACCATTGGTAGTAGAATTTTCTAATGAGATACTTAAATCTATGGCATTGGCTCCAATGGTACCGTAGTTGTCTGGATTAACACCAGTTAATCGCCAGGCACTGCCATTACCTTCATTAATAAGTTCTAATCCATTTGCGTTACTCGCATATGGTACCGATTGAAAAGCTGTTGTACCCATATCTACAAAACCACTACCAATATCTATTTGTACATTAAGATTATGATTTTTTCTACTCCAAACAATATCTGAAAACTCATCTGAGGTTGTGCCGTTACCAATGGTTAATGTAATAAGACCATTAGCATCAGTTGTTGGTGTGTGGGTTTCTTGGTAAACTAGAATAGCCTCCTCAAGAATTTGAAATTGCACATCAATGGTTTGGTTTGCAACCACGTTACCCAAATTATCTTTAATAATAGCCTTGTAGTTATAACCATTGTGTTGGGACCATGCAGGCGTTGTTAGTATTGCCATAAGTAATAGCAACTGGATATATATAATTTTATAAAATTTTATAGTCATTTCTTATGGTTTTTAATCTATTCTAAATGAGATGCTATTAAGTGCAATAAATTGACTGTTAGAATCATCTTCAGCAATTACAGATCCGTCAGGATTAACACTAACTAGTAGATTTCTTCCAGATATTTGTGGACAAAGAAACATGTGTTTATTTAGTGGTCGGTATCCTATTGGTAATACAAACAATACATCATCAATATTAATATCACCAGTGCCAAAGTCTTTTCGCATATAGCCTTCAATTTGTACTTTATTTTTATCGATATAAAAACGAGGCTCTTCTAAATCCAATCCAAAGGAACTGTAATCTGTACCATAGTTTACCACATCCACTAGTGTTGGTACAGAGGCGTCTACAGCGGTCCATTGCGTATTGCCATTACCTAAAGTAGTAAGTACTTGCCCAGCAGTGCCATCACTTTGCGGTAAATTATAGGCATCATTAATGTTTACTGCACCATTTTTGTACACGGTAAGTGCATTAGATCTATCGTTATCTGCTGAACCATTTCCTACTTCAAATAATGGGTCTGTGTTAACCCAGTCCCCAGAATTTCCATTACCAGTGTTATAGCGTCCAATAGCTACACCACTAAAAGCCTGAGCTCTTGTGAAGCGACCAGTAGCTGTTGCACTTCTACCAGAAGCTACGGTTGCGCTACCCATGGCTGTTGCTCCAATATTGGAGGCTGTGGTTTGACTGCCTAGCGCTACGGCAGATCCTCCAGAAGCTGTAGTTAATCTGCCTAAGGCAATGGCATTATCTGCAGTTGCTGAAGCTTCATTTCCTATTGCGGTTGCATATATATTGGAAGCATTACTATTAAAGCCCATAGCAGTTGAATAATTACCACTAGCAGTGGTGTTAAAACCTGTAGCCAGCGCATTGAGACCTGTTGCTCCTTTTGTACTAGAGCTACTATTGCTTTGGCTCAAATCCACACTGTTTGCACCAATGTTTCCGTAGTTGGCAGGATTCTTATCTTTGAGTCGCCAACCTAATCCATTTCCTTCATTTATTGCTTCTAAACCTGTTGAGTTATCATTGGTGATAGGAAACCATATTGTAGTTCCATCTCCAACTGCAGTAAGAACTTGCCCTGCTAAACCGTCATCAGTTGGTAAATTGTAAGAATCATTGATATTGACTACGCCATTTTTATAGACTGTTAATGCATTGGATCGGTCATTATCTGCTGAACCATTTCCGATTTCAAACAATGGATCTGTAGGGTTCCAAGTAGTGAGGTTGCCACCACCAACATTATAGCGACCAAAAGCCGCTGATATGGTTGCTTCTGCTTTTGTAAAAGCGCCAAAGGCATTAGTGTAATTACCCAAGGCTTGAGTGCTTATACCGGAGGACATGGACACAAATCCCGATGCTTTAGTATTTAGACCAGCGCTAAAAGCAAAATCACCTGCAGCACCTGAATTGCCATCGCTAGCATTGTTGGTTCCGCTCAAATCCACTGCTGCTGATCCAATATTGGCATAATTGTCTGGGTTTTGTCCTATTAATCGCCAACCTTGACCATTTCCCTCATCTAAAATTTCTAAACCAGTGGCAGTACCACCAGTATTAGCTTCTAAATACTCTTTGGTAATTAAGGCTTTGGCATCTGTAATCTCTGAGATGTCAAAGCTTGGTGCGGTTATGGTACCGTTTTTAAGTACTGTTAAGGCGTTAGATCTATTAGTATCGTTTGTGCCATTTCCAATTTCGAATAAAGGGTCAGCATCATTTAAACTTTGAGGATCTCCACCACCAATATTAAACATTCCTAAAGCAAATGAGTTAACAGACTCCGCTTTTGTCTCACTACCAAAAGCAGATGATGCAATACCTGATGCAGTTGTTACACTTCCAAATGCAGTAGATCTGGCTCCTGATGCTATAGTAGTAACACCAGCTGCAAAAGACGTATCGCCAGACGCTGTAGTTTCTCCTCCAGCGGCAAATGATTTATTGCCCGAAGCTGTTGTATTAGAGTTAGTGGCAAAAGATGAATTTCCTGTGGCACCTTTAGTGTCTGAATCTAGATTTGAAAAGGAAACATCTGTAGCGTTAAAACCAATATTTCCATATTTTAAAGGGTTTCTATCAACCAATCGCCAGCCTAAACCATTGCCTTCATCAATAGTTTCTAAACCATTTACATTGTCTGCATTTAAAGCAAATTTAGAATATGGTACAGTCTTAAACTGAAAAGCACCTAGGTTTACTAAGCCACTACCAATATCTATTTGTACATTAAGGTTGTGGTTTTGGGCACTCCAATTAATACTAGAAAAATCATCTGAAGTTGTACCATTTCCTATAGATAAAACTACAAGACCATTAGCATCTGTTGTTGGAGTATGAGTTTCAAGATATACTGGGATTCCACCTTGTATAATTTGCAACTGAACATTAATAGTTTGGTTGGCAACCACATTGCCCAAATTATCTTTAATAATAGCCTTATAGTTAAAGCTATTTTGTTGTGTCCAAATGTTTTGAACAGCAATAATAAAACAAAGAAGTGTTAGTTTTTTTAAGTATTTCATAGCCCAAATTATTTTTTAATTACCGAGTTAGTTGCGGTTATTTTATCTTCTAAGGCTTGTAATCGCGCCTCGATACTTTTTGATATTTCAAGTTGTGCTTTGAGGCTATCGTTTTCTAGCTCAAGGTCTTTTATTCTCTTGTTGAGCTCTTTTATAGCCTCTATAATGAGTGCGTCATAATCGCCATAAGCGGTTTGGTAGTATCCATTAGCATCTAACGACACCTTCTCTGGAAAAACTTTCATTAGTTCTTGGGCAATAAAACCATATTGTATGTTTTCTGGGCGTTCGATACCAGTTTTGGTGTCATTCCAGTTATAGGTTACACCTCGCAATTGGTTTAACTTATTTAATGCTGTTTCTCCACCTATAGTTTGGATATTTGTTTTTAAACGTTCATCACTATTTGCTAACCAACTACCTGCTGTAGTCTTAGATGCAGTTCCTGCCACTTCCAAGTCATTAGTTGTTGGTGTTCTGCCTATGCCAACATTTCCATCACCTGTCGCTACAAGAATATTTCCTGTAGTTGGATGAAAAATATTAAATCGGCTATCGGCAATGGTATTATCTGCACGTCCATATAAGGTCCAATGATTTGTTGTTTCTATCGAATTATCAAATCTAATTCTAGCACCATCATTTGCTTCTCGCTCTGTAAGTTCTAATTGAGCAATGGTTCCTGTGCTATTAAACTCTACATCTAGAATACTATCTGGAGTGTCTGTCCAGACACCAATTCTATTAGTTAGCGCATTTACATGAAACACATTATTAATATCATTACCCTCAATTCTGAAGTCTCGGTCTAGTCCTTGTTCATTAAATACATATTGGGTATTGGCGTCTAGGTCCACATTAATAAGTCCATTTTCTCTCAATATAAAGCGCCCATCATTACCATCATTAGATAAGTCTGCTATGGTTGTACCAGCAATACTAGTATCTTTCCAGGTCGTAGTTCGACTCAAGGTTGTATTTCCCGAATCGTTTATTGCAAACACACCAGATGAGGCATCTTGCACAATAAAATCGCCAGTACCTGTTAAATTGAATCGTGTATCAAAATTTTCATAATTAAGTAAAACGTCTTGAGTTAGTGTGCCATTTAATGATGTTGATGCCCAGCTAAGGTTACCAGCCGCATCTGTTGTTAAGACTTGCCCAGCTAATGTACCATCAGCTAAAGGTAAATTATAAGCATCATTGATATTCATTAAACCACTTTTATATATGGTTAAGGCATTACTTCTATTGGTATTATTAAGACCATTACCAACAACAAACAAGCGATCTGATTCGTCAAATTCGGTAGCGCTATTTGGTGTGTATAATGTATTATAACTACCTAAAACTATTTCTAATGCTGATGAAGCCACACAACTTTCTCCAGCTACTAAAGAAGCAGATCCTAATGCTGCTGAACTAGTACCCATGGCAGTTGAACGTAATCCTGACGCTGTAGTACCAACTCCTATCGCAATGGAGCGAATTCCAGATGCAATACTGCCATCTCCCATAGCAATTGAGCGTAATCCTGATGCTACAGTACCAATCCCCATGGTTGTAGAAATATCACCAGAAGCAGTTGTACTATAGCCTAGAGCTGTTGAGAAATTACCAGTAGCGCCAATTGTTGTTGAAGGAAAGTCATTTCTGCTTAAATCTATAGCTCTGTTACCTATATCTCCATAATCATCAGAGTTTTCTCCCAGAAGTCGCCACCCTAAACCATTACCTTCATCTATAGCTTCTATACCAGTGCTAGCGATATTTGCTTCAGCGTATTCTTTAGTAATTAAGGCTTTATTATCGGTTATTTCAGAGATATCAAAACTTGGTGCGGTTATGGTACCGTTTTTTAGAATGGTTAGTGCATTACTCCTGTTGGCAAGGTCTTCTCCGTTACCTACTACAAATAAGCGGTCGTTTGCATTAAATCCCGAAACACTATTAGCTGAATAAAACGTACTATAGCTGCCTAATACTGTTTCTGCAAATGAATAGGCTACTGTATTAGATCCCATTGCAGTTGAGCGTACTCCAGCTGCTTCGGTATTAAAACCTAATGCTGTAGACTCGTTTCCTGAAGCTGTAGTTATGGCACCCATGGCTACCGAATCATTTCCAGATGCTGTTGTGTTAATACCTGTAGCTAAAGACCCTATGCCAGATGCAGTAGTGCCATTACCCATAGCAATGGATTCGTTACCAGTTGCACCTTTTGTTGTAGAGGAGTTATTGCTTAAACTTAAATCTATAGCATTAAGACCTATATTTCCATAATTGTCAGGGTCTCTACCAATTAATCTCCAACCACTACCATTGCCTACTTCAAGGGCTTCTAGTCCTGTTACATTATTAGCATAAGGCACTGATTGAAAAGGGGAAGTACCTAAATCTACAAATCCAGAACCTAAATCTAGTTGTACGTTTAAATTATGGTTTTTGGTGTTCCAATTAATACTAGAAAAATCATCACTGGTTGTGCCACTACCAATAGTTAAAATAACAAGACCGTTTGAATTAGTTGTTGGTGTATGGGTTTCTTGGTAAACTAGAGTAGCATCCTCAAGAATTTGAAATTGTACATCAATATTTTGGTTAGCAACCACATTACCCAAATTGTCTTTGACAATGGCTTTGTAGTTAAAACCATTGTGTTGCGACCAAGAGAGTAAACAGAGACATGGTATAATTACTATTATACTCTTTCTAAAAGCATTCAATAATTTTGAGAACATAAGTTTAATTTTTCTTGATTATTCTTTTATAATTTTCTGAATTAATTCTCCGTTTGGGGTTTTTACATTTACTAAATAGATTCCTTTTTCAAGATTTTGAATATTAATTTCTTTTGAACTTGAAGTGCTCAATATTTTTTGTCCTAAAAGGTTATATATCTCAATACCAATAATCTCATTATTACTGCTAACATGTATAGACTCTGAAGTTGGATTAGGATAAATTTGAACCGAAGACAATTCTTGAAATGTTGTGTTCCCTAAAGTGGTCTGTCTTATAACATTAACCTCACCAGTACTGGACATATCTAATACCCAACCATCAGGTATATTTACTGTGGTAAAATCGCCTGATAAGTCTCCAGTATATTCAATTAATGTTTGTGTGGTACCATCTGCAGGTGTATGGTTAGAATCTATAAAAATATCTAGTGTGCCACCTGCATTAAAATCCCCATTTATTAGTAATAAATCTGCACTTGTATCATCTTCTATCTCTAAATTTAGAGTACCGTTATTGGTTAAATTTCCTGTAATAGTAGCTGTTACAAAATCGCCAATACCTACGTTTAATGTCCCACTATTTTGAAAATCTGTGACAGATATGAGGTTACTGTTTAATGTAACATTGCTAGTATTATTGAGCGTGTTGGTGACATTAATTTCGCCACTAATAGTAAGGTTACCAGCATTAGTAATAGTATTGTTTACATCTAACCGTCCAGCAGCAGTAATTGTTACAGCTCCTCCAGTAATATTTAAACTTTGGATGACGTTTTCAATATTATTAGGGAATACTCCACTTTGAGGAGATGTAAAACCATTGTTGTTATAGGCAGTGATACTGACAGAGCCAGAGTTAATATTTACAACACTTTGGTCATATATCCCATGGTTTTCATTTGGACCTAAACGATCCCATAAATCCCAGTTAGCTGTATTCCAATTATTGGTGCTGCCATTCCACCAAAGCTGATAGGCTTGTCTAAAGATATTGAGATTACTTGGATTTTGTTCTCCTGGAGTTTCTGCTTGATTAGCTTGCCAATTACCAAATCCATTATTTTGTAAACTTGTGCCTATTGGTGTACCACTGTTCTCACTTACTCCTATATCTGTTGAGGTAACACCTTCAAAAGTCATAGTGCCCTCGTAACTAATAAATTCGGCAATTGTGCCATCTGGTTTCCTTAATACTATACCATCAGGAGCGCCGTTTTGAATAGTGGGGAAATTAACAACATAGGAACTCCCCATATCATTTAAACTGGAAAAGGTTGTGCCAAAACCCGAGAGTGCTACGGTATCGTATACTGAACTATCTGTGCCATTAATGAGTTCTACAGACCAACCGTCTAGCGGAAAGCCACTTGGGCTAAAGATTTCAATAAACTCTCCTACATCTGTACCTGCGTTATCATAATGAATTTCTGATATAAATACGGGTACATCAGCGCCGATTTGTCCGTAAGCCTTAAAGTTAAGTGCAACTAAAAAAACACTAATTTTTAATAGGTGTAAAGTTGATTTCATAAGCTAAATATTGTTTGTATAAACTTTGTGTTATTGAAGCACCAAGGTGTATAGTACTTATTTGTAATACACACATTCTTTGATGATTACTTAAAAGTACCGCTTAAGGATTGTTACCAAAAGCTATTTTTAGTGAACGGACAAAAAAATTTAGTGAATGAAAACTTTCAAATATTTGAAAATGAATTTTTTAGCTGATATGCCTTTTTAATTCAGCTCGATGTTTAGTGCTTAAAGGAATTTTTGCACTACCTAGATTAACTATTTTAGTATCTATAGAAGTTATATGGTTAACATTTATAACATACGATCGATGTGATTTAATAAAATAGTTGGTATTTAGTTTCTCGTAAGTGTGTTTAAGGGTATGTGGCACTAAATACTGATTGACTTTTGTGTTTATATAACAATAGTTATCGTAAGCCTTGAGGTAAGTAATATCCTTTTGATTTACCTTGTGCATTCTGCCTTCATGCTTTATTAAAAAAAAGTCGTCTGTAGTGAGTGAAAAATTATGCCATGCCAATTGTATATTACTTCGCAATCCTGCTTCAGTAAAGGGCTTTACAATATAACCAAGTGGTTTTGTGGTTTTAACACGCTCTATAGTGTCTGGATCTGTTTGTGAGGTAAGGTATAAATAAGGGATGCTTTTTTTATCTAGCTCTACAGCCAAGTCAATACCATCTTTATAATCATCTAGATTAATATCTACCAGTACTAAATCTGGTTGAGTAGTGTTAATTGCTGACAATGCTTCCGATACATTGTCTGCATCACCTGCAACCTTAAAACCTTGTTTTTTTAATGCGGTTTCTATGGTAGCACAAATGAGAGGTTCATCCTCAACAATAAATATGTTTAAGCGTTTGTTCAAAACTATATTTTTAAGCAACATATTTATTTTTTGTATAAGGTTATTTAAGTTTTTAGTAAAGTACTATTTTTTTTTAGTTAACAATTGCTTACGATAATATCGTGTACTTATTTATGCTTAAACTAGCAATGGTTCCACTATTTTTATCTCTAGGTTGAATTACTAAATTTGCTTTAAGTTTTTTGGATAGAGCTTTCATTAAGGTAATCCCAAACGAGGATTCAGAAGGCTTTTTTGTAATACCTGTACCATTATCAATTACCTGAAGAATGAGTTGATTGTTGTTTTCATGTAATTTTAATTGCAGTAATTTATCATCAATATCTGTGTATGCATGTTTAATAACATTGGTAATTAATTCATTAAGAATAAGTCCCAGTGGTGTTATCGTTTCAATATCCAAAACTATTGGTGCTACATCTATCTCTGTTTTTAAGGAGTCTGGACCTGCCAAATGACTTTCTACAATATCTTTGGTTAAATCGCCAATGTATTCTTGTAAGTTAATGCCAACCAACTCGTCTTTATTATATAATTTTTGATGAATTAATATCATAGAACGCACGCGATTTTCGGCTTCTTTAATGGCTGTTTTGGCTTGGGTGTCATCGGCATTTTCAGATTGTAAGTACAATAAGCTCGATACAATTTGAAAGCTATTTTTTACACGATGATGAATTTCTTTAAGCAAGGTGTTTTTCTCACTTAAGGCTACTTCTAATAATGTTTTTTGTTTATCTAACAGTAAGTTTTTTTGTCGGTTTTTATAGCCAAAGTAACCCACGAGACTTAAAACAAGCAAACCTCCTATTAAAAGACTTAAATAGAGTTTGTTTTGCTGTTCCTTTTTCTCCTTTTCTGCAGTAAGTAGTTTTACCTGACTGTCCTTTTTTTCGGTTTCGTATTTGGTTTCTAAATCATTAACAATTTGGTCTCTTTGTTTTTCTTTAATCTCTTCAAAAACTTCGATGTAGGCATTTCTAAACTCAACAGCTTCTTTGTAATCGCCTTTTAATTGATAATAGTCAGCAATATTTCTTAATAACAAACTTTTATCTCTTATGGATGATACTGTTTTTACAGCAGCTTTTGCTCTTTCAATAATAGACGCCATGCCTGTAATGTCATTTGCCTTAACTTTTGCGTTAATTAAATGGTATAAATTAATTTCAGATTCTGGATTGTCAGGACTTTGCTGTGTTGCTTTTTCTAAATAAGGCAGCGCCTTTATATAGTTCTGTTGCTTTACATAATAATAACCAAGATTAGCATAAGTGGTATAATCCATTTCTGGATGAATAGCCATTTCTAAGGTTTGCAACATGGTTTTTTCAGCTTTTTCCTGTTCACCTAAAGAAGAATACACAGCACCTAAATTTATCAACGATTTTTTTTGAAGACTTAAGTTTTTGTTCTCTAATGCTTTTTTATAAGATAACTCATAGTATTCTTTGCCTTTATTATAATTATCTGTCATATGAAACATGATACCTATGGTATGCAATATTTCTGCTTGGTATTCAAGGTTGTTTTCTTCGCAGATTTTTAAAGCTTCAAAATAATTTTTACTGGCCACTTCAAAGTCACCTTCAATAATTTCATGGTAAAGTCCAATATTCTCTAAAGCGATAGCTTTACCAAAAGGGTAGTTGTTTTCTTGTGAAAGTTTTAAAGCCTTATTGCTATAAATTAAGGAACTGTCATTACTTAAATTGGTGTATTCCCAGGCTAAATCAGTTAAGAGCTTTACCTTGGTTGAGGTGGTTTTTACTGTGTCTATAGACTTCAGTAATTGTTTGGTGTTTTGGGCATTGGTATTTAAAAATCCAATAAACACCATAACAAGAAGTAAAACAGGGTGATTAAAATAGTTTTTCATTAGGTAATGATGTTATATTTTGTAATACCCAAAAGTGCTTCTGTACCTTCGTTGATAGAAGAGTTGTAATTAAGGGTTGCTTTTAACTTTTTAGACAGTGCTTTAATGAGTTGTAATCCAAAGGATGAGGTGCTTGGCTCACCTTCAAAGCCTTTGCCATTATCACTAACTTTTAAAATAAGCTGGTCGTTTTGCTTTTGAAAATTGACATTGATTTGACTCGCTTCAGTCACCACATCAAAGGCATGTTTTAGCGTGTTAATTATGAGTTCATTTAATATTAAGCCAATAGGTGTGATGGTTTCAATATCCAAAACCATGGGTTCTATATTGAGGTTATAGTTGATTTTCTCGTTTTTAAATTGATGGCTTTCAAAGATATCAGTCACCAAATCATGGATATATTCTTTGGTATTAATACCAACCAATTCGTCTTTGTTATATAGTTTTTGGTGCACCAAAACCATAGATCGTACACGATTCTCTGCCTCTTTTATAGCGAGTTTGGCTTCGTCATCATCCATGCTTTCGGATTGTAAATACAATAAGCTGGATACAATTTGAAAGCTGTTTTTTACACGATGGTGTACCTCTTTAAGTAAGGTGTTTTTTTCGTCAAGCGCATTTTCTAATAACACTTTTTGTTTGGCGAGAATATGATTTTTCCGTCTGTTTTTAATAAAAAAATAGGATAGAGAGATAAGAATGATGGTACCTAGTGCTAGAATCCAAGACAATAACTTTTTATCAGCTTCTTTTTTTTCTAAAGCACGCTCTTTTTCTTGAGTGGCATATTTAACCTCGTAATCAGCTATTTTATCTAATTGTTCAGCTGAACGAAGGCCATCTTCAAGTTGTTTTCTGTCTAATAAAATATCATAAGCATTTTTATAATCCTCATTCTCTATATATGCTTTTTGAAGTAAACGGTATTCGTTAGAGTGCGTCACTAAATAATTGGCGTTTTTCAGCTTTGATATAGATCGCTTTAATAGTGGTATAGCAAGCTCTGGCGTATTATTATCCAAGTAAATTTCAGAGAGCGTTGCTGTAGAAAATGCTAATGTATTTAAATGGTTTAAGCTGTCAGAAGTGCTAATAATCCGTTTTAAATCTTCAACATTTTTTGAACGTTCATCACTTAACAAAGCAGATTTTACAGGAAGATGATATTTAGGTGTGTTTACTTTTTTCTTATTGTAATAGTCTAAAAGTTTTTCAGAATAATAGGTTTGCTTTGAGTAGTTTTTTCTTTTTCCAAAATGGTCGGTAATTAAAAATAGTAAAAACCCTTTACTCCTATGATTAGGGTATTTAGACATTAATTGCCAAGCTTTCTCAATGTTAGAATCTTGAAGTTCACTATTCCCTAATATTCCATAAATATCATAATATCTGTGATATATTGACCAACTCTCGTAGTCAAGTTTTTTGGGGTGTAAGCTCCATAATTTTTCAGCTTCTTTTGTATAGTAGGTAGCGGAATCTGCTTGAGATATGTTAACATATAAACTGGCTAAAGAGTTAGCGTAATTAAATTGCTCATAGATATTATTATATTTGATAGTAATATCATAACCTTTTTTACGTAGTTTTTTTGAGAGCTCTGAATTACCAGTTCTGGCTACTGTAACCGCCCAATTACCTAAATAGGAAACTTTTAATTCCTCATCCACGACAATACTATCTAATGTTTTAAAAAGAGGTATTGCTGATTTTCCATTTAGTCTAGATATTTTTAATGATAAATTATAAAGGGAATCTTGTTTAGTGCTAACGTTGTTATATTTATTAATTATTTCGAATTGAGCTATTAAGTAATCCTTATCAATATCTTGTGCATATAATTGACAAAAAATAAAAAAGTAAATTAGACTTAAAACCTTTCTCATAGATCGTAATAAAAACGTACTAAACTAAATTACGAAAAAAATAAACTATGCTTTAACATAAAAGTCAGACTGTATTTGTTGATTAATACCATCATGAAATTTGGTCATACTAAACCACTGATGAATAGCGTAATGTCCAGTTTCACCTTTTTTGTTTACAGCGATGTAACCAACCTGAAAATTTTTATAATTACTATTAGGTTTATTAACGATGCGACTGATAGCTTCTTCACAAGCTTCTTGAGGCGATTTGCCTTGACGCATGAGTTCTACAACCAAAAAGCTACCAACAGTTTTTACCACTTCCTCGCCTAAACCTGTTGCTACACAAGCACCAATCTCGTTATCTACAAATAATCCAGAACCAATAATTGGAGAGTCTCCAACACGACCTCCCATTTTATAGGCTAAACCACTAGTAGTACATGCTCCAGAAATATCACCATTTTTATCGATAGCTAACATACCAATAGTATCGTGGTTTTCTATATTAATAATAGGTTTGTATTCGGACTTAACTTTCCAATCTTCCCAAGCTTTTTTAGAAGCTTCAGTTAATAAATCTTCTGGCTGAAACCCTTTAGATATGGCAAACTGTTTAGCACCTTCTCCAGCTAGCATCACATGAGGTGTGTCTTCCATAACTTTCCTAGCTACAGAAACAGCATGCGTAATATTTTGAAGATAGACAACAGAACCACAGTTACCATGCTTATCCATTATACAAGCATCGAGTGTGACGTTTCCATCACGATCAGGTAAACCACCTTTACCTACAGATTGCCCTTTTTCATTTGCTTCTTCCACTTTACATCCTTGTTCTACTGCATCCAAAGCATTCCCACCAGCTTGGAGTATTTCCATAGCTTTTGCTGTAGCTGCTTCTACATGCCAAGTGGCTATAACAAGAGGAAGTGAAGCTTTAGAAATTGATGAAACTTCTGTTTCAGTTTTTTTTGATTTGTTTTCTGAACACGATACAATTGTGCTTCCAACAGCTAAACCTGCTCCTGATAAGGCTGTATTTTTAATAAAATCTCTGCGCTTCATTTAAAAAAGTGTTTTTATTTTCTGGGTTGACGAAAATTGGTTTTAATTATAATCTACACCTTGCTTATCTAAAACTACTTTGGCTCTGTAAGCATAGAACAATAAATAGGCAAAACAGGCTACAGCGACTAAATATGAGGATTGTATACTAAAAATATCTGCCAATTTACCTTGAACAGGAGGAATGATAGCACCTCCAAGTATCATCATAATTAAAAAGGCAGACCCTTGAGATGTGTATTTTCCTAATCCAGCAATACTCAATGCAAAAATGCAAGGCCACATAATTGAACAGAATAAACCACCAGATAATAGTGCGAATAACGCTAACTGACCAGAGGCAAATGTTCCTATTAGCATACCTAATACGCCTAAAGTGCTAAATATTTTTAAGGTGGCTACAGGCTTATCTTTAGCTAAAAAGAATCCTCCAATTTGTACCGCAATACATATACAAAACAATAAGATTTCATTAGTAGTGTATTTACCAAAATTGACTAATAAAATAACGCCAAATGCGATGTAAGGAACAATAATAAGTAGCACCTTTTTTAAGCCTTTACTTGGGTCAAAAACTGTAATAGCACCAACCCAACGACCAATCATTAATCCGCCCCAATACAAGGATATAAAAGGCGCTAATTCGGCATCATTAAGAACAGGTAGGCCAAGAGTGTTTAAATTTGTTCCAGTAACAGCTTGCTTTAGAAGCTCACCAAGATTACTTCCAATAGTTACTTCTACACCTACGTACATAAAAATAGCGAGCATACCTAGAACTAGTTGTGGATATTTCATGGCTCCCCAACCTTCAGCTTTTTTAGAAGCGTTAGAGTTTGCAAACCAGGTGCAAGCAATAACAGCAAGTAATGCAATTAATAATAGGAGCATACGTTTATTCTCAACTGCTTCAGTAGGAACAGTATCTCCAGTGTAAGTCATAAATATCATGGTGAAACAAACAACTATAATTGCAGTTAAAACGATTAAAACATTTCTTGCTTTATTAGCTGATTCAAATGTTGTTTCGGATTTTAACGATGGTAATTTTTTTGAAAAGTAAAACAACGCTGCAGCAACTAAAAACAATATTCCAACACCTATATATAGACTCTGAACCGTCATAAGTGTTATCTGGTTGCTCTTGATCATACTAGCTAATTCATCTGTAGACCAACTAGCAGATCCAAATATTATTAAACTCACTACCACAGGACCAATCGTTGTTCCAAAGGAATTAATACCTCCAGCTAAATTTAAACGATGCGACCCTGTTTTTGGGTCACCCAAAGCAATGGCAAAAGGATTTGCTGCTGTTTGTTGAAGTGAAAATCCGAGACCTACAATAAATAATGCTAGTAAAACTAGATAGAATATTTGAGTCTCACCTTGTTCAGATCCATTAACCACAAAGCACATAACTATAGCTCCGATAGCAGACATTAATAAGCCATATACAATTCCCGATTTGTAACCCCAATTATTTAGAATATCTTTTTTCATGGCACTAGATAGAATAAATAAAAGTAGAGCACCAATATAATAAGCTCCATAAAAGGCAAAATCTACCAGTTGTGATTGAAACTGATCGATATTAAAATAGGTTTTACAAAATGGTATAAAAACACCATTAGACGCTGCAATAAATCCCCAGAAAAAGAACACAGTTACTAAAGTAGTAAGAGCTGATTTGTTGTTTTGATTAGTCATATATTTTTAATTAGTTTTTTAAATATAGTGTATTCTATTTGATTACAATTTCATCTACAAACAACCAACTTCTACCATCATGTTTATAACCTAAATGCCATTCTGGAAGTTTGCCCAGTTTTTTGGCGATGATTTTTATGTAGCGATATTTTTTTGAGACTTGTTTAAAATGAACTTTTTTAATAGTAACATCTTCAGATTGAATAGACGCATCTATTTTTCTAGATTGCTTTTCAATTGGGAAAAATTTTGTACCATCAATAGAGCCTAAAAAGTTTACTTCTGTTGGGTAGAAAATCCATGAGCGTTGGTCTTGTAAAAAAGCTACTGAAATCTCACTAATTTCTTTTTCACTTCCTAAATCAACAACAGCAACTAAATCTGTATCAAAATAACCTTGCCAAGTACCTGTTCTAAAATCTTCTGTGCCGAAAATCCCATCTATTAAAGCATTGTTTCCTCCAGCATTGTATTGATTGGCATATTCAGTTTTTAAATCAATTTTTAAATTGGGGTCAATTTTGTAAAAATCAGTATTAATAACAGTGCTTTTCACATTATTCTTTTCTGCATAGACTTTTAAAGTGGCTTTTTCTGAAACTGTAAATGGTGTTGTGTATTTCTTGAAGTCATCATCTAAAGAATAAAAAATTTCAGCTTCTACATCTGCGTTTCGTAAAGTAACTTCTGTACTCCCTTTAAAAGCAATATCACCTTTGGCAATAAATGGTGCCGTAACGATTAAATGCTCATCAATTGAAGTTGATGGAATACATTTATCTTTGGTTCCCCAATCTGTTGGAGTATTGGTCATTTCAAAAACCAAATGCCCTCCATTAACTATGTCTTGATGATTGATAAATGAGTATTCATAATTTTCCCCATTCAGTTGAACAGATTTTATATATTTATTTTCTTCAGAAATAGTATTTGCTTGAACTGTAAATGTTTTTCCATTTTCTAAATTAATGGTTGCTTTTTCAAACAATGGGCTTCCTATAATATATTGATTGGATGCTGGAGTAACTGGATAAAAGCCTAAAGACGAAAAAATATACCAAGCACTCATTTGTCCACAATCCTCGTTTCCTGAAATTCCGTCTGGAGTATTGGTGTATAATTCTGTTAAAATCTGACGAACCTTTTCTTGTGTTTTGTATGGTTTATTTACAAAATTGTATAAATATGCCATATGATGACTAGGCTCATTTCCGTGCGCATACTGCCCAATTAAACCAGTAATATCAACTTGATGGCGACCAGAAGTTTTATCTTCAGCAGTAAATAATTTATCCAGCTGATTTTCTAATTTATCTTTTCCTCCAAGCAATTTTATAAAACCAGAAATATCTTGAGGCACATAAAAACTATATTGCCATGAATTGGCTTCTGTATAATTGAAATTTACTTCATAAGGATCAAAAGGAGCAAACCACGAATTACGAAAACGTCCTCTCATAAATTGAGATTCTGGATCAAAAACATTTTTATAATACTGTGCTCTTTCTGAATAGGTTTTGTAATCATCTTCTTTACCTAAAGACTTTGCCATTTGAGCAATCGTCCAATCATCATAGGCGTATTCCAAGGTTTTAGAAACTGATTCACTTTCTTTTTCTACTGGAATAAAACCAAATTTTTTATAGGATTCTAACCCTAATTTATCACGAGTTGCAGAATGGTTCATTGCTGTAAAAGCTTTTTCAACATCATAATTTTTTATGCCTTTTAAATAGGCATCAGCAATTACAGGAACTGCATGATAGCCAATCATACAACCTGTATAACACCCAGATAAATCCCAAATTGGCATGATTCCACCTTCGTCGTATTTAGCTAAAAATGTATTGATAAAATCATTGGTTCTTTCTTGTTCAATAATAGTATATAATGGATGTGTAGCTCTATAAGTATCCCAGAGAGAAAATACTGTGTAGTAATCAAAATCATTCGTTTGATGAATGTTTAAATCCATGCCACGATAACGACCATCTACATCTTGATATAAATTTGGTGCAATCATGGTATGATACATAGAAGTGTAAAAGTTAACTTTATTATCATGATTAGAATCTTCAATAACTATTTTTTCTAGTTGCTTTTCCCAAGCTTGTTGCGCTTCTTTCTTAATTTCGTCAAAGGATTTATCTCCAATTTCTTGTTCTAGATTTTTTTTAGCACCTTCAACATCAACCGCTGATATGCCTATTTTTATATAAACAGGATTGTTTTGAGGGTTATTAATGACAAATGCAGCTTTTCTATATCTAGGGTCAGGAGGTCTGCTCATCGATATAAGGTTGTTTGTGTTTATTGGTTCAGAAAACACCATGTAAAAAAACAAACGTTGATCATCAGCCCATGCTTTTGAATGTCTAAAACCTATAACTGTTGTGTCGTTGACTATATCAAAATTATAATCCAATAATTCATCACGATGTTCTAAATCTAGTACTACAATTTGATTTTCCGAAGATGGGAATAGATATTTATGTATACCACTACGTTTAGAAACAGTCAACTCAACATCAATATTTGTGTCATCTAAATGAACTTTATAGTAGCCTGGTTCTGCAATTTCTTTCCCATGAGAAAATGCTGATTTATATCCTTCTTTCCCATCTGCACCATTATTAAAAACTTGCTTGTTGGTAGGCATTAACAAAATATCTCCATAATCTGAAACTCCTGTTCCACTTAAATGTGTATGCGAAAATCCATAAATGTAATTATCAGAATAATGATAGCCAGAACAACCATCCCAACCATCTAATCGAGTATCTGGTGAAAGTTGCATCATTCCAAATGGCATAGTAGCTCCTGGATAGGTGTGGCCATGACCACCAGTTCCAATAAAGGGGTTAACAAAAGAAATAAGTGGTTTGTTTTTTTCTGCTGGTTGATGAGCAGTCTTATTTTTACACGAAGTAAGTAGGAGTGAAAAAATAAAAACTAGAGAGAGTAGCTGATTTATCTGGTAATATTTATTTTTTTTAATATGGACAGATAGAATATCCAAGTAATGTTTTTTTTTGATAAATAAATTGTAGGATGGATATTTCATTAAAAATAGATTGCTAAATTTAAAGCATCTAATATACTAAAATGCCAATCAAGAATATAGTTGTAAGTTTTCTTTTCGTATTTACAATTTTCGGATGTTCTGAAAACCCTTCAAAAGTAGTTCAACCTCAAATCATCCCAGAACCTTTGAGTCAAACTACAAAAGAGAATAATTTTGTATTAGACAGTTCAATAGGAATAAATTTTCCGGAGGAATTAAAAGTATCAGCTAGTTTTTTAAAATCTTTTATTGAAGAAGGAAGCTCAATAAAATTGCAAAACTCTAATGAAATTGAATTCGTTTTAGATTCAGAAATTAAAAACAAAGAAGGTTATGTATTGGATGTTCTACCAAAAAAGATTGAAATTAGAGCGTCTTCAGATAAAGGTGCTTTTTATGCTGTTCAAAGTATAAGACAATTGCTTCCTGCTGAATTTGAAAACGGAAATTATGTAAATAAGGAAGTAGCTATTCAATGTGTTACGATTAAAGATGAACCACAATTTAAATATCGAGGCATGCATCTCGATGTTGGTCGCCACATGTTTTCTGTAGATTTTATAAAAAAGTATATAGATGCTTTAGCCATGTTGAAGATGAATACGTTTCATTGGCATTTAACAGAAGATCAAGGTTGGCGCATAGAAATAAAAAAGTATCCTAAATTACAAGAGATAGCAGCTTTTAGAGATGAAACGCTAGTCGGTCATTATAGTGATCAACCACATCAATTTGATGGTGAA
This sequence comes from Flavobacteriaceae bacterium NBU2973, assembly GCA_026162565.1. Classification (GTDB taxonomy): domain Bacteria; phylum Bacteroidota; class Bacteroidia; order Flavobacteriales; family Flavobacteriaceae; genus JAOEIQ01. The sequence continues at coordinate 20,865 of JAOEIQ010000012.1, forward strand.
AAATATGGAGGCTATTATACACAAGAAGACATAAAAGATATAGTTGCTTACGCTGAAAAAAGATATGTAACTGTGATTCCAGAAATAGAATTACCAGGTCATTCGAAAGCAGCAATTGCTGCATATCCTAATTTAGGTTGTACTTCGACAGGCTCAGCAACCAGAGAACAAGTTGAGGTTGCAAAAAAATGGGGAGTTTTTGAAGAGATTTACTGTACTAAAGATGACACATTCGAATTTTTAGAAGATGTGTTAGATGAAGTTATTGCGTTATTTCCAAGTGAATATATTCATATTGGAGGCGATGAAGCACCAAAAACACGATGGAAATCTTGTGATGACTGTCAACATAGAATCAAACAAGAAGGGTTAAAAAATGAGCACGAACTACAGAATTATTTTATAACTCGAATTGAATCATATTTAAATTCTAAAGGGCGACAAATAATTGGTTGGGATGAAATTCTTGAAGGAGGTTTAGCACCAAATGCAACCGTTATGAGTTGGCGAGGTATTAAAGGTGCCGTTGAAGCAGCAAAGCAACATCATAATGTAGTGATGACACCAACATCACATTGTTATTTTGATTATTACCAATCTGAAAACGATAATGAACCTTTAGCAATAGGTGGATATCTTCCTTTAAAAAAGGTTTACAGTTTTAATCCTATTCCTGATGAGTTAACTAAAAACCAATCAAAATATGTGCTAGGAGCGCAAGGCAATATTTGGACAGAGTATATGAAAACCGAAGATCAAGTTGAGTATATGGCTTTCCCACGAATGTTAGCCATGAGTGAAGTAGTTTGGACAAATCCTGAAAATAAGAATTACGATAATTTTGTAAACAAAGTAGAGCATTTTAATAAACGATTAGAAGTATTAGATATTAATTATGCAAATCATTTATACGAAGTTAATGGACAATTGAAAAATGATGATGAACAATTGACCTACGAATTAAAAACACTAACACAAGGAAAAACAATTAGATTTACTTTAGATGGTTCTGAACCAGATGAAAATTCTGAAAAATATGTAGCTCCAATTCGTATTTCTAAATCAAATACTATCAAAGGAGCAGTATTTAATGAAGATAAAAAGCTAGGAAGTACTTTTTCTGAAACGATTAATTTACATAAAGCAGTTGGTAAAAAAATCACTATCAATAAACAGCCTCATAAAGCGTATTCAGGAAGTGGAGAGCAAGGTTTAATTAACGGAGTTTCTGGGAGTGATTCACGATATGGAGATAAAGAATGGCTTGGGTTTTGGGGAGAGGACATAGAAATCACGATTGATTTAGTAGAAGAAACAGAGATCAATTTCATTAAAACCAGATTTCACAATGGACAAGGTCAATGGATTTACGCACCTAAAAAGATATTTATTGCTTCAGATTTTGAGCCTTATAAAGAATATTTAATTGAGGTTTCAAAAGAAGTGCTTATAGATTTAAAATTAAATTTTGATAAAAAAGCTACAAAGCTCATTCTAAAGATTCCAAATTACGGAATAATTCCAGAGGGCAAACAAGGAGCAGGTAATAAGGCTTGGACGTTTATCGATGAAATAATTGTGAATTAAGATGCTTTTAGAAATCTGCGCCAACTCATACCAATCAGCTAAAAATGCTCAAGAGGCTGGAGCTCATCGAATAGAATTATGCCAAGAATTATCAGTTGGAGGCATCACGCCTAGTTATGGATTAATTAAACAAGTTCTAGATGAGCTATCAATAGAAACGTTTGTTCTTATTAGACCTCGGTCAGGAAATTTTAACTATTCAGATGATGAGTTTAATATCATGAAGCTAAATATTCAAGTTTGTAAACAATTGGGTTGTCATGGTATTGTTTCTGGAGTTTTAAATGCAAATAACACAATTGATATTGATAGAACAAAAGAACTAATTAAGTTATCAAAACCAATGTCGTTTACTTTTCATCGTGCTTTTGATTGTGTGCCTAATCCAATAGAGGCATTAGAGCAATTAATCGCTTTAGGAGTAGATAAAGTGCTAACTTCTGGACAAGAATCCATTGCACAAAAAGGTTTAGAATTACTCAAAGAACTAAATGAAAAAACTAATGGGCAAATTACCATTCTAGCTGGAAGCGGTATTAACCCGAATAATGCAAGATTATTTAAAGATGCTGGGTTAAATGAAATTCATGCATCAGCTTCAAAAGAGTTGCAATCAAATTCAAAAACTACAATGTTTGATGTCGTTCAAAAAGAATCAGATTTAGAAACAATTAAAGCAATTTTAGATGCAATTTAGTTTAATCTCTTTTGTCACCTCGAGCGGAGTCGAGAGGTCTTCCCTAAATCAAATATTTTTTGGACTGTTAATTGAAAATAAACAGTTTTTGCTTATAGTATTAGGTGCTTTATTATGTTTCAGTTGCCAAACAAAACATGATGTACCAATCACTCTAGAACTTCATGATGATTGGCAATTCAAAAAAACAAGCGATACTATCTGGTATTCTGCTACTGTTCCTGGAAATGTATATTCAGATTTATTAGATCATGAATTAATAGAACACCCTTTTATTGGAAATAACGAAGAAAAAGTACAATGGGTTTCTGAAACCAATTGGGAATATTATACCAATTTTAAAGTTGATAAGCAAACCCTCAAAAAGAAGCATTTAGAATTAAATTTTGAAGGTCTAGACACCTATGCTTCAATATTTTTAAATGATAGTTTAATACTAGAAACGAACAATTCCTTTAGAGCTTTTAAAATGGATGTGAAACCATTATTGAAGTCGGAAAATAATTTGCGAATAGTATTTGAAAAAACAGCAACTCAAGAAGAAAAAGAAAAGGCAAAACTCAATTATAACTTGCCAGAAGGCAATCGAATTTTTACTAGAAAAGCACAATTTCAGTATGGTTGGGATTGGGGACCAAAACTAAACTCTTCTGGAATTTGGAGACCAATAAAGTTGAAAGCTTGGAATGATTTCAGAATAGAAAATACATTTATAAAACAAATAAAACTTAACGACTCCATCTCGAATTTAATTGCTGAATTCGAAATTAATTCAATCTTAAAAAAAGATTTGTTTTACGATGTTTATGTAAATGATAGCCTAATAAGAGGAAGTCAATTTAATCCATCAAATTATAACACTGGAGTTGCTTTTTCAATCAAAAACCCAAAACGTTGGTGGCCACATAATTTAGGAGAGCCTTATCTATACGATATAAAAGTTGTAGTTAAAGATGGCAAAACAATTCTAGATAGTATTAGTAAAAAAATAGGCTTAAGAACTATCGATTTAGTTACTGAAAAAGATAGTCTTGGTGAGTCGTTTTACTTTAAAGTAAATAATGTTCCTGTATATGCAAAAGGAGCGAATTATATTCCGCAGAATAGTATGCAGAATAAAGTAACTGATAGGCATTATGAAAAACTATTAGATGATGTAGTTGATGCCAACATGAACATGCTCCGCGTTTGGGGAGGTGGCATTTATGAGAATGATATTTTTTACGATCTCTGTGATGAAAAAGGAATTTTGGTTTGGCAAGATTTTATGTTTGCCTGTGCTATGTATCCTGGAGATAATGATTTTCTAAAAAATGTTCAAGAAGAAGCATTTCAAAACATAATACGTTTACGTAATCATGCTAGCTTGGCATTGTGGTGTGGTAATAATGAAAACAGCGAAGGCTGGCATCGTTGGGGATGGCAAGCAGGTCGTGGAAAGGAAGAAAAAGAAGAAATTTGGAATAATTATTTAAAGGTTTTTGATTCTATTTTACCTAGAACTGTAAAGCAATATTCAAATACAGATTATTGGGAGTCATCACCAAAGTATGGTCGTGGCAATCCTAAATACAAATTTGAAGGTGATGCACACGATTGGTGGATTTGGCACGATGCATATCCTTTTGAGCATCTAGAAGAAAACGTTCCACGATTTATGAGTGAGTTTGGTTTTCAATCGTTCCCAAGTTTTGAAGCTATCAACTATATCAACCAAAAAGATTCTGTAGATATTTCTGCCAATAGTTTCCAGTCGCATCAAAAGCACAGTAGAGGTTATGAGTTAATTCGCGAGTATATGGAGCGTGATTTTCCTGTGCCAGAAAAAGCTGAAGATTATGTGTATATGAGTCAGTTATTACAAGCTTATGGTATTACTAAAGGTATAGAAGCGCAGCGTCGAGCAAAACCCTATAATATGGGGACGTTGTATTGGCAACTTAATGATTGTTGGCCTGTGGTTTCCTGGTCGAGTATCGATTTTTTTGGTAATTGGAAAGCCCTGCATTGTAAAGCAAAACGCAGTTTTGAAGATATTTTGATATCTAATACTATTGATGGAGATATCATTGAAAACTTTATAATAAATGATGGTTTAGATAGTGTTGAAGGTAACCTTGAATTAGAAATCAGAACTTTTGATGATGATTCTATTTGGAGTATAAATAAGAATATTGTAGTTGAACCTTTGTCAAGCGACAGAAAATACAGAATTGATTTCAGCGGATTAGATTTTAATAAAAAAGAAGCTGTTTTAATTACACGATTTAACGGTCAAACCAAGTTGAATTACTTTGTAAACCCTAAAAGCTTAAAGCTAAAACAAGAAGGTATTCAAAAGAAAATCACTAAAACATCTGATGGTTTTCAAATAGAATTATCGTCTAAAACTCTTCAAAAAGATGTGTTTTTGTATTGTAATATAAAAGGACATTTCTCCGACAATTATTTTGATTTATTACCAAATAAAACAAAAACGATTGAGTTTAGTACTAGATCAAAATCATTAGATAGCTTATCTGTAAAAACCTTTAACAATTTCATAAGATAAGTCGCTTTTGTAATTAATAACTTTGTTAAAATTTAAAGTTACTTTATGATTCGCTGGATTATATTTCTTGCCATTTTTGGAGTCCTTGATTTATACGCTTTTCAGGCCTTTAGAACTGTTACAAAAAACAATTGGATATTAGTTGCTTATTGGGTTTTAACACTTTTAGTTATAGGCAATTTTGCAGCTCATTATTACGGATTTAATAGAAGGGATGGATTTACGCATTCTCATGGTTATGCCTTTGCATTTTTTATAGCTCTATTAATTCCTAAAATGATATTATTGATAAGTATGTTAGGAGAAGATATTTTTAGAGTTCCTCTGGCTATTTACCGATATTTTACTGAAGGAGACAGTGCAAAGGGTAACTATTTTCCTTCCCGAAGGGCCTTTATATCTAAAATTGCAATAGGACTAGCAGCAATTCCTTTTGCCTCTATCTTATATGGTATTTATAAAGGGAAGTACAATTTTAAAGTGCTTAAATACACGTTACATTTTGAGGATTTACCTGAAGCTTTTGATGGTTACAAACTAACACAAATTAGCGATGTGCACTCTGGAAGTTTCGACAATAAAGAAAAGGTAGAGTACGCAATAGATTTAATTAATGAACAACAAAGTGATGCCATTGTTTTTACAGGTGATATGGTTAACAATAAAGCTGAAGAAATGTTGCCTTACGTTGACATGTTTAGCAAGCTAAAAGCAAAAGATGGTTTGTTCTCTGTATTAGGAAATCATGATTATGGAGATTATGTTCGATGGGAATCTGAAACTGCTAAACAGAAAAATCTAGATGATTTAAAAGCCATACAAAAACAAATAGGGTTTGATTTGTTATTAAATGAAAGTCGTTTTGTTGAGAGAGATAATCAACGAATAGCTATTGTTGGAGTAGAAAATTGGGGAAAAGGAGGCTTTAAAAAAGCAGGAGATTTAAAAAAGGCAGTTGAACTAGTTGATAAGGATGATTTTAAAGTTCTATTAAGTCATGATCCATCTCACTGGGAAGCTCAAGTAGTTCCAGATGATTACCATTATCATTTAACATTAAGTGGACACACACATGGTATGCAATTCGGTATTGAAATTCCAGGATGGTTTAAGTGGAGTCCTGTAAAATGGCGTTATAAACAATGGGCAGGAATTTATGAAGAATTTGGTCAGTTTATAAACGTAAATAGAGGTTTTGGGTATTTAGCATTTCCAGGACGCGTTGGTATTTGGCCAGAAATTACAGTGATTGAGCTTAAAAGAGGTGCGAGTAATGCTTAATCCGCTGAAAACACTATATTTACTATGAAATTTCTTATTTTTATAAATAAGTCATAGTGAACCTACTAGAGAACAATATTTAAACTAAATTCATAAAAAAGTTGTAGGTTTGTAATAGCACATTTGATTTAAAACTTCAATTATATGTCAAAATTTGGGGAATTAATAGATGTAAGTGTTCCAGTTCTTTTGGATTTCTTTACTGATTGGAGCGAGGAGTCTAATAATATGCATGCCGTTTTACGTGATGTTGCTGCAGCTTTAGGAGATAAAGCTAAAGTTATTAAAATAGACGTTGATAAAAATAAGGAGCTCGCTGAAGCTTTAAGAGTTAAAGGATTACCAACTCTAATTATCTACAAAAACGGTGAAATGAAATGGCGCCAAAGCGGCGAGCAAGATGCGAATACGCTTATTGGTCTTATCCAGGAATACGTTTAAAAATATATCCTTTTTCAGAATAATATTCTAAAACTTTAGGTAGTGCATACTGCATGTTTTTTGCAGCTTTCACACTATCATGAAACACTACAATATCTCCAGCTTTAGTATTATTAATTATGTTATTGTAACAATCTTCTTTTGATAATTCTTTTTCCCAATCAAAAGACAATACACTCCACATAATTATTTTATAGCCTAGGTTTATAAGTGCTTTTCCTTGTTTGGGGCGAATTTGTCCATAAGGAGGTCTAAATAATTTTGATTGAATTATTTTTGAAGCTTTTTCTGTATTCTCAATGTAGTCATCGGTTTTTGTTCTCCAACCTTTTATGTGATTGTTAGTGTGATTACCAATACCATGTCCTTCAGAAATAATTCTTTTGTATATATGAGGAAGTTTTTCAACATTATTACCAATACAAAAAAAAGTAGCTGTTGCTTTATATTCTTTTAAGATATCTAAAGTCCAATCGGTAATTTCTGGAGTTGGTCCATCGTCAAAAGTTAAATAGATAACTTTCTCATGCGGTTTTGGATTTACACTCCAGGTGTAATTTGGAAAAAGGTTTACTATAGCTTTAGGCGTTTTTATTGGTGCTAAACGCATCGCTCTAATTAATTTTCTACTAAAATAGAATCAATTGCTTGTTCTAATAAATCTCTATCAACAGGTTGTTCTTGAGGTTCATCATCTCCCATAAAGTGATCAAATAATCGTAAATAATCATTAAAGGTTTTCATCTCTGCTTCAACAAACTCTGATTCATCATAAGCAATTGCAACATCTACTAAACCTCTATAACGTTCAATGTCAGTTATAATTTCCTCAATTAATTTTGTTTGATTCTTAAGTGTTAAGCCACTGTAATACGTTAGATTCTCTTGGTATTTTTTTGATACATCTTTAAATAACTTACGTGCTTTATCAGTTGCTTTTACTTCGTAATAAGCACCAATGTAAGGTTCTAAAAGGGTATAATAATTAAAGATATCTACTGGCATTTTTTCCATAGCTAAATCAGCTAACTCTTCTGCCTTATCAAGCTTATCCTCTTTAATTAATTGCTCAATTCCGCGAGCAATGTTACCTCTGTAAGTAATTCCGTTTCTACGAGTTTCTGTATCATGGTAAATATCAGTTCCGCTATTTCCCCAATCCCAGTTTTTAACCTTGTTATACATCAAATCAGCATCAACTCGTCCCATATCAAATGGATTTGCTCTATCTACTGGTGTTTTTATTGGTACTAACTTATAGCATAAACCATCTAACTGAAGGTAGTCTTTCATCCAAACATAATCCTCGTCTCCAAAAGCGCCTCCAGTAAAGTATATAGGTCGTTTCCAATCGTTATTAGCAACAATATCCAACATTAGTAAGCGATTTCTATAAATAGCATTACCCTTTATTTTAATATACAAAGTATCTTCAATTTTGTCGGCATCTTCTGGTTTTACAATACCATAATCCAATACGTTTTGTTTATTTACGGGAATACTGATGTTTTCGGTAGGTAAAAAATTAGAATTTATATCCTGCCTTCTAACTTGCCTCATATCAACACCATTTCTTTTGAGTAGAGTGCCATATTTAGCTCTTGGATTATCACTCGAAATAAAGTCTAATACTTGTTTAATATCTAACGTGTCTTGAGAGATGACTTCTTTAATAATATAGTCTCTAGTTCCATGTTTATATTGATCATGCGTTAATTGAGATGGTATAGGATCGCTTTCATAAGCCTTGCGTTTCATTTGATCAATGTACCAATCTGTTTGAAATAAGCTGGTATTGACAACTCTTACATCTGTGCGCACACCTTCAATTTCTTGTAAATACCATAATGGAAACGAATCATTATCACCAATACTAAACAGAATGGCATTTTCATCACAAGACTCCAAATACGTTCTTGCCATAGATAAGGCAGTTTTTCTACCAGAACGATCATGGTCATCCCAGTTATTGGCAACTAAAATTCCAGGAACTAAAACTAAACATGTTAATGTGATAACAGGAACTAACAATTTACTCTTACTAAATTGCCTAAAAGTATTGTAGATAGCGTATACGCCAAACCCAATCCAAATAGCAAATACATAAAATGAGCCTACTACAGAATAATCACGTTCTCTAGGTTCAAAAGGTCTAACATTGGTATACACTTGTATGGCTAAACCTGTAAATAAGAAAAACACCAACAGAACCCAAAACCACTTTTTATCTGTATTGAACAAAAAGAAGAACCCAATTAAACCTAAAATAAGAGGGAGGAAATAATAAGTGTTTCTGCCTTTGTTGTTTAAAACGTCACTTGGTAAATTGTCTTGAGAAAAACCAAGATGCATTTCGTCTATAAATTTTATACCACTTATCCAATTACCATGCATGTCGTACTTACCTTGAATATCATCTTGACGACCTGCAAAATTCCACATAAAATAACGCCAATACATATAGCCAAGTTGATACTCTAATAAGTAAGCTATATTACTACCAAGAGATGGTTTTTCAATATCTATGATTGATCCAAAGCGCTTTAGAAATTTAGTGTAATCTTCATAGTCAACAAGACCTTGAGCGACATTGTTTTTGAATTCAGAAACTATTTTTCTGTAGTCATTGTCCATTTGGTAATCAGGCTTCAAGTTAAAGTCTAAATAACCAGTAAACATCATGTAATTTTCTGCGTGTTCACCACTCCACATTCTAGGTAAAATCGAAGCATGTTTAGAATTGTAGTTTTGTTTAGCGTCTTTATAATCGTTTACTATAACATACTCACCTTTTTCTTTATCTTTTTCATATTTAGGTTTGTCATCTATATATGGATTATTCTCATCCAAACCTGAATATTGATCAGTAAATTGAGGTCCATAAAACAAATGTGTTTCAGGATATTGCTCTAAATTATAATAAGCTAATAATTCTCTTGCGCTTGACGGATTATTTTCATTAATAACGACATTGGCATTAGCTCGAATAGGGAGCATTAACCAAGAAGACGAACCTACAATTACAAACATAATACAGAGTATAGCAGTATTTACATGCTTGTTTTGAAGAGATCTTGTTTTTTTTAAACCGACATAAAATAATGCAATTAAAACGAATCCTGCGATTATAGAACCAGAATTAAACGGCAATCCAATAGAGTTTACGAAAAATATCTCCGACACACTAAAGAAGCGTAATATATTTGGAAATAGTAATTTAAAGATAAATAGTAAAACAGCAACTGCAGCTACATTCGCTATTATGAAGTTCTTGATGGTAATATCTTTATAGTTTTTAAAGTAGTAGATTAATCCAATTGCGGGAATAGTTAATAGTCCCATAAAGTGTACGCCAAAAGACATACCAATTACTAGAGAAATTAATATAAGCCATTTATTTCCTCTAGGTTTATTCATGTCAGATTCCCAACGCAATCCAAGATAAAACATTACAGACATTATAAGTGTTGCCATGGCATATACTTCGGTCTCGGCAGCATTAAACCAAAACGAGTCTGTAAAAGCAAAAGCTAAACTTCCCACAAAAGCACTACCAACAATTGCTTGACCTTGAGAGCCTTCAAGATTTGTGTAGCCTACTATTTTTCTTAATAATAATGAAATAGACCAAAACATAAACAAAATAGTAAATGCACTAGATACGGCACTCATCATATTCATAACAAACCCAATATTCTCTGGATTACCGAATGCAAAAATTGAGAAAAAAGCTCCTAATATTTGAAATAAAGGCGCTCCTGGTGGATGACCAACTTGTAATTTAGATGAGGTTAAAATATACTCTCCTGCATCCCAAAAACTAACAGTAGGCTCTACCGTTAAACTGTATGTAATTAATGCTATTATAAAGGCTAACCAACCTAAAATGGTATTCCATTTCTTGAAGTTGAAATGTGACATATAATCTTTTGTTTAAAAGCTTGGGCGAATTTACTAATAAATCTCATATTCAGAAGATTTTTAAGTAAACGTTAAGGAATAAGTTTTATTTTCCATTAAAAATGTTTGCGCAAATAAAACTTTGTTTTAAATTTGCATCCTCATTTACACAATGGCCTATGGTGTAACTGGCAACACGTCTGGTTTTGGTCCAGAAGAGTCTAGGTTCGAGCCCTAGTAGGCCAACAAGTAATTTGTAATCCCAATTCTTTTTGAGTTGGGATTTTTTGTTTAATTGTGTTCCAGATTATATTTTAAAAGTAATTACAGGTCTATTAGCATGATTAACTAAATCCTCACTGATACTGCCGTTAAAAAAATGGGCAATTCCTTGTCTTCCATGTGTGCTAATACCAATCAAATCGGCATTAATGGATTTAGAAAAATTTAAAATACCTTCCTCTACGGTTTCATCATTGTAAATGTTGATACTATTGTTTTTGTAATTGTAATCTCTAGTAAATTCTTTTATTCTTTCATTTGCTTGAGCAGTAGTAATAAAATTACTGGCAGTTATTACCAATAATAGATGTAATTTGGCATCAAAAGATTCTGCCAGTTTAGCTGCTTGTTTATAAGTCTCTCTATTATCTTTATTAAAATCAGATGCAAATACAAAATTATCTACTTGGAAGTTTTGATGTTTGTTTTTAATTACTAAAACTGGTACATGAGAATTTCTAACAACTTTTTCAGTATTAGAACCAATAAACATCTCTTTAAAGCCATCCGCTCCATGAGAGCCCATCACGATCATATCTATCGAGTGATCATTACATATCTCTTTAATATTGCTGAAGCCTTTTTTAAACTCTACAGTTTCATGTACTGTTATGCCATTCAAATAGTCCTCTTGCATGACATTTTCAAAACGTTTGTGTGCTAGTTTCATAAAAAACATGGCTTCAGGTAATTCACTATGTGAGCTCAAAGCATCTACTTGATGCAAAGGCAGTTCAAGCATATGCATTAAATAAATTTCAGCGTTATAGTCTCTTGCTATTTGAGCTGCAACTTTTAAAGCATTTTCTGCTTCTTCTGAAAAGTCAGTTGGAACAAGAATTTTTTTCATAATAAGTTAGTTTTAGAGAAGACATATTCCTTTAAATTTAAGAATAAAAATTGACATAGTAATAAGTTGCAGAAATCAATTTAAATGTTGTATATTTGCAGCGTTGAAAAAGAAATGAAAGTAAAAGAGGGGATAAAAAATCCCCTCTTTTTATACAAGAAAATGTTAGAAAAAAGAGTTCAAGAATTACTTAATGAAGCATTAGAGAATCGAAGCGATTTGTTTCTAATTTCTTTAACCGTTACATCAGATGCTGTAATAAAAGTTATAATTGATGGCGATAAAGGTGTTAAGGTCGAAGATTGCATATATGTAAGTAGAGCTATTGAACATGAACTAGATAGAGAAGAGCAAGATTTTTCTCTAGAGGTTATGTCGGCTGGTGCTTCCGAACCTTTATCAAACATTAGACAGTATTCAAAAAATATTGGTAGAACATTAGAAGTAAAAACAGAAACCTCTAAAATTGAAGGCGAATTAATAAATGCCGACGATAAAGAGATTATTTTACAATGGAAAGCCAGAGAACCTAAACCAGTTGGTAAAGGAAAAAGAGTAGTTCAAAAAACAGAAAATATAGCTTACAATACTATAAAAGAAGCTAGAGTAGTGATTAAATTTTAATTCAAGAGAGTTATGGAAAACATTGCACTGATTGAGTCATTTTCAGAATTTAAGGACGATAAGTTAATAGATCGTGTAACCTTAATGGCAATATTAGAAGATGTATTAAGAAATGCACTAAAAAAGAAATTTGGAGATGATGACAACTTTGATATCATTATCAATCCAGATAAAGGCGATTTAGAAATTTGGAGAAATAGAATAGTTGTGGCAGATGGAGACGTAGAAGAGCCAAATCAAGAAATCTCATTAACAGAAGCACGTAAAATTGAGCCAGATTTTGAAGTTGGAGAAGATGTGTCTGAAGAAGTGAAACTTGTAGATTTAGGGCGACGTTCTATTTTGGCTTTGCGTCAAAACTTAATCTCTAAAATTCAAGAGCACGATAATACTAATATATACAAGCAGTTTAAAGATCTTGAAGGAGAAATTTATACAGCAGAAGTGCATCACATTCGTCATAGAGCAATCATATTGTTAGATGATGAAGGGAATGAAATTATCTTGCCAAAAGATAAACAAATACCTTCAGATTTCTTTAGAAAAGGTGAAAACGTTAGAGGTGTTATTGAGAGCGTTGAGTTAAAAGGTAGTAAGCCAGCAATCATTATGTCTAGAACTGCTCCTATGTTTTTAGAAAAACTATTTGAGCAAGAAATACCTGAAGTTTTTGACGGTCTAATCACCATTAAAAGTGTTGTTAGAATTCCTGGTGAGAAAGCTAAAGTAGCGGTAGATTCTTATGATGACAGAATTGACCCTGTAGGTGCTTGTGTTGGAATGAAAGGATCACGTATTCATGGTATTGTTCGTGAATTAGGAAACGAAAACATAGACGTAATAAACTATACCAATAACTTACAACTATTTATTACTAGAGCGTTGAGTCCAGCAAGAGTTACATCTGTTAAAATAGATGAAGAATCTAAAAGAGCTGAAGTTATATTACGCCCAGAAGAAGTAAGCAAGGCAATTGGTCGAGGAGGGCATAATATTCGTCTAGCAGGACAATTAACGGGTTATGAAATAGATGTGTTTAGAGAAGGAGCAGAAGAAGATGTAGAGCTAACAGAATTCTCTGATGAAATCGATGCTTGGGTTATCGAGGAGTTAGCTAAAATAGGTTTAGACACTGCAAAAAGTGTATTAGAACAAGATGTTGATGATCTTGTTAAAAGAACAGATTTAGAAGAAGAAACAATACATGATGTAGTTAGAATTCTAAAAGAAGAATTCGAAGATTAAGAAAATTAAAGAGTTATTTTAAAGGCAATTTATGGCTGAAACAATTAGATTAAATAAAGTTTTACGTGAGCTAAACATTTCTTTAGATCGAGCAGTTGACTTTTTAGAAAGCAAAGGTGTCGAAATAGAGAAGCGTCCAACTACCAAAATTTCCGAGGAAGTTTACCAACTACTTTCCGGAGAGTTTCAAACAGATGCTACAAAAAAAATGGCATCTCAAGAGGTAAGCGAAGCAAAACTTAAAGAAAAAGAAGAACTTCGTTTAAAACGTGAAAAAGAGCTCGAAGAAAAACAAAAAGCTGAAGAAGCTAGAGCAAAAGAAAGAGCAAGAGAAGAAGTTGTTAAGGCCAAAGTTGAACTAACTGGACCAAAAAAAGTTGGTACTATAGATTTAAATCCAGTTAAAAAAGAAGAGCCTAAAAAAGAAGAAGTTAAGGCAAAAGATGAACAGAAACCTGAACCTAAACCAGAACCTGTAGCTAAAGAAACTCCTAGAAAAGAATTGGAGCCTAAAAAAGTTATTAAACGCAATGAAGAAGGTGAAGAAATTGTTGAGGAAAAGGTTAAAACACAATACAAAAAACTATCTGGTCCAAAAATCGCTGGAGATAAAATTGACTTAAGCCAATTCAATAAACCAAAGAAAAAGAAAGAGGACAAAAAGTCTGATGCAGATTCTAATAAGAAAAAGCGAAGAAGAATCAGTAAAGTATCAGATAACCCTAGAGTTCAAAGACAGCAAGCAGGAGGTAATAACAACCGAAATAATTCAAGAGGTAAAGGAAGAAAGTCTGCAGTCGTTAAAGAAGAGCCAAGTGCAGAAGAAGTACAAAAGCAGGTTAGAGAAACACTTGAAAAACTTCAAGGAAAATCTAAAAAAGGAAAAGCAGCAAAATATAGACGAGAAAAAAGAGATCAGCACAGAGAGCAAAGTGAAAAAGATTTAGAGCTTGCTGCAGCGGAATCTAAAATTCTTAAAGTAACAGAGTTTGTTACTGCTAGTGAAGTGGCAACAATGATGGACGTTTCTGTTACAAAAATTATTTCTGCATGTATGTCTTTAGGGATGATGGTTACCATGAACCAACGTCTGGATGCCGAAACCTTATCTATAGTTGCAGAGGAATTTGGCTTTAAAGTAGAATTTGTAACAGCAGATTTAGAAGAATCCATTGAAGAAGAGGTTGATGCTCCAGAAGATTTAAAACATCGTGCTCCAATAGTCACAGTAATGGGTCACGTAGATCATGGTAAAACATCTTTATTAGATTATATACGTGAAGAAAATGTAATTGCTGGAGAATCGGGCGGAATTACACAACATATTGGTGCTTATGGTGTTCAGCTTGATAGTGGGCAAAAAATAGCCTTCCTAGATACACCAGGTCACGAAGCCTTTACAGCCATGCGTGCTCGTGGAGCTCAAGTTACTGATATTGCCATTATTGTTGTAGCTGCCGATGATGATATTATGCCTCAAACTAAAGAGGCAATTTCACATGCTCAAGCTGCTGGAGTACCAATTGTATTTGCAATTAATAAAATAGATAAGCCTAATGCAAATCCTGATAAGATTAAAGAAGGACTTGCAAATATGAATTTATTAGTGGAAGATTGGGGTGGAAAAATACAATCTCATGACATTTCTGCTAAAATGGGAACAGGTGTTAAAGAGCTGCTAGAAAAGGTTTTACTTGAAGCTGAATTATTAGAACTTACAGCCAATCCAGATAAAAATGCGAAAGGAACAGTTGTAGAAGCATTTTTAGATAAAGGTCGTGGATATGTTTCAACAATTTTAGTTCAAGAAGGAACTCTAAAAATAGGAGATTATGTACTTGCTGGTAAAAATAGTGGTAAGGTAAAAGCGATGCATGATGAGCGTGGTAATGATGTTTTAGAAGCTGGACCATCAACACCTGTATCTATACTAGGTTTAGACGGAGCACCTCAAGCAGGAGATAAGTTTAACGTATTTGCTGATGAGCGTGAAGCGAAACAAATTGCTGCTAAACGTACACAGTTACAACGTGAACAATCAGTTCGAACTACCAAAACATTAACATTAGATGAAATAGGTAGACGTATTGCTTTAGGTACATTTAAAGAATTAAATATCATACTTAAAGGTGACGTGGATGGTTCTGTAGAAGCATTAACAGATTCATTCCAGAAGCTATCTACTGAAGAAATTCAAGTAAATATCATTCATAAAGCCGTAGGAGCCATAACTGAAAGTGATGTGTTGTTAGCTACTGCTTCAGATGCTATTATTATTGGATTTAATGTGAGACCAATGGGTAATGCACGTCAAATTGCTGATAAAGAAGAAGTGGATATCAGAATGTACTCAATTATTTATGATGCTATTAATGATCTGAAAGATGCGATGGAAGGTATGTTATCTCCAGAACTTAAAGAAGAAATTACGGGTACGGCAGAAATTAGAGAAATATTTAAAGTGTCTAAAATTGGAAGTATCGCTGGTTGTATGGTTACAAACGGAAAAATATTTAGAAATTCAGGTATTCGATTAATTAGAGATGGTGTGGTAATTTACACTGGAGAATTAGCATCTTTAAAACGTTTTAAAGACGACGTTAAGGAAGTTTCTAAAGGATACGATTGTGGTATGCAAGTTAAAAACTACAACGATATTAAAGAAGGCGATATAATTGAAGCTTTCCAAGAAGTTGAGGTAAAAAAGAAATTAAAATAACAACCTTATTTATACCAAAAAGCGACTCGAAAAGAGTCGCTTTTTTTTATGTAGTTTATGTAATAAACTTATCTATCTTTTTTCGGATTTAGAATAAAAGCATTGCTAAATTCTCGCTTAATTCTTAGTAACGCACGATCAGCTTCTAATTGCGATTTAAAACGGCCAACTCTTATTTTGTAATAAGGTGTTTCATAAGTTATGTCAACAGGAAAACCAGCATAAGTATTTAAAAATTTTTCTTTAGCAGCATCAGCACCAGATCGATTTCCGGAGTAGATCTGAATGGATAATAAGTTTAAAGATTTTCCAGACTTATTAACCTCTTTTTTTAATTCTAAAAGTTCAGTGATTTGAGGGTCTTGGTTTACTTGTATAGTTGCATCTTGAGCAGTAACTATATGGCAGATAAAAAGGCTAAATATAGCTGTGTAAACTAATGTTTTTAACGAATACTTCATAGTTTCAATATGTTAACTTTTGCAAATGTAAATTATATTAACTGAATCTCTTGTTGTTTTATTATTTAGAACGTTTATAAATTAGAAATTAACAGTTCACTAACATTTCCAAAATAAACTTTATATCTTACTTTTGCGTGAGATTTTATAACCGACTTTTTCGATTAATTATATGAAAAAATCGTACCAAAGTTTAGACGATAATTCAACTAACAATATGAAACAGGTGATATACCGTAAATTAACCTCAAAAATCTTCTATTTAGGGTTTATTTTATTACTAACGTTTTCAACTTCAATTTCAGCTCAAGATGGTGATCCAGTTGCCGGAAAAGCACTTTTCAATACCAATTGTGCGTCTTGTCATAAATTAGACAAGAAAATGACTGGTCCTGCTCTACGAAATGTTGAGGCAAGATTAGCAGAAGATGAAGGTTTAGATAGGGAATGGCTGTATGCATGGATTCGTAACAGTGCAGGAATGATTGCTGCAGGAGATGCCTATGCAAACAAAATTTACAAGGAGTACAACGGAACAGCAATGACTGCTTTTCCTCAGTTAACAGATGCTGATTTAAATAATATTTTAGCCTATACTGCTGAAGAGCCATCTACTCCACCTCCACCTCCTAATGATCCTAATGTATCTGAATCGACTAATTCGGGAGGAGTTTCTAATAATATCATTCTTGGAGCTTTAGCAATTTTGTTTATGCTGTTAGCTGCAGGATTATTTGCTGTTAATAAAACGTTACGCCGCTTCGCAGATTCCAAAGGAGTTGAGTTAGCAGAGGCATCAAGTAGAACACCTTTATGGAAAGCGTTTTTACAGAATCAATTTTTACTATTAGTTACAGCAATATTCTTCCTACTGTCTAGTGCTTATTTTGTGTATGGTTACTTGTCGCAAGTAGGTGTTGATCAAGGATATGAGCCAGTGCAGCCAATTCATTATTCTCACAAAATACATGCTGGAGATAATGGTATAGATTGCAAGTATTGTCACTCATCAGCGCGAGTTAGTAAGCATTCAGGAATACCATCATTAAATGTTTGTATGAACTGTCATAAATCAATTTACGAGTACAATGGTGAGACTACTGCCGAGTACACTAAAGAGTTCTATGATGGTGAAATCCAAAAATTATATAAAGCTGTTGGGTGGGATGATGCAAATCAGAAATATACAGGAGAAACGCAGCCAGTAAAATGGGTAAGGATTCACAATTTACCGGACTTTGCTTATTTCAATCACTCACAACACGTTAGTGTAGCAGGAATTGAATGTCAAACCTGTCATGGTCCTGTTGAGGAGATGGAAATCATGTATCAACATGCACCTTTAACAATGGGTTGGTGTATCAACTGTCACAGAGAAACAGAAGTTAACGTAAAAGATAATGCTTACTACGAAAAAATACATGAAGAGCTTTCTAAAAAGTATGGTGTTGAGAAATTAACAGCAGCGCAAATGGGAGGTTTAGAATGTGGTAAGTGTCACTATTAATAAATTTAAAGTTGAAGTTTAGAAATTTAGAAAACTAATCATTCAACTAACAATTATATAACTAAATAAATATGTCATCAAACAAGAAATACTGGAAAAGTGTTGAAGAGCTAGATCAAAACAGCTCTATTGTTGAGGCGCTAAAACAAAACGAGTTTGTAGAAGAAATTCCTACTGATGAGTTTCTTGGAGATAAAGAAACCTTAGAGAGTTCGTCTACGTCACGTCGCGATTTTTTAAAGTACATTGGTTTTAGTACAGCTGCTGCTTCTTTAGCTGCTTGTGAAGGACCAGTAATTAAATCAATTCCTTATGTGGTGCAACCAGAAACTATTATTCCTGGTGTTGCTAACTACTATGCAACAACTATTGCTAACGGATTTGATTTCGCGAGTGTTTTAGTAAAAACGAGAGAAGGTCGTCCTATTAAAATTGAAAATAATGCTATGGCAGCTACCAATGGTAGTGCAAATGCTAGAGTTAATGCTTCGGTTTTAGGATTATATGATAACTTGAGAGTAAAGTCGCCAATGAAAGGTGGAAACGCCATTACTTGGGCAGAGTTTACAGCAGAAACAACTCTAGCTTTGAATAAGGCTAAAGATTCTGGTAAGGCAATTGTGCTTTTAACAGGAACTATGTCAAGTCCTTCTACTAATAAATTAGTTGCTGAATTTGCAGAGCAGTATGGCAATGTTCGTCATGTTGTTTATGATGCAATTTCAGAATCAGCTGCATTAGATGCTTACCAAGCAAAATATGGTGAGCGTGGATTAGCTAATTACGATTTCTCTGAAGCGATGACAATTGTGTCTGTTGGTGCAGACTTTTTAGGAGATTGGCAAGGTGGAGGATTTGATTCTGGTTATGCTATAAAACGTGTTCCAGATCATGGCAAGATGTCTCGTCATATTCAGTTTGAGTCTAATATGTCTTTAACTGGAGCAAATGCAGACAAGCGTGTTCCTTTAACACCAACACAGCAAAAAGTAGCTCTTGCAAAATTATATAGTTATGTTGTTGGAGGTTCTGTTTCAGGAGATTTACCGCAAGCTGCTGATGAAGCAGTTCGTAAAGCAGCTTCAGAATTAAAGAGAGCTGGAAGCAAAGGCGTTGTTGTGACAGGATTAAATGATGTTAACGCGCAAACGGTTGCTTTAGAAATAAATGAATACTTAAGTAGTAAGGCTTTCGATCCTAAAACTACAATTAAAACTAGACAAGGTAGTGATAAAGCTGTTGCTACTTTGGTTAGTGATATGAAGGCTGGTAAAGTTGGAGCTATCATCATGAGTGGTGTAAATCCAATGTATACATTGCCTAATGCTTCAGATTTTGCTGAAGGATTAAAGAATACTGATTTATCAGTTGCTTTCTCAATGAAAGATGATGAGACTGCTACTCTTGCACAATATATTGCAGCAGCACCTCATTATTTAGAATCTTGGGGAGATGTTGAAATGAAAAAAGGTCATTATAGTGTTATGCAACCTACAATCCGTCCTTTGTTCGATACCATGCAGCTTCAAGATGTCTTATTAAAATGGACAGGAAATACTAAAAGTTACCATGACTATTTAAAAGATACATGGTCTGCAGATATATTAAATGGTAGTTCATTTAATAAAGCTGTTCAGGATGGTGTATTTGTTAGTACTGCTTTAACTACTGAAGAAACTACTTCGGATGAAACAGTTGAAACTGAAACACCTTCTGGAAATGCAGCTAGAGCTTTAGCATCTTCTGCAAATTCTAATGGAATGGAGTTAACACTGTATTCTAAAGTAGGAATGGGTGATGGTCAACAAGCTAATAATGCTTGGTTGCAAGAATTACCAGATCCAATTACAAGAGTGACTTGGGATAACTATTTAACAGTATCTAGAGCAGATGCAGAAGCGTTAGGTTTAACTAATGAAAACGTTGCCAATGGTGCGTTAAATGGTAGTTATGCAAAAGTTACTGCTAATGGTGTGTCTGTTACAGTTCCTGTAATTATTCAACCAGGTCAAGCTAAAGGAAGTGTAGGTTTATCTTTTGGTTACGGAAGAACTAAAGGGATGAAAACCGAAATGCAAACAGGAGTTAATGCATATCCATTATACGCTAACTTTAATGCTGTACAAAATGTAACTGTAGAAGCTGCTTCAGGAACGCATGAGTTTGCTTGTACACAATTACAAAATACATTAATGGGTCGTGGAGATATTATTAAGGAAACGACTTTAGAGATATTCAACACAAAAGATAAGAACTATTGGAATGCTATGCCTGTGGTTTCATATAACCATGAGGAAATTCCTGTAACATCTAAAAATGCTGACCTATGGGATGAGTTTGATCGTTCTATTGGGCATCACTTTAACTTATCCATAGATTTGAATTCTTGTACAGGATGTGCGGCTTGCGTAATTGCATGTCATGCAGAAAATAACGTACCTGTAGTTGGTAAGGAAGAAGTAAGAAAGAGTCGTGACATGCATTGGTTACGCATAGATAGATATTATTCTTCTGAAGATTCGTTTGAAGGAGATAATACTAAAAAAGGCAATATTAAAGGAATAGGAAGCTCAATGAGTGAGTTTGGAGAGATGGAGAATCCTGCAGACAACCCTCAAGTTGCCTTCCAACCTGTAATGTGTCAACATTGTAATCACGCTCCTTGTGAGACTGTTTGTCCAGTTGCTGCAACATCGCATGGACGTCAAGGTCAAAACCACATGGCATATAACCGTTGTGTTGGTACTAGATATTGCGCAAACAACTGTCCTTACAAAGTTCGTCGTTTTAACTGGTTCTTATACAATGGTAATGATGAGTTCGATTACTTCATGAACGATGATCTTGGGCGTATGGTAATTAATCCAGATGTTACAGTTCGTTCTAGAGGTGTCATGGAAAAATGTTCTATGTGTATTCAAATGACACAGAAAACTATTTTGGATGCTAAACGTGATGGTAGACCATTAAAAGATGGAGAATTACAAACAGCATGTTCAGCAGCTTGTAGTACTGGAGCAATGACATTTGGAGATATTAATGACAAGACAAGTAAAGTTGCAAAACTTAAAGAAGATAAACGTATGTATCACTTATTAGAAAGCGTTGGAACAAAACCAAACGTGATTTATCAAACAAAAGTGAGAAATACAACGGAAGCATAAAATTAATTAAGAAACAATTATAAAAGGATTATGGCGTCTCATTACGAAGCACCTATTAGAAGACCTTTAGTTACAGGCGAAAAATCGTACCACGATGTTACTGTGGATGTAGCAAAACCAATTGAAGGCAAAGCAAATAAAGCTTGGTGGATAGTCTTTGGTATTTCACTTGTAGCTTTTCTTTGGGGAATTGGATGTATTATTTACACGATTTCTACTGGAATTGGAACTTGGGGATTAAACAAGACCGTTGGTTGGGCTTGGGATATTACTAACTTCGTTTGGTGGGTTGGTATTGGTCACGCAGGAACACTTATTTCTGCTGTACTATTACTATTCCGTCAAAAGTGGAGAATGGCAATTAACCGTTCTGCAGAAGCAATGACTATTTTCTCGGTAGTTCAAGCAGGATTATTTCCAATTATTCACATGGGAAGACCTTGGCTAGGATATTGGGTGTTACCTATTCCAAACCAATTCGGATCTCTTTGGGTGAACTTTAACTCACCTTTACTTTGGGATGTATTTGCAATCTCTACCTATTTATCTGTATCGTTAGTTTTCTGGTGGACAGGTTTATTACCAGATTTTGCAATGATTCGTGACAGAGCTGTAAAACCTTTCCAAAAGAAAATATATTCTTTATTAAGTTTTGGTTGGTCTGGTAGAGCTAAAGATTGGCAACGTTTTGAAGAAGTGTCATTAGTATTAGCAGGTTTAGCAACACCATTAGTATTATCTGTACACACAATTGTATCGTTTGACTTCGCAACATCTGTAATACCTGGTTGGCATACAACTATATTCCCTCCATATTTTGTTGCTGGAGCAATTTTCTCTGGATTCGCAATGGTAAACACACTTCTTATTATTATGAGAAAAGTGTGTAGCCTTGAAGATTATATTACAGTACAACACATCGAGTTAATGAACATCGTTATTATGATTACGGGTTCTATAGTAGGTGTGGCATACATAACAGAGTTATTTATTGCATGGTATTCTGGTGTAGAATATGAGCAATATGCGTTCTTAAACAGAGCAACAGGGCCTTACTGGTGGGCATATTGGGCAATGATGACTTGTAATGTATTCTCTCCTCAATTTATGTGGTTTAAGAAACTGAGAACAAGTATTATGTTTTCATTCTTTATTTCTATTGTCGTAAATATAGGAATGTGGTTTGAGCGTTTTGTAATTATTGTAACATCATTACATAGAGACTACTTACCATCTTCATGGACAATGTTCTCTCCTACATTTGTAGATATTGGAATATTCATTGGAACAATCGGATTCTTCTTTGTGTTATTCTTATTATACTCACGTACGTTCCCAGTAATTGCACAAGCAGAGGTTAAGACTATTTTAAAATCATCAGGAGAACGTTATAAAAATATTAGAGAAAGAGGCGATAGTTTAGTTGGAACAGGAGCTGATGAAAGAACATCTTCTGGTGTTGCTGCAGTTGTTGAATCTACGTCTTCATCTACTGATAATTCCGAAAGAGTAAGTAATTTATTAGGAAGTATTGGGTCGTTTGATGCAAACACTCAAACAGCTGATGACCTCAAGAAAATAAGTGGTGTTGGTCCTAAAATGGAACAAACACTTAACCAAATAGGTATTTATACATTCTTACAAGTTAGTAAGATGACTAAAAAAGAATATGATTTGTTAGATTCTATTACAGAATCATTCCCAGGAAGAGCAGAGCGCGATGATTGGGCAGGACAAGCTAAAAAATTAATAAACTAAAAGTAGCATATGAAACCTCTAGTTAAAATGATAAATGGTTTTACCTATATTATTAAGGAGGTTGCATCTGACAATAATAAAAGAATAGATATTAACAGATGAAAACTTCAAAAGTAATTCACGCTATTTATAACGATGATGATGTTTTAATGTCTGCCGTTAAAACAGTTAAGGCGAAGAAACATCATATAGAAGAAATATATACACCTTTTCCAGTTCATGGACTAGACAAGGCAATGGGATTAGCACCAACTCGTATAGCTATTACATCATTCATGTATGGATGTGTAGGTTTAACAGTTGCAATACTGATGATGAATTTTATAATGATTGAAGATTGGCCTCAAAACATAGGAGGTAAACCAAGCTTTAGTTATTTAGAAAATATGCCAGCATTTGTGCCTATTATGTTTGAGCTTACAGTATTTTTTGCAGCCCATTTAATGGTAATTACATTTTACTTACGTAGTAGAATGTGGCCATTTAAAAAAGCAGAAAATCCTGATCCTAGAACAACAGATGATCATTTTTTAATGGAAATCCCTGTTCATGGCAATGAGTCGGAATTAACAAGCTTGTTAAAAGATACAGGAGCAGTAGAGATTAAATTAGTTGATAAAGAAGAGCATTAATATATTATGAAAGCCCATAATGGGCATTTGGCAAGAAAACCAATACCAATCGAAACGGTTAATTATTGAATAAATTGATTGCTAAAAAAAATAAATAAATGAACAGGTTTACTAAAATAGTTGTACTTATAGTACTAGTGAGTTTTGTTTCTTGTCAAAAGAAAACAAGACCTAACTACCAATTTATGCCTAATATGTATGAACCAGTTGGTTATGAAACATACCAAAATGCAACAGCATTTAAAGGAGACATGGAGGCACAATTACCAGCTGAAGGATCAATCCCAAGAGGTTATATGCCTTTTGATTATGATAATACAACTGAAGGTTACGATTTAGCAAAGGCTAATTTAAAATCACCTTTAGATTCTACTCAAATAGATTTAGTAAGAGGGAAAGAGTTATATGATATTTATTGTGGTATTTGTCATGGGAATAATGGAAATGGGCAAGGGAAGTTAGTAAAGCGTGAAAAAATATTAGGTATTCCAAGTTATGATGATGCTGGAAGAGCAATAACAACAGGAAGTATTTACCACGTTATCTATTATGGTAAAAACGCGATGGGAAGTTATGCTAACCAATTAAATGAAGAAGAGCGCTGGCAAGTAGTAGCTTATGTTGAAAAACTTAAGGCTGATTTAGAAAAATAAGATATTAGATAAAGCATATATATAATAACATGTATACATTTTCAAATAGACTAAAAATAGGAGCCATAATACTAACAGTATTAGGAGCCTTGATGGTTGGATATGGTTTTATGGATTCGCATAAATCTTTAGACAACGTAAAAACTATGCTGGCTGAAGAAGCTTCTCATGGACATCATGGTGGAGGTCATGCTGAAGAAACAACTCATGAAGCAATGAGTAAAGATTCTCATGGCGAAACTGAAGGACATGGAGATGCGCATGCAGAAGATGCTCATCATGGTGATAAACATGCAGAGCATGTTATGCACCAAATTCACAATAGACCTTGGGCTGCAATTTATGTAGCGGCCTTTTTCTTTTTCATGATTGCATTAGGAGTTTTAGCGTTTTATGCTATTCAATATGCAGCACAAGCTGGATGGTCGCCTTTATTATTAAGAGTCATGGAAGGTATAACAGCTTATGTGTTGCCAGGAGCACTTATTGTTCTTGCAATTGCAATTGCATCAGGAACAATTGGTCATTACAATATCTTTGTTTGGATGGATCCAGAAGTCGTTGCTCACGATAAATTAATTCAAGGTAAATCGGGTTGGTTAAATATTACTGGTTTTGCTATTAGAGGTTTAATTTTTATTGCTGGTTGGAGTTTATACAGATATTTTGCTCGTAAGTTTTCAATTGCGCAAGACGAAGCTGATGATAACAAAAACTTCAAAAAGACTTTCCGTATCTCCGCTGGATTTTTAGTATTCTTTATTTATACGGAGTCTATGATGTCTTGGGATTGGATTATGAGTGTTGATCCTCACTGGTTCTCTACATTATTTGGATGGTATGTTTTTGCAGGAATGATGGTATGTGGAGTTACTGTAATCGCTATGATTACAATGTACTTAAAGTCTAAAGATTTATTGCCAATGGTAAATGATAGCCATATTCATGATTTAGCAAAATTCATGTTCGGTTTCAGTATATTCTGGACGTATTTATGGTTCTCACAATTCATGTTAATTTGGTATTCTAATATTCCAGAAGAGGTAACGTATTTTGTAGCGCGTATTAACGATTACAAATTACCATTCTTTGGTATGCTCGCTATGAATTTTATTTTCCCACTATTAGTTTTAATGAATAGTGATTACAAGCGTATAAACTGGTTTGTAGTAATGGCTGGAATTGTAATTTTATTAGGGCACTATGTAGATGTGTTCAATATGATTATGCCTGCAACTGTTGGAGATAGATGGTTTATTGGGATTCCTGAAATTGGATCAATCCTATTGTTTGCTGGATTATTCTTATTTATCGTGTTTACTGCTTTAACAAAAGCGCCATTAACACCAAAGAGGAATCCATTTATAAAAGAAAGTGAACATTTTCATTATTAATTAAAAAATAAAGAAGAAAGACAACAATGACTGCTTTATTATCAATTATAGTTTTAGTATTTATCGCAATTGCTATTTGGCAATTAATCAAAATATTTGATTTAGCTCAAGCTGCAAACTCGTCTTCAGATGAGAACTCTGAAGTTGCCAATGATAAGGACAATAAAACACAAGGAAGACTAATGTTAGCCTTTTTGGCTTTTATTTATATAATTACAATTGTTTGCTTCATCAAGTTAGGGGATTTACCATTAATGAGTAATTCAGCATCAGAGCATGGTCCTACTATTGATAACTTGATGATTATCTCAATGGTAATTATTTTTATAGTGCAGACAATTACACAATTTTTACTTCATTATTTTGCTTACAAGTACAAAGGAGAAAAAGGAAAGAAGGCTCTTTATTATGCCGATAATGATAAGTTAGAATTTATTTGGACTATTATTCCAGTGATTGTTTTAGCTGGTTTAATTATATCTGGTTTATTTGCTTGGACAGATATTATGGATGTGTCTGACGAAGAAGACCCTTTAGTAGTAGAATTATATGCACAACAGTTTAACTGGAAGGCTAGATACGGAGGTGAAGATAATACGCTGGGAATGGCTAATGTTAGATTAATTGATATTGATCGTGCTAATATTTTAGGAGTTGATGAGTCAGATCCAAACGCACAAGATGATGTAATTACTACAGAATTACATTTACCAGTAGGGCGTCCAGTATTATTTAAAATGCGTTCGCAAGATGTATTACATTCAGCATATATGCCACACTTTAGAGCGCAAATGAACTGTGTTCCTGGAATGATTACTCAATTTGGTTTTACACCAACTGTAACCACTGCAGAAATGAGACAAAATCCAGATATAATTGATAAAGTAGCCAACATTAATAAAATTCGAGTAAGAAATAGTGAGAAGCTAGTTGCTAAAGGAGAAGATGCTCTTGAGCGTTACGAGTTTGATTATCTATTATTATGTAATAAGATTTGTGGAAAATCACATTACAATATGCAGATGAAAATTATTGTTGAGACACAAGAAGAATATGATGCTTGGATGAAAGAGCAAAAAGTTTTTGCTAAATCATTAGTTGCTAATTAAAAAAATAAAAGAAAGAGATTATTATGTCAGCACACGCAGATACACACGATCACGACGAACATCACCACCATAAAGAAACGTTTGTAACTAAATATATATTTAGTCAAGATCACAAAATGATTGCCAAACAGTATTTAATTACTGGAACAATTATGGGAGTTATTGGTATTGTAATGTCATTAATGTTCCGTATGCAAATCGCATGGCCTGAAGAACCAAATGTGATTTTTGAAGCATTACTTGGTAAATGGGCACCAGATGGTGTAATGGATGCCGATATTTATTTAGCTCTAGTTACTATTCATGGTACTATTATGGTATTCTTTGTGTTAACAGCAGGTTTGAGTGGTACGTTTAGTAACTTATTAATTCCGTTGCAAATTGGAGCACGAGATATGGCTTCAGGATTCCTTAACATGGTTTCTTATTGGTTATTCTTTTTATCAAGTGTTGTAATGGTAATTTCCTTATTTGTTTCAGCTGGACCAGCTGCCGCAGGATGGACTATTTATCCTCCGTTAAGTGCTTTACCATTAGCTCAAGGTGGTTCTGGAGCAGGTATGACTTTATGGTTAGTATCTATGGCTATATTTATTGCCTCTTCATTATTAGGGTCTTTAAATTACATAGTAACTGTATTAAACTTACGTACAAAAGGAATGTCAATGACAAGACTTCCATTAACAATTTGGGCGTTTTTCATTACAGCAGTAATAGGTGTAATTTCATTTCCAGTTTTATTATCTGCAGCATTATTATTGATAATGGATAGAAGTTTTGGTACATCATTCTTCTTATCAGATATATTTATTCAAGGTGAAGTATTACATTATCAAGGAGGATCACCAGTTTTATTCGAACATTTATTCTGGTTCCTTGGTCACCCAGAAGTATATATTGTATTATTACCAGCATTAGGGATTACATCAGAAATTATTGCAACAAACTCGCGTAAACCTATTTTTGGGTATCGTGCCATGGTAGCATCAATTTTAGCAATTGCATTCTTATCAACAATTGTTTGGGGACACCATATGTTTATTTCAGGAATGAATCCTTTCCTTGGATCTGTATTTACGTTTACAACCTTATTAATTGCAATTCCTTCTGCTGTAAAAGCATTTAATTATATAACAACACTCTGGAAGGGTAACTTACAATTAAATCCAGCAATGTTATTTTCTATAGGATTAGTTTCTACCTTTATAACAGGAGGTTTAACAGGGATTATTCTAGGAGATAGTGCATTAGATATTAATGTTCATGACACGTATTTTGTGGTAGCTCACTTCCATTTAGTAATGGGTATCTCTGCACTTTACGGAATGTTTGCAGGAATCTATCATTGGTTCCCTAAAATGTTTGGTCGCATGCTCAATAAAAATTTAGGATATATTCATTTTTGGGTAACTGCTGTCTGTGCTTATGGCGTATTCTTTCCAATGCACTTTATAGGAATGGCTGGTTTACCAAGACGTTACTATACTAATTCAAACTTCCCATTATTTGATGATACTGCAGATACTAATGTTATTATTACTGTATTTGCTTTAGTTGGAGGTGTTTTCCAATTAGTATTCTTATGGAACTTCTTCTACAGCATGTTCTATGGTAAGAAAACAGTACAAAACCCATGGAGATCTAATACATTAGAGTGGACAGCTCCTATTAAGCATATTCATGGTAACTGGGAAGGAGAAATTCCTCATGTACATCGTTGGCCATATGATTATAGTAAGCCCGGACATGACGATGATTTCGTTCCTCAACATATACCTATGAAAGAGGGAGAAGAAGAACTTCATCATTAAATTCCTTTGAAAAAAGGAATCTCATCAACGAGATATTAAAACAATATTCAAAGTCTTTCTATTTTAATGGAAAGGCTTTTTGTTTATATTTACAAAATGAATACGCTGCGGTCTTTGTGAGATGGAGAATGCACATTGCAGTTGTTTTACTAATTAAAGAGATTCCTGCTGTTGCAGGAACTAAATATGAACGAAAATTTAGATCCTACAAACGAGCATTTCTCTTCTGAAGAACTTGATATTGAAAAAGCATTAAGACCTCTGTCTTTTGAAGACTTTACAGGTCAAGATCAAGTTTTAGAAAACCTTCAGATTTTTGTTGAAGCCGCTAATCAAAGAGGTGATGCATTAGACCATACACTATTTCATGGGCCTCCAGGATTAGGTAAAACAACACTAGCACATATTTTGGCTAGTGAACTAGGAGTTGGTATTAAGGTGACTTCTGGACCAGTTTTAGATAAACCAGGAGATTTAGCTGGATTATTAACCAATCTTGAAGAGCGTGATGTGCTTTTTATAGATGAGATTCATCGTTTAAGTCCCATAGTAGAAGAATATTTATATTCTGCGATGGAAGATTACAAGATTGATATCATGATTGAGTCTGGACCTAATGCAAGAACCGTTCAAATAAATTTAGCACCTTTTACTTTAGTTGGAGCAACAACACGTTCAGGTTTGTTAACTGCTCCTATGCGAGCACGTTTTGGTATCAGTAGTCGTTTACAATATTATTCTACCGAATTATTATCAACCATAGTACAAAGAAGTGCTCATATTTTAAAAGTACCTATCACCATGGAAGCAGCAATAGAAATTGCTGGTAGAAGTCGAGGTACACCAAGAATTGCAAATGCCTTATTAAGGCGTGTTCGTGATTTTGCGCAAATAAAAGGAAACGGGAATATCGATATAGACATTTCTAAATTCTCCTTAAAAGCACTTAATGTTGATGCTCATGGGTTAGATGAAATGGATAATAAAATATTATCTACTATAATAGATAAGTTTAAAGGTGGTCCTGTTGGTATTACAACATTGGCGACTGCAGTAAGCGAAAGTGCAGAAACTATTGAAGAAGTGTATGAGCCTTTTTTAATACAACAAGGTTTTATAATGCGCACTCCAAGAGGAAGGGAAGTTACAGAACAAGCGTATAAACATCTCGGTAAGATAAAAACAGGAAATCAAGGAGGATTGTTTTAGATAATGATAGATAAAATATTGATACCTAATGAGCATTTTAAAACAGTTTTAAATGAAAATTTAAAGATATTGTTTTCAGGTGTTTTTGGAAGTGG
Source organism: Flavobacteriaceae bacterium NBU2973 (assembly GCA_026162565.1). GTDB lineage: Bacteria > Bacteroidota > Bacteroidia > Flavobacteriales > Flavobacteriaceae > JAOEIQ01. Next base: position 50,835 of record JAOEIQ010000012.1, read on the forward strand.
AAAGACTACATTTATCAATGATTTTTTCAAAGAATATGATGAATATGTTAGTATACATATTTATCCAGTTAATTATTCTGTTGCTACTAACGAAGATATTTTCGAGTTAATTAAGTATGATATATTATTCCAGTTAATTGGAGTGATTGATAAAGAGGATTTTTTTAAATTAGAAATACCTTATCAGCTTACTCTTTATACTTATTTATCTGATTTTAGTAATATTCAAAATAAATTAGACTTTTTCTCATCATTTTTATCATTTATGGGGAAATATGGTACTGCAAGTTTAAAAGTCTATCAGCAAATAAAGCATTTAAAAGACAACTATATAAAGTTTCACAAACAATTTCAAGAAGATGATTTTGATAAAGTGAATTCTTTTTTAGAAAATGTGTTAAGTCAAAAAGGGCATATATATGAGGAGGACTTTTTTACAGAATTAATAAGAAATTTAATTAATCATCTGAAAGATTCTGAAAATAAAGAAATAGTTTTAGTTGTTGATGATTTAGACAGATTAGATCCTGAACACATTTTTAGATTACTTAATATTTTTTCCGTTCATATTGATTTTTTAGGAAAAGAAAATGTAAACAAATTTAATTTTGATAGAATTATTTTTGTCTGTGACTATCCTAATTTAGAAAAAATATTCACTCATAAATATGGATTGGATACTGATTTTAAAGGTTACATTAATAAATTTTATAATTCTATTTATTGGTTTGATTCTTCAAGTTTAATTAAAGATTTACTCTGGAATTATTTAAATAAAATAAAAACCAATGTTGATTACAATATATTTAAAGAAAATTATAGGTTTAATAATCAATTGTCATTTGTTTTAAAACAATTTTTGGATTTAGATTTGATTAGCTTTAGAGATCTTATAAATTACAATAAAATTTATAAAATCAATTCTTCTTACGAGAAAAGAATGAAGCATTTGCAAGGCACAACATCAATACTTAAAAGGCATAATTTAGACTCTGAATTAACCATTTCCTTTTTAATTGATTTTTTCAGCAATGACCTTGAATTAATTAAGGCTATTAATGTTGCTAAAAGAAAAAATATTCCTAGCCATCTTGTAAAAGAACCAGAAGAATATTTAGATTTAATTGGTGAATTAGTTCTTTTGATAAACCATGATAAAGTAAGTGATAACGGTATAAATCTTTTAAACGATTTAACTCTAGAGTATAATGATTATTTATTTTACTATAACCATAGTTTAGTAAATAGAACTGATTATAAAATTTCTGTTGAATGTAAAGAAGTAGCTCATAATAAAGTAAATATTAATCCAAGTAAATTAAATTATTTCTATTTTCTTGAAGGAGCAGTTAAAGTTTATATAGATATAACAAAATAGATTTGACTAATAAATCTAAATATACTAATCTTATCAAAACCGAAGCTAAGCGCCTCGGTTTTTTGTCTTGTGGTATTTCTAAAGCTGAATTTCTTGAAGAAGAAGCACCTCGATTAGAAAAGTGGTTAAACAAAAATATGAATGGCGAAATGCGTTATATGGAAAACCATTTTGACAAGCGATTGGATCCAACTAAACTTGTAGAAGGTTCTAAAAGTGTAGTGTCTTTGCTGTTAAATTACTATCCAAGCCAAGAGCAAATAGCCAGCAGCTATAAGTTATCAAAGTACGCTTACGGAACCGACTATCACTATGTAATAAAGGATAAACTAAAATCTTTGCTACAATTCATTCAAGAAGAAATTGGTGATGTTAATGGTCGCGCATTTGTAGATTCTGCTCCAGTTTTAGATAAAGCTTGGGCTGCAAAATCTGGTTTAGGGTGGATTGGTAAACATAGTAATTTATTAACGCAACAAGTTGGGTCATTCTATTTTATTGCAGAATTAATAGTTGATTTGGAGTTGGAATATGACTTACCAACAACAGACCATTGCGGTACATGTACAGCATGCATAGATGCTTGTCCCACTCAAGCCATAACCGAACCATATGTTGTTGATGGTAGTAAATGCATCTCCTATTTTACTATTGAATTAAAAGAGAATATACCTTCAGAGTTTAAAGGGCAATTTGATGATTGGATGTTTGGTTGCGATGTGTGTCAAGATGTATGTCCATGGAATCGATTTAGTAAATCGCACACCGAACCACTGTTTAATCCTCATCCAGAATTGTTATCAATGTCCAAAAAAGATTGGGAAGAGATAACAGAAGAAACCTTTAAAAAAGTATTTAAAAAATCAGCTGTCAAGCGCACAAAATATTCAGGACTGACGCGAAACATTGAATTCTTAAAAGATTAGAGTTTCAGTTCTGATATACGTACATTTGTAAATTCATATTAATTCAATTTTTATGAGTAAGCAAAGTAAACGAAGAGAAGCATTAGTATACCACGCAAAACCAAAACCTGGTAAAATTCAAGTACTTCCTACAAAAAAGTACGCAACCCAAAGAGATTTATCTTTAGCATACTCACCAGGAGTTGCAGAACCTTGTTTGGAAATAGAGAAGGATAAAAATAATTCTTATAAATACACGGCTAAAGGAAATTTAGTTGCAGTTATCTCTAATGGAACAGCAGTTTTAGGATTAGGTAATATTGGCCCTGAAGCTTCAAAACCAGTAATGGAAGGTAAAGGCGTACTGTTTAAAATATTTGCAGATATAGATGTGTTTGATATTGAAGTTGATACGGAGAATATTGATGAATTTATTGAAACAGTTAAAAATATTGCGCCAACTTTTGGAGGTATAAATTTAGAAGACATTAAAGCTCCTGAAGCTTTTGAAATTGAACGACGTTTAAAAGAGGAATTAGATATTCCTGTAATGCATGATGATCAGCATGGTACAGCAATTATATCTGCTGCTGCATTACTCAATGCATTAGAGCTTTCAGAAAAGAATATTGAAGATGTAAAAATTGTTGTAAGTGGAGCAGGTGCTGCAGCAATATCTTGCACGAGATTATACAAAGCCTTTGGAGCCAAACGTGAAAATATAATCATGTTAGATAGTAAAGGAGTTATTAGGAGTGATAGAGATGATTTAACAAGCCAAAAAGCGGAGTTTGCGACAGATAGAAAAATTGATACCATTGAAGAAGCTATGCAAGATGCTGATGTGTTTATTGGCTTATCAATGGCTGATTTGGTAACACCAGTTATGCTAAAATCAATGGCGAAAAATCCTATTGTTTTTGCTATGGCTAACCCAGATCCAGAGATTAAATACCAACTAGCAATTGATACTCGTGACGACATTATCATGGCTACAGGAAGGAGTGATCACCCAAATCAAGTGAATAATGTGCTTGGGTTTCCATTTATTTTTAGAGGTGCTTTAGATGTAAGAGCCACTAAAATTAATGAAGCTATGAAAATGGCAGCTGTTAAAGCTTTAGCCAATCTTGCAAAAGAGCCTGTTCCAGAGCAAGTAAATATTGCGTATGGTGAAACGCGTTTAACTTTTGGGAAGGACTATATAATACCAAAGCCATTTGATCCACGATTAATAGCAGAAGTGCCACCAGCAGTCGCAAAAGCTGCAATGGAAAGTGGAGTTGCTAAAGAACCAATTGATGATTGGGAAAAATATCAAGATGAATTATTAGAGCGTTTAGGTTCTGATAACAAAGTTGTAAGATTATTACTTAATAGAGCAAGGCTCAATCCAAAACGAGTTGTTTTTGCAGAAGCTGATCAATTGGATGTTTTAAAAGCAGCACAAATTGTTCATGATGAAGGTATAGCACATCCTATTTTGTTAGGTAGAAGAGATAGGATAGAAATGCTAAAAGCAGAAATTGAGTTTGATGCAGATGTTCCTATTATTGATCCGAAATCTGATGAAGAGGAAGCGCGTAAAAATGAATATGCAAATACCTATTGGGAGCAGCGTAAACGAAAAGGTGTTACATTGTTTTCTGCAAAAAAATTAATGCGAGAGCGTAACTATTATGCTGCAATGATGGTTAATGAGGGTCATGCTGATGCCTTAATTTCAGGTTTTTCTAGAAGTTACCCAACTGTTGTCAAGCCAATGTTAGAATTAATTGGTTTAGCACCTGGTTCTACTAGAATTGCAACGACCAATGTTATGATGACGCAACGAGGGCCAATGTTTTTAAGTGATACATCTATAAATATTAATCCTTCAGCTTCAGACTTAATAAAAATTGCTCAAATGACAGCAGGAACCGTTAAAATGTTTGGTATGGAGCCTGTTATGGCAATGACCTCTTATTCAAACTTTGGGTCTTCTAAAAATCAAACAGCTACAAAAGTTAGAGAAGCCGTTTCCTATTTACATAATAGGCATCCTAATTTATTGGTGGATGGAGAGTTACAAACAGATTTTGCGTTAAATCAAGACATGTTAAAAGAAACATTTCCGTTTTCTAAACTAGCAGGTAAAAAAGTAAATACACTTATTTTTCCAAATTTAGAATCGGCAAACATTACCTATAAACTTCTTAAAGAACTGAATAAAGCAGACTCCATTGGACCAATTATGATGGGAATGCGAAAACCTGTTCATATTCTTCAGTTAGATGCTAGTGTAGATGAAATTGTAAACATGACTGCTATTGCTGTGGTAGATGCCCAACAAAAAGAAAAAGAACTTAAAAAATGATTGTGTTTTAGAAATTTGAATTGTCAATAATTTTGTTACTTTTGAGTTTGTTACTAAAACCAATAAATGATTACACATATTCAAGGAAGACTTGTTGAAAAAAACCCAACAGATGTAGTCGTTGAAGCTTCAGGAATAGGTTATTTTCTAAATATCTCGTTGCATACGTATTCAAAAATTCCAGATTCAGAAAATGTGAAGCTTTTTACACATCTTCAAGTTCGAGAAGATGCGCATACGCTATTTGGTTTTGTAGAGAAAATTGAAAGAGAAGTTTTTAGATTATTAATTTCTGTTAGTGGTATAGGTGCGAGTACAGCTCGAACCATGTTATCATCAATGTCACCCAAACAAGTTACTGAAGCTATCGCATCTGGAGATGTTGCAACAATTCAATCTGTTAAAGGAATTGGTGCAAAAACGGCTCAAAGAGTGATCATAGATCTTAAAGATAAAATCTTGAAAACTTACGATATAGACGAAGTTTCTATAACCCAAAACAATACTAATAAAAATGAAGCGTTATCTGCTTTAGATGTTCTTGGTTTTGCTAGGAAGCAAACCGAGCGCGTTGTAGATAAAATAATAAACTCTCAACCTGATGTTGCTGTAGAAGAGATTATTAAACAAGCTTTAAAAAATTTGTAATTGATTTGAACACTACCAACTATATTTTTACCACAAAAAATTATATAATGCTAGCCTTATGTCTAGTGTTTAGTTTTTATGGCTTTTCTCAAGAAGATGAAGACGAAAATTCTAATCAAACAGGATATAGTTTAGGGTCAATAAATTTACCCAATCCAAATAGTATAGAGTCTAAATATACCTACGATCCAATAACAGATCGCTACATATATACAGAAAGCGTTGGAAATTTTAACATTAATTACCCAATAATTCTCACGCCTAAAGAATTTCAAGAGTTAGTTATAAAAGAAAATTTAAGGAAGTACTATCAAGACAAGATTAGTGCATTTGATGGCAAAAAAGAGGGTGAAGAGGACGCACAAAAAAACTTACTTCCAGAATTTTATGTCAATTCAGGTTTGTTTGAATCTATTTTTGGAGGTAATACGATTGAGTTAATACCTCAAGGTTCTGTAGAATTAGATTTAGGTGTGCTATGGAGTAAGCAAGAAAACCCAACATTTTCTGCAAGAAACCCAAGTAATTTCACCTTTGATTTTGATCAGCGTATTAGCTTAAGTTTATTAGGAAAAGTTGGAACACGACTACAAGTAACTGCAAACTACGATACAGAATCTACTTTCGATTTTCAAAACCTCATTAAATTAGAGTACACTCCAACCGAAGATGAAATTCTTCAGAAGATAGAAGTAGGTAATGTTAATATGCCCTTAAATAGTTCTCTAATTACAGGAGCCCAAAGCTTATTTGGTGTAAAAACAGAATTGCAATTCGGTAAAACAAGAATTACTGGTGTGTTTTCAGAACAGCGTTCACAAACAAGAACAGTAGTCGCTCAAGGAGGTGGAACCTTAGAAGAGTTTGAGTTGTTTGGTAGAGATTATGATGAAAACCGTCACTTCTTTTTAGCTCAATTTTTTAGAGACACTTACGATGAAACGTTGTCAAACTATCCTTTTTTAAATACCAATGTCCAGATAACCAGAATTGAAGTTTGGGCAACCAATAGAAATAATCAAACAGAAAATGTAAGAAATATTGTTGCTTTTCAGGATTTGGGAGAATCTCAAAAATTAGATCCTGAAGTAAACTTATTATCTCCAGGAGCAAGACCTGATAACGATGTTAATGGTCTTAACCCGGAGAATATTGGAGGAGCTGGTTCTCAAATAACTAATAATATTAGAGATATTGCAACGGTTCAATCAGGTATTTTAGTGCCTGGATTTACAGAAGGTTTCGATTATGTAAAATTAGAGAACGCACGTAAATTAATTCAAGGCAGTGATTTTACATTAGATACGCAATTAGGATATATCTCTCTGAATCAACGTTTGTTAAATGACGAAACATTAGCAGTTGCTTTTCAATACACAGTTGGAGGCCAAGTTTTTCAAGTTGGAGAATTTGCTAACGATGGTGTAGATGCTACAGAAGTTGTGGAGAGTAATAACAATCAGATCATCAATCAAACACTTGTTTTGAAATTACTGAAGAGTAGTATTACCTCTGTTGAAGAAAACATTTGGGACTTAATGATGAAAAACATCTATGATACTGGTGCTTTTCAGTTAAGTCAAGAAGATTTTAAATTAAATATATTCTGGACAGATCCTTCGCCTTTAAATTATATTACTCCAATAGATGGCACGCCATTTCCTGATCAAGGCCCTAACCAGGATCCTATTCAAGAAACACCGCTTTTAAGAATATTTAATCTAGATAGGTTAAACTTTAATAATGACCCACAAGCAAATGGAGATGGGTTTTTCGACTTTGTTCCTGGTATAACAGTGATTCCTCAAAATGGAAAAATTATATTTACTAAAGTAGAACCTTTTGGTGAGTTTTTATTTGAAAAGTTATCTCTCAATCTTTCTGAAAATTATGAGGATATAACAACCTATAACGCCAATCAAACCCAATATGTTTACGATAAGTTATATAAACAAACAAAAACAGCTGCGTTAGAGGATAGTGAAAAAAATAAGTTTCAGTTAAAAGGTCGCTATCAGTCATCTGGAGGAGGAGACGGTATTCCAATTGGAGCTTTTAATGTTCCTAGAGGATCTGTTAACGTAACAGCTGGTGGACGAGTTTTAGTAGAAGGTGTAGATTATACAGTTAATTATCAAGCTGGTCGTGTTCAAATTTTAGATGAAGCCTTAAAAGCTTCTAATACGCCAATCCAAGTTTCTGTAGAGAATAATGCTGTATTTGGACAACAGACAAGGCGTTTTATGGGGATTAATGTAGAACATCAGTTTAATGAAAACTTTGTTTTAGGAGCCACGTTTTTAAATCTTAATGAGCGACCAATCACCCAAAAAGCAAATTACGCTAGTGAGCCAATTAATAATTCTATTTTTGGAGTAAACGGTAATTTCTCTACAGAACTTCCTTTTTTAACACGTTTTGCTAATAAGTTACCTAATATAGATACAGATGTTCCATCTAATTTATCTTTAAGAGGTGAGTTTGCATATTTATTACCAGGCGCTCCCAAACGAACCAATTTAAATGGTGAACCTACAGCGTATATTGATGATTTTGAAGGGACGCAAAATGGTATAGACTTACTCTCACCATTATCATGGTTTTTATCGAGTAGGCCATTAAACCTTGGGAGAAGTTACTCTGATATTTCAGTTTCTAATATTAATGAGGATCAAGAAGGTATTCAAAACGGATTTGATAGAGCACGACTTAATTGGTATGCTATAGATCCAATATTTTATAGTAATAATCTTGCACCAGGAGGAATAAGCGATGATGATATTTCTAGTGTGTATACAAGACGTGTATTTATTAATGAAATTTTTCCAGAACAGGATATTGTTCAAGGCCAAACAACTGTTATAAACACACTTGATTTAGCGTATTACCCAAGTGAAAGAGGCCCATATAATTTTGATCCTGCAACAGTAGATGGAACGATTGATGATCCATCAGATAGTTGGGCAGGAATTTCTAGAGAGCTTACATCAACAGATTTTGAGCAATCAAATGTAGAATATATCGAGTTTTGGATGTTAGATCCTTTTCTAGAAGACCCAAGTAATCAAGGAGGAACATTAACGTTTAATTTAGGAAACATATCTGAAGATGTATTAAAAGATAGTAGAAAGCAATATGAGAATGGATTACCTGAAGATGGAAATGTATCGTTATTCCCAACTACTGAATATGGAACAGTTGTGCCGCAACAACAAGCATTAATTTATACATTTGATACAACAGGACAAGAACGAACGAATCAAGATGTTGGTTATGATGGATATGATGATAGTGAAGAAACTCCAATAATAGATGTTAAACCATTAGAAACAGCTATTTATCAGCAATTTGCATCGTTAGATGATCCTGCAAACGATAACTATCGCTATTACTTAAATACGGATGGCGATATTTTTGATCGTTATAAATTTTATAATGGTGTAGAAGGGAACTCACCAGATGTCTTTACCGACACGAATCGTGGTTCTACAACACAACCTGATGTCGAGGATATCAACAGAGATAACACTATGAATACCATAGATAGTTATTTTGAATATGAGATACCAATTACACAAGCAAGTTTAGCGGATCCAAACAATACATTAATTAGAGATTCTAAAACTAGAACAGTAACATTACCAAATGGTTCTTCAACTGAAGTTACTTGGTATCAATTTAGAATTCCAGTTGAGAGTCACACTGCTGTTGTTGGAGGTATTGCTGACTTTAGATCCATTCGTTTTGCAAGAATGTATGTAACAGATTTTGTACAACCAACTGTATTGCGTTTTGCGACTTTAGATTTAGTACGTAGTGATTGGAGACGTTACCAATTGTCATTAGATGAAGAGCCAGATAATGATGGAGACAATACAGAGTTTAATGTTGGAAATATAGGTTTACAAGAAAACGATGGTAATTATGTGTTGCCTCCAGGAATTCAATTAGAAGAGTTAAATAATAATAACACGATTATAAGACAGAACGAACAATCATTAGTATTGCAAGTATGTGATTTAGAAAGCGATGATTCTAGAGCAGCTTTTAAAAACATAGATATAGACATGCGTCAATATAAACGCTTACGAATGTTTATGCATGCAGAACCTACTCTAGAAATGTTAGAGGATAATGATTTAGTAGGTTTTATTAGAATGGGTAATGATTTTACAGAAAATTACTATCAAATAGAAATCCCTTTAAAGGTAAGCTCGACAACAACAACAATTCCAACAGAAGTTTGGCCAGAACAAAATGAGATAGATTTAGATATAGAGATACTGGCAAAAATTAAGTCTTTGGGTATAGCAAATGGGCAAACTTTTGAAGAGAATACGATTCAAGAACTTAAATTTTATGATATAATAAACGGTGAACTAGACGAAAATTTTGTTTCAGAATTCTCTGATTATCCAACAATAGCAGAGTCAGATAAATTACAGAGAGTTACTGTAAAAGGTAATCCAAGTTTTGGTGATATTAGAGTCTTAATGGTTGGTTTAAAAAATGGTAAAGAATTTTTAGACAGAAGTCCTGTTTGTGGTGAAGCATGGTTTAACGAATTACGATTATCTGGTTTAGAAAATGAAGGTGGATGGGCAGCCGTTGTGAGTATGGATGCAAATGTTGCTGACTTTGCCAATATTAGTGCGACAGGTAGAAGAAGCACAATAGGGTTTGGTACCATAGAACAAGGTCCAAATGAAAGAAGTTTAGAGGATGTTATGCAATATGATGTGGTAACTAACTGGAACCTAGGACAACTATTACCAAAAAAATGGGGACTGCAAATTCCGTTTAATTACGCTCAAAGTGAAGAATTAATAACACCAAAGTTCGATCAGCAATTTAAAGATTTAGAACTTCAAGATCGTATTGATGCTGCAGAAACTTCTGAAGAAAGAGATAACATTAGAGAACAATCAGAAAATTATACAAAACGAAAAAGCATCAATTTTATTGGAGTAAGAAAAAATAGAACTGGTGAGAAAAAACCACGTTTTTATGACGTTGAAAACTTCACACTTAACTATTCATATAATGAAGTAGACCATAGAGATTTTGAAATTGAAAGATCTTTAGATCAAAATATTAGAACAGGGATGAATTATAATTTTAATTTTAATCCAGTTAAAATAGAACCATTTAAAGAGAACGATTCAATATTTAGAAGTAAGTATTGGAAGATTTTAAAAGATTTTAATTTAAATCTACTACCAACAAGCTTTTCTTTTGGTGCTAATTATAATAGACAGTTTAACAAACAAAAATTTAGAGATTTAGATTTAGGAGGAGGTAATATTGCAATAGAGGAGCTATTTAGAAGAAATTATACTTTTGATATGCAATACAATATTAACTATAATATTACAGATGCATTAAGCTTAAACTTCTCTGCTGCCAATAATAATATTGTCCGTAATTATTTTATTGATGACCAATTAAATGGTGAACAAGATCCGGAGTTAGATGTTTGGGATGGTTTCTTTGATGTAGGTGATCCGAATAGGCAAACACAACAATTAGGCATTAATTACGAAATACCTCTAAACAAAATTCCAGCTTTAAGCTTTTTAAGAGCTACTTACTCTTACACAGGAGATTTTCAATGGCAAAAAGGGTCTGATTTATTTGGAGATCTTCAAGTTGATGGAGAGACCTACGACCTTGGTAATACTATACAAAATGCCAACACCCACAATATCAACTCGAGTTTAGATATGAATAAACTCTACAGATATATTGGTTTGGTAAAGAAACCTGTTAGAGACACAAGAAATAGAGGAGCTGGTTCAAGACCAACAGCTGGTAATTCTCCAACACCAAATAATAGACCTCAAACACAGACTAAACGTAAAGGGAATAAGTTGGTAAATACAGCTATAGATTTAGTAACTAGTATCAAGAGAATTCAGGTAAATTATAGCGAAAATAATGGATCGTTTTTACCAGGTTATCTTGAGACGCCAGGATTTATTGGTACATTCAAGCCATCATTTGGATATACATTTGGTAGTCAGAGAGATATTCGCCAAACAGCAGCAAGAAATGGTTGGTTAACCTTATTTCCAGATTTTAATCAGCAGTATACAGAAACGACTAACAGAATTTTAGATATATCTGCAAATCTAGAACCTATTAGTGATTTAAAAATTGATTTAACAGCAAATAGACAATACGCTAGAAGTATAACCGAAAATTTCAACACTACAGATACTGATGGAGATGGTTTTAGTGATGTATACAACACGTTAATTAGAAATTCTTACGGTAACTTTAATATTTCCACTTCATTATTTAAAACAGCGTTTATGAAGAGTGATGAAAACTCATCTGCTGCTTTTGATGATTTTAGAGAGAATAGAATAACTATTGCTAGACGTCTAGCTGCCGAGAGAGGTTTAGATCCTACTAATGTCGATTCTGAAGGGTTTCCTATTGGTTATGGAAAAAATAGTCAAGCAGTATTATTACCAGCCTTTTTATCGGCTTACACAGGTAAAAAAGCAGATAAAATAACATTAGATGCTTTTAGAGATGTGCCAATTCCAAATTGGACAATAAAGTATACAGGTTTAATGAATTTTAACTGGTTTAAAAAACGATTTAAGCGTTTTTCTTTAACACATGGTTATCGATCAGATTATACGATTAATCAATTCAGAACCAATTTAGATTATGACCCTGATAATCCAGATGAATTTGATCAAGGTGGAAACTTTAAAAATGAAACCCTTTACAGTAATATAAATTTAAGTGAACAATTTAGTCCTCTAGTTAGATTGGATATGGAGATGAAAAACTCTATGAAAATATTAGCAGAGCTCAAGAGAGACAGAATTTTATCCTTAAGCTTCGATAATAATTTAGTAACAGAGGTTCAAGGACAAGAATATATAATAGGTCTTGGATATCGAATAAAAGATGTAAGAATAAAATCTAAATTAGCTGGACCTAGAAAAACTATTGTAAGTGATTTGGATATGAGAGCAGATATTTCTGTTAGAGATAACAAAACTATTATACGTTATCTGGATGTTGAAAATAATCAAATCACATCAGGGCAAACAATATGGTCCTTAAAATACAATGCTAGTTATGCTTTTAGTAAAAACCTTACAGGTATTTTCTATTTTGATTATAACTTTTCGGAGTATGCTATTTCTACAGCATTCCCGCAAACAAGCATTAGATCAGGCATTACGTTACGATATAATTTTGGAAACTAAATAAAACAATTAAATAATTACAATTACACAATGAATATTCCATCAGAATTAAAATACACTAAAGATCACGAATGGGTAAAGATCGATGGTGATGTAGCTACAGTAGGTATTACAGATTTTGCACAAAGTGAATTAGGCGATATTGTTTACGTAGAAATTGAAACACTTGATGAAACGTTAGAAGCAGAGGAAGTGTTTGGTACTGTAGAAGCTGTAAAAACAGTGTCAGATTTATTTATGCCTCTATCTGGAGAGATTATTGAATTTAATGAAGGTTTAGAAGATGAGCCAGAACAAGTTAACACAGATCCTTATGGAGATGGTTGGATGATTAAAATAAAAATGTCTGATCCCTCTCAAGTTGACTCTCTATTGTCTTCTGAAGCTTATAAAGAAGTTATAGGTGCTTAAAAAGTATGCTTTAGTAATTGCAATTGTATATTCGGTTGCGATTACTATTTTAAGCTTTATTTCCTTAAAAAATACTCCAGATTTAGGAATTGACTTTGCAGATAAGCTGGTTCATTTTGCAATATATTTTCTATTTGCCTTATTATGGTTTAACCATTTCAATTCAAAGAAAATTCCAAAATCAATTGTAAAATCTATTCTACTCGCTATTTTTTATGGTATAGTTATTGAAGTATTACAAGAGAGTTTAACAAATTCTAGACAATTTGATTACTATGATATTGTCTCAAACGCAATAGGAGCAATGCTAATTGTCCCTTATTTACAATTGTTAAAGTCATACGTTAAAAAATAATAATCACTTGCATTTTTATCAAAATATTGGTTAAATTGCATATCTGAAAAATAAAAATTATGGAACCTAAAAAAAATCCGAAAGCAGACGTAAGTCGTAATAGTGCAATTTATTTTGCAGTAGGGCTTTTACTAATGTTATTAGTTACTAATTATGCAATTAATCATAAAACTTATGATAAATCTGCGATTGACATTGGTATGTTAAATCTCGATGAAGAGTTAGATGAAGAAGTTCCAATTACAGAACAAATACAAACACCACCACCTCCACCACCACCTCCAGCAGCTCCAGAAATTATAGAAGTAGTTGAAGATGAAGAAGAGGTTGAAGAAACTGTAATCGAATCTACAGAAACAGATCAAGAAGAAGAAATTGTTGAAGTAGAAGAAGTAGAAGTAGAAGAAGTAGAAGAAGATATCGAGGTTCCTTTTGCCGTTATTGAAAACGTACCAGTTTTTCCAGGTTGTGAAAGTGGTAATAATGCTGCAAAGAAAAAATGTATGTCTGATAAAGTAGGTCAATTTGTTAACAGAAAGTTTAATACAGATTTAGCAGGAGATTTAGGTCTAACAGGTAGACAAAAAATCTATGTTGGATTTAAAATTGATAAAAATGGTAATATTACCAACGTAAGAGCTCGCGCTCCGCATCCTAAATTAGCCCAAGAAGCTGAACGAGTTGTAAAATTATTACCTAAAATGAAACCAGGTAAACAAAGAGGAAAAGCCGTAATCGTTCCTTACTCGTTACCAATTATTTTTCAAGTGCAAGATTAATATCTACTACATATAATATGAAATCCCGTTACAGTGTAACGGGATTTTTTTTGGTATGCTTATTGTGATTAATTCATAACATTAACATTTTAAATAATTTTATTATGAATTTTCAAAAAGAAAATCACGAAATCGTTCGCCAAAACGATACAATCGTGAAAAAATCGCAAAAGCATGATGCAAATCTACAAAAAAACACAACGCTGTATTTTCAAATTGGCTTAATGCTAACCTTATTAGCTGTCTATGGTTTGTTTGAAATGAAGTTTGAATCCAAACCAATTGATTTATCCTTTAATGAAGAAATTCAAGATGACCTTTCAATGATAGATGTACCAGTTATTGTAATTAAGGATGATGTAAAAAAAGTACAACAGAAAGTAAAAAAAAGGAAGATTTTTAAACATCCAATAATTAAAGATAATGATGAGGTAATTGATAAGCCTGAAGATCTTTTTGTAGAACCACCTACTGTAAACACACCTCCAATTAAGGTAGATGATGTTCCTGATGTAATAGATATAATTGATGAAGTGTCTATTATAGCTGTAGAGCAAGTTCCAGTATATCCTGGTTGTGAAGGGTTAAGTACTAATTTTGACAGACGTGCCTGTATGGAGCAAAAACTGGCTAAATTAATAGATAGAAAGTTTGATAGAGAGATTGCTTCTAATTATGGATTATCAGGTGTACAAAAAATTTATGTACAATTTAAAATTGATAAGTTAGGCAATGTAGTAGACATAAAAACAAGAGCACCACATAAAGCGCTTGCCAAAGAAGCTGAAAAAGTGATTAATAAAGTTCCTCAAATGCAACCAGGTAAACAAGCTCAAAAACCTGTGAATGTAATTTATTCTTTACCAATTATTTTTCAGGTACAAGACTAGAGATATCATATTTTATAAATCAAACCGTTACCAATTTATGGTAGCGGTTTTTTTATGAGCTTATCAAAAAAATAGTATCTTTCAACAATAAAAATTAAAGCTTAAATATGAAGCAATTCTTTTTGTTTATCTGCATTGTGTTTAGTGCAAATCTCTTTTCCCAAGATATAGATACTTATGAGAAATATCCTGTTTTTCCAAATTGTGAATCTCAAGACATAAACAATTTAAAAGCTTGCTTTAATTTTGAATTAGCACAATTTGTATATAATAATTTTAAAGTCCCAGAAATTTCAGAAGATGAAAACTACAAAGGAGATGTTTCAGTATTATTTGAGGTTGACAAAGAAGGTGATTTTAAAGTGTTATATGTAGATGCTGTTTACAAAGAGTTTAAAAATGAAGTAAATCGTATTTTTAACGACTTGCCAAAAATTAAACCAGCAACATATAATGGCAAACCAACATTCAAACAGTTTACCTATATACTAAAAATACCATTGGAAGAACCAACACTAGAGAACACCTCAAAATCTGAACCTGAAAGTGATAATCAAGATAAACTTACAGATTTAGAGTTGGCAGCAAAAAAAGAATTTGATAGCGTTACTAAATCTAGTGTTCCTTACCAAGATTTAGAATATACAAGCCAGTTAAATATACCTTTTACACATCAATTGTATTCTAGATTTGATCGCAGTTTAAATTTAGTAGGTACTAATAGTCATACAGCTGCAAAACCATATATATATGAAGACGTTTCAAAATACTACGATTTAAAAAAAGCTAAAGATGATTTAAAAAAAGAAGTGTCCAGTAAGTGGTCTCAAAAATTATGGAACGAGCATTTAGTGCAATTACAAAGTAAAAATTATTGGTTTACTATAGATCCAGTTTTCGATTTGCAAGTTGGTAAAGATACAGATGCTGACTTTAACACAACTTTTAATAATACCAGAGGTATTTATGTACAAGGAGGTTTAGGTAAAAAGTTTAGCTTTTCTGCTTCTGTTTTTGAGAGTCAAGGTCGCTTTGCACAGTATTTTAATCAATATGCTGAAAGTATTAGAGCCTTTGGTCCTGATCCAGCAATTATTCCTGGAAGAGGAATTGCTAAAAGGTTTAAAGATGATGCCTACGATTATCCAGTTGCAGAAGCTTATTTGTCATATACTCCAGTTGATTTTTTAAATATTCAGTTTGGTCATGGTAAAAACTTTATTGGTGATGGTTATCGATCATTATTTCAAAGTGATGTGACGAGTCCTTATCCATTTTTAAAGTTGAATACTAATTTTTGGAAAATTAAATACACCAACACTTGGATGTGGCTTAAAGATGTAAGGCCGGAAGTGACTGAAGATGGTGCTTTTTTAACTAAATATATGGCCAATCATTATTTGAGTTGGAATGTATCTAAACGTTTTAATTTAGGACTTTTTGAATCTGTACTTTGGACAAATTCTAATGATAGAGGTTTTGATATAAATTATCTTAATCCAATTATATTTTTTAGAGCTATAGAGTTTGAAACTGGTCAAGGTGCTGGAAATGCTATTGTTGGTGCCTCTGCTAAATATAAATGGAACGACAATGTAAATCTTTACGGACAATTTATTTTAGATGAATTTTCCTTAAGCGATATAAGAGCCGGAGAGAAAAGTTGGAAAAATAAGTTTGGATATCAAATAGGGGCTAAATATTATAATGCTTTCAAGGTTAAAAACTTATTATTACAATTAGAGTATAATCGTGTCAGACCTTTTACGTATTCTCATAATACAATTGTACTTAATTATGCTCATAATAATCAATCTATGGCGCATCTTTGGGGAGCAAATTTTAGCGAAGCTATTGCAATAGCTCGTTATCATAAAGGACGTTGGTTTGGAGATGCGAAGCTAATTTTTGGAAAAAGAGGATTTGACTTTAATACTGACGATGATAACTTGAACTATGGAGGCGATATTTTTAGGACTGAGAATGATAGAAATGGAGATACTGGAATTACAGTAGGTCAGGGTAATACAACCAACATTTTTCATGGAGAGTTTCAAGGAGGTTATGTTGTAAATCCAGCCACTAATCTTAAGTTATTTGCTTATTTAGCATTTAGAGACTTTAATCCGCAAGCAAATACAGCCTCAACATTCGATACTAATACAGTCTGGTTTAGTGTTGGTTTAAGAACTGACTTATTTAACTGGTATTTTGATTTTTAAAACCCAAATTATGATAAAAAAGATTGTTACAATTGCGTTACTAACAGTTTCATTAGTTACTTTCTCTCAAGGGAAGACTATTGAATTTAAAGTAGAAAAAAACGATGCTGATAAGGCTTTATTGGTTTATGGTTACAATAACACGTCGTCTCCTTTACAAATTACTTTAACTATCAAGGATATTAAAATGCTTAAGGGTTATACAAAACCTATTACTAAAGTTGTACCTCCAAAAAGTAAAGAAGAGTTTATTAAATTAACATTTGAATACGATTTCTATACCTACAAGCTATCGTATACCTACAAAAAACTTGATAGTGACGTAAAAAAGAAAATTACTGCTTTTAATAAAAAGGACTACTACTTGAAAGATACTTCAAAAATGGATGAAGGAATCGTTGTTTTCACAGACGAAGGTTGTGGGAATTGTAGGTTGGTTACCAATTATTTAGTTGGTAATGATATGGATTTTAAAATTGTTGATTTATCTCAAGGTAAGAAAAATGTGAGCCTAATGTGGAAAACCATAAAAGAAAAAAAGGCTAATATGAAGGTGAAACTACCCGTTATAGTAGTCGATGGTAAACTGTCGCATAGTCATAAAGATTGGAAAGGCTTTTTAGAAAGGTTAAAAAAATAAAAATTTATAAAATGAAAAATGTAATAATTATTGCTTTGATATTCTTTTTCGGGAATAGTTTTGCTCAAGAAAAAGTAATTGAAGTTGAAACTGAAAAAGAAAAAAATTCGATTAAAATTTTTTGTAAAAATAATTCAAAATATACTCAAGAAGTAACCTTAACATTAAAAAACATAAAAGGTTTAAGAGGATACAAAAAACCAATAAAAAAGCTTATTAAACCTAAAAGTAAAATTCTTTTTTATGATTTAAGTTTTAAGGATAAGTATTCTTACTCTAGTTCTACTTCATATAGAAGAATTATTACCGAAGAAGAAAAAATAGCCCTAGAAAAGAAAAAAAATGAGTTATTGCTCCAAGATTTTGAAGATATTAATAAGGGAATAATTGTTTTTGAAAAAACAGGATGCGCAAGATGCACAAGAGCAACCTCATATATGCTAGATAATAATATTAAGTTTAAAATGTTAAACATTACTTCAGACATGAAGAGTCGTGAATTAATGTGGAAGCTGTTAAAAGATTCTGGACATGAAGGACGAGTAACTACTCCAGTTATTTTAGTAAATGGTAAACTGTCGCATAGTCATAAAGACTTAAAAGGTTTTTTAGAAGGTCTAAAAAAGTAAATCTATTTTTGCAAGAAAATTACCGTAATAAATTTACGGTTTTCCCGTAACAAAAAGTAAAGTTTAATTCTTAATTTTATAGAAATAGAAATTAACTAACTCATTAAATCGGTTTATTCCCTCATTTAAAATAGTATTTCCCTAATTACTAATTTTAATAGTAACCCAATGTAACTAGATTAGCATAAGCTATTTCTAGAACGTTTGATTTGTAACTTTTTAAAATGTAATTATATGAAACACCAACTCAAAAACTATTTAAAACTCGGCATTCTACTCTTCGGGATTTCCATTATTCTTGTTAATTGTGAAAAAGATGAAATGTCGATTTCTAATGAACAAACAATAGATTTTAGTACTAAAAAACTACCAAAGGTTAATTACTATACAAATAAATCATTACCTAAAGTAGTTTCAGAAGAATTAGAGAAATCTTTAAAATCACTTGAGTCTAAAAATTCTACAAGAGATTTACAAATTTCTTTCGGTACCATTCTTACAGATAGAATTATGCAAACTATCAGTGAAGATAGTATTGAGAATTTTACTTTTAGAGTAGAGTTAGATGACGATGACCCAAAAACATTTTACAATTTTATTATACGACAGAATGCTGATAGTACGTTTAGCGAACCTTATATTAAAAAATATACCATGAGTGATAGTTTTTACGATAACTACTCAAATGGTATAGCTACTTTTGATAGTTTTGAAGGAGAATTTACTAACTACAGCATTACAGAAAGTATCGATATTGATAATTTATTAAATAGGTCTGGGGATTGCCCTCCAGTTCCAGTAGATGATGATACCACAAATGATCCAAACGATCCAGTTAACAACTCTGGTGGAGGAGGAGGTGGAAGTGCCACAGGAACTACAGGAAATACTAACTCAACAACACAGAGTAATGGAATACCTGTAACATGTTCCTCAAGCATTGTGGTAATACCTTGTAATGGTTCTACTGCTTATGGTGGCGGAAATCACGATGGTAGTAATCCAGCTTGTACAGGCACATTTAAAGGAGCAACTTATTTACGTATTGTTTGCTCTGATGGTAGTGGTGGCGATATACAATTAAAGTCTGCTGCAAATAAAACAAGTAGTAATCCTTGCCCAGGAGACGATGGAGATGTTGGTGTGTTAGATGAAGACGATGTTTTAATAAGTAAGTGTAAAAAATTAAAAAAATTATCGGAAAGCTCCAGTTTTCAGCAGCGTATGCAAGAATTAATTAATAATACATCAGGTAATACAGAGATAAATTATTGGGGTAGAAATGATAATTTAAATAATATGAACTATGCAGATAGTGATAGAAGTGAAAGCGCAGAAAATGCTAGAGAAATAAAACCAAATCCTCCTATATCATCTGTTGATTCCTATATACATAACCACTCATTTGTAACAGTTATTAATCAGAGTGGTCAACCAGTAACCTATAAACCTTTTCCTGTATTTTCTGGAGCAGATTTATATACGGTTTCTAATATGTATGTAAATGGACTTATTAATGATTTGAGCGATTTCATTATAGTTGTTGCAACACCAGGACAAAATATAAACTCTACTGATGACGATACAGTATATGCTATAACAATAACTAACACTCAACAATTTATAAACCTTGCCAATGCTTTAGCTGTAACACCTTTACTTATTGATAATTTTTATAATGATCCAAATAATTTAATTAGTACAAGTATTTCAACTTCAGTGAACGAAGAACGTTTGGCTAGACTTTTTAAAGATAAAAAAATGGGCATGCAATTATTTAGAGGAGATAAAGATGATTTAAATAATTGGACACAGATTAAAGTAAAAAACAATGGTGAAATTCAAAAAAAAAACTGTAACTAAAACATAAACATATGAAACATATATTATTAGCATTATTTATAGTATCGACTTTAAGTTGTAAAGCTCAATTAACGGTTTATAATATAGATACGCCACCTGAAAACCGAACAGTAACAGATAACTATTATTATAAAGATATTGATAACCATCACGATGCCATTGTAGGTGTCTGGAGATGGGAAGATGGCAATACCTCATTTGAGATGACCTTACAGGAATTTGAGCAATATAGTTACCCTATTTCTCCTAATATATATTTAGATGCTGTCTATGGGAAATATACTTATATAGAAAATGGACAAACTATTGTTAATATAACAGAGATTGAGACTTTTGTAAATTTAAAATTATCTCTTGGTTTTCGTTCTCCAACAGAATATGGCGTTGTTATAGGAGATCCAACAAGTGAAACAAACAAAGTAGGTGAGTTTATTTTAACCTCTCCAACCACAGCAACTATGCGTTTGTGGGATAGTGAAGGTGTTAAAATTAATTATGGTAATGGGCAACCTTGGGCTCTGCCTACTTATTTTGAGTTAACTAAACAGTAATACTTTAAACCTCAATTCAAATTTTGGATTGAGGTTTATCATTGTTTTTAAATTATTAAGAAGTGGAAATTCTGGACTTAAGCTTTTTAGAACTACTGATGATTTTGAGAGTTGGGAAGAAGTAGAAATAGACGAACACGATAATGTAACTTATGATGGTTGCTAATAACTTAAAAATAAAAACAATGAAACATATATTATTAATTACAGCCTTATTAGTATTTACATTGAGTTGTAAAGCTCAAACTGTTATTACACTAGGTGATAATGGAGATTTTTCAACTTCTGAAAAACCAAGATTTATAAAAGATTTAAACAATTTGCGAGATAACTTTTATGGCGTTTGGCAAGGCTCGTCTGGAATTAGTGAACTAACACTTTATATTTATAAAATTGACGACATCCCTATTGGACTTTCTGGAAAAATGGGAAAACAATTTAATGATATTATTTTTGGGTATTATATTTATAAAGAAAATGGAGTAGAGCTCATTAACTCTTTAACAGAGGCACAAAATAATAACCAACAACTTACTGTACAGTATGCTCCTTTTTATGGACCTCCAAAAGATGGAGAAAAAATAAACTCGATGTTTTTTAAAGACTATGGTGTACAAATAGAAAATGAGGATGGTAGTTTTGGAGCAAAAAGCGGTAAAGCTACTTTTAATATTACCAATTTAAATAGTGGTAATGCTTTAGAAGCTAATTTTGAGTTAAAAAATAGGGCACATATTATGAAAGCTTATAATTACAGTTTTAGTATGCCAACTAATTTTACGCTAACTAAAATTGCTAATACACCACCTCCTTTAAATTAAATAATATTATCAAGCCACAATCCAAAATTTAGGGTTGTGGTTTTTATTTTTTTAAACTATTATAAAACGTACGTCTTATTTTCTCTGAAGTAATAAAATTCCAGCCATAGCCTAGATCATCGTATTTTTTAGTTAGATCTGTATTTGCAACAACATCTTCTTCAGATTTACCAGCTTGTATTTCATTTAGAATAATAGCTCGCAAGTCTTCAAGCATATTTAAGAAGTTTTTGTATTCTTCTTTATTAGAAGCCTTTCCATGGCCAGGTAAGATTTTAGTGTCATCATTAATAAGCATCAAGCCTCGTTTTGCAGCTTCAATATAACCAGTAACACTTCCGCCAGATTTTAAATCTATATAAGGATAACGACCTTGAAAATAAGTATCTCCAGTATGCAACACATTACTTTCTGTAAAATATAATAAGGCATCGCCATCAGTATGTGCATTATCAACATGAAATATAGCAACCTGTTCGCCATTCACGTAAATATGTAGTTTATCGTTAAAAGTAATAATTGGTAACGCTTGTTTTGGAGCGAAATTACCTTGTCTATTTGGAGTTTCAACCAATCGCTTTCTAACATTATTATGTGCTATAATAGTAGCTCCTAGTTTTGCCATATTTTCGTTTCCGCCAGTATGATCTCCATGATAATGAGTATTTGCAACGTATTTTATTGGTTTATCACTCAAGGTTTTTATGGTAGCTTCTATTTTGGAAGTTAAAGGTGCAAATTGATCATCAATTACAAAAACACCATCATCTCCAACAGAGACTCCAATATTCCCACCAGCTCCAGTTAGCATATAAACATGATCTGAAAGTTTTTGTGTTTCAATTTTTACTTTATCAAATCTTCCTTGAGCATGAATTGTTATACTAAATGTAGATAATAAGATGAAAGAAGAATACGTAAGCTTCATGATATAGAGTTTAAAATAACAAAGTCTGATAAAGATATTAAAACTTACAGAACTCATTAATTAAAAATTGTTGTTCAATTGGTCAATAGTGTTTTAAGGAGTATCTTTGCAGACGCAAAATAATACTTGAATTGAGTACAGTAAAAACTATAACATCTTCTACTTCAATCTTTATAGATTTTAAAGAAATCACAAAAATGGGATTGTCTTTAAGTGTTGTGTTTTCTGCTATAGCAGGATACCTTTTAGGTACTGAAACTGTAGATTTTAAGGTGTTAACTTTATTAGCTTTTGGAGGTTATTTTATGGTTGGAGCATCAAATGCCTATAACCAAATTATTGAACGTGATTTAGATGCTTTAATGGATCGAACTAAAAACAGACCAATTCCATCTGGAAGAATGTCTGTTAATACTGCTTTTATCATAGCAGTTTTGTTTACTATTTTGGGTGTTGCATCTTTATATGTTATAAACCCTAAAACGGCAATGTATGGAGCAATCTCAATTTTTCTCTACACAAGTGCTTACACACCATTAAAAACAAAAACACCTTTAGCTGTTTTTGTAGGTGCTATTCCAGGAGCAATTCCATTTATGCTAGGTTGGGTAGCAGCTAGAAATGATTTTGGTATAGAACCAGGAACCTTATTTGCCATACAGTTTTTCTGGCAGTTTCCTCATTTTTGGGCTATTGGTTGGTTTTTATTTGATGATTATAAAAAAGGTGGCTTTTTTATGTTACCAACAGGAAAACGTGATAAGGCTACTGCAGTTCAAACAATTATGTACACCATATGGACAGTTTTAGTATCTGTAATTCCTGTGCTTGGTATTACAGGAGACTTAAAACTATCAATTGTTGGTGCACTTATAGTATTTGCTTTAGGTTTAGTGATGATTTATTATGCATTTATGCTGTTTAAAAAAATGACATCAAAAGCCGCGAAGCAACTCATGTTAGCAAGTGTGTCTTACATCACCTTGTTACAAATAATATATGTAGTAGATAAGTTTTTAAGATAGTTATGGATTTAACACAAGGAACACACGAGGAAAAAACTGGAAGAGCTAAAAAAATGATGCTTTGGTTTGGTATTATTTCTTTAATAATGTCTTTCGCTGGCTGGACAAGTGCTTTTGTAGTGAGTAGTTCTAGGCCAGATTGGTTAGCAGATTTTAAAATGCCGCAAGCATTTACGATAAGTGTGGTTTTAATAGTAGTAAGTAGTTTTACATTATTTTTAGCTAAAAAAGCCCTGAAAAGCAATAATAGACAAATGACATCTGTGTATTTAGTTGCTACTTTTTTATTAGGTGTTGGTTTTATTAGTAATCAGTTTATTGGTTTTCAAGAAATAATTAATGCTGGATACAATTTTACTGGACCAACCAGTAATATAACCATGTCGTACATATACTTGATTGCAATGGTGCATATTTTGCATGTTGTTGCAGGTTTAATAGCGCTAATGGTTGTAATTTATAATCATTTTAAACAAAAGTATTCTGCAGACAATATGCTTGGGTTAGAATTAGCATCAACCTTCTGGCATTTCGTTGATATATTGTGGATTTACCTATTCGGGTTCCTTTATTTCGCAGCGTAATTTTCGAGTATTTTTTTAATTGAAATGACTCTTGAAAAATGGCTTTAGATTATGGGTCTAAAATTTACTCTTCTATGTTTCTTTAAAAAGAATAATTGATTATTTTTGTGCAATTCTTAAAAACGAATTTCATTTATGGATACGACAGTTGCAAATACTGGTACAGAAGGAAAAACTTGGGGAGGTGGAAATAGACCTCTAAATGCAAGCTATGGTAAAATGATGATGTGGTTTTTCATCGTTTCAGATGCTTTAACATTTTCAGGCTTTTTAGCTGCTTACGGATTTTCAAGATTTAAATTTATCGATTACTGGCCAATTGCCGATGAGGTGTTTACACACGTTCCGTTTTTTCACGGAAACTATCCAATGATTTATGTGGCTTTCATGACATTTATCCTGATTATGTCGTCTGTAACAATGGTGTTAGCTGTAGATGCTGGACACCACATGAACAAAAAGAAAGTAACACTATATATGTTTTTAACTATAATTGGAGGTTTAATATTTGTTGGTTCTCAAGCATGGGAATGGGCAACATTTATTAAAGGCGATTATGGAGCCATTCAAACAAAGGGAGGTAATATTTTACAATTTGTAGATACAGATGGTAAACGTGTTGCTTTAGCAGATTTTGTGACTGCTGAAAAAAAATACAGAGCAGAGCATGAACGTAAAAATGGCTTATGGTTTGTACAAGAAAGTACATTGCCTACTTACACAGTTGGAGAAGTAATAAAAGGTTTAGAGTCGCGTCCAGATGTTTTAGTAAGAACGCAATTACTAAATGAAGAAGGAGAAAAAACAGTTTTAACAAGAGCAGAATCTTTAAGACAAATAAAAGAAAATGGGAAGCGCGTTGTAGAGGGTGCTAACCTAGAAGTAAATGAATATGGAACGTCTCTATTCGCTGACTTCTTTTTCTTTATAACAGGATTCCACGGTTTTCACGTTTTTTCTGGAGTGGTCATCAATATTATTATTTTCTTTAATGTCATATTAGGAACCTACGAAAGAAGAGGAAGTTATGAAATGGTTGAAAAGGTTGGTTTATACTGGCACTTTGTAGATTTAGTTTGGGTATTTGTATTTACATTCTTCTACCTAGTTTAATAAAAGCATAATTTAATAAAAATGGCACACGCACATAAATTAGAAATATTTAGAGGTCTTTGGAAGTTTAAATCTAATACTCAAAAAATTTGGGGAGTATTAGCGTTTTTAACCTTTGTAACGGCAATTGAGGTTGTTTTAGGTATTTATAAACCAGATTCTCTTATGCATACTTGGATGACACCATTTGAAGGTGGCTTTCTAGCAACATTAGGAAATATTTTCTTATCTCCTTTCATTTACATGAAGCCTCTTAACTTAATATTCATTGTATTAACAATCGTTAAAGCTTACTACATTACTTGGGATTTCATGCATATGAGAGATGAAAAATCGAGTTTAAGACGCATGGTAGTATGGACAGGAGTATTCTTAATCTGCTACTTAATATTCATTTTATTACAAGAAGGAGGATATATCGAAAGTGTCTATTCTTCGGGTTATGTAAAACGTGATTTTTAATAGAATATATGCGTTAAAAATATACAAAAAGGCGGTTTTTAAAACCGTCTTTTTTATTTTTGTAGTATGGTAAATAAGCGTTTAAAAAAGTACAGTATTCTTGGAGTGCTCTTCTTTCTTCCAGTAATCTTTTTATTGTTTTTATATCCTTCTAAGCATAATTATAATGCATTAGATATAGTACATGAAAACGTTTCAGATATATCTGGTTTTTCTCAAGAAAGTCAACTTAAAAATAACATTACTGTTTTAGGTTTTTTTGGTAAAAACCCACTTGATAAAGTGATTACTGCTTCTAACTTAAAGGAGTTGGTTTATGATAAATTTAAAGGCTTTAAAAAATTCCAGATTATAGTTCTTTTGCCAGATGGTACTCAAGAAGAAGTTAAAAAGTTAGAAAGAGAAATTAGAAATGGAGATGAGTTAAAGTATTGGCATTTTGTATTTGCAAGCGAAGGTGCTATTAAAAATATATTTTCTAGTTTAAGTACGAATACAAGTCTAGATGCAAGTTTGGCAACAGACCAAGTATATATTATTGATAAAGACTTAAATCAAAGAGGTAGAATCGATGATCGTGATGATTTTGAAATAGAAAAGAACAAGCCTATTTATGGTCTAGAGTCCTACAATTGTGTTGAGGTTGCCGAGATAAAAAATAAAATGAGTGAAGATGTCCGCATCTTATTTACAGAATATAGACAAAAACGAAAAGGAAATTTCGATTCTTCTACTCGTAGAGCTAGCGATTTAAAAAATAATGATGAAAAGTAAAACAAATTATTCTTACGTAGGAATAGCATTTATCATTTTAGTGTTCGGAATTATTTTTATTCCAAGAATAATAGATAGAATCACTAACAACGATATTACGCGAACTGAAAGTAGAAGTAATGCTATTAGTAATAATGAAGAGAAGAATGCTTCATCAGATTTAGCATTTATAGAAATTAATGGTGTTAAAAAGAAAGTTCCAGATTTCAGTTTCACAGACCAAAATGGCAAAACGATCACAAATAAGGATTACGATGGCAAGGTATATTTAGTGGAATTCTTTTTTACAACTTGCCCAACCATATGCCCAAAAATGAATCGTAATCTTATCCAGATTCAAAATAAATTTAAAGATTTTGAAAATTTTGGTGTAGCATCCTTTACTATAAATCCAGAATATGATACACCAAAAGTACTTAAGGAGTATGCAGATCAATATGGTGTTACGAACCCTAATTGGCACTTAATGACAGGAGATGAAAAAGCTATTTACGATTTATCTAATATTGGTTTTTCGTTGTATACTGCAAAAGATGCAGATGCAGAAGGTGGTTTTGAACATTCAGGGAATTTCGCGCTTATAGACAAAAATGGATTTATACGTTCTAGGAAAGATAATTTTGGCAATCCACTAATCTTTTATCGAGGTACAATAAGCGAACAAGAAAAGTTTGATGACGACGGAGAACCAGAACAAATAAGTATATTAAAACAAGATATTGCTAAATTATTAAAAGAGTAATTATTTGGTGATTGAGGCTCTCGAAATCATTAAATTTTGATTATTTTGAGAGTCTATACGATTATAGATTAGTTAATATGAGTCAACCAGAATCTGAAAAAAAATATAATAAATGGATTGTTATACTATCAATAGTAATCCCTTTAGTTGTTGGTGCTTTATTTAGAGTTAAGTTAGATATAGAATTACCAGTTTTTTTACCGCCAATTTATGCTACAATAAATGGACTAACCGCTTTAATTTTAATTGTTGCAGTATATCAAATAAAACAAGGTAACAGGCAATTACATGAAAAGCTCATGAAGTTTGCTATTGTATTATCTGTTCTGTTTTTAGTAATGTATGTATTGTATCATATGACGAGTGATTCAACTAGCTATGAAGGTAACTATAGAATAATATATCTAATAATTTTAATTAGTCATATTGTATTATCAATTGCAGTTATTCCTTTTGTACTTATTACCTATGTAAGAGCAATCGCAAATAGTTTTGAACGTCACAAAAAGATTGCTAAAATAACCTTTCCACTATGGCTATATGTAGCAGTTTCTGGTGTTATAGTATATATAATGATTTCTCCTTATTATTAAATTGAACCTTTGAGTAAAAAATACGTCATATTATTAGTCTTACTAGTTTTAGTTTTAAATCTAGAAGCACAATGTGCTATGTGTCGCGCTGTTTTAGAAAGTGAAGAAGGACAGAGTACAGCTGAAGGTGTTAATGATGGTATAGTGTATTTAATGGCAATTCCTTATATACTAGTTTTTGGGCTTGGATTTATTATTTATAAAAAGTTTAACAAGACTACAAAACAAGATTAGTAATTTTAACATTTGTAAATAATTTCAAATTTGTTGTAACATTTTTTACAATGAGTAGTCTAACTTATAATTGATCAATCAAAATAACCAATCAACATGCTTAAAATTGAAAAGCTTCATAAGTCCTATCCGATAGGAGATTCTAGTTTACACGTATTAAAAGGTATTGATTTATCTGTTGAAGAAGGAGAGATGGTAGCCATAATGGGATCATCTGGTTCAGGGAAATCGACACTACTTAACATAATAGGTATGCTTGATGAAGCTGATGAAGGTAGTTACACATTAGATAATGTGCCTATTAAAGATTTAACTGAAAAAAAAGCAGCTGTTTATAGAAATAAATTTTTAGGATTCATATTTCAATCTTTTAATTTAATAAACTACAAAACAGCAGTAGAGAATGTTGCTCTTCCTTTATACTATCAAGGACAAAATAGAAAAGAACGCATAGAAAAAGCCATGTTCCATTTAGGTAAAGTTGGTTTAAGAGATTGGGCAAAGCATTTGCCTAACGAATTATCTGGAGGACAAAAGCAACGTGTGGCAATAGCTAGAGCATTAGCAGCTAATCCAAAATTGTTATTAGCAGATGAGCCAACTGGAGCATTAGATACTACTACATCTCACGAGATTATGGAGTTTATTCAGTCTCTTAACGATGAAGGAAAAACCATATTAATGGTAACACACGAAGAGGATATTGCACAAATGTGTAAGCGCATTGTACGTTTAAAAGATGGTGTTATCATGGAAGACACTAAAGTAACCCAAGTTAGAGCTTCAGCACATGTTTGATAGAGATCTTTGGCGCGAAATATTTCAGAGTATAAATATGAATAAAACCAGAAGTTTACTATCTGGTTTTACAGTGTCCTTTGCTATACTTTTATTTGCCATATTATTTGGTTTAGGTAATGGGTTGCTTAACACGTTTGCAGAAGGATTTGTTGATGATGCTAATAACTCAATAGCTATTTGGCCAGGCACAACTTCTGAAGCTAATAAAGGAATGCAAGCTGGTAGGCGTATTCAATTTACAAATGATGAATACAACTTTTTAAAAGAGGAGTATGGTGATAAGATAGAATTTATCACATCAAGAATTTTAAAGAATGCGAATGTCTCTTTTAGAGGAGAAAAAAATAATTACCCTTTTAGAGCTATTCATCCAGATAATATTCATATTGAACAGAATAAAGTTATAGATGGCCGCTACATCAATCAAAGCGATATCGATAATAAAACTAAAGTTACGGTCATTGGTAGGTTAGTAGAGCAAGACCTAT
Source organism: Flavobacteriaceae bacterium NBU2973 (assembly GCA_026162565.1). Taxonomy (GTDB): domain Bacteria; phylum Bacteroidota; class Bacteroidia; order Flavobacteriales; family Flavobacteriaceae; genus JAOEIQ01. The sequence goes on from JAOEIQ010000012.1 coordinate 80,259, forward strand.
TTTTAAAAACTACTGCTGTAGGGAAGTATATAAATATTAATGGATTACAATATAAAGTAGTGGGTATTTTTAGTGATGAAGGAGGAGATGATGAAGAGCGTATGGTATATATACCATTATCTACTGCTCAACAGGTATATGGAAATAATGACTATATAGATTTCATGTACCTTACGTATAATCCAGAAATGAATTCTGATCAAGCATTAGCGTTTGGAAATTCTATTACTAAAAAATTGAAAAACCGATTTTCAATAGCAGCAAGTGATCAACGAGCAGTTCGAGTTGAAAATATGGCGCAAGGTACTAAAGCGGTAGAAACAATTGAGTTATCTATAAATATTTTAGTATTAGTAATCGGATTTGGTACATTAATCGCAGGAATAGTAGGCGTTAGTAATATCATGATTTTTATTGTTAAAGAGCGTACTAAAGAAATTGGAATTAGAAAGGCACTTGGTGCTCAACCAAAGTCTATAATATCTATTATTTTATTAGAATCTATATTGATTACTATTATCGCTGGATTTGTTGGTCTTTTCCTTGGAATGTGGGTTTTAGATTTAGCAGCTCCTATGCTAGAAGAATATTTCCTTAAAGATCCTAGTGTTGATACGTCTACAATAGTTGGAGCAACAATCACATTGATTATTGCTGGAGCCATAGCAGGATATTTACCAGCTAAAAAAGCCTCAAGAATTAAACCAATTGTAGCATTAAGAGACGAATAATTATGATAGACCGAGCTATTAGAAACATGAAAATTTGTTGCAATAATATAATGTGTGAACACATTCGACCTTTAATAAACAATAAAAATTAACGAATGAAATTTTTATTTGATAGAGATACTTGGCAAGAGGTTTACGATAGTTTAACCAAAAATAAACTACGCTCCATTCTAACGATGGTAGGCGTTTGGTGGGGAATATTATTACTTATTGGTCTGTTAGGTTCAGCAAGAGGTTTGGAAAACTCTTTTAATCGATTGTTCGGAAGTTTTGCAACTAATAGTGTATTTGTTTGGGGACAAAGTACAGGAATGCCTTTTAAAGGTTTTCAAGAAGGAAGACAGGTTCAATTATCCTTATCTGATGCCATTAAAATTGAAGAAAATGTAGAAGGTATTGAATTTGTGGTTCCTAGAAATATTACTAGAAGTCTAGTTGTTCATGGGTTTTTATCTGGAACTTTTGGAGTATATGGAGATTATCCACTTCTAGATCAGGTACAAAAAAAGAAAATGCAGTATGGTCGTTTTATCAATCAAAATGATATTGATGACAATAAGAAAGTAGTGGTTATTTCAGAGAGTATTTACAAACAACTCTTTGAGAAAGATGCCGAAGCTATTGGAGAATACATTCAAATAAACGGTATCAATTTTAAAATTATTGGAATGTTTGCCAATGATAATATGAGTGGTGGGCCAAGAGCAGATATGCATATTCCTTTCACAACGTTTCAGCAAGTGTATAACCAAGGAGATCGTATAGGTTGGATGATGATTACAGGAAAACCTGAATTCGACATAAGACAATTGGAAAGAGATGCTAAATTGCTCTTGAAGAATTTAAACAACATTCATCCAGAAGATAAACGAGCTTTTGGAAGCTTTAATCTAGGAAAAGAATTTGGAAAACTTACAGGTTTCCTAACTGGAATGCAGTTTTTAACATGGTTTGTAGGTATTGCAACTTTAATTGCTGGAGTATTTGCCATTGGTAATATATTACTCATTACAGTGAAAGAGCGAACTAAAGAAATTGGTGTTCGTCGTGCATTAGGCGCCACACCTTTTGAAATTAAAAGGCAAATTGTTGTAGAAGCTGTTTTTATAACCCTAGTAGCAGGATTATTAGGAATAATTTCTGGAGGTTGGATTTTAATTTTAATAGATAAATTAGCAGGTCAAGGTCCAGATGCTACATTGGTAAATGCTTCAGTGTCTATTGCTATTGTATTTGTAGCATTAATTATTTTAATAATACTAGGCACATTAATAGGGTTAATACCAGCTTTTAAAGCTACAAGTGTTAAACCAATAGACGCCTTAAGAGAAGAATAAATTAAAAAAAAACTAATCTCAATTATAGAGTAAAATTAATCAATCAACTATAGCGAAAATAACTCGCAAACAATTAAGAATAACACATGAAAAAAGCATTTAAAATTATTTTAGGAATAGTACTACTATTAGCTCTAGCTTTTGTACTTAAGTACTTTAAAGACGCAAACTCTAAAGAAGTAGTAGATTATGATGTAGAAGAACCATTTTACACATCTATACAAACTAAAACTGTAGCTACAGGAAAATTAAATCCAGAAGAGGAAATCGAATTAAAACCACAAGTTGGTGGTATTATCGATAAAATTTTGGTAGAAGAAGGAGACCTTGTAAAAAAGGGAGACTTAATCGCAAAAATTCGTGTAGTGCCTAATGAGCAGAACCTTGCGAGTGCTAATAGCCAAATCCGTACAGCGCGTTTATCGTCAGATAACTCAAAAATTTTGTACGATAGAAATAAGGCACTTTTTGAAAAAGGAGTTATCTCTAAACAAGATTTTGAAAATAGTGAGTTAGCTTACAATCAAGCAAAAGAGCAGCTCGATCAAGCACAAAATAATTATCAAATTATTAGAAGAGGTTCTTTGTCTGGTGGAGGATCTGCCAACACAAACATTATTGCTCAGATTTCAGGAACAGTATTAGAAATTCCTGTTAGAGAAGGAGATCAAGTAATTGAAAGTAATAGTTTTAATGCTGGAACAACTGTGGCTACAATTGCAGATATGAATAAAATGATTTTTGAAGGAAAAGTAGATGAAGCCGAAGTTGGTAAAATAGATGAAGGCAAAGAGATTAAAGTTATTCTTGGAGCTATTACAGAAAAAGAATTTCCTGCAACTTTAACATTTGTTGCGCCCAAAGGAAAAGAAGAAAATGGTGCTGTACAGTTTACAATAAAGGCTGATGTTACAGTGGAGGCTTCTACTAAAATTAGAGCAGGTTATAGTGCTAATGCTGAAATAGAATTAGCTGCAAAAGATAGTGTTCTTGTAATTAAAGAATCGTTACTTCAGTTTAATAGAATTACAGAAAAGCCTTTTGTTGAAGTTGAGACTGAAGCAGGTAAATATGAGAAGAAAGATGTTGAATTAGGGATTTCTGATGGAATAAATGTGGAAATACTAGAAGGTGTTGCAGAAGGTGATAAAATAAAAGTATGGAATAAAGCAACTAAAGAAGATGATGAAGATGAAGATAACGACTAATACCACTTCAATAATGAAACAATGTATTTTTGCAATAGCATTATTAGTTGGCCTGTCTGTGAGTGCTCAAAAAAAGTGGACGCTTCAGGAGTGTGTTAATCATGCTTTAGAGAATAACATTACAGTAAGACAAGGGCAAAATACCATACTTATTAATGAACAAGACGTAGTAGCTGCAAAAGGAAATTTTTTACCAAGTGTTTCTGGTAATGCTGGACATGTTCTATCTTTAGGAAACAGAGAGCTTTTCCCAGGTCAATTTGTTGATAGAACGGATAACAGTACCTTTATTAGTGTAGGAGCTAATCAAACTATTTTCAATGGTTTTAGAAACCTTAACTTAAAAAAACAAGCTCAATTAACATTAGAGAGTAACGAATTAGAATTAGCAAGAATAAAGGATGATATTTCTTTAAACGTTGTTAATGCTTATTTAAATGTGTTATTCAACAAAGAGAATTTAGAAACAGCTCAAGCTCAAGTAGAGTTTTCTAAAGGGCAAGTAGACCAAGTAAAAGAGCTAGTTGAGGTCGGATCTCAAGCTCAAGTAGATGTGTATGATGCAGAAGCAACTTTAGCAACAGACAAACAAAATCAAACCACTGCAGAGAACAATTATAACTTAGCCTTGTTATCATTATCACAACTTTTGCAAATCCCTTTTGATGGATTTGAGGTTGATATAATTGATGTAGATACACCTAGTAATAATTTGTTATATAATGATGTTAATCCAATTTTAGATTATGCTTTTCAGAATCGAAATGAGATCAAGGTAGCTGAGAAAAATATTGAGAATGCTAAAGTTGGTACTGAAATCTCTAAAAGTGGATTTTATCCAACAGTAACTGGTGGTTATACTCTGGGAACTAATGTGTTCTACACAAACTTAATAGATACTGAAGACGCTTTCTTTAATCAGATAAATGATCAAAAAAGTCACAGATTTAATATTAATGTAAATATTCCAATTTTTTCAAGATTTCAAAATAAAACAGCTGTTGCGCAATCAAAAATTAGAGAAGAAAATGCTTTATTAAACCTAGAGCAACAAAAATTAAATCTAGAGTCTACTATTCAAAGAGCCTTTGCTGATGCAAAAGCTGCTTTTAATAGTTATTTAGCTGCTAAAGAGTCGTTAGAATCTCAGCAGCTAGCTTTCGACAACTCACAGGAGCGATATAATTTAGGTAGTATGAATGCTTTTAATCTAGAGCAGGCAAGAATTCGACTAATTAATGCACAAAATTCGTTAACAAATGCGAAATACGATTTTGTTTTCAGAACAAAAGTTTTAGACTTTTTCATAGGTAAACCAATCACTGTAGATTAATTTGGCTTATATACTTAACATAGAAACAGCAACAACCAATTGTTCAGTCTCTCTTTCATTTGAAGGAGAGACTTTGGTTTTAAAAGAAGATTACGATAAAGGTTATTCTCATGCTGAACGTTTACATGTTTTTATCGATGCCGTTTTAAAAGAAGCAAGTATTCATCAAAGTCAATTAGATGCTATTTCTGTTAGTAAAGGCCCAGGATCTTATACTGGTTTACGAATTGGCGTATCTTCAGCTAAAGGCTTGTGCTTTGCTTTGAACAAACCTTTAATCTCTGTGTCTACTCTTGAGTCTTTAGCTCATCAAGTTAAAGTTGCAGATGGATTAATTATACCAATGTTAGATGCTAGACGTTTAGAAGTATATTCATCAATATTTGATGCCAACTATAATTTAGTCAGAGAAGTGGAAGCACAAATTCTTGACGAAAATTCTTTTAAAGACTATTTAAAAGGTAAAGTGTATTTTATTGGTAGTGGTGTAGAAAAATCAAAGTCATTAATACAGCATCCAAATGCTATTTTTATTGATGATAAATTACCGTCAGCTAATGAGATGAGTTTATTAGCTTATAACAAGTACAAAAAAAACGACATCGAAGATGTCGCTTATTTTGAGCCTTATTATTTAAAAGATTTTGTAGCTCTAAAGCCAAAATCTTAACCTTGCTTCTGTATTTCTACACTGTGAGGATAAGGAATTTCAATTCCAGCGTTATCTAGCGCAATTTTCACCTCTTCAGTAACGCCAAAATGAACATCCCAGTAATCTTCAGTATTGCACCAAGGTCTAACAGCAAAATTTACTGAACTATCAGCTAATTCTAATACGTTAACAGTAGGAGCAGGATCTTTTAAAACTTTAGGATGAGACGTAATCACTTGAGTTAAAACATCTTTAGTTTGTTTAATATCAGAATCATAGCCAACTCCAAATACTAAATCAACTCTTCGAGTACCTTCAGAAGTATAGTTTATTATATTTCCATTAGATAATGTTCCATTAGGAATAATAATCTCTTTGTTAGATAAACCAGTTAATTTTGTTGTAAAAATTTCAATTTCTTTTACAACGCCCACTTCACCTTGTGCTTCAATTAAATCTCCTATTTTAATAGGTTTAAAAATCATGAGTAGCACTCCTCCAGCAAAATTAGATAGAGAACCTTGTAAAGCTAGGCCAACTGCTAAACCTGCTGCAGCAAGTATGGCTGCAAATGAGGTGGTTTCTACACCTAGTTTACCTAATATAACTACTGCTAATAAGATTTTTAAAGACCAACCAATTAGATTTAATAAAAATTTCTGAAGACTCTCATCATAATCTCTTTTAGACATGACTTTTTTAATTCCTTTCATTAATTTTTTAATAATCCATGTTCCGATAATCCAAATCAGGATAGCACCAATTATTTTTATACCGTAAACAGATGCAAAGTCAATTAGTTTCTCTAGAATAGTCTCAATGTTCATTTAATGTTATTTTAGTTAATTAATATTTATAAGAGTGAATTATAATAAGTTATTACTTTTACTAAATCTGCCTCAGATTTTAATTTCAATTTATTCGATTTTATAAATTTTTCCACTTCCTTTTGATGAGATGGTATAGATTTTACTAACGTTTTTTTATGTATTTCAATAGGGATTAAAGTGCCATTTCTCTCTATAAAATAATAATCTTTAGTTCTTAACCTAGCTGGCTTATCTTGTTCTAGAGAAGTTTGAGCTTTTTTTTCTGGTACAAATTCTTTAATTACATATTTATGAATACTGAACGGTTTTTCTTTCAATAAACAAATAGAGATTTGATTGAATAATTGATTATCTGTAGTTACATAATTATTATAACGATATTCTTTACCTTCAGAGAGTATGTAGATTCCTTTAGACTTAAGCATACTTTCAGTTTCTGTTTTATTGTCATTTTTTATTTCAACTTCATCTGTAAAAGCATTATATCTAAAAAAACAGTTCTTTTCTTGATTAGTAACTTCATCAATTAATTTTCCTTGTGTGTACTCTTCGTTTTCATAAGGACTACCTTTAACATTATTTAAGTCTATTTTTCTTGCTTCTAAAGGGTTTGGTCTATCAATTTTTGGAGCAGCAATTTGTGCATTAGTGATTAAAAAAAACGAAAAGAAAAATGATAATAAAAGCGGTTTCATAAGTAAAATAGTTTCAAGTTATTGAATTAAAAAGCAACAAAAATTAAGCCAATTGATATAAGATGGTTATTAAAGCAATAATTGCTGGAATACCTTGCACATAAAATAAGCGTATCTTTTTTGTTGAATAGGCTCCGTAAATAGCTGCTATTATTACATATGTTAGAAAGAAAACAGAAAGGTTAACGTCTTTTTTAATAAGAGAATAAATGAGTCCAGCAGCTAAAAAGCCATTGTAAAGACCTTGATTCGCTGCCAATACTTTAGTTTCTTCAGCAAACTCTTTAGATTTTAAACCAAAGGCTATGATGCCTTTAGGTTTAGTCCATAAAAACATTTCGAGCACAAGAAAGTAAAAATGTTCAAAGGCAACAAAGCAAATTAGTATAATTGAAAGAAGCTCCATAATTTTTGAATTTACTGTAAAGGTATCTAAAAAAAGCACTTCAGCAAAGAAGTGCTTTTTTTAATGTTTAGATAAGTTTATTTTACTTCAAAAGTAATTTTTAAATTAACTCTAAATTCAGTTACTTCATTATCATTTACAACTGCACTTTGAGATTGTACAAATACAGACTTTATGTTTTTTACACTTTTAGAAGCTTGTTTTACTGCTTTTCTTGTAGCATCTTCCCAACTTTTATCAGAGTTTGCTAATACTTCTATAACTTTCATTACTGCCATGATTATTTTTTTAAGGTTATTATTATCTATAAGAAACAAAAAAAATATGAAAGTCACAAAATATTAGTAAACTAACCATTTATAGCTTCAACTAATTCTACTTGACCATTTAGCATTTCTTTTAGCATATTTTCAATACCATTTTTAAGAGTAAATGTTGATGAAGGACAGCCACTACAAGCGCCTTGTAAAATTACTTTTACAGTTTTAGTGTTTTTATCATACGAGTCAAACTGAATATTTCCTCCATCACTTGCAACGGCAGGTTTTACGTATTCTTCGAGTATGTTAACGATTTGCTTTGATGTGTCGTCAAGCTTTTCAAAGTTTGTGTCTAATTGCTCTTGAGATTTTTCTGTTTGTTGTGAAGCATTTGGTATTAAGATATCTTTACCAGACTCAATATAACTGCGAATAAATTCTCGAAGCTCCATCGTTATGTCATTCCAATCCGCTACATCATACTTTGTAATAGATACATAATTATGATCTAAAAAAATAGTTTTAACAAAAGGAAAATTAAACAATTCAAAAGCCAGTGGAGAAAGCTTCGCGTCATCAATCGATAAGAATTCAAAAGACGAAGCAGACAATTGTTTGTTGGCAACAAATTTAATTACAGATGGATTTGGTGTGCTTTCTGCATAAATAGTAACTGGTACCTTTTTTGGAGTAGCACTAGTTTCAACAATAACGCCTCCGTTGTTGATATAATCTTCTATCTGTGTTTTCACCTCTTCTTGTACATCTTTCCATTCTACAATATTAAATCGTTCTGCTGCAATAAAATTCCCAGAAATGTAAACCTTTTTTATAAAAGGCAAATAAAATAATTGTTGCGCTAAAGGCGATTTAGAAGCCTCATCTATATTGTTAAATTCAAAGCTTTCATTTTTAGTTAAAAAAGAATCCGCTTGAAATTTTATAATAGTTGGATTGCTAGTTTCTTGTATTGAAATGTTAATTTTTTGCATTACATCTAATTTTATGCAAAAATAACAAAAGAAGTTTTGAGTTATCTATATATTTGATATTCTTATTTGTTTATTTCTTATAAGAAATTAAAAAAAATTGTAGGGATTTTTTAGATAAGGTTGTTCTATTTAAAAGCTATGCTTTTAATAACTAAATATCTATAAAGTCTTTAAATTTAATTCTATGAAAAAGGTTTACTTTCTTTTCTTTTTATTGTGTGTTAGTTTAAAAATTGAAGCGCAAGTCATAAATATAAATAATGCTGCCGATCCAGAATCAGAATTTTCTCTAGAGCAATTAGTTACAGATGTTTTAATAGGTGGTAGTGCATGTGCAGGTGTTGATACCTTTTTAGAACAAGTTGCAGGATCACCTACTGATACTCAAACTAAAAGTTATGGGTATTTTGAAACACCAGCTGGAGTTAATTTCCCTTTTCAAGAAGGAATAGTTTTAACAACAGGTTCGGCATTTCCTGCAGGAAATACTGTAAATGGTAATTTAATAAATATTAATAATGGTTTAGGTGGAGATGCAGATTTAGCAGCTGCGTTAGGACAAACTAACTTAAATGACGCTACTTTTATTAAATTTAATTTTGTGCCAACTATTTCTAACTTCAGTTTCAGATTTTTAATGGCTTCAGAAGAATATGATGGTGGAACAGAATGTTCTTTTGCAGATAGTTTTGCGTTTTTATTAAGAGAAGTAGGTACTACAAATTATATTAATCTAGCTGTTTTACCAGATGGCGTAACTCCAATAAGTGTTTTAAATATTAACAATGCTCCTGGATGCGCCGCTAATACTGAATTCTTTGAAGGATATTATACTGAAGGCGTAAGAGATACTAACTACGGAGGAAGAACAACAGCTTTAACAGCTACAGCAAATGTTATACCGAATCAAGTTTATGAGATTAAGCTAGTTGTTGCAGATCAAGGAGATTCTGCTTGGGATTCTGCTATTTTTTTGGAAGCTGGGAGTTTTGAGATAGGCTTAAATCTTGGTCAAGATTTAACTATAGCTGCTGGTAATTCTGTTTGTACAGATACACTTGATTTAGATACAGGTTTAACAGGAGAAGTTCATAAATGGTTTTTTAATGGAGCTGAAATTATGGGTGAAACAGGGTCTATTATTAATGTTTCTCAAGATGGTACATATTCTGTTGAAGTAGAGTTTTCAGGTGGTTGTACAGCTATGGATACAATTGAAGTAGAGTTTACGCCAGCTCCCACCGCCAATCCAGTAATGGATCAATTGATTTGTGATGATAATAATGACGGCTTTTGGGATTTTGATTTGTTGGCATTAGATGTAGATGTATTATTAGGTCAGACAGCCGCTGATTATACAATTACGTATCATATAAGTGAGGCAGATGCAGATTCTGGAGATAATCCATTAACGAGTCCTTACACCAATGCAGTAGCTAATACCCAAGAAACGATCTGGGTAAGAATAGAAAATAATTTAAATACCAATTGTTATTCAACAACCAGTTTTTTAATAGATGTATTTAACCAACCCGAGTTTAATGCAGTTATGGATCAATTAGTATGTGATGATGACAATGATGGTTTTTGGGATTTTGATTTGGTTGGTTTAGATGGCACAGTATTAGGTTCACAATTGGCTACAGATTTCACAGTAAGTTATCATAATAGTGAGCAAGATGCGATAGATGATTTAGGAGCTTTATCGAGTCCTTACACCAATACTACAGCTTTTACCCAAGAAACTATTTGGGTGCGTATAGAAAATAATGGTAATACCTCTTGTTTTGAAACAGGATCATTTAATATTAATGTATTTAGAACACCAGAAGCTAATCCAGTATTAAACCAATTAATATGTGATGATAACAACGATGGGTTTTGGGATTTTGATTTACAAGCATTAAATACAGAAGTATTAGCTGGTCAAACAGCAACAGACTATTCAATTACCTATCACTTAAGTGAGCTAGATGCAGACACAAATACAAATGCATTAGCAAATCCCTACACCAATCAAGTAGCTTATACAGAAGAGACTATTTGGGTACGAATTGAGAATAATTTAAATACAGACTGTTTTGCAACTACCAGTTTTATAATAGATGTATTTGACACAGCAACAGCTATACCAGTTGAATATGCTTTATGTGATGATGCTATAGATGGCGATGACACCAATGGCATTGTAGAGTTTGATTTAGCAACTATTGAAGCTCAAGTTTTAGGACTACAGAGTACGATGCAGTTTACTGTTAGTTACTATTTAAATCAGGCAGATGCAGATGCTGGTACACCAACCTTACCATTATTATATACCAATACAACAGCCAACACGCAGCAGATAGTTGTACGTGTAGACAACATTGATAATTCAGATTGTTATGCCACGGCGCTAGTTGATTTAGTGGTAAATCCCTTACCAGTAATTACGCCATTAGTAGAGCTTCGTCAATGTGATGATGATACCAACGATGGTTTTGTAGATTTTAATTTAACCGAAGCCAATGAGTTGATATCGGCTAATTTTGCAATAGAGACTTTTAGCTATTATCTCACACAAGTAGATGCAGAGTCTGGTATGAATGCGATTGCAAATCCCACAGCATATACCAATACAGATCCTACAGCAGCACCAGATGTTTTATATTTTAGAGTTGAGACTACAGACGGCTGTTATCGTACAGGACAATTAAATTTAATAGTATCTACAACCCAAATTCCAGTAGGATTTGAGTTAACCTATGAGGTTTGTGATGATGATTTAGTAGATGGCGATGAGCTCAATGGTGTAGCAGCATTCGATTTTAGTGATGCCACAGCGCAATTTGAAGCCTTATTTCCAATGGGTCAATCCCTTACGATTACGTATTATGAGAATTTAACCGATGCATTAGCAGAGCAGAATGCGATAACAGACACGAGTAATCACAGAAATGATGCTTCACCAATTACACAAAATATTGTAGTACGTATAGATAGTGATGTCGATAATGGCTGTTTAGGATTAGGAGAGCATATACGCTTAACCGTTAATCCGTTGCCAGTAGTTCCAACAATAACACCTTTTGTGGGTTGTGGTGTCAATGGCGTATTTGATTTTGATTTAACCCAGAAAGATACAGAAGCTATAAATGGACAACTTAATGTAGTAGCTAGTTATTATGCACTAGAATCAGATGCTGAATCAGGAATAAATGCTTTAGCAAGCCCTTATACTAATACAAATAACCCAGAGACAGTATGGGTGCGATTAGATAATACAGCAACCGGATGTTATCAAGTAGGCAATTTTCAATTGATTGTCAATGAAGTACCTACAGTCACTCCACCCACGCCTTTATTAGTATGTGATGATGGAGTTCCAGACGGATTTGTAGCGATAGATTTAAGTGTTAAGAACACGGAGATCAGTGGTGGTAATCCTGATTATTCAGTGACGTATTATGAGACGATGTTAGATGCGGAGCAGGAGGTTAATGTATTGTCATTGCCCTATACTAATACGTCAAATCCACAAACGGTTTATGTGCGCGTAGAAGATATTGTAACCAATTGTTTTAGTATTACAACATTAGAGTTACAAGTAGAGCAGGCACCAACGG
>JAOEIQ010000013.1 GCA_026162565.1 Flavobacteriaceae bacterium NBU2973
CTGGATCTTGCGTACCAGTTACCACCCAAGAACAGGTATTGTTATCAAAGGTTGCCGTTTCCCAACATTCTGTAGCAGGCTCTGGATCTTGCGTACCAGTTACCACCCAAGAACAGGTATTGTTATCAAAGGTTGCCGTTTCCCAACATTCTGTAGCAGGCTCTGGATCTTGTGTACCAGTTACCACCCAAGAACAAGTATTATTATCAAAGGTCGCCGTTTCCCAACATTCCGTAGCAGGCTCTGGATCTTGCGTACCAGTTACCACCCAAGAACAGGTATTGTTATCAAAGGTCGCCGTTTCCCAACATTCTGTAGCAGGCTCTGGATCTTGTGTACCAGTTACCACCCAAGAACAAGTATTATTATCAAAGGTTGCCGTTTCCCAACATTCCGTAGCAGGCTCTGGATCTTGCGTACCAGTTACCACCCAAGAACAGGTATTAGTATCAAAGGTCGCCGTTTCCCAACATTCTGTAGCAGGCTCTGGATCTTGCGTACCTTGATTCTCCCATTGACATGTAGAATTATTATAAACATAATTATCCCAGCAATTAATAGGAGTAGGAGCATCTTGTTGTGTGATAGTTACAGTTGCGTTGGCAGTATCAGTATTATTATTTGTATCTGTAACTGTTAATGTAACAGTATTATTTCCAAGATTACTACAGTCAAAAGATGTTTGTGATAATGCTAAAGAAGCAATCCCGCAATTATCTGATGATCCATTGTTAACATCTGAAGGTGAAATAGTAGCGTTACCAGAAGCATCTAATTGAACAGTTATATTTTGTGCTACAGCATTAGGATTAGTGTTATCTACTGCAATTGTAATATTAAAAGAAGCTGTTTCAGTATTTCCATAATCATCTGTTACAGAATAACTAATTAATGTTGTTCCGTTAGGAAATAAATCACCACTATTTAATCCAGTTGAATCAGTTCTGTTTACAGTTAATGTGGTATCGCAATTATCTGTTGCTGTAGGATCTGTCCAAGTAGGATTATTGTTTCCGCAGGAAAGAGATATATCACTAGGAACATTTTGGAATGATGGTTTTACTTGATCTAATACAGTTACAACTGCAGTACAAGTATCTGTTTGACCTTCGTCATCTTGAACGGTTAAGGTTACATTTACAGGATTACCAATATCATTACAATCAAAAGAACTGATATTAATACTGTAATTAATAATTCCAACATCATCTGTTGAACCTCCATCGACATCAGTTGCTATTATTGTTGCATTTCCTGAACTATCTAATTGTACATTAATATTTTGACATACAGCAACTGGTGGAGTAGAACTTGGTGTTGCTTCAGCAGTAATGATAACTTGATCAATGTAAATTTGATCGCCATTACCGCTAGCACTACACTCGAATCTAAAACGAGAATTATTAGCAAAATTATATGTAACATTGTCAAGAGTTATGATATCTGAATCAAAAGTTCCATTTGTAAAATCTGTACCAACAACATAAGTACCAATTCTTTGCCAAGTTGTACCATCAAAAAAATCTAAAAAGAAATCTTCATTTACCTCAAAACTGTTTGGATAATAGTGGAAACTAAATTCTACTGAATCATAACTTGTTAAATCAAAAGCTTCAGATGTTACTGTAGACGCAGCACCAGAATCATCTCTAATTTGTAATGAGAAATCGTTTTCAAATGAAAATGTGGTACCATTTGCAGATTCAGAATATCTAAAAGTATCAATACCTCCTAAAGTCCAACCATCTAATCCAGTTTCAAAATAACCTTCATGAAGCGTTACTGTATTAACTGTTGAGAAATTAACCAATGAACTATAGCTTGAAGAACTACTTGTACAATTCGATCTTACCTGTACTTCATAATTGGTCCCGGCAGTTAAACCAGTAATATTATAACTATTTGTTAATAAGTTAGTAACTTGAGTAAATGGTGATGTTCCTACCTCTCTATATTGTAAGTCGTAAGTCGCTGAAGGTATATTATCCCAACTTACTGTAGCTTGAGTATCTGTAATAGCACTCACTGTAACATTTGTTGGAACACTAACTAAACAAGGAGTATCAGCAGTTAAATTAATTTGATCAATTGCCATATCACTAGTGAATCCAGGACCAGTAGTTCCTGAAAAGCGTAATCTAATAATTTGGTTATCATAAAAACTTAAGTCTATGTTTTGTTGTAACCAAGCATCTCCTTGATTTGTTTGTTGCGCTCCTGATAATGTATTAAGCGTTGTCCAATTAGCTCCATCATCTATAGTAACGTCTAGACGTAAACTTCCCATATCAGTTCCAAACATATGATAATAGAACGATAAATTTGCATTTTCAAATCCTGTTAAATCGATACAAGGACTCAAAAGATTTACAGTAGCATTAAAACCAACAGCATTTGGATCTGTTACAGCATTTGGATCAGATGATTCTAAATAAAAATATTCTTGTCCACCTGTAAAGTCATCAGTTGGTCCAGTTCCACCTGAAGCAGTTCCGTTTGCATTTAAAGTCCAATTTCCATCATCTGCTGTATCCTGAGTCCAAAGACCTGCACCATTATCCCATGTTTCAGTATAAGGAAAAGTAGAAATTGATGGTCCAGAACAAGGAGGAGGAGTAGGAGCTGTTGTGAAATTTGTAGAACTCGTATAACTTGATGTTGCATTAGTACAGCGAGTTCTTACTTGTACTTCGTAATCTGTTGAAGCTGTAAGTCCAGTAATTGTATAATTATTTGTTGCGATATCATTTACTTGTATAAATGTAGGTGCACCAATTTCTCTATATTGTACATCATAGGTAGCTGATGGAATATTATCCCAACTTACCAGAGCAGATACATCAGTTACTGAATCTACTGTTAATCCTGTAGGAGGGTTGGTATTATCACAAGGTATTTTTACTTCTATAACTTTAAAGTTATCAAAAGAGAACCCTTCAAAATCTGCATTTGCATAGGAGTCTTTTCTATTGGAACTATCTGTATCTAATCTAAATCTTAAAAAAACTGTTGCTTGATCATGTAAAAAAGAGTTATTAGAGGCATCTATAACTATTTCCTCCATATTCCATTTATCTTGCGTATCGCCATCGTATAAGTAATCAATATTGTTTTGATTTTGATCATCTGTACTAGATTTAAAAGTACTATCTCCTGCATCACTAGTTGATGAGTAGGTATTATTAGCAGTTGATGCTCCTGGCTTTGTAAGTTTTCCACAAAGTTCTGTCCAGTTAGAACCATCTGTTGATCCCTCAATAGTAACATAATCGTAGCTTCGTTCTAAATCCCATTTAGCATGATACTGGATTAGAACTGTTTCCATATTAGTTAAATCTATCGAGCCATTTAATTGAAGCGTTTCGTTTACATTAGCATTGTAAATAGCCGTAGAATTAGATTTATATGCACTAGTTCCTGAAAAAGCATCCGTTGTTGTTGTCCATGATCCAGAAGATATCCATCCAGTTAAATCTGAAGGATCTGCATTTGCAGATACAATGACATTAGGATTGTATGCTTTTTCGATATTCGCTTCATATAATACATTATCACTAGCATAGTTATTAGTTAGAACTATTTTAAATTCAATTTTATCTTCAGCTTGAATTCCTGATGCTAGAGTGTAAGGGATGTTAATTGTTCTTTGTTCTAAAACTTGAGCTGCCGAAAAACTTTCGGTAACAGCAGATCCTATAGTGTTAAATCCAGAAATAGGTGTAACTGTTACCGTGAAATCTGAAGCTTTTTGCCCTAAATTTTCAATAGCAAAAGACAAGTTGCCTGAAGTTGCTGTAATATCATTTTGATTTAAATCATGAACTTTTGCATACTTTCCACTAAAATAAGCTGCAAGAAAATTCATGCGCATGGCACGTTTTGAGATTGGTAAAAAATTAGAAGGTGCTGGCCAGAAACCACCATAAGTTCCTCCAGTACCTTCAGAAGATAATCCATTTTCAGGAGTCCACGCTAATGTTTCTTTACCTGAACCAACTCCTCCAGATGGTACACCATTAGAAGGATTTGTGCCACTTGGCCCTCCAAGCATCCAGTCGTTCATGTTACCACTATTTAAACTACTAATAGAGGTACTTGGACCATGAGCATAACGATTGTACTCTGTCATGTCATGATTATATTTTGAATATTCATCAGGTCTTGGATTAGCAATGTGACCAACTCCAGCATAAGCGTGTAGCATGGCGTTTTTAAATGAGTGGTGATTCAATGCTAATTCAAAATCATGATCCAAAAAGAAATCACGCATGATTTGTGTTTCATTTTCAGAGAAGGCAGAAGTTCCTGCATATATAGCACTACAATTATCTGTAGTTGAGGATCCACCATTTCCCCAATAGTATCCTGAATTTCTATTTAAATCGATACCATCATCATATGTACCACAACCACCAGACGTATTTCTGTTTTTACGTTGACCACCTCCACCATTTGGCGCAATAGTTTCGTTGTAAACAAAACCATCTGGGTTAAAAACAGGAACGAAATATAACGCTTGATTGTTTACAAGGTTTTGAATTGCTGTATCTGTGTTATAGTTTTCTAGAATATACCACATAAAATAAAGCATTTGCATTACAGTAACTGACTCTCTAGAATGAATTAAAGATTGATATAGAGTTTCTGGTTCTCCAGCTTCATCAGTATCAGGATTATCAGAAATACGAAGGTAGTACACTGTTCTCCCCTCTACAGTTTGTTGTTTATTAGCTGCTATGTCTGCTTCACCAGAAACTAAAGACGCATCTAGTTTTTCTGAAATAATATTAATACCGTTTGCTATAGAGTAGGTTCTCATATCATCTAGCTCTTGCAATACCATATCGTAAGTTAAACAACCACCAAAGTCATCGTTACCAGTTCCTAAATTTGGATTTAAATTCCAGTTAGCTGGTGTTGCCCAATCAATTTCTAGACATTCATTATATTGGCCAACATTATTAATTAACTCATTTACACTAAACGATCTTTGAGATTTTAGTTGTTGTGAAAGCGCTCTTTCATATTCTAATTCAGCTATAGCTATAGGAGCATCTTTTTTAGCTCGCTCACTATAAAATTTCTGCATATCATTAATCAAAACAGAATATGAAATGCCTTCATCATTCAATCTATCTAATTCATGATCAAATAACTCTAAAGTAATTTGATTGTTTTCGAATACTGTTCCACATGTTAAATCTACTCCAATGTCTTGTAGTTCATGAATAACAGATTCATTAACATTGTTGATTCTTACTCTTTTATAAACTTCTTGAGAAAAAGATAATTGCACACCGGCAATTATGAATAGGGTAATAAGGGTAACTTTTTTCATTTCGATTTGGGATTATATGAAAATAGGAAGCTAATATATTATAAAAAAATGTAAAAACATCCATGAAATGCAAAAAATATCGATAAAGTGTAACTAACTTAATTTAAAACATTGATAATCAACAAAATAAAAAAGGCGAATAACAACCAGTTATTCGCCTTAAATAATTTGTTTACATATATTAGTTCTTAATAACTCGTTTTACTAAAACGTTATTTCGTGTTTTATTGGTTAACTTAATAAAGTAAGACCCTGATGCTAACGAATCAAAA
Source organism: Flavobacteriaceae bacterium NBU2973 (assembly GCA_026162565.1). Taxonomy (GTDB): domain Bacteria; phylum Bacteroidota; class Bacteroidia; order Flavobacteriales; family Flavobacteriaceae; genus JAOEIQ01. Next base: position 5,611 of record JAOEIQ010000013.1, read on the forward strand.
TTGGTTAATTCAATTTGATTGTCTTTTAATGTTAAGTCAGTAATAGTCATTATAACTCTACCACTTATATCGTAGACAGACACATTCAAACTATCATTAACCATATTATTTGATAATTGAATAGTCAATTGTTCATTAAAAGGATTTGGATAGATTTTAACATCAGTAGATTCAAAACTTGGATTGTTAAGAGTACTAACATCAGCAATAATACTAAAGTTATCAATTGATATATCTCCTTGCCAGCCATTAGTGCCATCAGAATCTGTAGTGGCACTAAATCGCAATTTAATTATTTGTCCATCATATGTGCCACTTAAATCAACTATTTGTGTTTTCCATGGATCAGCATGACTTGTATTTTGTTGTCCAGTTAGCGTATAAGAATTTAGGGTAGTGTAACTACCTCCAAAATCTGTACTAACGTCTATTGTTAATTCGCCTATATTTGCTCCAAACATATGGTAGTCAAATGAAAACATGGCATTTTCATAAAGCGATAAATCAAAACACGGACTTGTTAATCTTGCAGTTTTACTAGGGAAATTTGGATCTGAAGCTTCAATATATAAAAAATATTCTCCATCAGAAGCTAATTCTGGACCTGTATTATTAGAAGGTGTAGAATCATTATCACCTCCAGGTTCTTCTTGTTTTCTAGTCCAATCAAAATCATCTGTATCATCTTGTTCCCAACCTCCAAAATCTGATTCAAAACTTTCTGAATAAGAAGTAGCAATAGTATCAGTAAACGTATCTATAGTAGTTGTACAAGGGTTTTCTGTAGAAAAGTAGTAGGAGATTGAGTAACTAGATGCTATAGCTCCACATTTAGTAGCAACTTGAACTTCATAATCTGTGGCTGGATTCAATCCAGTTAAATCATACGTGTTAATAGTTAAGTCTAAAACGTCAGTCCATGAACCAGCTCCAATTTCACGATATCTTAAATCATAATTTGTATTTAATACGGCATTCCAATCAGCTGTTGCTGAAGTTGGAGTAATGGCTGTAACACTTAATCCAGTAGGAGGTGTAGAATTATCACAAGATGCTTGTATTTCGATGATTTTAAAATTATCGAATGTAAAACCTTCAAAATCTGCATTTTCATAGGAGTCTTGTCTGTTAGTATCATCAGTATCTAGTCTGAAACGTAAATGCACAGTGCTTTCATTGAATAAAAATGCATTAGTAGAAGCATCAATTACGATTTCTTCCATATTCCATTTGTCTTGTGTGTCTCCATCATACAAGGCAATAACGCCATTTTGTGTGCTTGCCGAATTTTTTGATGTTGTATCTATACCAGAAGGTGTTCCAGAATAACTATTATTAGCCGTTTGTGCTCCAACTTTTGTTAGTTTTCCACATAATTCTGTCCAAGTTGAACCATCAGTGGAGCCTTCAATAGTTACAAAATCAAAACTACGTTCTAAATCCCATTTTGCATGGTATTGAATTAAAACCGTTTCCATATTTGTGAAATCTCTAGTTCCATTTAATTGAAGTGTTTCATCCTCATTTGTTCCATACACAGTTGTGCTATTGGATTTATAGGCATTTGTTCCTTGATAACCGTCAGTAGTAGTTGTCCAAGAGCCAGAAGATGTCCATCCATTTAAGTTAGTTGGGTCTGCAGTAGCAGTAAATACCACATTAGGATTATAAGGTTTCGTTATATATGTTTCTAGTAATACATTATCACTAGCATAATCGTTAGTAAATACGACTTGGAATTTAATAATATCATTTGGTTGAATACCTGAATCTAAAGTATAAGGTATGGTAATAGTTCGTTGTTCTAAAACTTGAGCAGCAGAAAAGCTTTCAGTTACTGCTGGACCAACAGTATTGACTCCTAAAACTGGAGTGACTGTTACTGTAAAGTCTGACGCTTTTTGCCCTAAATTTTCAATTGCAAACGTTAGGTTACCTGAAGTAGTTGTAATATCACTTTGATTTAGATCGTGCAGTTTTCCATATTTACCACTAAAGTATGCTGCAAGGAAGTTCATTCGCATAGCACGTTTTGATATTGGTAAAAAGTTAGATGGTTGAGGCCAAAAACCACCGTAAGTTCCACCTGTACCTTCACTAGATAATCCATTTTCAGGAGTCCACGCCATGGTTTCTTTTCCAGATCCTGTTCCTGAAGTTCTAGCTAAACCACTATTAAATCCAGTGTAGTTATAATTAGCACCACCAAGCATCCAATCGTTCATGTTTCCACTATTTAAGCTACTTATATATGTACTTGGTCCATATGCATAACGATTATATTCTGTCATATCATGGTTATACTTGGAATACTCATCTGCGTGAGAATTTGGGAATGGCGTGCTAGTTCCTGGAATTCTATCAACACCTGCATAGGCATGAAGCATCGCATTTTTAAATGAATGATGATTTAAAGCCAATTCGAAATCATGATCATCAAAGAAATCACGCATTATTTGAGTTTCAATTTCTGAAAAAGGAGCACTTCCCATATATGTACCACTACAAGTAGAATCTGAAGATCCACCATTATCCCAAAAATATCCAGAGTTTCTATTTAAATCAATACCATCAGCATAGATACTACAACCACCAGAGGTGTTTCTGTTTTTACGTTGTCCACCACCACCATTTGGTGCTTGTACTTCATTATATACAAAACCATCAGGATTAAATACTGGGATAAAATATAAAGCTTGGTTGTTTACTAAATTTCGTATTGCAGCATCGTTTTCATAATTTTCTAATATGTACCACATATAATACAATAATTGCATTACAGAGGCTGCTTCCCGTGAGTGAATAAGAGATTGGTATAAAGTTTCAGGTTCTCCATCTTCATCCATATCTGGATTATCAGAAATTCTAACGTAATACATTGTTCTTCCCTCAATAGTGGTTTCTACATCAGTATCTGAAAATGTGACAGAAGCATCAAGTTTTGCAGATATTAAATTAGGATACAAAGCCCTCATATCGTCTAATTCTTGTAAAACCATGTCGTAAGTTAAGCAACCACCAAAAGTATTTGAACCAGATGCTAAATTGGGATTTAAATTCCAATTTTGAGGTGTTGCCCAATCAATCTCATTACATTCGTTATGTTGACCTACATTATTAATAATTTCATTTACACTGTATGATCGTTGTTGAGATGATAGCATTTTTTCATGCTCTAGTTCTGCAAGAGCCTTTGGGCCATCTTTTATTGAACGCTCACTATAGAACGTTTGCATATCTTCTATCAAAATATCATAAGTGATTCCTTTATTAGATAATTGTTCTAATTCATAATCAAATAGCTCAATGGTTAATGCTTCTTGATTTATAACAACACCACAAGTTAGGTCAATACCTAGTTCTTGTAGGTCGTGAATCACATTATGCGATGGATTATTAATTTGAATACGTTTGTAAGTTTCTTGACTAAATGACAATTGAATACATAGAATTGCCATTAAAGCGGTTGTAGTAATTTTTTTCATCAGATTTGGGATTACATGAAATTATGCGGCTAATATAGTATAAAATCATTTAAAAAATCTATGAAATGCAAAAAAAATCGATAAAATGTATATTGTTGATAGAAACAGAATTCTTTTTAAAAAGAAAAATTGTAGCGAGACCGAGATTTATAGAATCTATTTTAAGAAGCTGTACAATAGTAAATCTCTAAACGCTATGCGTTTTGATTCTCTTCTTTTTAAATTTTACTTTTTAGCAAGCTAAAGTCAATTAAAAAAAAAGTCTCATACTAACGTATAAGACCTTTACTGCTGTAGCGAGACCGAGATTTGAACTCGGGACCTCCGGGTTATGAATCCGACGCTCTAACCAACTGAGCTATCTCGCCGTAAATTGAGGTTGCAAATATAAAATAAATACTCAAAGTCAAAAACAAAAAAAGACTATAATTTTCTGCATTTTATATTTAGTTTTTTAATGGTTTTAAGGGAATTATTTTTTCAATTTGTTTTAAATCTTACTAATTAATGTATATATTGAGCGAATTAAATTTTAAAATTAGATGGACGACAAAATAAAATTTGAAATGGAGTTTCCAATTCAAGCTTCACCTCAATTATTATATCAATATATTTCTACACCTTCTGGTTTATCTGAATGGTTTGCCGATAATGTTAATTCGCGTGGCGAAATGTTTACTTTTATTTGGGATGGAAGTGAAGAGGTTGCTAATCTTGTTAGAAAGAAAAGCTCTGAAAGTATTAAGTTTCGTTGGGAAGATGATGATACTGCGTATTTTTTTGAACTACGAATTCAAGTTGATGAAATAACTAAAGATGTGTCATTAATTATAACTGATTTTTCTGAAGAAGACGAAATAGATGAAGCAAAAATGTTGTGGGATAATCAAATTTCTAGCCTAAAGCAAGTTTTAGGATCACGATAATATTACACTGAATTAAAGTATATTTGTCCCGATTTTTAATCGGGATTTTTTTATGATCAATTTTAACGGAAGTATAGTAAAAAACGAATCAATAGATAGCCTAATTACTAATAGAGGCTTTAAATATGGCGATGCTTTATTTGAAACTTTAAAGGTTGTTAATTCAAAAATTTTATTTTGGGAAGATCATTACTTCAGGTTAATGGCTTCAATGCGAATTTTGCGTATGGAAATACCTATGGATTTCACTATGGAATTTCTAGAAAGTGAGATTTTAAAACTTATTACTCAAAGCGATCAAATCAATACAATTTTTAAAGTCCGTTTATATGTGAATAGAGCACAAGGCGGTTTGTACTTACCAGAAACTAATGAGATTAATTATTTTATCACCAGCGAACCACTAAACAATAAAGAGTATAGTTTTGACGAGAATAATTATGTTGTTGATTTGTATAAAGACCATTATGTAAATCCAGGACTATTGTCAACATTGAAGACGAATAATAAAGTATTACATGTTATTGCTAACATTTATGCTAAAGAAAATAATCTTGATAATTGTTTATTGCTTAATACTAATAAAAATGTTGTAGAACTAACTAATGGTAATATTTTTCTGGTTTCAGGAAATACTGTAAAAACACCTCCAATACTGGATGGTTGTTTAAAAGGTATTATTAGAAAGCAGGTAATAGATATAATTATGTTAGATACAGAATTACGGATAATTGAAGATTCTATTTCTCCTTTCGAGCTTCAAAAAGCTGACGAGCTATTTATGACAAATGTTATTACAGGAATTCAGCCAATAACAAAATATAGAAAGAAAAACTATAATTATTTGGTATCTAAAAAGCTAATACGTGTTTTAAATGAAAAACTGATTAGTTAAAGCTAGGGTTTTCAGGTGCATTAGACCATATACTATATTTGCCACCAAGTTCTAACATTTTCTCTTTCCAGAAAGACGAATAACTTTTTTCAATGAGTTCTTGTTTGTATATATTTTCAGAAATTACCCAAGAATTGGTTTCAAGTTCGTTTTCTAATTGCTCAACTTCCCAACCAGAATAACCTAGAAAAAATTTGATATCGTTAGCTTTAAGCACTTTTTTATTTATGAGAGTAACTACGATTTCAAAGTTTCCACCCCAAAAAATACCATTAGAAATCTCAACACTATTAGGAATTAAATCGGGTACTTTGTGGATAAAATATAGATTGTCTTGTTCTACAGGACCACCATTAAATACCATAAAATCTTTTTCTATTTCTGGAACTAAATCATCGAGACTGTAGTCTAACGGTTTATTTAATATAAAACCTACAGAGCCAGATTCATTATGATCTGCAAGTAAAACTACTGACCTATTAAAAGAAATATCACCTATTATTGACGGTTCAGCAATCAGAAGATTACCTTTTTTGGGTTTAAGGTTAATCATAGCGAATGGTTTTATTTACTAAATCTAGTTTTTTTTTGTTTAATAAGCAACACTCTCGTACAAAAAAAGCCCACATTAAGTGAGCTTTTCGATTTGATTTATGCGATAAATTAGTTTACTGCTCTACCTAAATCTGATCCAGCTTTAAACTTAACTACATTTTTAGCTTTAATCTTGATAGTTTTACCAGTTTGTGGGTTTCTACCATCTCTTGCAGCTCTTCTAGTTACAGCCCAAGATCCAAATCCTACTAAAGAAACTCTTTGTCCTTTTTGTAAAGCTCCTTCAACATTGATTAAAAATGAATCTAATGCTTTTTTTGCAGCTGCTTTAGTAATTCCAGCGTCTGCTGCCATTCCTTCGATTAAATCTGTTTTGTTCATAAAATTTAATTTTTAAATTATTAATAGTAGGTTAACATATTTCTTGTTAAATCCGCATACAAATTTATACGGAAATTCATACCATGCAAGTAATAGCAAGGGAAAAGCACATTTTTGTTGATAACTTAAAGCAAATGTTAATAAAGTAGATGCATTTTAACGATTTTTTTGCATCTCAATAACCATAAGGGTTTAAAGCATTTTAGCATCCTCTGTAAATGAAAATCCATTTAAAAGATCTTTTATAGACATTTTTCGCTTTCCCGGAAGTTGCATTTCGTTGATAATGATATAACCATTATTAACTGCAATTTTCATTTCTTTTTTGGTAATAACAACTTTTTCCATAATCGTAGTTATGATTAGCTAACTCTTTCTCAACAGCATATATTTTTACTCTAAATGTTTCATCATTATTGTAAAGTTCACTCCAAGCAGATGGATAAGGATTCAATCCTCTTACTTTATTAAATATATTATCTATAGTTTCTGTCCAATCTATTTTGCAATTATCATTATTTAATTTGTAGGCTGTTTTTATAGTAACGTTTTCTGGTTGTGGAGTAGTGGTAACCTTTCCATCTTTTATTAACTCAACAGTTTTAAGAACTAGATCGCTTCCTAAATGCATTAATTTGTCATGTAAACTTCCAGCTGTTTCATTTTTATCAATGTCAATTGATTCTTGCAAAATCATTTCACCAGTATCTATTTTTTCATCTATAAAAAAAGTAGAGACACCAGTTTTTGTTTCGCCATTTATTATTGCCCAATTAATAGGTGCTGCTCCTCTATAATTTGGTAATAATGATGCATGTAAATTAAATGTACCATATTTTGGCATTTGCCAAACTATTTTAGGTAGCATTCTAAAAGCCACAACAACTTGAAGATTGACGTTTAAAGTTTCTAACTCATTGACAAATGATTCTGCCTTTAAATTTTTGGGTTGCATAATATGCAAATTTTGGGAAACGGCATATTTTTTTACAGCAGACTCATTTAGCTTTCTTCCACGTCCAGCTGGTTTATCTGGAGCAGTAATAACTCCTACTATATTATAGTTGTTGTCTACCAATGTTTTTAAAATGGTAACAGCAAAATCTGGAGTTCCCATAAATACGATGCGTAAGTCTCTATTAATCATTTTTTATCTTGTAGGTATTAGTTTCTGTTATTATAATTTTATTGTATTCTAAAAGGTGATTTAAAGCTGTTTTTAGCTCATTTATATTAACATTTAGCTCCTTGGAAATATCTCTTGAAGACATTGCTTTTTTATTTAATAAAGTGATGATTTCTTTATCAATAGTTTTGTTTTGTTTTTCAGATTTATCTTTTGTACATACTGAACAAATACCACAATCTTCAGTGTCTATTTCCCCAAAGTAGTTGAGTAATTGCTTGCTTTTACAAACGCTATCATTATTAATATAGTTAATTACTGAATTTACTTGATCGCGTTTTAACTTGTATTGTTGCTCAATAGTTTTTGCTATTCTATAAATAGTTTTATCATCTTCTCGAGGTTGCAAAAAAGTAACTTCTGAATCTGTAGCAGATAATTTTAAAGTTATAAGCTGATCTCGTTCTAATTGTTTAAGAGTATTAATAACATCATTTTCAGTCTTTGAGACTTTAGAAGCTATTAGTGATAAGTTTATTTTTATTTCTTGATCAAAGATCCCAGCATAAGTTCTTAAAATAGACTTCACAATAATAGCCATGCTTTTATTTTTGTCTAGGTAATTAAATAACAGTTCATTGGAGACTATAAACTGAACTTTTGAACGTTTTTTAAATTCTTGCGAAATACTGATAATGCTTGTTCTATCTAGTAATTGTAGTGTGTTATATGTTATTAAGCTATTAAAATTGTATGTTTTGTAAAAGTTATAAAAGTTAAACTCAAATGTTTTTGCCACACCTTCGCCATACGATATTTGAAAGTAGTTACACAGTTTTTTATATATAATTTTAGTTTGCTCTACTGTAGGTAGAACACTAATAAACTGATTTTTAATAAGTGTTTCATCTTGCTCATTTTTTAATAGTATTGCTTGAGCTGGATTTCCATTTCGTCCTGCACGTCCAGCTTCTTGAAAATAACTTTCAATACTTTCTGGTAAGTTAAAATGAATTACGGTTTCTACATTGGGTTTATCAATTCCCATACCAAAAGCATTAGTTGCGACCATAATTTGCTTTTGGTTATTTAACCATTCATTTAATTTAATGGTTTTTTCAGGATTGCTTAACCCTCCATGAAAATAAGTAGATGAAAACCCTTTAGAATTTAAATGATTACTAATTTCTATCGATGCTTTTCTGCTTCTAACGTATATTATGGACGATTCTTTAGTAGTATTTAAAATAGATTCGGTTTCATGAAATTTATCTTCAATATCTATTACTTTGTATTGAATATTAGGTCTTAAAAAAGACTGCTTAAAAACTTTTGGTTGAATATAATCTAATTCTAATAGTATATCATTAACAACTTTGGTAGTGGCTGAAGCTGTAAGAGCAATGACATTTACATGAGGTTTTAATGTTCTTAAAATAGCAATGTTTTTATAAGCTGGTCTAAAATCATTTCCCCATTGAGAGATACAATGTGCCTCATCAACTGCGATAAGGTTAACATTCATCTGTTTTATGCGATCTTTTACAATATCCTGCTGAAGCCTTTCGGGTGAGAGATAGAGAAACTTATAGTTTCCGTAAATACAATTATCCAATAAGGTATCTAATTCACTAAACTTAATGCCACTAGTTAAAGCTATGGCTTTGATACCTTTATCTTTTAATCCTTCAACTTGATCTCTCATTAAAGCAATTAAAGGAGAAACCACAATACAGATACCGTCTTTAATCAATGCAGGAATTTGAAAACAAACAGATTTTCCTCCAGCCGTTGGCATTAAAACAAACGTATCCTCTCCTTCTAAAACAGCAGTTATAATGTCTTCTTGAAGAGGTCTAAATGATGTGTGGTTCCAATAACGCTCTAATATGTTAATTGGATGATGCATTAAGACTGCTTGACAAAATCTAAAATAAAATCGGTTCTTTTTTCAATACTTCCAAATGGCACATCAACTAAATCATAGCCATAAGTTTTATAAGTATTCAATAAGTAATCATGAATTTCTATAGCTTGCTCAAAATTTTCGTAGCGTTCACTATCACTTTTAAAAATTTCTTGCCAAGGCGCTAGAATAAATACTTGATCGTACATAGTATTTTTACAAGCATCAATAAATTCTTGAGGGTATGTATCTCCAATATAATCCATATAAGCAAGAATATCTGGAATTCCTCTATCTAAAAAAACTAATTCTTCATCACTTGTGCTTGCTTGATTAAACTGTTTAGTTCTGCCTTCTAATAGAAGTTCACTGAATAAAAGTGGTTTAGTTAAGAATAATTGTTCAATACCATTTTTTCTTGCATCTAGCGTAACTTGTCTAGATATTTCTTCTAGACACATAAAATTTCTTTTAATTAGTTCGTTAATGATAGAAGATTTACCAGTTCCTGGACCTCCAGTTATTACTATTTTTTTTGAATTCAAAATTGGCAAGATTTTAGCTGTAAAATTCGTAATTAAATTACGGAATAAAAAATAAAGTAAGCTGTATATTTGCTGTTGAAAAGAAAACAATATGAGCGATTCGTCTAAATCTGAAGCATTTTATAAAAAATTGAAAAATCAACTTTATGAAACTACAAGTTGGCCTTCAGAATATTTATATAAGTTTATTGTAATTTCTTCTGGATCTAAAATTCAGGAAATAGAAGCGCTTTTTAATAATTTAGGTGCAGTTATTAATACCAAAGAGTCTAAAAATGGCAAATATACTAGTGTTTCTATTCATGTTGAAATGCAAAACCCTGAAGCTGTAATTGAAAAATATAAAGAAGTTACAACAAAAGTAGACGGTGTAATATCTCTCTAATTTTTTAGTTTTATAAGATAGTAAAGTATTATTTTTTTGTACTTTGCGCTAGTTATATAACTTCATAAAGTAAAATAACTCCACACAATAATCTTTTAATATTTTGATAGGCGATATAGAATACAATACAGAGCGTGAGCATTTAATCATTCCGGAATATGGTAGACATATACAGAAAATGATTAATTATGCTAAATCCCGAGAAACAAAAGAAGAGCGTAACAAATTAGCCAAAGCTATTATAGCTGTCATGGGTAATTTGCAACCTCATTTACGTGATGTACCTGACTTTCAACATAAACTTTGGGATCAATTATTTATCATGTCTGATTTTGATTTAGATGCAGATTCACCATTTCCAAAGCCTTCTAAAGAGGTACTAGCAGAAAAACCAGAACCTTTAAATTACCCTCAAAATTTTCCAAAATATAGATTTTATGGTAACAATATTAAAACTATGATTGATGTTGCTTGTACTTGGGATAAAGGTGAAATGAGAGAAGCATTGGAGTATACAATTGCTAATCATATGAAAAAGTGTTTTTTAAATTGGAATAAAGACACTGTTGAAGATGCGGTAATTTTTGATCATTTGTTTGAGCTCTCTAATGGAGCAATCAATTTGAAAAACAGTGAGGAAACTTTAAGCGAATCTACAGACTTAATGCGATCAAAAAAGAACCATTCTAGTAAGAAGAATAATAAGAACAAAAGTCGTAGTAGAAAACGATACTAAAACAAACCATCTAAAATAATATATGGAAACTTTTAAAATTGAAGGAGGTCATCAATTAAAAGGTGCTATCCAGCCTCAAGGAGCAAAAAATGAAGCGTTACAAATTTTATGCGCTGTGTTACTCACTCCAGAAAAAGTTACCATTACTAATATTCCAGATATAGTTGATGTTAATAAATTAATAAGACTACTCGAAGATCTTGGTGTTACAATACAAAAATTAGATTCCAATTCTTACAGTTTTCAAGCAGACCAAATTAATCTTGAGTATTTAGAAACTGAACAATTTAAAATTGACGGAAGTGGTTTAAGAGGTTCTATCATGATTGTTGGACCTATGCTAGCGCGTTTTGGTAAAGGTTACATACCTAAACCAGGAGGTGATAAAATTGGCCGTAGACGTTTAGATACTCATTTTGAAGGGTTTATAAAGCTTGGAGCAAAATTTCGTTATAATCGTGAGGATTATTTTTATGGAGTTGAAGCCGATAAGCTAAAAGGAACGTATATGCTTTTAGACGAAGCTTCAGTTACTGGTACTGCTAATATTGTTATGGCTGCAGTTCTAGCTCAGGGAACAACTACTATATATAATGCTGCTTGTGAACCTTATTTACAACAGCTATGTAAAATGCTCAATAGAATGGGAGCCAAAATATCGGGAATTGGTTCTAATATGTTAATTATTGAAGGTGTTGATAGTTTAGGAGGCACTGAACATAGAATGCTTCCTGATATGATAGAAATTGGTAGTTGGATTGGTTTAGCTGCTATGACTAAAAGTGAACTTACAATAAAAAATGTAAGTTGGGATGATTTAGGGCAAATACCTAATGTTTTTAGAAAACTTGGAATTACAGTTGAAAAGCAAGGTGATGATATTTATATTCCAGCGCATAAAGATGGTTACGAAATTCAAAACTATATTGACGGTTCGATATTGACTATTGCAGATGCACCTTGGCCTGGATTTACTCCAGATTTATTAAGTATTGTTTTAGTGATTGCTACTCAAGCGAGAGGCGAAGTCGTTATTCATCAGAAAATGTTTGAAAGTCGATTGTTTTTTGTAGATAAGCTTATAGATATGGGAGCGAAGATTATTCTTTGTGATCCTCATAGAGCAACAGTAATTGGTCATGATTTTAAATCACAATTAAAAGCCACAACAATGGTTTCTCCAGATATTCGTGCAGGAATATCACTTCTAATTGCTGCATTGTCTGCTAAAGGAACATCTATAATACATAACATCAATCAAATTGATAGAGGTTATGAAAACATCGATACTCGTTTAAGAGCTATAGGTGCTAAAATTGAAAGGATAAACGATTAATTTCCATTAATTGGAGGAGGCCCTTCAGGAATAATTGCCTTATAGACTTCATCTCCTTTTCGTTGTTTATATTCAGCTTTTACTTTATCTACTAATTCTGGGTTTTCAAAAAGGTCTGTCATTGTCATTGCCATAGCTTTTGATGCATATAGCATACCTTTATGACCAATACTCATGCCTCCACAAGCAACTACAGCCCAAGAATGCCATGGTGTATCTTTAGGAGCTGTAGTAACTCCAAGGTTTATATTGGCAACATTCCAACTCACATCACCAACATCAGTCGATCCTCCACCTGGATGTTCTCGTGTGTCCTCGAGAGGTTTAATGGAACTATCCATGCCTACTTGTTCTTTACCAGTTACTTCTTGAATTTTTTTACCAAATGCTATTTCTCCGTCTGAATATTCTATTGGTCCCAATAGTTCTAAATTAGACTGCATAATTTTTCCGCCTTCACGATTAACCAATACTTCGTAAATTCCAGATATTAAAGAGATTTTATAATCAACATTAGCCATAATTGCAGCACCTTCCGCCATTTTCATAACTCGTTCATAAACTGGCATCATTCCAGAACGTTTAGTGTCTCTTACCCGAACCCAAAGACGAGAATAGTCTGGAACTACATTAACGACTTGACCACCATCTTGTATATGATAATGCATTCTTACAGTAGGCTTAACATGCTCTCTATAATAATTAATTCCATTTGTATAAAGTTCTAAAGCATCAGATGCACTTCTTCCATTCCATGGATCGCCAGACGCATGAGCTGCTTGTCCAAAAAATTCTACTTTAAAATCTACTAAAGCTAATGAGCTTTGAACATCTGCCTTTATTGAAGCTGATGGATGCCAACTTATATTTACATCTACATCGTCCCACAGGCCAGCTCTTACCATCCAAATTTTCCCAAAATATTTTTCTTCACTTGGTGTTCCAAAAAACTTAATGGTTCCTTTTATTTTACCAGTTTCAATTAGTTCTTTTATAGCTATAGCTGCACCTAAACTTCCAGCTCCAAATAAATTATGACCACAACCATGACCTGCTGCTCCTTCGTTTAAGGCTTCTTTTGTAGGCTGTGCTTTTTGAGATATTCCAGGTAAGGCATCAAACTCACCTAACACACTTATAACTGGTTTTCCAGTGCCATAAGTTGCAACAAAAGCTGTTGGCATTCCTGCAACACCTCTTTCTACTGTAAAGCCTTGTTTTTCAGCATAATCTGATAATAATTTTGAGGACTTACTCTCTTGAAATGCTTCTTCTGCCAATGCCCAAATATCATCACTTATTTGTATAAGGTTATTTTTATGTTTTTCTACTGAAGTTATTATGTCTTGTTTATTTGATGTTAATTGTGCAGAAACTAATTGAACTAATAATAAACAAGAGGCTAAAAGACTAAAGCGTTTCATTTTTTAAGCTTTTAATGGTTAGTAGTTTTAAAGATAAGGTTTTTAAAAACAAAAAAGACATCAATTTATGATGCCTTATACTGTTATTGATTTCAACTGTTATTGTGTTGGCATTTCGTAGAAAAATTGTTCACTAGCAATTTTTCCATCTTTTACTTCAAAAACACATAGCTCTTCCATTTGCTGCCTTCCACCTTCTTTAAAAGTACAATCAAAGTCCATTTTAACTGTAAAATGATTTCCAGCAACTACAGGATCACTTATATCTCCGGAATGAAAATCTTCTACATTGTCTAGCCACTGCTTATTTTTGTTCCAAACATTTTGCTTACCAGATACGACTTCCCATTCTGGATTAGGACCTCCTGGCATTTCACGACTCACTACATTTTCTGCATATAATTCGTTAACGCAATCTAAATTTTTGCCTTCACGACACATATCTGCCCATTTTTGAGCAACTTCATTTGTATTCATGATTTTCTGTTTTATTGATTTGACTAAAATTACAAAATTTTAATCCAGAATATATTAAGAGAATGTTAGAATTAATTTAAAGCTTCTTTGTAGGTTTTTAAACAACGCTCTCTTGCCATTTTATGATCTACTATTTGCCTAGGATAGGTGAGCTCTTGAAAATCTGGAACCCATTTTTTAATATACTTTAATTCTTTATCAAATTTTTGAATTTGTGTAGTAGGATTGAAAATTCTAAAATAAGGCGCTGCGTCTACACCACAACCAGCAACCCATTGCCAATTACCAATATTACTCGACATCTCGTAGTCGTGTAATTTTTCAGCAAAATAGGCTTCGCCCCAACGCCAATCTATGAGTAAGTGTTTACATAAAAAGCTACCAACAAGCATACGTACACGATTATGCATAAATCCCGTAGCGTTTAACTCTCGCATTCCAGCATCTACCAATGGATAACCAGTTTTACCTTGACACCAAAGTTTAAATTCGTTTTCATTATTTCGCCATACAATTCTGTCGTATTGTGGTTTAAAACTCTCTGTTACAGTATGCGGGAAATGCCATAGAATTTGCATGAAGAATTCACGCCATATTAGTTCTTTTAAAAAAGTATTATTCTCATGCTTTGCTGCTTTAGCTACCATTTTTCTAATACTCACTGTGCCGAAACGTAGGTGAGGTCCAAGTTTTGAGGTGTTGTCTAATGCTGGAAAATTTCTAGTTTCTTCGTATTCATCAATTAATTTTGGAGTAACTGTAAACGACTCAACTAGAATTGTTGACTGTTTGAAACCAATATCATGTAATGATAAAAGATGGGGTTCTACTAATTCTGTGAAATTATCTATTAAATCTTCAGATTTGTAAATAGTAGTGGTTTGTTCTTTAAAAGTTGCTAACCATTTTCTTGAGTAGGGTGTGTATACTTTGTAAGGCGTTTTGTCATCTTTTATAATTTCATCTCTTTCAAAAATTACTTGGTCTTTGTAGGAGTGAAATGTTACTCCTTTAGAATTTAAAAACTCTTTTATGTCTTGATCACGTTTAATAGCATAAGGTTCGTAATCATGATTAGTATAAACAGCTTTTAAGGTGTGTTTTGAGCATATTTGTTTATAAATATCAAGTGGTTTCCCATGATATATAGCAAGACTTTTATTAGATTTTTGGAGTTGAGATTGTATGCTAGTTAATTGATTATATATGAAATGTACTCGAGAATCTTTTTCAGGGAGTTTATTTAAAATATCACTATCAAAAATAAAAATAGGCATGACGTTTTTACTAGCCTGCAAAGCATGATATAAACCGACATTATCATCAAGTCTTAAATCTCGACGAAACCAGAAAATAGTTAGTGACTCTTTCATCTATTTATACTCACCGAATAATTCAATTAATTTTTTTTGTCTGTAGTTAAAAATTTCTTCTAATTTAGGTTTTACTAAAATAGGCTGCACCATTTGTCCCAGCAAGCCTAAAGGTACTTTATAATCAATGATGTCTTCCATTTCAACACCATTTTCAATTTCTTTTATAAAATGCTTGTGATGCCATAAAGCATAAGGTCCAAATCGTTGTTCGTCTACAAAGTATTCCTTATCCATAACATGTGTAATCTCGGTAACCCATTTAGTTTTAATTCCTAAAATTGGAGTCACTATATATTGAATAATTTGCCCAGGATACATTGGCCTATCAGCACCAGAAAGTATATCGAAACTCATATAATCTGGCGTAATAGTTTTAAGATTTTTAGGACTTGATAAGAATTCCCAAGCCTGATCTACAGATATTGGCAAACTCTGTTTTTTATGAAGGGTATATATTTTCATTTATTTTTAATTATGAATAACAACATATAGATTTAATGATATCGCAATGCTTAACCAGATGATGTATGGTAAGAGTAGATATTTTAGAAGATTGGGTTTGGGTTTAATATTTACAAAAAAGTAGAGAACTACAATTAATAAAAAGGTAATAATAAACAGTGCAACTATTGTTAAATGTTGATTAAAGAAAACATAATTCCAAGTAACATTAAGTAATACTTGAACACAATAGATAATTATTAGATTGGTAGAGGACTTTAAACTAAAAACATTAGCTAAACAAATTGAAAAGCAAATCATTATTAATGTCCATGCTGCACCAAAAACCCATCCTGGAGGCGTCCAAGGTGCTTTATTAAGGTTGAGATACCAATCTGACATTGGACCATTGTTCATAAGTAAATTGCCTATGTAAAGGCCTCCAAAGTTTATTACCAGAAAAATAATGAGTAGTTTAAATTTCATTATTTAGATTTTTGAAGTATTTCTATTTGATCCAAAACTCTCTGTGCTTCTGCATATTTTTCATCACTTTTAGACCTATCAATAGACGATAACTTATGCCATTCTTTCATAAGTTTCTCATATTTAGATTGTAATATATCTAGTTTAGATTTCGATTTAAATAATTTAAACATGGTTAAAGCTTTTTAATAATTTTAGAACTCATTGGGCTAGTTGTAGAGTAGAAGTAATCTATTAAGTTACCATTTGGGTCTACTAAATATTTTTGAAAGTTCCATTTCACGCTCGAGCTTTTTTTGCCATTCAGTTTTTTTTGAGTTAGCCATTTATATAGCTGATGCTGATTATTACCTTTGACATCTACTTTTTCTGTAATTAAAAAGCTAACACCATAATTTACTTCACAAAATTCTTGAATTTCGAAAGCATCTCCAGGTTCTTGTTTACCAAATTGATTACATGGTACTCCAATTATTGCTAATTTATCGTTGTATCTATCATGTAACTTTTGTAGGTCTTTATATTGAGGTGTAAAACCACATTTAGATGCTACATTAACAATGAGAATATGTTTGCCTTTAAATTTAGAAAAGCTAATCGGATTACCTTGTAGGCTATTTATTTTAATATCATACAAGGTTTTTATGTCATCTGTCGATTCATTATTTTCTTTCGAATCAAATAGTAAATTTGTGATAGACTTTAGCGTACTCATAATTACTATATTTTAAAACTTACAATACCACAATCCATTTCAAATATTTGTCCAGAAATAGCCGTAGTTTTTTCTGATAACAGAAAACTAGCCATTTCAGCCACTTCTTTTGGATTTAAATATTTTTTTAAGGGATGGCGATTAATCATATTTTCAACCATTTTATCGTTGCGAAGTAATTTAGAAGCTAATTCTGTATCTGTTACTGTGGGAGCAATAGCATTTATTCTAATTGTTGGTGCTAATTCAGCACCAAGAGATTTTACTAAACCTTCAATACCAGACTTTGATGTAGCAATACTTGCATGAAATGGCATACCTAATTTAGAAGCAACAGTACTAAACAATACAATGGAAGGGTTGGTTCCGTTCTTTAAAATACTTAAATACTTTTGTATAGATTTTACTGCACCAAGTACATTAATTTCAAAATCATCTTTAAAATCAGCAATACTTAATCTATTAATAGGTTTTAAATTTATACTTCCTGGACAATAGACTAAACCATCAGCACTTTCAACGTCTGGTAATTCGTCAGTTAAAATATTGCAAGAAACATGCTCCAGATTTACATGAGAAAAATCTGGAGCAGTTCTACTAACATTAACCACTTTATTATCACTAACTAATAACCTGACTAATTCCTTACCAATACCTTTACTTCCACCTATTACTATATATGTTTTCATTTAGTATGCTTCAAGTAAATGTCTTCCTTTTAAACGTTTTTCAATTTTTTGTTTTATAACTGTTAGACGCTTCATGATGTCCATTAATTTTGCATCCTTTTTTACCTTATAAATCTCATTGATTCCTAATATGAGTGCTTTTGCCTCTCTAGATAGTTTTACTCTATCACTAGTAGTTAAACCTTTCTTTTTTCTAGTCTCAAATTCTAAAGCTTTCTGTATTAAATCCATAGTATTTAATTATTTATATAGTTGTGTAATTCTGAAATTTTACTGGCGTTATTAAACTTGCCTCCATAATAGGATGTTACAGTAGCAGAAGTATCATCTTTTATACCTCTTGAGGATACACACAAGTGCTTTGCATCAATTATTACTGCTACATCTTCTGTATCTAAAATAGTTTTAAGTTCGTTTGCTATTTGATTTGTTAAACGTTCTTGTACTTGAGGTCTTTTCGCAAAATATTGTACAATTCTGTTAAGTTTTGATAAACCAATTACTTTTCCAGAGGATATATATGCTACATGAGCTTTACCAATGATTGGAACGAAATGATGTTCGCAATTAGAATAAAATGTTATATCCTTTTCCACTAGCATTTGATTGTATTGATATTTGTTATCAAACAATGCTACCTTTGGTTTGTTTTTTGGGTCTAGTCCAGAGAATATTTCATCAATATACATTTTAGCAACACGCTTAGGTGTTCCTTTTAGAGAGTCGTCAGTTAAGTCCAAGCCCATGGTATCCATTATCTCTTCGAATAGAATTGCGATTTTCTCCTTTTTCTCTTCATTAGATAGTTTAAAAGCATTTGCTTTCATGGGAGTTTCCAGTCCAGTGTACATATGGTCATCACCAATATCATCTAATGTAAAACCATTTAGCTTGTGATGACTTTTTTTACTTTCAGTTAATTGACTTGTATTCATAATAATCTTTTTAGTGTGCTGTCAATGAGGACTCTAATCTCATTGCAAAGCACGTTAACGTTTTGATATAGAGTTGTGTGTAATATGTTTTTGACGTGAGCATTTAAAACGCCCTTTGTCGAATACTCTTAATTTTAAATGTTTTGTTTTTCGTCCTTGAACCCTTGCCCTCCACATTCTGAAACTACTCGGCTTCATTTCTCGTCTCATGAGATTTATAACCTCTTGCTCTTTTAGACCAAATTGAGTTTTAATCGCTTCAAAAGTGGTTCTATCTTCCCAAGCCATTTCTATAATTCTATCTATTTCTAAATCAGTGAAACTCATTAAACTGTATAAAAGTTATATTTAGTATCATATTCAATTTTTTGATCTAATAGTTTATCAAAAAATGATTTATTCTCTTTAAAGGTTTTATTATTTTTAAAATGAATGAACTTACCTTGCGCATGAATACTCGAACCATTAGTTTTATATATAACTAACTGATAAAAAGGTATAATCCATGAAAATGTTTGCAGACCTTTATTTATGTGAACTAATATTCCTTTTGGTCTTAATTCTATGTTAGCATAATTTATGTCTGCTACTTTATTCATGTAACAATACATGTTCGGGCTTACATCCTCAATAATCATTCTTTTAGATCCTATACCTTTGAGTTTAATTGATTTGATTAACGAAAATGCTTTACCTAGTTTATCGTTTATAAGTCTTTTGTTTTCTTCGCTGGTATATGTTGTATCTAAAATCACTATCCAAATATAAATAATGTTTAACTATTTGTATTATTTGTTAAACAAAATTTAACATATTGAATTTTTATATGATACTATAAGCTTATCTTATAATTTAATCAACTGTTTTTAAGCATTTTAGACCTATCAGAAAGCGTGTGCTTATTCAGAATTCTTTTACTCTCTTTCTTTACCAAAGGATTTTTTTTCATGTTCCATAGTATATCACTCGCTTTTTTTCTAGTTTCTTTTATATCTACTATTGGGTAAGGGTAGTCAACTCCTAATTTAAAATTATAAAACTGCTGTTCTAATTCTGTCATTAGATAGGGTTCATGAGCAAAATGCGTTTCTAAATTTGCTAATTCTGGAACCCATTTTTTTATGAAGATTGCTTCTGGGTCGTGTTCAATACCATTTTTTATTGGATTATAAATTCGGAGGTTATTTATACCAGTTTCTCCAGCTTGCATTTGTAGTTGTGGGAAATGAATACCTGGTTCGAAATCTAAAAACATTTGAGAGAGGTGTTTTGTTGCTTCTTGCCATGGTTGCCATAAAATGTGAGTAAAAAATGAAACAAGCATTGCACGCATTCTAAAGTTTAAATAACCAGTAGTATTTAAACAACGCATACTAGCATCTACTAATGGAAAACCTGTATTACCAGTTTCCCATGCTATTTTGTAGTGTTTAGAGATACTTTTTTTTAGTTTATGATAGCCTTTATTAACACTGGAGTTTTCCATGATATGCTCCATTTCAAATTTTTGAATGAAATGAGCTTGCCAACGTAAACGTGATAAAAATGCACCAATGTGACGTTTATTGTTATAATTGGTTTCTATAGATTTACCTTTTTGATAAATTTGCCTAACTGACACATTTCCCCATGAAATATAAGGTGACAATCTACTACAGCTGCTTCTAGATAATTCAGGTTTAGAAATGTTAAACATATAATCTTTATGCCTTGTTTCAAAAAATGTATCAGCATATTTCCAAGCTGTAGTTGTGCCTCCTTTTTGAAAAGATTTGGAATCTTCAGTTGTTAAGTCTTTTTTGGTAAATAGGTTTTCAATTACTTCGATTTCCTCAATAGAGAATAATTGATTAGCACTCGGATTACATTCAAATTGAGATTGACTCATGTAAGAGTTCCAGTTATCAAACCAGTGCTCTCTGTTTTTTATTCCTCTTTGTACTCCATTATTATCATTTTCAATCCAATCAATTAAGTTGTTCTTGCAATATCTTGCAAAGGTTTTATCACGATCAAAAGTTACTTGTAATCCAGTTTCTTTATGTGAAAAAACAGATTTTACTTGGTAGAAGTTCTGTAATTGATTGAATACTCCAACTACTTCAGATTGTACTGTTAATACTCTAGAGTTATGTGACTCTAGTTTTTTGTTTATATCTACTAACGATTGTTTTATAAAATCCCAATGCCTTTTGCTGTAATGATTATCATTCAATAATAGAGGCTCAAAGGCATACATAATTAGCACACGATTATTAGATTTTAAGGCATTAAAAATGGCTTCGTTGTCCTCGAGTCTTAAATCGCGTTTTAGCCAAACAACAGAAATGGGGATTTTTTGTATCATGAGTCTAATAATTTTAAAAACTTTGAAGCATTTTTAAAGTGAGCTTCTTGCTTGTTTTTATCCATTTTATCGAAGTTTCTAATTAACATTCCTAATCTAGGGTTACTCAAAAAGAAATCGCGATGTTTATCCATAAATGTCCAAAAAAGGCCATCCCAAGTATCTTGCCAATCACCTTTTTTATAATCACTCATTTTCATAATGTAATTACTACTGCTTATATAAGGTTTGGTAGACATCATACCTCCATCTGCAAAAAGACTCATGCCATAAACATTAGGTACCATAACCCAATCGTAAGCATCAATAAAAAACTCCATAAACCATTGGTATACGTCGTCTGGATCAAATTCGCATAGAACCATGAAATTGCCGAGAACCATTAAACGTTCTATGTGATGTAAATAACCTGTTTTTAGTACTTTTTTTATGGAGTCGTCAACAGGATCTATTCCAGTAGTACCATCATAAAAGGATTTTGGTATTTTACGCGAAAAGTTCCAAAAGTTTTTTGTTCGTTCTTCTGTACCTTTCACTTCGTACACACCTCTAATAAACTCTCTCCATCCTAATATTTGTCTTACAAACCCTTCAGTTGAGTTAATAGGTATGTTATTTTGTTGAGCAAATTCAATGGACTTATTAATAACATCCTCTGGATTTATAAGTCCAACGTTTATTAAAGGCGATAATAAACTATGATTTAAAATAGATTCGCTTTTTACAATGGCATCTTCATACACTCCAAACTCATGAAATCTAAATTCTAAAAATTGATTAAACCAGTTTTCTGCTGTTTCATGATCTATCGGGTAATGTGAGTAGGAGGTAAGTTCTCCATAATTAGTATCAAAGTTTGTGTTTACATAGGTTTCAGCTTCTTGATGATAATTGGTAGTATCCGGAAACTGAATATTTGGAGGAGTTTTATGTTTAGGGTATTTTTTTCTGTTTTCAGAATCAAAAGTCCATTTACCACCTTGTGGTTCACCATTAAACATTAAAATTCCTCTCTGCTTTCTTTGTTGCTTATAAAAACTAGTTTGAAAAAATTTCTTTTTTGTTGATTTAAAAAATGTACTTAAATCGTCTCTGGAGTTAATAAATAAAGGGCTTTCAATCCAATTTATTTTAATACTGGTTGAAACTGATTTTATATGTTTTTCGAGCCAGTTATCTGTAGGATCTATTATATGAATTGTACTAAATGATTCTGAAATTAATTTTGGAATTAATTGTCTAATATCACTTAATGGGTTAATAGCTTCAATGTATACAACTGATTTTCCTAAACTAATTAAATACGCTTCATAACGTTTCATAGTAGCACGATGAAAAGCAATTTTTTGTTTGTGAAATTTATATTGATTGAAGAATAAATATTCTTCAACCATATAGATAGTTTTAACTCGAGTTAACGAAGTATGTTTTTTAAACAGCTGATGCGGAAATAAGAGTAGTGCTTCTTTCATTTAAAATAGTGTAGGTTGTAACCAAGTATTTTGAAATTTACCATTTGCATCATAGCGTTCAGCTTGAAGTTTTACATTAAATTTTCTATCTCTAGGATCGTTACCAACTCCAGCAACATACATCCAATTGCCATAATTGCTATGTACATCATAGTCAATGAGTAAGCTCTCAAAGTAGGCAGCTCCTATTCGCCAGTCTAACTCCAATTCTTTAGCAAAATATGATGCCACGTTTTGTCGCCCGCGATTACTCATCCAGCCAGTATGTTTTAGTTCTAGCATATTGGCATTTACAAACGGTTCTGATGTCTCTCCATCTATCCATTTTTGAATAGCTTTAGGATTGCTACTCCAAGAATAGTTTTTGTCTAAAATGCCTCCAATTTTAAACAGTTTACTTCCATATTTGAGAGAAATATATTTAAAATAATCTCTCCAAATAAGCTCGAAAATGAGCCAATAAGTAGACTCATTTTTATAATTGTGTTTTTCAAACTCTTTAACTTTCCAATAGATAGTTCTTGCAGAAATACTACCATTTGCAAGCCATGAGGAAAATTTAGAACTATAATCTGTACCAATTAATCCATTTCTAGTTTTTTTGTAAAACCCTAGTTTTTTTGTTTCAAAAAAATAATTGTTTAAACGTTTTAAGGCTTCTGTTTCGCCTCCTTTAAATGGAAAAGCTGAATTTGAATGTACAGTAAAGTCTTTAAAACCTAAATCTGAAAGCGTTGGTATTACAGTTGAATTATTTACAAGGTTATTTTTTGGTTTGGGAATTATTTTATTGACTTCTCTAATAGTGGCATACTTTTCAAGCTTTTTTCTGAAAGCTGTAAATACTTGAGGTATTGAGTTTATCTGAATAGGAATATCTTCTGGATGGTATAAAAACTGGTCGTAACTTTCATTAATTTTTACTTCAGGACTAATTTTATCTTTTACCGAATTAATGACGATTAATTCCTCTTGAGTCCATTCTTTTTGACAGTATAGATTACTGATTTTATAAGTCTCAATGAGGTCAGTAATTTTTACTTCAGGAGTAGTTTGATAAACAAGTAAAGAGATATTTAGTTGTTGTAATGTGTGTTTTAAATCAGATAGCGTTTCTAGTAGAAATTTAGTCCGAAACTTACCAGTTTTTATAAAACCATAGTCATCTTTTTTGGATTGCCTAGGATCTAGAAAATATACAGCAATTACCTTTTCATGATTTTTACAAGCATTAGATAAACTCATATTATCGTTTACTCTTAAATCATTTTTGAACCAAACTAAACCTGTTGTTTTTTTGTTCTGCATTTTTTACTGCAATAAATTACTGTATTCCAATTTTTTTCCCACTTTTTTCGCCAACTAAAAGGTCTATTACAAACAGGACATATCTTTGATGGTAAATGTTCCTTTTTTATTCTTTTCATTTAAGTAGCAGGTTTCTCAACTAACGCTTTAATCATGCCTTTAAAAATAAAACCGTGAAACGGTAGTACACTATACCAATACAGTCGTCCCCAAACTCCTTTGGGTCTAAAAACGGCTCTTTGATATAATTTATCTTTAGCAATTTTAAATTCTAACCATGCTTCACCTGGAAGTTTCATTTCTGCGAATAAGAGTAAGCGTTTTTCTTTTTTATCAGCATATAAAACTCTCCAAAAATCTAATGGATCTCCTGCTTCTAAATAGTCATCGTGAGTTCTTCCTCGACGTAACCCAACTCCACCAACTAATTTATCTAAATAACCTCGTAACTTCCACAGCCAATTAAAACGATACCAACCGGTTTTACCACCAATTTTCCATATTCTGTCTAACGTATAATTTTCATCAGTCAATGGCATAGATTGCACATCTTTAAAACAACCATAGTGAGGTAATTCAATATGCTTTGATAGTTGATCTTGGAATACACCACTACTCATGGCATCTTTCCAACTACTGATTACAGAATTTAGTTGAATTTTTTGAAACGCAAGCGATACAGCTTCGTTATAAGACAAAGGCTTTAATTTTACAATCTCATTAATGTTACTAGGTTTACCAATAACTTCAACCTTCATACTATCTACCAGTGATTGAGCTAGATTAAACGAAGTAGATGTCACAAAATATAGCCAATAACTCGATAATTTAGGAGTCAGCACAGGAAGCGTATATATATAGCGTTTTAATCCTCGAACTTCTGCAAACTGCAGTAACATTTGTTTGTAAGTGAGCACTTCAGGACCAAAAATATCATATGAATTATTGTAAGTTTCCCTATTGTTCAAAACACCTATTAAGTAGGTTAAGACATCTCTTATGGCTATAGGTTGAGATTTAGTGTTAAGCCAACGTGGAGTAATCATTATTGGTAACTTCTCAACAATATCTCTTATAATTTCAAAAGATGCACTGCCACTACCAACTATTATTCCAGCTCTTAAAGTTGTTAGATGGTAATTGTTAGATTGTAGCATTTTTTCTACCTCTAATCTAGATTGTAAATGTTTTGACAATGAGCTACTGTTTACAATACCACTTAAATAGATTACTTGTTTACAATTTGTTTTATTAATTAGTAGTCTGAAATTTTGCGCACAGGTGATTTCCATAGTTTTAAAATCTTGTGCATTTTGAGACATCGAGTGTATTAAGTAATAACTGGCATCTATATCTTTAGTAAATGTAATATCATCAGGTTCTAAAAAGTCTACTTTTATAAACGATACGTTAGGATGGTTTTCTATTTCGTCTGGAATTCGTTTTAAGTCTCTAACACAACAAACAAGATGATGTCCTTCTTGTAGAAGTCCTAGTGCTAAACGTTTAGCTATATATCCTGTTGTACCAGTTAGTAATATTTTCACGATACTTTATTGAGTGAGATGAATTTCTTTAGGTCTCTGATAATCTAATCTTTTGTATAATTTAGGTGTTGTATAGGCATCTAATCCGTTTATTGCGGTCACTTTCCCTTTTGATAAGTTTATAAAGCCATCATCAGATAATATGTGTTCATCCACATGTAATGTTTCTATTTTGCCTATAATCAGAATTGTGTCATTAGCTTTAATCTTGATTTCTTCTAAAAATTCCATTCCAATTTGTACTGGAGCGTTTTTTACGTAAGGTGCAAAAAAGTTGTTTTTATAAGTTTCTTCCAAGTTTGTGACATCGAATTCTGAAATTGTTTTATCATATTTAGCAGATGTATGATGAGCATCTTCAACACTATTTTCTGTAATGTGATTTATAGTATATTTCCCTGTGTCTTTAATGTTCTCGTAGGTGTTTCTAGGAACAGTAGTTGGACGCAATACAAAGCCTAAAAGTGGAGGATTAGAGCCTAAATGCGTAACAGAACTAAAAACAGCAACGTTTGTAATTCCTTTATCAGATTTTGTAGCAATTAGATTGGCAGATTTAAATCCAGAACAACTATTTATTAAATTGATTCTGTAGAGGTAATCCATATCTTTTATTTCTGAATTGCTAAATATTTTCATGTTACTTAAAGTGTCTTAAAATTATTGATTTTTACATTTTTGGCTTTTAAATCGAACATTAGGTTATACAGACCAAAGAAGGTTCTATTAATGTAAATAAAATGTTTAGAGCCTCTGTTACCATTCATTTTACGGAGTTCTGAACTCTTACTGTATTTCTCACCTAGTTCAGAAATTTTATTGAAAAACTTTTGATCGGAAAAATTAAACGTATCTGAATGAAATGGTTGGGTAAATAAGCTTAACATTTCGTGAAAAAGATTGGTAAAAAACTCAAGTTCTTCTTGTGAATCATCTTTACGAAGAATCTCTAATTCATACATTTTTTCTAGAAATAAATCTTGATTATCAATAGTTTCTTTTTTTGAAAGCTCAAAATAAGGCACATAAAAATCGTCAGGTATGGTCTTAATACATCCAAAATCTAATGCAATAAGCTGACCGTTTTCTGAAACTAAAAAATTTCCAGGATGTGGGTCTGCATGTACTTTACGTAATTGATGTATTTGGAACATATAAAAATCCCACAATGCTTGACCAAGTTTATTTGATAGTTCTTGATTGTTATTGTAGGCTACAAATTCTGAAAGATGATCACCTTCCATCCAATCCATAGTGATGATTCGTTCAGAAGATAACTCTTCATAATAGCTCGGAAATTGCATATTGGGTATAATCTTGCATGCTTCAACAATTTCTTTACTTTGTTTAATTTCTAATAGGTAATTTGTTTCTTCAATAAGCTTATCCTCAACCTCTTTAAAGTACTTATCTGAATCCTTTCCTTTTATATTGAACATTTTTATGGCTATAGGTTTTACCATAGCTAAATCTGAAGCAATACTATCTGCAACACCTGGATATTGAATTTTTACAGCTAAATTTTTTCCATTTTTTGTCGCTTTATGAACTTGCCCAATACTTGCAGCATTTACCGAAACCGGATTAAAACTATCATATAATTCGTTAGGTTGCTTACCAAAATATTTTTTAAATGTTTTAATAACCAGAGGAGGTGACAAAGGTGGTACAGAAAATTGAGCTAGTGAAAACTTTTCAACATAGGCTTTAGGTAAAATACTTTTTTCCATACTCAACATTTGAGCAACTTTAAGAGCACTCCCTTTAAGTTGTTTTAAGCTATCATAAATATCATCAGCATTGTTTTTATCAAGTCGGTTTTTCGCTTCCTCTTCTGAGTTTACAAGTTTATCGCCATAATATTTTAAATAATTCACACCAACTTTTGCTCCAGTACCAATTAATTTGGAGGCTCGTTGTATTTTAGAAGTAGGTATTTTATCTATAGATTTCATGATTTGTTATTTAGTTTTTCTTTGAAAAGGAATTTACCAAGATCGATAACACTTTTTAGGGCTTTTACATCTATCAAATCAAAACTTGCGTTGACAGATTTTTCGATTAATATGTCAGTTTTTTCAAAATCATTAGAGTCATCATCTAACCAAAATTTCATGGTTAATAACAGTTGAAACCAAGAGGACTCCTCTAAAATTTTAGTTTGAGCGTTTTCTAGTGAATCTTGTTTTAAATCAAACGATATAATATCTAAACTAGAGATGTAATTTGTAAAACTAGTTTTAAGTAATGATAGAGTTTTTAATCGTTTAAAATCATTGCTTTTAAGGCTCATGGATATCTTTACATAGTCTCTGTTGGCATTTAAATTTTCAAAAAAGGTATAGTAAAAACTCAATAGTTTATCCTTATTACTGAAGCTTTGATATTCAGGGCTATTTATTAATGCTTTTAATGTGTTTTCAAAAAATAAATTGAAGATATATTGTTCAAGATCATTAAAATCCTCAAAATCTGTGTAGAAATCTCTTTTATTTATTTTAAACTCATTAATAAAACTAGCGACAGAATCAGGTTTCTTATTATTTTTAATGAGAAATTCCATGAAATGGGTAATAATCTCTAATGTGTTTTTTTGTGTCTTCATCTGTATTGTAAAAATAGCATTGTTTAACTTTTTTTAAAAATATTTAAACATAAAAAATTGTTAACTAAAAAAGAGCCATTATAGGCTCTTTAAAGTTTTATTATTTGATTTTCTAACATGTTACTGTTCTACTAGAGGTCTACCTTTAAGGCGTTTTTCAACTTTTTGCTTAATGATAGTTAAGCGTTTCATAATATCCATAATTTCAGGATCCTTATTTTGTTTATAGATTTCGTTAAGGCCAAGAATAATCTCTTTGGCTTCTCTTGTGATTCTTACACGATCGCTTGTAGATAAAGATCTTCTTTCAGTATTTTCAAAATCTAAAGCTCTTTGTATCATATCCATAATTTGATAATTGTTTAATAAATTTTTATAATTTAAATCTAAAGGGTATAGGCCTTTAACAAACTTATTGTTTGTACTTATTTGTAAATAAAATTATTTAAATACTTGAGGTACAGAACACTAAATGTTAATGCAAAAGCTCTATGTTTATTTTAGACGAGAAATAAGAGCCAAATATATAACATGAATTGTAAATACAATAAGGAGTTAAATATTATTTAACACACATGAAATTAACAAATTAGTTTTAATTAGCAAATTTCATCACAACAATTTTCATCTTTTACAAGCTTACAACTCAAAACTGCTAGTAAAGCTCCAATAAATGGTGCAGTTACATACAACCATAAATCTTGTAAATTTCCAGATATAATTGCAGGAGCTAATGAGCGAATTGGGTTCATAGATGCTTTGGTCATTGGGCCTGCAAACATGGCTTCTAAAAGAATAACTCCTCCAACCGCAATTGCTGCCATAGTGCCTATTTCTTTACTTCCTGTAGAGACATTAATAATAACTAGCATGAGGAAAAACGTTAAAATTAATTCTAATAGAAAAGCTTTATAAGGCTCAAAACCTTCTGCAGGATATGTTGCTCCTAAACTATAACTTTCTGGAAATAAAAACCATAAAATCCCAATAGCTAAAAAGGCACCAATGGCTTGAGCTAAAACATAATTTGGAACTTTTCTCCAAGGAAATTTTTTAGCATAAGCAAAACTAACAGTCACAGCTGGATTAAAATGTGCGCCTGAAATTTCACCAAAAGCATAAATCATTGCCATAACAATTAAACCCCAAGTAATAGCGATACCAACATGTGTAACATCGCCATTAGTAATCTCATTTATGGTCATGGCACCACAACCACAAAATACCATTGTAAAAGTTCCGATAGTCTCTGCTATATATTGTTTCATTAAAGCGTATAATTTGTACAAATATACAACGCCTTGTTTTAAGCTTTTGTTAACAATTTGCAGAACCAAGAATATGTAATTTAGCAGGACATTAATAATCATCATTTTAAACTATACAAAACAATGAAAAAACTTTTATTATCATTCATGGTGTTTGCATTGGCATTTTCAGTTAGTGCTCAAGTTGAAACACCACAACCAAGTCCTTTTAGTAAAATAGAACAAAAGGTTGGATTAACAGATATTACTATTGAGTATTCAAGACCAAGTGTTAAAGGAAGAAAAATATTTGGTGGACTAGAGCCTTATGATGGAAATGTTTGGCGTACAGGAGCTAATAAAAATACGACTATAGAATTTAGTGACGATGTTGTGATAGCAGGAACAAAAGTAAAAGCAGGTAAATATGCTATTTTTACTAAACTAAATTCAGCTACTCAATGGGATGTTATGTTCTATACGGACACAGAAAATTGGGGAACGCCAAGAAACTGGGACGACTCTAAAGTTGCTGCAACTGCTAAAGTGGACGTTATGGAAATACCATTTAACGTAGAGACTATGGCTATTGATATAAATAGTATTACTAATGGAGGTGCACATTTAGAAATTATTTGGGAAAAATCGTATGCTGCAGTTCCTTTTACTGTTCCAACAGATGCAAAAGTTCAAGCATCAATTGATAAAGCTTTAAATGGACCTGCAATGGGCGACTATTACAATGCTGCTGTATATTATGTGTCAGAAGGTAAAGATCCTAAACAAGCTAAAATGTGGATTGATAAAGCTATGTCTATGACAGATACACCTCGTTTCTGGCATTTAAGACAAAAATCTTTAATATACGCTGCTGCTGGAGACAAAGCTGGAGCGATAGAAGCTGCAAAGGCTTCATTAGCTGATGCTGAAAAATCAGGAAATGCTGGTTATGTTAAAATGAATAAAGATTCTTTAAAAGAATGGGGAGCAATGTAAGTATTCCTTAAACTCATAAAAAAAAGCAACTCAATTGAGTTGCTTTTTTTATGCAATCTATTTTTTTAGTCTGCTTTAGAATTTCTATTCATACTTTGAATAATCAATGCAATCACTATAACTATAACACAGCCTACAAAGTTTAACCATAAATATGGTAAACTAATTATTTCATATTCATTCATGAAATACAATCCAATAATAATTACCTGTGTAATAATAGCAGCTATAAAAGTTGCATTAGCTTTTACATGTTTAAAGAAAAAGGCTAATAAGAAAATACCTAAAACATTTCCGTAGAAAATTGAACCAATAATATTTACTAGTTCTATTAAATTTTCGGCCAGATTTGCCACACAAGCAACAGCTATAGCTAGAATTCCCCATCCAAAAGTAAACCATTTTGTTGTTGTCACCATTTGAGTTTCACTTAACTCATTACTTTTATTTCTCTTGTATAAGTCTATTGCAGTAGTAGAAGCTAAAGCATTTAATTCACTTGCAGTAGAAGACATGGCTGCACTTAAAATAACAGCTAGTAAAAGCCCAATAAGTCCTTTAGGTAGATTATTTAGAATAAAATGAATGAATACATAATCCTTATCATTAGATTCTATTTTGATGTCTTTTTCTTCTGCAACTTTTGCAATTATTAGTTTTGCTTCGTCTCTAATTTCTCTATCAGCATCATTGGCTATAGCAATATAATTAGCATATTTAGCATCATTAGTTTTTAAATAATTGTTAATGATAAGCTCTTTATCCTTTTGTATTTTATTTTGTTCATCTTGAAGCTTTTTATAGTCTTCTGAATAGGTTGATGTTAAAGCTTCTTCTGCAGCTTGTGGATTAAAGTTTACAGGCGAAGCATTAAACTGGTAAAAAACAAATACCATAATACCAACAAGCAGAATAAAAAACTGCATAGGTACTTTTAGTAAACCGTTGAAAATTAATCCTAATTGCATTTCTTTTAGAGACTTACCCGAAAGATAACGCTGCACTTGACTTTGATCTGTACCAAAATAGGAGAGAGCCAAGAAACTTCCTCCGATAATACCACTCCAAAACGTATAACGATTATCAAGGTTAAACGAAAAGTCTAACACTTTCATTTTACCACTTGCTCCAGCAATATCTAATGCTTTTGAGAATGTAATTCCGTCAGGTAAATAACTGATTATTAAAAAGAATGCTATAAACATACCTGTAAAAATGACTGCCATTTGTTGCTTTTGAGTAATGCTTACAGCTTTTGTTCCTCCAGATACTGTATAGATTATAACGAGTACTCCAATAATGATATTTAACAATGTTAAATTCCAACCTAATACTGCTGATAATATAATTGCAGGAGCAAAAATCGTAATTCCTGCTGCAAGACCTCTTTGTATTAAAAACAGGATGGCTGTAAGCGTTCGTGTTTTTAAATCGAAACGTGTTTCTAAATATTCATAAGCAGTATACACATTTAAACGATGATACAATGGAATAAATACCATGCAAATAATTACCATTGCAATAGGAACACCAAAATAAAACTGCACAAAGCCCATTCCACTATGAAATGCTTGACCAGGAGTTGATAAAAATGTAATAGCGCTTGCTTGTGTTGCCATTACTGATAAACCAATGGTCCACCATTTAGATTCGTTTCCTCCACGAATATAATCTTGCGCACTTTTTCTACCTCTTGTTTTCCATGTTCCATACAAAACAATGGATAACAGAGTTACTGATAATACAATCCAATCTATTGTTTGCATACTATGAGAATGAGCTGGTTATAAAATAGAAGACAATAACATAGATAGCATTAGCTACTAGAACTAACGTGTACATATTAGTCCATTTGTATTTGGTTGGTTTATCGTCCATTAATCGTCTAGTTTTTTGTTGAGGTTGATATCGTCTTTTCCAATAGAAAGCATATTTGCAAATAATCTGTAAGCTCCAGAAACTCCAGCAGGAAACTCTCTAAAAAAGCTTAATCCTGTGTATATATAATGCCCTTTTCCGTATTTAGCAACTAATAAACTACCATCTTTAGGTGTTTCTCCCTTATCGTTTAAAGAAAGGATAGGAGTAAATTCGTTAGACCACTCATTTGGGAAATACAGACCACGTTCTTGTGTCCAGCCTTTAAAATCGTCTTGAGTTATTTTATTTGGTGCGTTTAATAATTCATGTTGAGGATTTAATAATCGAACTTCTGCATGTTCATCTGTAACGCGATCTCTAGATAATTTTAAATCATATGGAGCAATTTGATCAACTACAACACCTCTGTTTGTATTGTATTGTACAATCATATTACCACCTTGCTCCACAAAATCAAAAAGAAATTTTTGCTTAAATTTTAAGTCCTCCACTGTATTATAAGCTCTAATTCCAACGACTACAGCATCAAATCTTGAGAGATTTTCTGGAGTGATGTCATTTGGCTCAATAATAACCACATTGTAACCTATTTGACCTAAACTTTCTGGCACCACATCTCCAGCACCTTGTATATAACCAATATTATCACCTTTTTTCTTGATGTCTAGTCGTACAATTTTACTTTCGCTAGGTAATAAAACTGTTTGAAAAGGAATATGTGTATAATCAATCTCAATTAACTCTTTAGTAAACATTTTACCAGAAACAGTAACTTTTGGAGACAGATAACCTTCGCTCTGATTATTTGGAGGTATAACTGTAAAAATTAATTTTTGCTCTTCACCTTTATTCTCAATTTGTACTTTTTGGGTAGTAGGGAAAACACTCCAATCTTTTGGATGCTCTAAACTAATAGATCCTTCTAAATTGTTTTTTCCAGCTTTAACAATAACCTCTATGTCTTTTTGTTTATCAGTTTCAAAAATTATCACCTTTTCAGAAATTTTTGCTGATGCTTCAGGAATAATCTCAAAAGGTTTATATAATTCACCTTTGTCTGGTTTTGAGTAACGATGCACCACAGGCTTTGTAATTGTAATAGGCTTGCCA
The DNA here is from genome assembly GCA_026162565.1 of Flavobacteriaceae bacterium NBU2973. Taxonomy (GTDB): domain Bacteria; phylum Bacteroidota; class Bacteroidia; order Flavobacteriales; family Flavobacteriaceae; genus JAOEIQ01. The sequence goes on from JAOEIQ010000013.1 coordinate 38,943, forward strand.
TTTATGGTTAAATTAAAATCTAAATTTATGGCTCTTGGTGTTTCGGGTTTACCAATTAAATTTTTATTATCAACCTGATACATCCCCAGTGTTCCTTTTTTATCTAACCAATAAGGCGTTGTATAATTTGATCTATTAGAAATTGTTATGGTTTCTTTACTATTTTCACTTTCATTAGACTTTAGCTGTATATCTTTTTGATTGAGTGTATTGTTGATTTTATAAGACACAATTTTGATATCGGCAGTAGAACGATTCAAAGCTTCAATGTTTACCTCTACAGATTCTCCCGGAGTTGCATTGGCTGTTGTTGCAGATGCTTCTAGGTATAATCCTGCACATGCTTGGATAATAGTTTTAAGTTCTTCAGATTTAATGGTTTTCCAATGTATGTCTTCAACTTTTTGAAGCATGTTGTAAGCAGTCATTAAGTCTGAAAGGTGAGAGGCTGGATTTCTAAAATCAAAATTAGTTTCTATAGCGTATAAAATATCTCCTATGGCTTTTCCACCTTTAATTCTATTCCAACTCGTATCAATTCCTTCAAATACATTGGTTTGATCTTGTGGCATGTCACCTTTAAGTAACTCAATATATTCAGATTGTGATCCACGACTCGTCATACGACCAAAACCTTGACACAAATGCTGACTACTAGCTATTGACGCTAATTCATTATTTGATAAGCCTTTAAGAGGATAATACACTCCAACATCAAAGTTTAGCATATTACTTTTATCTACTTCAGCAAATTTTTCTCTACTACCATAGCGCCACCAAGATGTATTATAAAACAAACGTTTTGGTTGCCATGTGCTTGTTTGATTGAGTTGATCTGGATAGGCATTAGAATCGTTAGTTAAATCAAAAGCTTCCATACTTAACATAGCAGATGCTGTATGATGACCATGGGTTCTTCCAGCTCGTCTATGGTCAAATCGATTGATTATGACATCTGGTTTAAAATTTCTAATCGTCCAAACAACATCGCTTAATACAGCATCTTTATTCCATATTTCTAATGTTTCGTCAGGATGTTTAGAATAGCCAAAATCATTAGCTCTAGTAAAAAACTGTTGTCCACCATCTACATCGCGAGCTGCAAGAAGTTCCTGTGTTCTAATAACTCCTAAAAGCTCTCTAATTTCTGGACCAATTAAATTTTGTCCTCCATCTCCACGTGTTAATGATAAGTAGGCTGTTCTGGCTTTAACATGATTAGCCATATACGCAATTAAGCGTGTGTTTTCGTCATCTGGATGCGCTGCTACATATAAAACAGATCCTAAAAAATTGAGTTTCTGAACAGACTCATAGATTTCTGAAGCGTTTGGTTTATTGGGTTTTTGAGCTTGTAGACTGAAGGAAAATAGCATTGAAACTATTAAAGCAAGGTAGTGTTGTCGCATAATTGGCAATAATTTTCAAACCAAATATAGACATATTAGTTACTGATAGTAGTGTCTTTAATGTTTCTTTAACGTCTTGTTAGGGATTAGTCGATGACTTTGATATACTCACAACTTTCATCAAAAACATAACCTTTACCTTTTTTAATAAAGCACTTGTTAAAAGGTTCTTTTTGATACCAATCTTTAGAGAGAATGTTTTTACGTTTATTTTTCTTTTTCTCTACTTGTTTAAAAGTTGGTAAAATACCAAGTTCTAAACGATCTATAACAGATTGATGAATCTTTATTTTGCCTTTGTTAAAATCGATAGTTCGTTCTCTGTATTTGTTTAAATAACGGTTGCGTCTTAAAAAAGCGATACCATAATCTATTTGCGCATCATGAGCTAATCCAAATACATGAGTAGAATCTATAACTGTTCGATTTTTAAATAAATTATAATCCTCTAATTGTTCTTGCATCCATTTTAGAGGCACATACGATAACTTATCATCTGGCTTATTTTCTTTTTTATAACCACCACCAACATCTGAATGCGCTCCAGAAAACCAAACCTCTTCTACTTTTTCTTGAGAGTTTGAGGCTATACAAGGGCAAGTCGCTAAAATTGGAGTAAATATTCGCGCACGATTATCATCTAGAGATACTGCATGATTTACTTTTTTAACATTAGTAAATTGATCTAAATGATTTGTATTAGGACAGCAAGGATTATAACGACCATCAGGAGCACCAAGTGCTTCAACAGTGTCAAATAGATTGAGGGTTTCAATATTGATGTTTTCTCGACGTTTTATTGCCATTTTATACTTGTCTTCCCACTTTTTTATAACCAGATTAATATCCTTTTTTCGTTCGTTCATGGTTTTCTTTCCTAAATAGGCTTTATAAAGTTTTCGAATGAGTTTGCGTTGTGATTTTTCATCTTGAATATTTGTAAAATCTATCACACCAATGAGATGAACCATATTCGATATGATTTTACAAGTGTAAGCACCACGACTAAAACCAAATAGGTGAATGCGATCATTATTTGTTTTGCTATAATTCTGACATAAAAAGCGATACGCATTTTGTACATCTACAGAAACACCAACACCTAAAAACTGACCAGCTCGTTTTGCATCAGGTCCTGCGCCAACTCCAACAGTATAAAAAGAGAGTAGGTCTTTACGTTGTTTTAAGTTAGTTCGTAACTTGTAGATATTACTATTATCTTCAGGTTTAAAAGCTGTTCCATCAATAAAAACAGTGATGTCTTTTGCAGCAGTATATGGATCTGGAATAAGAACTTCTGGTGGAATAGCTTTACAGCCAAAACAAAGAATTAAAACATTAAAAAGAATCAAAAGCTTTACAATGGCTTTCATTTTAAATTTCGATTGGTTTATACGAAAATAAGAAATGTTAGTTCACCGCAAATAGTTTATCAAGTTTTAATGCTTTTGTTTCTATGAAATAAATATTTGGGATTCCATCGTATTGTTTAAGATCTTCTTTATAATCTCTGGTAAAGAAGAAATATTTACCATCTGAAGACATTGACGCTGGACATTCATTCATTTCTGTGTTTATTAAGTTACCCAAATTTACAGAATATTGCCAGTTGCCATTAACATCTTTTTTGCTTACAAAAATGTCATCACCTCCAAAACCATCGTCTCTATTATAGATTTGTGTAAATAAATAATTTCCGTCAGGAGAAACAACAGGTGCATATTCCCACTTATCTTCTTTATTAATACGATTCGATAGTTTTTCTAGGTTCGAGTAGTTTTTTCCATCATAAATTGTTTTGTAAATGTCGATACCTTTTTCACCTCTCTCTAATGTTCCCGTATAAAATGTTTTTTCATCTGCAGTAACAAAATGGCTTAAATTACTAGAAGGCCATTCTTCGCCTTCAATTTGTACAGCATTTATATTTTCTGGTAGCACTTCTGGTTCTGACCATTTGCCATTTATTCGTGTTGTCTTCCATACATTCATATCAAAACTACCTTTATTCGGTCTGTTAGGAATTGGTCTTTCACTTCCAAAATAAACAGTTTTTCCATCTGGTGAAAAATGAGGTGATTCATCTCTATCTGTTGAGAATGTTGCAATTACAGGTTGAGTCCAATTTCCGTTTATGTAATTTGTTTCGTAGATTTTCTGTTTAGCCTCACCAATACGTCTGGTAAATAAAACAGTTTTTGCATCTGGAGAAATCGTCATCCCAAAATCTAAATGAGCAGTATCTGTAACAATGCCTTCGAGAAATAGTTTTGGAGTCGTTACAGATTTATCAGACAAATGCGATGTAATATCTTTTTGACAAGATATTATTGTAAAGAAGATTAAAATGTATTGATAAGTTTTCATGACGTCATGTAGTTTAAAATTTGCAACCAATTACTCTTTACTAGAGTAGTGGCTTTAGTAACTTGTTTGTTTTCTAAATGATGAATAATTTGATTGTGATGATTTTCAGAGTTTTTATGATAGTCAGTATCTTCCATGAATTTTACCTCATAAAAAAATATTCTAACCTTTAAATCGAATAAAATTTGTTGAGCTGTTTCATTTTTATAATTAGATGTCAATAAAGAATGAAACTCCATATCAGCATAAATTCTATCGATAGGATTTTTACAGGATTCAAATTTTAATTGTTGTTTTTTGAGTTTTTTTATTGTTTCCTCATTAAAATTTGATTCTTTAATTGCGAGTGATTCTAATGTTGCTACCAATTGGTATAGGTTTTTTGCTTCTTCGTTATTAAGCTCTGGTATTATGAATCCTCTATTTGGAACAGATTCTATTATTCTTGAATGTTCTAACTGTGTTAGTGCTTCTCTAATTGGTGTTACGCTTACATCCAATTCTCTTGATATAGAAGCTAATGAAAGGGAGTTTCCTGGTTTTATATCTCCTGACCGCAATTTGTCTAATAGTAGTTCACGTACTTGATCTCTGTAAGTTATTTTTGTAATCATAAATCAAATATAATATATCGTATACGATTATAAAAATAAATTAACAATTAATTAGTAGTTAATTTTATGATATATTATAATGAATAATCCAACTTAAAAATAGGAAGTTACAACCATTTTTTCCTTTTAAAATAGAATAGCATACCTGTAAACAAAACAATCATCACTCCCCAAAGAATAAAGTAAGCATTTTCATATTTTAACTCTGGGATGTTTTCAAAGTTCATTCCATAGATTCCTGCAATAAATGTAAGTGGTATAAAGATAGATGCCATAATGGTTAATACTTTCATGACTTCATTCATTTTGTTACTAATAGTTGTCATATACATATCCATTAAACTCCATATCATTTCGCGATAGATATCAATATTTTCTGTTACATGAATAATATGATCATAGATATCTCGATAATAGGTTTTAGTTTTTTTGAGTATCAGGTTACTCTCATGTTTTTCTATACGGCTTATAACTTCTCTTAAAGGAAATATGGCACGACGTACTTTTAAGATTTCACGTTTTAAACCTTGTATATCTTGTGTTATTGTTTCGTTAGGATTACCTTCAAAAAGTAAGGTTTCTAAATCTTCAACTTTAGTGCCTAAAGTTTCAATAATATTAAAATAATGGTCTACAACAGCATCTATTAAAGTGTATAGAAGATAATCTGCATTGAGACCTCTTATTCTTCCTTTAGCTGTTCGTAAACGGTCTCTTATAGAATCAAACACATCTCCTTCAGCTTCTTGAAATGATAATACACAGTGTTTTCCTAAAATAAAACTGACTTGTTCCGAGATAATATTTTTAGAGTCGTCATAGTAGAGCATTTTTAATACAATAAAAATGTAATCTTCGTACTCGTCAATTTTTGGACGTTGAGAGACGTTTACAATATCTTCTAGAACGAGTGGATGTAAGTTATAGTATTTTCCAATTTTTTCAATTTCAACAACATTATTTAAGCCGTTAATATTGAGCCAAGTAACGGTTTCGGTAGTTTTGAAAGGAAAACTATCTTCTATCGATGCCAGTTCAAGTTCTATACATGAGTCTTTGTTATAGTCAAAAGTTTCAATAATAAGATTATTGTTCTTTTTACCAGTGTAAATAACTGAACCAGGAATGGTTCCTATCTTTTTATTTTTATAGAGATCTTTCTGATTTTTACTCATGGTGCTTATCTATCAAGAACATTTTTCTCTATTAAAGTTACAGCTTTTTGTAGGATGAGGTTGTTAGGATAGGTCATTAAATCTCCATTTTCAAGACGCACGTGTATTTGAAAGGACCTAATATCTTCTATAATACCAATAACTTCGGCATCTTTATCATGCACATGAATTTTATCTCCAATTTTATATGGAAAGGAGAAGAACATGACTATTCCGGATGTTACATTACTTAATATAGACCAAACTGCAAATAAACCTACACCAATAACAGCAAATACAGATGAAAACACAACGACTATATCTGACATGTCTACTCCAAAAATAATAGCCTCTAATAGTATGGCGATTAATAATAAAACAACACTAATATAGCGACCAACTAGTTTTACACGAGCATAGACCATATTGCTTTTTTTGGCAATTCGTCTTATAATTTTACTCAAAATCAAATGGATTATTGCAAGCACTACTAATACGACTAAAGAAATATATACTTGATTTGGATGTGTTTTAAAGAATTCTAGCATGTCTTGAATTGTAGATTGTAACGCAAAGATAAACTACTTATAAAAACTAAACTAGTTAAGTTTTAGGGTTTTTCGTAATGCTTCATCTGCGTTAGAGTTTTTACTCCAATAGGCTGATTTTATAGACTCTAATTTTGTTGCTTTGGTAGTTAAGGTTTTTGCATTAGATCCAAAACCACTTTTAAAGGATTCTTCCCAACTCAATATATCATAAGGAAACGATTCATTAAAATTAATGTTTAAAGTCCTATTTAACTCTGGATAGTTAAGGGTATAAGTGCCATTTTCGAGTTCTGCGGAAACTTTATAAGCTTTTAGTGGGATATGTTTTAATCTGATAAATTCTAACGAAGGTATTACTTCTAAATTTCCTGTAGGAAGACTTTTTGGGTCTAAACGAAGTTTAGTCCATAATTCGTTTTCTAAAATCGCTTTATCAAGTTTTAAATTCTGATCTGCTTCACCTTCAAAATAGGAGTGCGACATAATTTCAAACTGCTCTCTGTTATTAAGTTGCGAATAAACATGACCACACCATTCTTGCATAGAACTAGAAACCTTAATTGCGTGTTGTTCGTTATTTACTGGAAAAAATGTACTCTGCATAATAGAGTACGGATACATACCAGTATTAAAGTTTTTGGTCGCATTGAGTTTTAAAACAGGAATGTTATCAGCATTTTGCCTGTCAGCTTTTACTTGAATATCTGGAAGAAAATCTTCGGTTACATAGATTAAAACGGCTTCACCATCTCGTATTTCTCCATAGCGAGCTTGCTCTAGTTTGTAGGATGTTATTTCTGCTTGCCCTTGATACCAATAATTTTTAAATTGTTGAGACGGTTCTTTGTATATTTTAGTGTCTTCAATTTTTTCAGTAACCACAGCATTATTTTCAGCTAAATCAGTATTTACGTTTTGCTGCTTACATGAAAAGATTAATGTAATTAAGAAGAAGCTAAAAATAGAAGAGAATAAACGTTTCATAATCAATGGTTTTTTCGATTATAAAATTACAACACTATTCTTGGTTTACCGCAGTATTTAACGTTTCGTAAAGAAGATGAGTAGGCAAACCCATAACATTAAAATAGGAGCCTTCTAATTTGGTTACAGCAATAAAACCAAACCATTCTTGTATACCATATCCTCCAGCTTTATCATAAGGACTGTAGTTATCTATATAATGCCATATCTCCTCGTCTGATAAGTCTTTAAAAGTTACTTTAGTAACATCATGAACTGTTTTTTGAAACTCTTTATGCTTCACACAAATCGAAGAAATAACCTCATGTGTATTACCACTTAAAGAACGTATCATTTGAAATGCCTCATCTTCAGAACGTGGTTTTTCTAAAGCTCGTTCATTAAACCAAACAATAGTATCGCTTGTTACTAGAATATCTTTATCGGTTAAATCGTTTTCAAATTGTAAGGACTTTAATTGTGCCAAATAATTCGTGATTTCAAAGTGACGTAAAGAATCTGGATACTCTTCTTTTACAGGTTTTAAACGAATTTCAAACTCAAAACCCAAGTCTTTAAAAAAATGTTGGCGTCTAGGAGAGCCAGAGGCAAGAATGAGATTATAATTTTTAAGTTTGTCTTTAAGCATATGCTTTAGTTGTTCTGTAAACCTACTTGCTTTATTTCAGTTTTGCCATACTTAACAAGGAGCATTACAGAAAAGATAAGGTTTAAACCTAAAAATAACGATCCAACTCCTAATAATTGTAAGGCATCAGAATTAAATTCTGGAAATTCTGATACTTCAGAAATCAAAGCTAAAACCATAAATAGATTTACTAAAATCCAAAGCGAAGCAATGCTAACTCCCAGGATCTTATTTTTTGTAATTAAAAGAGTAACCAATAATAAAATTAATACAACAGCAAACCAATTAACAATCACAGCTGCTGATATGTAATAAAATAATGTTGCAGCTATTAAATAGGTTTCAGGGAGGTTAGATTTTAAATGTTTCATGTTGGTTATTTTAGAATAAAAGGATATAGCAATAACGATAAAACTCCTGTTAATAGTATAAATTTAAGCATATTACTAATATAATGGTATTCTTTTTTAGAATCAGCACTAAAAGATTTAATACTAACATAAACCAATGGAGCTATAATAGCTACTAAAAAATAGCCTACAGCAATTTCTTGTTTATATAAATACGTAACTGTGTAATAAATGGTTGCTGCAATTGGAATCAAGCTTAAGGCAAAAATAACTTTAGATGTACGCTCTCTGCCTATGGCTATTGGTAATGTATTAAGTCCTGCTTTATAATCACCATCTATATCTTCCATATCTTTTGTAAGTTCACGTAAAAAGTTAATAGCAAAAGCGAATAGCGAATAATCAAGCAAAATTTTAAACATAGTTAATTGGGTTTCTTGATTATTTTCTGTGATTACAGGTAATAAATCAAAAAGTCCAACAATAATAATACTTAATGCTACCAGAGCAGAAATCACCAAATTACCAATAATTAAAATACCTTTTAAATAGGTTGCATAAACATAGAGAAGCGCAGACACAATTACAAAGACAGAAAACAAACCATTTCTGCCGACTAGATTTGCTAAATAAAAGCCGAGTCCAACACCAATAACATTAAACATTATAAATAGGTTAGAGGCCGTTTTTTCAGATATATGCTTGCCAACAATAACCTTATTTGGTTTATTTACCAAATCGATTTCAACATCATGAATATCGTTGATGATATTTCCTGCAGCTGCTATGCATACAGTAGCTATGATTAATAAAGAAAAACCAAAACCATTTAAAGTAATATCGATACCAAAAGGCTCGAAAAGCGCATATTTGATTAATAATTGCGTTAACACAATTAGTAACAGATTTTTCCAGCGGATGAGTTTTAAAATGCTTTGCATTTTTTTGTTAAAAGTTAAAAGTTAAAAGTTAAAAGTATAATTTTGACTACTGACTACTGACTACTGACTACTGACTACTGACTACTGACTACTGACTACTGACTACTGACTACTAATCATACTTGGCATCAAAATTTCCGTCCCATTTTCCTTGTACTTTCATGACTTGTTCGATAATATCTCTGACACAGCCTTTACCGCCTTTTTTATGAGATATATATTTGCTAATGGCTTTAATTTCAATAGCTGCATCTTGCGGGCAACAAGGTAAGCCAACCAAACTCATAACAGGATGATCAGGAATATCGTCACCAACATAAATAATTTCGTCTGCTTTTAAGTTGTAGTTGTTTACGTATTCTTCATACTGAATAACTTTATTATGAGCTCCTAAATAGATATCTTTAATACCCAAACCTTGCAATCGCTTTCTAACACCTTCGTTACTACCACCAGAAATAATACAAACATTGTAACCAGCATCAACAGCAGTTTTCATGGCATAGCCATCTTTAATATTCATTCGACGTAGCTGCTCTCCTGTAGTAGTTATGGTTATGGTTCCATCAGTTAACACACCATCAACATCAAAAATAAAGGTGGTTATATGGTTGAGGTATTCTTTATAGCTTTTATCAGTCATAATTTAGTTAATCATTTTTTGGTTGTTGAGGTTCTCGAAACACCATGTGTTTTTTGTATCGATTTTGTTAACAGCTCGTATATAGTTCTGTGATGCTCGTTTTCAAGTAATTTTAAATGACGTTTAATTGTTTTTTTATCATTGCGTTTTGCTGGTCCAGTTTGTGCCATATAAGGCGATAATTCTTGAACTTTATTAGCAGTTTCTTGAATTAGTGGCTTTAAGATGTCAAAATTAATACTCTTAGCATCACTTATTTCATGAGCTATTCGGTAGAGTTGATTGGTAAAGTTATTAATAAAAACAGCTGCTAAATGAAGTGTTTGACGTTGTTCTGTATTAATTTTATAGTGAGGACTGCCAATAGCTTCAGCTAGTGATTTTAAAATTGGTAAATCTTTTTTATCTAAAGTCTCTATACAAAAAGGGACTTGACTAAAATCAACATCTGTGTTTTTTGAAAACGTTTGTAAAGGATAAAAAACACCACGATTATTTTTTCTATCTAAATCATGAATACCTACACTGCCAGATGTATGAACAACTAAACGATTTGAGAACGGTAGCTCTGAAGAAACAGTTGAAACAGCATCATCACTAATAGCTAAAATATAAATATCTGATGTTTTTAAGCTTGATAAATTATCAGTAATAGAAGTAATAGATTTATAGTCTTTAATTGAATTTAAATTTCTACTAAACCATTGATTTACAGTTATTTTATTTGCTTTATTAAAAGCTTTAAACAAATGCGTAGCCACATTACCAGAACCAATAATTGTTACTGAAATCATATTGCTAAAATAAGTAAGTATACTATGATAAAAAAGCCCTGACCATTATCTTTGTAAACAATGGAAAAAACAGATTTAGCAAATAGAGACGATATATATCTTTTAGTGTCATCATTCTACAAAAAAGTAAGAGCAGATAAAACACTAGGTCCTTTCTTTAATGATGTGATTAACGATTGGGATGTGCATTTAGATAGATTGACAACATTTTGGGAGTCCAGCTTATTTTTAAAAACTAAATATTATGGTAATCCATTAGATGCTCATGTAAAAGTCGATAAGGCTCATAATAACTCCATTACAGAATTGCACTTTGGTATATGGCTTAATTTGTGGTATCAAACTATCGAGGAATTATTTGAAGGCGATTATGCAGAAAATGCTAAACGACGTGCACGTAAAATGGGCACCTTTTTGTACTTAAAGATTTTTGAGGCCAGACAGTAATTTTTAACTCAAAAAATATAGTTAAAATATCTTCAGCTTGTCTTAAAATCAACTCAAAAAGCCTTAAATTTGCACGACCTTAAAAATAAGCAATGCTATGCTAGAGAAATTGTCTAAAGTTCTATTTTCTACACGACTTACAGCCATTTTATTTATTGTTTTTGCAGTTGCAATGGCAACAGGTACCTTCCTTGATGCGGGACAAGAGACTTCACCAACACCATATTCTAGAAATTTAATTTATAATACCTGGTGGTTTGAGGCAATTATGGTGTTTTTCGTCATAAATTTTACAGGTAATATTTTTAGATATCGTTTACATAGAAAAGAAAAATGGGCAACACTCACGTTACACTTATCATTCATTTTTATCCTTCTTGGAGCTTTTGTGACACGTTATATTGGTTACGAAGGTATGATGGCTATTCGTGAGGGCGCTACAGAAAATAAATTTTTATCTACAGACACATACCTTACAGCTTATATAGATGGTGATTACACAATTAATGGCGTAGCCCAACGCTTGCCTATAGAACGAAAGGTAGACTTTTCTCCTCGTCTCAATAATAAGTTTGTTATAGAAACTAAATATGATCAGCAACCAGTAACTTTTGAGTTAGAGAAGTTTATAGCAGGTGCTGAAGAAGATATTGTACCAGATGAAAATGGAGAAGAGTATCTAAAAATTGTGGAAGCAGGAGGAGGGAAACCTCATAATCACTTTTTAAAAGTAGGTGAAGTGCAGAGTTTGCATAACATGCTTATTGCTTTAAATAAACCTACTCAAGGTGCTGTAAATATTACTCTTGATGATGGTCAATTACAGATTCAATCGCCATTTGGAGGCGAATACTTGCAAATGGCTACAGGTAATCAAGGTACCTTAGTAAAAGATAGTATTCAACCTTTAATGTTGCGGTCTCGCTACATCATAGGAAATTTACAGATGGTATTACCAAAGCCAGTTATAAAGGGTGTGTTTGATGTGGTTAAAAAACCACAAATATTAAAAGGAGATGAAGATGGTTTAATTATGAAAGTTACTAGTAATGGTGATAGTAAAACCGTTGGATTGCTAGGAGGAAAGGGAACGAATTCACCATTTAAACAAATACAAGTAGGCGGATTAGATATTGCCTTAAAATATGGATCAAAAGTTTTAGAATTACCTTTTGAAGTAAAGCTTAACGATTTTATTGCTGAAAAATATCCAGGAACAGAAAACAGCTATTCATCTTATGAAAGTAAAGTTACGGTTTTAGATAAAGAATCTGGTGATTTTGATTATCACATTTATATGAACAATATCCTAGATCACAAAGGGTATCGTTTTTTTCAAGCAAGTTTCGATCCAGATGAAAAGGGAACTATTTTATCTGTAAACCACGATAAATGGGGAACATGGCTTACCTATTTAGGTTACCTATTGTTGTATTTTGGCTTAATGGCTATTCTATTCGATAAGCATACACGTTTTGGAGACTTGAAGCGTCATTTAGAGCGCGTTAAGAAAAAGAAAGCCGAGCTGTTAACAGTATTCCTGCTATGCTTTACATTATCTGGTTTTGCGCAACAACATTCAGCTAATGATGGTCACGACCATTCAGAATCTGGAAAACCAACCAAAGCGCAAATAGATTCTATTTTAAAAGTAAATATTACTCCAGTTGAACATGCCGATAAATTTGGTAGAATGGTTGTTCAGGATATTGGCGGCAGAATGATGCCAATGAATACCTATGCATCAGAGTTTTTGCGAAAGTTGAGTAAAAAAGATCATTACGAAGAGTTTGATGCCAATCAAGTCATGTTATCAATACAAGAAAGTCCTTTTTTATGGTATAATGTGCCAATTATTTATTTAAGGCCAATGGAAACTGATTCTCTTCGATCTATTATTGGTGTAGAAAAAACAGGTAAGTACTTTCCGCTTTCAGCCTTTTTTAATGCTAATGGCTCCTATAAATTAGGACCATACAGAGAACAAGCCTACAAAAACCCTATTCCAACTGGTCATGAAAAAAAGTTTAGGGAAGCTGACCAAAAAGTAAATATCTTATATGCAGCTATTGAAGGGGAAGCTATCAAAATATTTCCTATACCAGAAGAAGATAATAATAAATGGATTTCGCCTGTAGAATATAGACAGGGTTATAAAGAACAGATAAGTGATTCGTTATATGGTAACTTTATAAACTCTGGTTTTAGTGCCTATCTATTCACTTTAAACAAAGCAAAGCAATCAGGTGATTATACTGAAGCAGAAAAACTTCTTGAATCTTTTAAGAAAACACAAGAGAAGTATGGAAGCGAGGTTATGCTTTCTGATGAGAAGGTGAATGCCGAAGTTACTTACAATAAATACGACCCATTTAAAAAGTTATTTAGTTGGTATATGTACGCAGGAACCTTGTTGTTTATAGTACTTATATTTCAAATATTTAAGGAGAGTAATAATATAGTAAATTGGTTAATAAAAGCCTTAATTGGTATTATAATTTTACTCTTTGTGTATCATACAGCTAGTTTAATATGGCGTTGGTATATTTCTGGTCATGCGCCTTGGAGTGATGCTTACGAGTCTATGATTTATGTAGCTTGGGCAACCATGTTTTTTGGTTTGGCTTTTGGTAGAAAAAGTAATTTAACCATAGCATCTACCACATTTGTAGTGTCTATGATTTTAATGATTGCGCACTGGAATTGGATGGATCCAGCCATTGCGAATCTCCAGCCTGTTTTAGATAGCTATTGGCTTATGATTCATGTAGCTGTTATAGTTGGTAGTTATGGACCTTTCGCTTTAGGTATGATTCTCGGACTGGTAGCCTTATTACTTATGATTTTTGCTAATAAAAACAACCAAGCGCGATTAGATCTCAATATAAAAGAGCTCACAATTATCAATGAAATGTCATTAACCGTTGGTCTTGTCATGCTTACTATTGGAAACTTTTTAGGAGGTATGTGGGCCAATGAGAGTTGGGGACGTTATTGGGGCTGGGATCCAAAAGAAACTTGGGCACTTATTAGTATTATGGTCTATGCTTTTGTAATACACATGCGATTAATTCCAGGACTTCGTGGCCGTTGGTTGTATAACCTAATGTCTATTTTGGCCTTTGCTAGTATTATGATGACCTATTTTGGTGTTAATTTCTATTTAGCAGGATTGCATAGTTATGCTAGTGGAGACCAAATAGTGAGTGTAAAATTTATTGTTGCAGCATTAGCTATTATAGCAGTCATTGCCTTTTTTGCTTACAGGAAGTATCGTGTATATTATAAAAAGTAAAAGGCTATTCCTCTACAGTATTAACACCAGAGTGTAGCACACTAGCTTGTCTCATATCTGTAACGGTATAGTTTTTAAGCCTCTGTGGATTTAAAGATTTGTGATTTACATACGTATTACCATTCCATCTATATATTGGTAGACCTCTGGCAGTATTTCTAACATACACATCTGGATACACTAATTTATTAAGGTTTAAAAAATAAAAATTCCCAGAGGCATTGATGTTTAGGCTATAATCAGCTGCTTTATCTTTTACAAACAGCATGGAGGTTACCTCGTTTCTATTTTTACTGTTTTCAAGGCTATAACTAATACCTACTTCTTCTATACCATCATCAGTTAGATCAAAAATAAAGGTCTTGACAGATACAATATTACCATCTTTATCAGACCATTGCTTGTTATCAGTATCTAAAACCAGATTACTTAAGGTAGTAACGGTATTTTTTTCTGATTGAGAAAGCTTACTATTGGTGTTTTTAAATAACTGCTGTGCTTGTTCTGTTAAACCAGCATTTTGTGCAGATAGAGAAAAACTGATACAGAAAATAAAAAACGAGTAGAAAGTAGACTTGTTCATGAGAGTTTTAGGGATTAATTATAGCTAAAACTAGGTAATTTTTTTAAAACTGCATTAAAATAGACCTAAACGGTAAAAATTATCTATAAAAGTATCTAATTAAGCACTTTTTCTAATTTACCTACAAATTACTTTTTAAATTGTTTTCAGTCCTAATTGCTTCAAATATTCGTTGTGTTCATTCAATGACTTAGTTGCTTTCTTTTCTATTTCAGACAGCTTTTCATTCACATCATCCAAATCAATTATCGGTTCCGGTTTTGCTGTACTTACATAACGAGAAATATTCAAGTTAAAATCGTTTTTCCCGATTTCTTCCATTGAAACTCTACGTGCATATCGCTCTATCTTTTCTGGGCGATTTTGGTAGGTGTCAACTATTTCTTGAATGTCATTTGGTTCTCCGTTTTCACCAGTTCTTAAATAGTTCTGACGCTTCTCTTTTTTATAATGTTCACTTGCATTGATAAACAACACATCATCTTCTTTTTTGCATTTTTTTAATACTAAAATACAAACTGGAATTCCAGTAGAAAAGAATAGGTTAGAAGGTAAGCCAATAACAGTATCAATATTATTGTCCTTTAATAGCTTAGTTCTAATACGTTGCTCGGCACCACCTCTAAACAACACTCCGTGTGGTAAAATGATAGCCATTGTTCCTTCATCACTTAAAAAGTGAAAACCGTGCAACAAAAAGGCAAAATCTGCTGCCGATTTTGGTGCTAATCCGTAGTTTTTAAATCGGAAGTCTTCTGCCATAGCTTCTGATGCATCCCAACGTAAACTAAAAGGTGGATTGGCTACAATTGCATCAAATTCTATTTTTTTGGCTGGATTCATTTCGTTTAAAATATCCCAATCATTTTTCAACGTATCCCCGTGAAAGATTTTAAATTCTGAATCCTTAACACCACGTAGAAGCATATTCATTCGAGCCAAGTTGTATGTAGTTACATTTTTTTCTTGACCATAAATACGGCTAATGGTTCCGCCTTCATCTTCTATTTTATTCTTCACATTAAGAAGTAATGAACCTGAGCCACAAGTGAAATCTAGTACATTATTCAGTTTTTTCTTCTTCCCAGATTTTGGGTTTTGGCTATCTAAGGTTACAATTTCAGAAAGAATTGTAGATAGTTGTTGTGGTGTATAAAATTCGCCTGCTTTTTTACCTGAACCTGCTGCAAACTGACCAATTAAATATTCATAAGCATTACCTAAGTCGTCAGCACCTGTGTCAAATTCTTCAATGCCTTCTGCTATCTTTTGAATGATAGTACACAGCTTTTTATTTCTCGCTTCGTAATTCTTGCCTAGTTTTTCAGAATCTAGATTGATTTCTGAGAATAAGCCTTTAAATGAGTTTTCAAACGACTCGTTTTCGATGTATTTAAACCCTTTTTGAAGTGTTTTTAATAAATCTCCGTTTTGTGTTCTTGCTAATTCGGAAATACTGCGCCATAGATAATGTGGTTCGATAACGTAGTGGACTTTTCTGCGCATTTGTTTTTCGAACTCTTCTATATCATTTGGATTTGCTTTATACCAAATTGAAAGCGGTGTGCGTTTATCGTCTTCTTCTAATTTTGGATAGTCTGAGCCTAATTCTTTTTTTACAGATTGCTCATAGTTATCTGACAAATAGCGTAAAAAGAGAAATGACAACATATAATCACGGAAGTCATCCGCATTCATTGCCCCTCTTAAATTATTAGCTATATCCCAAAGGGTTTTTCCTAGTTCTTCTTGTCTTTGTTGTGCTGTCATTCTTGTACAGTTTCAGTTTCTATTTCAGGCACGATTTCAGGATTGAATTTGTAGTTTTTTAAAAACTGCCTAAGTATTCTTTTAAAATGTTGTTTGTTTTCAGGAAGCATTTCAATGGGTTCATACAATGAATAATTCCCGTGACTTAAAATATTAATCATCCTAGTATATATCACGCCATTTTCGTCATCTTCCTCTGGTTTTATGCAATCTGAAAAATTAGCAAAACCGTGAAATGATGCCGTTTTCTCTAAGATGCTTCTAAGAATATTAAAATGATAAGAGTATAAATTTCCATTTTCAACTGCGTTGTGTAAATCTTTAATAAGTGATACGTGATGAAAAAATGGTGTGTCTGTAGTATCAGTTAATTTATATTTAATATCCTCTAGTTTACTTAGAAAGTATTTCTGTCCACGTTTTAATTCATTACACATAACATTGAAAAATAAAGTATGGTGGGAAGAAATTATAACTTTTACATTGTTGTCATTTGCTTTCAACATTCTTGCTAAGTGACTAGCCACAGCAATTGTATTGTTATCATCTAGTGAAGAAATAGGGTCATCTATGTAAATGTATTTTACCCAATCATAGTTTTGGTCGCCATCAATTGCGAGTTGAGCAATTGCTAGGAAAAAGCACCAAATAAAAATGTTTTCTTCACCTCTTGAAACTTTAATAAATTCCTTATTTTGAGCTGTACCACCAACTAATTCTTCACGAATAAAGTTAACTGCCCAATGTTCGGTTTCATCACCAGTATCTTCGGCTTTAGGTTTCTTGTATTTAAAATCAATCTCAAAATTGAAATCTGCGTATCTTTTTAAAAGTGGTCGTATTCTGTTGGCAATATCTAATGACTCAATCAAGCTTTTATCATCTTCAGCACCTGTGCTTCCAAAGAACTTTGAATCTCTGTTTAATAATAGTACACGATGTGTGTCATCATCTAAATCATTATCCCAAGTGAACAAGTCTTCTGTAAAAGCATTAAAATAAAGTGTTTCCTTATTCTCGCCAGTTTTACTCAACTCTCTAAATTTCATAGAAAGTCTTGTTTTACCTGTACCATTGTAAGCAAATAATAAAGTGTACTTTTTGTCTATTGACTTGATGTGATTTACAACTTCATCTAAAGAATCAAATGGAATGAATCCAACAGTTTTTAAGATGCTAATAATCTTATTTGTCGTATTCTCATCTAAACCTTCTTTTAAAAGGTATGCATCCTGTACACCGTTCAGAGTGTAATTGTCTTCTATCGTTTTTTTGAAATCGGTATTCTTAAACTCAGGTTTATTGAGTTTTTTTAAAATCTCTTTTTTGAATACAATTTCTGGTATGTTAGTTATTTCGCTCATATCTATAAATCATTTATATTAGGAAATAACTGTTGCAACAAACCTTTTTTATGTTCTTGTAAAAACACAATTTTATTGGCTTGTTCCTGGATTAAATCATCTGCTAAAGTCAAACAGTTGGCTATCTTTTCTTGTTCCTTTGGGTCTTTTGGTTTTAGAAATGGAAATGACAAAACGGTATCTTTTCTCAGGTTCGTTTGTTTTACACCATCATCAAAAGCTAGGAAGTATTTGTTTCTGTTTTGAACGTAAAACAGAAATTTATTGTCAATGTCTGTTGGTGTTATTTTACAAATACGTTGGTTAACGGTATAGGTATCTTCTTTATCCACATAGAAGCATTTGGCAATGGCTTTTCCATTTGGAATATCACTCAAAACCATTAAGATATCACCAACAATAGCTTTTAAATTAGCTGAATCGGTAAACTTTACAACTTCTCCATTGGTTGAAATGAATTTCGAGTTTACAACTTTGTATTTTCCTCTTTCAGATATTTCTTTTTCGTGAGCTTTTCCATTTTCATAGTCAGCTACATCATCAAGGATAGTATCTTGCCAATCTCCATCATCCATAAACTCAGGAAAACGAAATTTAGGTTGCGTTTCACCTTCTGCTGGGAAAAGTTGTTGTAATAATCCTTTTTTGTGATCTTTTAAATAATCTAGTTTTTCGGTTTCTGCTGTGATGACTTCATCTAGAGAGGATAGGCAGTCAGCTATTTTTTGTTGTTCTTTTGGGTTTAATGGAAAAAATAACTCTACAGATTTAATGATATCGCCTGATAAATTACCTTGTCCGCCCTGCAAATATTTGTTCGTAATCCAATTCTTTTTATGAGATAGATATTGATGCAAAAAGGAATTATTATGTTTTGAACGTAAGCATAGAATTGCTTGATTAATAACACCATCAATTTTCGAAATAGCAACATCGCCACTATTAGCACCATACATAGCTACTAGAACATCACCCTTTTTCACATATTTTGCTGATGAATTTTTGTAACCATCTTCAGTCAAGAACAATTCAGTTTTCTCCTTATCAATTTCTGCCGACCTTATAAAAGGTATATTTCCACCATAAAAATCCACATTGGTCGATTTTGGGGTGCCACCACTAAATGGCTTTTCACAAACTTCTTCAATCTTATTTTTCGTCCAATCTCCATCTCTTTCAAACTCAGGAAAGCGCAACTGTGGTACTATCCCTTCGGCTCCGCTCATGGCAAGTTTTTTTTCTTCCTTATTCATAAGCGTTTAATCCTGCAATTTCTCGCCCTTGGGCTAGTTTGTTTAATAATGGCACTAAGTCTTCCATTAGTGCTAATTCTGATACTCTACGGTCTTTCCAGCCTAATTCTAATGGTGCTAATAAATCAGTTAGCTTTTCGCCATCAAATAGCATTCGGTATAGTATTTCATCTATAAACATTTTGAGATTTTCACTTGCGATATTGTGTTTTTCTGCAATGTTTAATACTTCTTGTGCAGACTTTTCATCTTTAAACTTTTGATAGCCTTCTCGTATCTCTTTTTCGGTCATTCCATTACCAACCTCTAAAGTGTTGATGTAGGCAATAATATCTTCACGCTCGTCCATTAAGTTGGCACTAGAGCTCAATAGATTAATCAATTGCAGACGTGTCATCTTATGTTTAGATGGTTTGTCTTGGGTGTATTTGACAATAAGCCCAATAATATAATCATAATCTATAATGGCAGAAGAAAAGAGTACAAACTCAAAATCTAATTGCTCTACTACTTCTGGTAAGTCTTTACCACCTTTGTCTTGTTGTGCTTTTAAACGCTTTGCCGTGTCTAAATAATTGCTCTTAAACGAACGGAAATCGTCTGTGGGCAATACGGCTTCAATGGTTTCGCTTTGCGTGTCTTCCAAATCGGTATATTGGTCGAGTTGCGTTTTTAAACGCTGTACTTCTTTAAAAGAATTAATAAACTCAGCACGAGCTTCGTCACCTTTTAAATTAGCTACCTCCGAAGGTGTACATTCCAATCCTTTAGATTCCATAAAGGTTTTGAGGTTGGCAACGGCTTCTTTGTATTTTACAATCACCTTTGGTGCTGCATCTACTACCCAAATTTCTTTCGGATTGTCAACATTAGCTCCAGAGAACAATACCATTGCTTTGTCAACGGCTTGTTCTTGCTGTCTAAAGTCTAAAATATTACCATACGGTTTGGTATCGTTAATCACGCGATTGGTACGTGAAAAGGCTTGTATGAGTCCGTGATATTTTAGGTTTTTGTCTACGTATAAGGTGTTTAGGTATTTAGAATCAAAACCAGTTAAGAGCATATCTACCACAATCATCACATCAATTTTGTTTTTATGTGGATAATCTTTGTTTGAGAACTTCTGATACTTTATGCGTTGTTGTACATCTTGGTAATACCCATCAAATTCGTTTATTCTATGGTTAGTGCCATATTGAGCATTGTAGTCTTTTATGATTTGGGTTAAGGCTTCCTTCTTTTTGTTAGGTTCAATAGCATTGTCCGCTTTTTCCTGTGGTAAATCTTCCTGTATTTGCTGAATATCTTTATTGCCTTCGGCTGGTGGCGAAAACACACAAGCAATATTTAGCGGTCTGTAGTCTTCATTGATTTCTGCAAACTCTCTTTGGTTTTGCTTGAACAAGTGGTAATACTCAATAGCATCAGCGATAGAAGAAGTTGCCAAAATAGCATTGAACCTTCTATGATGTGTAGCTTTATCGTGCTTTTTTAGAATGGCATCTATAACAGCCATTTTATGGCTCAAACTAGTTGTGTCTAGTTTTGTATTGCTATTGAAATAGTCGATATGAAAACGCAATACATTTTTATCTTCTATGGCATTGGTAATGGTGTAGGAATGTAATTCCTTTTGAAAAACGTCTGTTGTTGTTTTGTATGATGCAGTTTGTCCTTCAATGGTTTTATAGGTCGCATTTTCTTCAAAAATGGGTGTTCCTGTAAAACCAAATAATTGTGCATTTTCAAAAAACGTTTTAATGGCATTATGATTTTCTCCAAATTGTGAACGATGGCACTCATCAAAAATAAAAACGACACGTTTGTTTCTTAGAGGTTCTAAACGCTCTTTGTAGTTGCGATTATTCTTTGGGTCTAATGCTAAACCTAATTTTTGAATGGTAGTTACAATTACTTTGTCCGCATAATCCGTTGAAAGCATTCTCTTTACCAAAGTTTCAGTATTTGTGTTTTCTTCAACACTACCTTCCTGAAACTTGTTAAATTCCTGACGTGTTTGTCGGTCAAGGTCTTTTCTATCAACGACAAATAAGCATTTTTCAATATTTGGGTTTTCTTTTAAAAGGGTAGAAGCTTTAAAAGAAGTTAATGTTTTTCCACTTCCTGTGGTGTGCCAGATGTAACCGTTTCCCCTGTTTTGGTCTATACAATCTATAATGGCTTTTACTGCATAGATTTGATACGGACGCATCACCAGTATTTTTTGTTCGCTAGCCACCAAAACCATATAGCGACTTATCATTTGACCCAATGTGCACTTGGTTAAGAACTTGTCGGTAAAGTCGTCTAAATGATTAATTTTTTTGTTGTCCTCACTTGCTAAAGTATAAACTGGTAAAAATTGCTCATCAGCATTAAAAGCGAAGTGTTCATTATTGTTATTGGCAAAATAGAATGTTTTTGATTTATTACTTACTATAAACAATTGCATAAAACACATTAGCGAATTGGTATATCCGTTTCCTGCATCATTTTTATAGTCCACAATTTGTTGCATTGCCTTGTTAGGACTTACTTCCAACGTTTTTAGTTCTATTTGAACAACAGGAACGCCATTAATAAGGATAATGACATCATATCTGTGATTGCTGTTTTTTGTGTTTATGCGAAGTTGGTTAATAACTTCAAAGTCATTTCTGCACCAATCTTTTATATTTACAAGAGTATAGTGTAATGGAGTTCCATCTTCACGAGTGAACGTATTTGTTTTTCGTAGATAGTTGGCCGAAGTAAAGACATCAGGATTTACAATTTCTTCTCGTAATTTTTCAAATTCAGAATCCGTTAGATTTACTCTATTGAGTTTCTCAAATTTTTCCCTAAAATTTTGTTCAAGAGCATTTAAGTCACGAATATCAGATCGATAGGTATATTTTAAATCTTGTAATCTACCTACAAGTCCATATTCTATATCTGCTTCTTTAACTAAGTTCATTCAATCTTCCTTTGGTTTGTTCTATTATACTTATTTATTTTGGGTTACTTTTTAAGTTAGTAACAGATTTTAAAGATAAAAAAAGCCAAATCGATTACAAGATAATTTTAACTAATCTTCTCTATAACTAATCCTATCGCGAATCCCACCACTTTCTCGATGGATAATGACATCGGCATGTTTACGTTTAGCTAAAACTTTGGCTTTATTGATGGCTGTACTCTGTTTGCGGTGTTTGCTAGTAATACGCTTATTACCTTCGCGGCGCACAGCCCAACCATCTTCGTAAGGTACGACATGTTGGTGCCAAGTACGTTTTTTATTAGCATTGCGTGAAGCATCAAATAATGCTTCTAATATTTCTATTAAGGTTTTAAACCAGGATTTTTTGGTAGCCATTTATTTATAAATCTGCTCGAAGATACTATTTTCTTTATAAGGTTGGTAGGCATCTCGATAGTTCTATTGAGTTTATCGAAATACAATTCTTCATCCTTCAGAATCACTCGATGTGACGTTAGATTTAAGGTTTTAGTCAGTTCGAGTGTTTTGCGAATTAAAAAGTACCGAGAACTATTCAATTCTAAAGACTAATTTTTAGACAGTGTGTGTCCGAAGAAATAGGGAGCGAAAAAGCGAAACTGCAAAGCAAGGCTTTAAGCATGTAGCTTTGAAAGCGAACGATATGAAATAATTTCCTTGGACAAACTTGATTTTTTTAGGAGCCTGTCCTGAGCATAGTCGAAGGATTAAATCAAGCAAAAAATGAATAGATACAATGTTGTATTATACTGCACGTCAGTTTAAGTGAGAATTGTTAGCAGCTTTGTATAGAGAACTTTTGTATTATTATCACTTGATGTTAAAAGGTCATATAATTTATTCTTTTTTTCATTGCCAAAAAAAGAATCCAAAAAGGCTAGACTTACTAACCTTTGTCTAAATTCTTTTTTCGAATGCTAAATCTTCCGACCTTTTCAGCTCACGCTGAATTCGAACAAGCGGAAGCTTTTAAACGCATTCTTCAATTTGAATTTAACGTCAAATGTTAGTAGGTCGGTTTCAAAAGGTAAAAAATGAATAGATACAAAACGTCATAAATTGAAGCGTCTGTAAACTATAAAACAGAGTGTATGTTACTGTAATAAATCTCTTTAAAATCACTAATTACTAAATCAGCTTTGCTATAATCTTGATTTCGAGAGTGAAAACTATCAAAACCAACGCAATAGATTCCTGCCGCTTTTGCTGCATTAATACCATTTGTAGAATCTTCTATAACCATGCATTCAGACTTTTCATGTCCTGATGCTTCGGCTGCTTTTATAAAAATCTCTGGATGTGGTTTACTTTTTGGTAAATCGGCACCAGAGAGTTTGGCAACAAAATACTGGTCTAAATCAAAACGCTTGAAAATTCGGTTAATATTTGGCATAGAAGCTGAAGACGCTAGGACGAGTGTTAAACCATTTTTATGGTAGTCTTGTATTAATTCTAAAACACCACTAATAAGTGTTAAACCATCATCTGTATCAAACAACACTTTAAAGTGCTTACGCTTTATGGCTACTAATGTTTCTGGAGCTGTTTTTAAATGAAACTGCTCGCAAAGCTGTCTGCAAATTTCTATGGTAGATTGTCCTGTAAAGGTTTCAAAAAGTGCTTCAGTAACTGGTATGTCAACCTCATGAAACATTTGAAAATAGGCTTTTTTATGTAGTGGTTCGGTATCAACAATCACACCATCCATATCAAATAATACAGCTTTTAGCATAGTTTGGTTTTGCTGCGAAGATAATTTTTTGTTTTATGAGTTAAAAGAATATTTTTACAATATCATGGCAAAACAAGGACGCGAAAAAAACACCAAAAATAAAGCAAAGCATGCAAAACTAATGGCACGCAAGAAAAATAAGTTAAAGTCTGAAAAAGAAGCGCGTCAAGCTAAACTTAAAGCAATAATTAAAAAGGCTAATCAGAAATTATAAGCTTATTTATCGTAAGATCTAATAAGGAGAACTGCCCAAATAATAACACAAACAGAAACAAAAATCGATAAGTATAGTACAATCTCGTTAGGACTCATTCTTTGCTTGTTTTAAAACAATTACTAATCCGAGAATCGTTGGAACCCATAAACCAATAAATATTCCATGTAATTCGGCTCCAGTTAAAAATAAATATTCTGCAACGACGATAATAATAACACAAATAGCTATTATAAACACGTTTGAGCCACCTAACTTTTTAAATGTATTCATATAAATACGACTATTTTAGAACTACAATTTAGTATTTTTTTAATTAATACACACATTTCTTTTACTATTGTATAAGTGGTATCTTTGAATAAAAAGATTGCATGTCTAAAACAAAGAAACCTGATCAAGTAGTTTTTAACAAAGAGACGCAGCAATATGATGCCTCTTTAAAACCGTATGCTACCAATGTTGGTGCTCCAGCTATTGAAGTGACTGAAAATATTACTTGGAAAAACAGAAACATACATAAGGCAAACAAACAAATTAAGGCAAAATATCTTGAGTTAAAAGCTGCTTATGATAAAATGATGGAGGAGCTAGAATATAACAATCTAGTGTATAATGCACGTTTTAATTTTGAGCCTATTACTGGTGAAATTTATCATTTATATAGAGATAAAAACGAACAACCTTTTTTATCTATTATAAAACCTGAAGAATGTAATTTTGATTTTGTGGGTAGTTTTTATTTAAATTCCGAGCAACTCTGGAAACGTATTGAAGACTAAATGCATTACAAATTTCCGATTAATCTAGTTTCAATGACCTTACCAACAGGTAAGTTTAATTTTCTGTTACCAATTCTAACACGAACTAATCGTAAGGTTGGGAATCCAACAGCAGCAGTCATTTTTCGAACTTGACGAAATTTACCTTCGGTAATAGTAATGGAGATCCATGAAGTTGGACCATGACGCTCATCACGAACAAATCTGTCAGCAATAGGATACTTGCTTATATCTTCAACTGAAAAAACCTGACAAGGTTTTGTAATATAGGGTTTGCTATTCACACTAATTTCTATACCATTTTTGAGTTTGTTTATAGTGTCTTGAGTAATAATACCATCAACCATAACATAGTATTCTTTTTCTACTTTACTACTGGTTATATGTGTACTTATTTTACCATTTGTAGTAAGCAGAAGTAAACCTTCCGATGTTTCGTCAAGTCTACCAATAGCCATGGTCCCTTCAGTAAAATGATAGAGTTCTCCTAATAACTTTTTGTTTTTCCGCTTGGTCTGATTATTAATAAACTGACTTAAATAACCATAAGGTTTATGAAGTATGTAATGCTTATGATTTGTGTCTGAATCCATTGAGTGTGCAAGATACTATTTCCTATCTTTGACATCAAAAAAATAAATCATGGCATTATTAAAAGAGTTTAAAGAATTTGCTGTTAAAGGCAATATGATGGATATGGCAATTGGTATTATTATTGGCGCTTCGTTCAATAAAATTATTGATGTACTTGTAAAACAGGTGTTGATGCCGCCTTTATCATTACTATCCAATGGCATTAATTTAGAAAACAGGAAATTGGTGCTTCAAGAAGCACTTTCTAATCCTTCTGGAGACCTAATTAAAGAAGAAGTCGCTATTGGTTATGGTGCTTTAATGGAAGCATTTCTTGATTTTTTAATTATTGGTTTTACGGTTTTTGTAGTTGTGAAATTTATGAATCGTTTGCGAGCTAAAGCCCAAGATACTAAAGATGAAACGGTTGTTACACCAAAAGATATTGAGTTGTTATCTAATTTAGAAAGCTTGATGAAGGAGCAGAATGAGTTGTTAAAATCACAAGCAAAATAGATAAGTTTCTATTTTATAACTCTCCTGAATTCTTTAGCAATAATATTAAGTGCTGGTTTGCCTTGTACCACAAAATCATTGTTATTGCCATCAGTTTCTTTAATGCGTGATTGCCATTCCCAAATGTGAACGCCTTCTAACCAAGTTTCTTTCCAAACTGTATTAAAAAAAGCTTGATAACAAAGTGCTTGTGTACGTTTAGATATCTTTTTATGAAAGCGATTATCTACCGAATTCCATTCCCAAGGTCTAATGCCAGCATCAGTTGTAGATTTATAACCAAGCTCTGTAAATACTATTGGTTTATTATACTGATCGTGTAATTTTTTTAAAGCATCGATATGGTTTTTCCAACCGTTTTCTAACTCTTCTAGTTCTGGATTCTCATTTTCTGCTATCGGAAAGTAAGCTTGTATACCAATAAAATCTAATTCATCCCAAAAAGTAACATCATAAACCTCTTGATTCCAATTGGCTGCGTACGTTAATTTTCCAGAATAAATCTCACGAACGTCTTTTATAAGCTGTCGCCATTTGTCAGGTTGCTCTAAAACTGTTTTATGTAATTCTGTTCCAATACAAAGAAACGGCATATTCATAGATTCTGCTAATGCAGCATACTCTAAAATTTGATTACTGTAATTATTAAACCAAATAGTCCAATCCTCTTGATTAGTCATGCTTATATCTGATCGCCAAACACCATTTTCAGTATTTGTTAACCAGATGTGCGGTTTCATGATGGTTTTAAATTGAAAAGAATCTGCTCTTATAATGGCATTTCTCCATCTTTCATGACGCTTTAGAGAATCACTATCTCTAAATTTAAAATCTTTATTGGGCTTATTATACTCTGATTGGTTTAAAAAAGGTACAAACGTGATCCATTCAACATTATTCGTTTTTAAAGTTTCAAAGGCTTCTGAATAATCTGTCCACCCAAAAATATGAAAGCCTCTTTGTTTATTATCTAAAGCATATAAATCTCGAATAGTAGGAGAAGTGTTTTCAATACTATAGTCCCATAAATAGTTGAAGTGTTCACTTTGTCTATACACATCAATACTTTTTAAACTGCCCCAAATTAGTAGAAGTGGTAGTAGTAATTTTAAACCAATACCTTTTAAAAGGCCTTTAATTTTTTGTTTTTGATAATCTCTGACAAAAGATCGAATGAATACAAAAATTAAATAAGGTATGGTTAGTACAAAGTAGGTGAGTTTGTTTTTAATAAAAATTTCAACAATTCGTATAAACGTTTTAAACTTTTTTCCGTCTTCATAATCGTTTGTAAACAGAATAACAATTATAAAAATCATCAATAAAACAATTGCTATTGCATACCATATAAGGAATTGTTTCAGGTGTTTTATAACGTTTTTCTTTTTTAGCATTCGATAATTGAATTAGATATTAGACTTACAAGATAAATACTTTTAATTGCATGTTTCAAATTATTTTTCCATCTTTGAAACTATGATTGCCTAATTAACTTCCGGTTTTGTTGATGTTTATTCAACCCTTTATATCTAACAACTTCTTGTTAGACTATTTTCAATATTAATTGTTACAATCATGTCATCTGATAAATTATCATTAGTTAAAATTTTAAAATATTTCAAAATTGCCGTTACAGGTAAAGAGCAAGACTTTACCTCTGGAAGTATACGTCGAGCAGTTTTTATGTTAGCAATTCCAATGATTTTGGAAATGCTTATGGAATCTATTTTCGCTGTAGTCGATATATTTTATGTATCTAAAGTCAGCGTTAATGCTGTTGCCACAATAGGTTTAACAGAATCTGTGGTTACACTTATTTATGCTGTTGCTATTGGATTAAGCATGGCTGCAACTGCAGTGGTTGCCAGACGAATTGGTGAAAAGGATTTAAAAGGTGCTTCACAAGCATCTGTTCAGGTTATATTTCTTGGTGTAGCTGTTGCTGCTATTATTAGCGTTATTGGTATTCTCTATCCGAAAGAAATTTTAGGATTAATGGGAGCAGAGCAGCAACTTATAGAAGATGGTTTTGGTTATACACAGATTTTGCTTGGTGGAAATGTTACCATCATGTTACTCTTTTTAATCAATGCCATTTTTAGAGGAGCAGGAAATGCTTCTATTGCTATGTGGACTCTTATAGTATCAAACGGATTGAATATTATTCTAGATCCTATTTTTATTTTCGGCTTTGGTCCAGTTCCAGCTTATGGAGTAGAAGGCGCAGCAATTGCTACAACAATCGGTCGTGGAACAGCTGTTTTATTTCAACTCGGAATATTATTTTTCGGGTATAGTCAAATAAAAATTGCTTTAAACGATTTAGTACTACAAACTAAAATCATGTTCAATCTCATAAAAGTATCATTAGGTGGAATAGGGCAGTTTTTAATTGGCACATCTTCTTGGGTATTCTTAATGCGAATAATGAGTGAGTTTGGTAGCGAGGTATTAGCTGGTTATACAATTGCTATTCGCGTTATGATGTTTACGTTTATGCCTGCCTGGGGAATGAGTAATGCAGCAGCAACATTAGTTGGGCAGAATCTAGGTGCTCAAAAACCAGATCGCGCAGAAGACTCTGTTTGGAAAACAGGAAAGTATAATGCTATTTTCATGGTGTTGGTTTCTATTATTTATTTAGTTTTTGCTAAACAGATAATCCTATTATTTAATACAGATGTAGAAGTAGTAAAATATGGAAGTCTTTGTTTACAAGTCATTGCTGCTGGTTATATTTTTTATGGTTACGGAATGGTAGTAATTCAAGCCTTTAATGGCGCAGGTGATACTAAAACACCAACTTGGATAAACTTTATTTGTTTCTGGATGTTCCAGTTGCCTTTAGCCTATATTACTGCAGTAACTCTAGATTTTGGGCCTTTAGGTGTATTTATTTCTATAACTTTAGCAGAAGTTTTAATTGCAGTGATTGGAATTTGGTGGTTTAGAAAAGGAAAATGGAAAAGCGTTAAAGTATAATATCATAATAATACTTTTTGTAATTTAGAAATTCTAAAAATTTTATAAAATATGTCTAAAGAAAAATTGGGCTTGAATACGATATGTGCTCATGTTGGAGAAACTCCAGATAAGCAATTTAAAGGAGCTGTGTCACCTATTTATCTATCCTCTTCATATGAATTTATGGATGTAGATGTAAAACGGTATCCTCGCTATTTTAATACACCAAATCAAGAATACCTTTCTAAAAAAATCGCTGCTTTAGAACATTCTGAAGCTGCAATGATATTTGGTTCGGGAATGGCGGCAATAAGTACAACGTTGCTCGCGTTTTTAAAGTCTGGAGATCATGTGGTTGTTCAAAATGATATTTATGGAGGGACTAGAAACCTTATGGAAGAACATTTTGAAAATTATCAAATAGACTTCACATTTACTGACGGAATTCATGTTTCAGATTTTGAAAAAGCGATTAGAGAGAATACTAAAATGATTTATATTGAAACTCCTTCTAATCCACTATTAAAAATAGTAGATATTGAAGCTGTAGCCAACCTCGCAAAATCTAGAGGAATCATTTCTGCTATTGATAATACATTTGCGTCCTCTGTAGTTCAAAATCCTATTGATTTTGGAATAGATATCGTTATGCATTCTGCTACTAAATATTATGGAGGTCATAGTGATATATGTGCAGGAACTGTTGCCTCTTCTCAAGAGCATATAGATACCATTTGGAATATTGCTAAAAATCTTGGTGGTAGCTTGAGTGATTTTACCGTCTGGATGTTAGAGCGTAGTATGAAAACTCTTGCACTTCGTGTTAATGCGCAACAAAAAAATGCTAAAAAGTTAGCCAAGTATTTAAACAATCATAATGCTATCTCTAAAGTATACTATCCTGGTTTAAAATCACATCCTGATCACCTTTTAGCTAAAAAGCAAATGAGAGGATTTGGTGCTATGTTATCCTTTGAATTACATAAGCGAATTGATTCTCAAGAATTTTTGAAAGCTTTAAAAATGATAAAACCCTCAATGAGTTTGGCAGGAATTGAAAGTACTATGTTATTGCCTGCAGTAGCTTCTCATGCCTTGTTAACTCCAGAAGATAGATTAGCTCAAGGTATTACAGATAATTTAATTCGTTTTTCTGTTGGAATTGAAGATAGACGAGATTTAATTAAAGACATAGAGCAAGCTATAAAAACAGTTGAAACATCTAAACTAATAGAGGCTAATTAATATAAAAATAATGAAACTAGATATACTAGCCTTTGGTGCACATCCAGATGATATAGAATTAGGCTGTGGAGCAACCATTGCTAAAGAGATAGCTAAAGGTAAAACAGTTGGAGCTGTTGATTTAACTCGTGGCGAATTAGGAACTCGAGGTACAGCAGAAATTAGAGATGCAGAAGCTAAAGAGTCCGCAAATATTCTTGGTTTGTCCATGAGAACTAATTTAAAGTTTGCTGACGGCTTTTTTACAAATGATAAACAACATCAATTAGAAGTAATTAAACAGATACGTAAGTATCGCCCAGAAATTGTATTATGTAATGCCATTGATGACAGACACATAGATCATGGAAAAGGCAGTAAATTGGTTAGTGATGCTTGTTTTTTAAGTGGTTTAAGAAAAATTGAAACAGAATTAGATGGTCAGCAGCAAGAGCAATGGAGACCTAAATATGTATATCACTACATACAATGGAAAAACCTTGCTCCAGATTTTGTGGTGGATGTTTCTGGATTTATGAATACAAAAATTGCATCTGTGTTGGCTTATAAAACACAGTTTTTTGATGCTTCTAGCAAAGAACCAGAAACACCAATATCTAGTAAAAATTTTACTGATAGTATAGAATACAGAGCGAGAGATTTAGGACGATTAATAGGAGTAGAGTATGCCGAAGGTTTTAATGTAGAACGGTATCCAGCAGTAGAAAGTTTGTTTGATTTACTATAATATTTCGCAAAAAGTTTTTGCAATAAATTTTAAATGATATACATTTGCACACGCAAGCAAAATGGTGGTTGTAGCTCAGTTGGTTAGAGCGCTGGTTTGTGGTACCAGATGTCGTGGGTTCGAGTCCCATCTTCCACCCCAAGACTTAAAGCTTCTCTATTTAGAGGAGCTTTTTTTGTTTTAAAAAAATCATGTAACTTTGTCATCCAAATACGTTTGGAATCTTTATGAGTCAAAAATTGCTACTTAACGCAACAGAAGTTAATATCATTCTTCATCGATTGGCTTGTCAACTCATTGAAAATCACAACGACTTTTCTAATACTGCTATAATTGGTCTACAACCAAGAGGTAAATATCTTGCAAAACGTTTAAAGCTTATGTTAGAAAGTGAGTATAAAATTAAGAACGTTGCTTTAGGACATTTGGATATTACATTTTATCGTGATGATTTTAGAAGGAGTGGTAAACCATTAGAGGCTAATACAACAGATATTAATTTTATTGTAGAAAATAAAAAAGTGGTTTTTGTAGATGATGTATTATATACAGGACGAAGCATCAGAGCTGCTCTAACGGCAATTCAATCTTTTGGTAGACCAAGCGAAATAGAATTACTAACATTAATAGATAGACGTTTTAGTCGCCATTTACCAATTCAACCAGATTATAGAGGTCGACAAGTTGATGCTATTAATGATGAAAAAGTGAAAGTTAATTGGAAGGAGAATGAAGGAGAAGATGCTGTTTATCTTATTGAAAAAGAATCTTTCTGATTTTTAATCAGAAAAAAAAAAATAATGTCATTCCCATGAAAATGGGAAAAATAAATAACTCATGAGCGAATTAAGTGTTAATCACTTACTGGGAATTAAGTATCTGAAAGAATCAGATATCGATCTAATTTTTAAAACGGCAGATCATTTTAAAGAAGTTATTAATAGACCTATTAAAAAAGTTCCTTCGTTAAGAGATATTACTATTGCTAATTTATTTTTTGAAAACTCTACAAGAACCAAGCTTTCATTTGAACTAGCTGAAAAACGTTTATCGGCTGATGTTATTAATTTTTCAGCGTCTCAATCATCAGTTAAAAAAGGAGAAACACTCATAGATACTGTTAATAATATTCTATCTATGAAAGTAGATATGGTAGTTATGAGACATCCAAATCCTGGAGCTGGTGTGTTTTTATCTAAACATGTAAACGCAAGTATCATAAATGCTGGAGATGGAGCACATGAGCATCCTACTCAAGCTCTATTAGATTCATATTCCATTCGTGAGCGATTAGGAAGCGTTAAAGGAAAAAAGGTAGTTATTGTTGGAGATATATTACATAGTCGCGTAGCGCTTTCAAATATTTTTGCTTTGCAATTGCAAGGCGCAAAAGTCATGGTTTGTGGTCCAAAAACATTATTGCCAAAGCATATTGATAAGTTAGGCGTGATTGTTGAAACAGATTTACGGAAAGCTTTAAATTGGTGCGATGTGGCTAACATGCTTCGCGTTCAGAATGAGCGAATGGAAGTGAGTTATTTTCCATCAACTAGAGAATATGCTCAACAATTTGGTGTCACTAAAGCGTTATTAGATTCTCTTGATAACGAAATAGTGATTATGCATCCAGGACCAATAAATAGAGGTGTTGAGATAACTAGTGATGTTGCAGATTCTGATCAAGCTATTATTTTGGATCAAGTACAAAATGGAGTAGCTATTAGGATGGCAGTAATTTATTTATTAGCTTCAAAAATAAAACAATAGTATATGATTATTGATAGAGAAGGAAATAGTGTTACAATTACTCAAGAGCGAGCGAGTGTTAAGGAGTTAGTAGAAAAAATAACTGACTTACAACCAAAGTATAAGAGCAATAACATTATCGTAAATCTATCATCATTAGGGAATTTATCTTTATACGACATCATTGAGTTTTTAAGGGTTTCTAATACGCATCGTCTTGGTAAACAATCCTTTGTTATTGTCTCTTCTAATGTTAATATAGATGAAACTCCAGACGAAATAATTGTTGTGCCAACACTTCAAGAAGCTCACGATATTATCGATATGGAAGAAATGGAACGTGATCTAGGTTTGTAATATGAAGCTAACCATATTAGGCTGTTATAGTGCAACACCAAGAACTAATACCAATCCTACATCTCAAGTTTTAGATATAAGAAACAACCTGTTTTTAATAGATTGTGGCGAAGGCACACAAGTCCAATTACGAAAGCATAAAATTAAATTTTCTCGAATAAAGCACATATTTATCTCACATCTTCATGGAGATCACTATTTCGGACTGGTTGGATTAATTTCAACTTTTAGGTTATTAACCAGAGAAACAGATTTGCATATTTATGGACCAAAAGGTTTAAAAGAAGTCATTACGCTTCAAATGAAACTAGCTGATTCATGGACAAACTACAAGCTTATCTTTCATGAGTTAAATTCTAAAGAGTCTGAACTAATTTATGAAGACGATAGTGTTGAGGTACATACAATTCCTTTAGACCATCGTGTGTACACTAATGGATTTTTATTTAAAGAAAAGGAAGGTGAGCGCAGACTTAAAATTGGAGATGTTGAAGATGCCAATATTGATGTTGCTTATTATAATAAATTAAAGCAAGGTCATGATGTCGTGAATAGAGAAGGTGTTTTAATTGATAACTATAAAGTGACGTTTGATCCTCATCCTCCAAAAAGTTATGCATTTTGTAGTGATACAGCTTATAAAGAAGCTATTGTTCCGATAATCAAAAATGTAGATGTATTGTACCATGAATCTACGTTTATAGATAAGCATAAAGATCTTGCTCCAAAGACAAAACATTCTACGGCAAAAGAAGCAGCAACCATAGCTAAAAAAGCAGAAGTAGGGACTTTAATTCTCGGACATTATTCAACGCGATATGATGATTTAGAAGCTTTTAAAACAGAAGCGCAAGAAGTTTTTGATAGTGTGGAGCTTGCTGAAGACGGTAAACTATTTGAGTTTTAGTATTTTTATAAAATGGAAAAAGATTTAAGCAATTATAGAAAGTCTTACGAAAAAGGAGAACTCTTAATGAGTGATACTCCCGAAAACCCATTAGAGTTATTTCAGAAATGGTTTTACGAAGTTGATACGCATTTCCCTGAAGATGAAACCAATGCCATGACGCTTTCTACTATTGGATTAGATGGCTTTCCAAAGAGTAGAGTAGTACTACTTAAAAAGTATACACACGAAGGTTTTATATTCTACACGAATTATAAAAGTGAAAAAGGAAAAGCAATACACGAAAACCCAAATGTTTGCCTATCGTTTTTTTGGCATGGCGCAGAACGTCAAGTTATTATAAAGGGCAAAGCTGAAAAAATAGCTGAAAATTTAAGTGATGGCTATTTTGAATCCAGACCAAGAGGAAGTCAATTAGGAGCTTTAGTGTCTAACCAAAGTGAAGAAGTTACTAAAGAGGCGTTAGAACAAAAGCTTAAAGACCTTGAAATAGAATATGAAGGAAAACACATACCAAGACCTAAATTTTGGGGAGGTTATATAGTTAAGCCTGTAGAAATAGAATTTTGGCAAGGAAGACCTAGTAGATTACATGATCGTATTTGTTATACATTAGACCATAATTTTAATTGGAATAAAAAGCGATTATCACCTTAAAAAACATCGATTAAATGCATAATACTTCTTTAAAACGTGCATTTCATCGATAAAAAACATAAATTTTCGACGAAATGCATGTATTTTATCGATTTTAACATTTAGTTAACGGTCAAACTATAGTTGTACTCATATTTTAGTGATCCCGAATCATTAAAACCCCAAAACAATGAGACAACCTACATTACTTTTGCTATTGGTATGTATAGCCTTTTCATCATTTTCTTGTTCAACAGATAGCATAGACGAAAACGTCGATGCCATAACTGTTACAGAAGCTCCTCAAGCTAAACAAATAGAAATAGAAATACTTGAGCTTATTAATAATCACAGAATTACAATAGGATTAAATCCTTTAAATAGTATGAACGATATTAAAGCACAAGCGTATAGTCATACCAATTATATGGTAGATACAGGTGCTGTATCTCATAATGGTTTTCACCAACGTAAAAACAATTTAATTGCCAATGCTGGCGCTACAAAAGTAGGCGAGAATGTTGCTTATGCATACAGTTCTCCTGCATCTGTTGTTAATGCATGGATTAATAGCGACACACATAGAGATGTGTTAGAAGGCGATTATACCAATTTTGATATCTCTGCCGAGCAAGACGCAGAAGGACGTTGGTATTACACTAATATTTTTATTAAACGATAATAATCAAGATTCTGCTTAATTTTAATTTTATGATTAATTGAGTGTTAACCCTTGAATGGTTAATAAAGGCTACTTAAACAAGTAGCCTTTATTTTTTATAGACTGTTCTGTTATAAAAAAACATATATTAGTATTACGATTTGTATAATATTTGGATGAACCGGAAAACTAACGATATACTTTTCTTAATTGGAATAACACTTTTGTTAATTGGAGCATTTGGTTTGACATTCACTGCTTTTTTTGCAATCATAGGTTTGCCTATTTTCATAGTTGGTATAGTTTTAATTCTAATATCCAAGAGAAAACAGAAAACTAAAGCTCTATGGATTTTGGGAAGTATTGCCGCTATTATTGCATTTTGGCCAATTTGGACAAAAATCAATACCATAGAACCAGAAACCTATCTTGTTCCTGATGATTTTAGCGGAAAGATTAAAATAATTTATGGATTGGAATGTGGAATTAAGCCCAAATTAGAAAATGGAAGAAGAATTTTAGAGATTCCAAATGACGGAATTTTGTTTGTCAATTATGAATTTAAAAGCGGAATAATTGACCACGAATACTATTCTATTGATAAGAAGGGGGGAAGAGTTAAACTAGAGCGATATGAAAACTATGAAAAAGGAACTAAAAATGTTCCAGGAATTGGATTTGGAGCTTCAGGTAATTTTCCAGGCAAAATGCCAGATGGTGGGTTTTCTTCTGAATCACCTTTGACTATACATTATTCGGAATTTCAGGTTATTCGTGATTCCACAGTTAAATATGATTTTAAAAAAGAAAGAAAATTTGATTCGATTGTTAGGTCAAGGATTGAAAATTGTAAATAAAAAAGTATTGTAATAGTATATTATAGATTATTGCTATTGTAAAATTGAAACAAAACCTCCACAACGAAATTATTGTAAAAGACCCTTAATAACAATTTAAAAAAATGCGAAAAGAAATTGAATTTGATGACAATTTATGGTTTATTCACAAAGGATGTGAAGGAAAACATTATTTCATTGGAAATCCTCACACTTTTCCTGGACGAATTTATGCTTGGTGCCCAAAAAAGAAAAGGAGTCTTTTTGTGTCGCTATCAGAAATTGAAAATATGTCAGAATATTCTAAATATTGGATAAATGGATTCTTATATGGAAATCAACCTGATCCGCCAACTGATTTAAATGGAGATATTAATTTTGAAAGTGTGGAATATAGAAAATGGACTGAATCGATTGAATTATTCACTCGAACTGGATATTGGACTGAAGAAAAAAGATACTGTGAAAAATGTGGAACAGAATTACTAAATGCTGAACCAAATATAACCTGTGAAAATTGTTAACAGAAATAAAAACAGTTAACAACTGAATATTCAACAATTACATATATTATAAAAGCCACCTGACAGAGTGGCTTTGTAGTAATAAGATTGTTAGGAAGTTAATATGAAATTATATTAATTTAGCGTCTTATTACGTGTCTATTTTTAATTATAATCGTTTATGATAATAAATTTAGATCGTCTGTTTTCCTGATGCTTTTCTTTACTACATTTCACACCATTAGAACAGTCGTTAACTAATTGTGATTCTCCATAACCAATAGCACTTTCTATGCGTTCAGGAGCGATATTTCTAGATAGTAAATAGTCTTTAGTAGATTTAGCTCGTCTGTCTGATAATTTCATGTTATAATTATCTCGACCACGACTATCTGTATGCGATTCAATTTTAATCACCATTTTTGGGTGTTCTCGCATAACAGCTACAATGTTTTCAAGTTCGTAAGCTGCATCAGGACGAATATTCCATTTATCAAAATCAAAGAAAATTGGGTTGATTACAATCTCATTGCCTTTAATAAGTGGAATTAACGATAAGTCAGCTGTATGTTCTTTATCATTTTCATCATCTGTAGTCACTTCTACTAAATCATCTTTATAATCTGGTTTAGATCCTCGAATGGTGTAAGTTTTGTTACAATCTACATCTTCAAAAGTATAGGCGCCTTCATCGTTAGTTTCAACTGTATTAATAACTTTCCCTGTTTCATCAATTAACTCAACAGAAACCATTGGTAATATTGCTTCTGTTTCGCTATCGCGAGCAATACCAGTAATTGTTTGCTTACACTCGTAAATTCCGAAGCTATAAATGTCGTCACCACCTTTTCCACCTGGTCTATTAGATGAGAAAAATCCAGTTCCTTTTTCAGAATCTATAAAATAGGCGAAATCATCGTATCCACTATTATATGGAGCTCCTAGGTTTACAGGTTCTGCTTCCGAATTATTTAAAGCGTCTGATTTAAAGATATCCAATAGCCCTAAATTTAAAAATCCGTCAGATGAAAAATAAAGCATATTGTCTTTATCTACAAATGGAAACATTTCACGTCCTTCAGTATTTACTTGAGGTCCTAAATTTTCAGGATTACCATAAATACCATCTGTAGAAATATGTACTTTGTAAATATCTGTTTGTCCATAACCACCTTCGCGATCAGACACAAAGTATAGTGTGTTATTATCAGGACTTAATGCTGGATGACCAGTTGAAAACACATCATCGTTAAATGGTAACTCCACAATGTTTTGCCAAGTTCCATCAACTAATTCAGCTTTATAAATTTTTAAATGTGAGGTTCCTTTTCTATCGTATGATAACTTTTTTCTTTTTGTTACATTATCTCTAGTAAAATAAATGGTTTTACCATCGTTAGTGATTGCTACAGTAGCCTCATGAAAATCTGTATTCATATCATCAGATTTAATAGGCTCTATATTGTCAATTTCTGGACCATTATCTGATGTAGAAATCGAAGCTTCATATATATCTAGAAACGGTTCATCATTCCATTTATAAACTTTTCTAGAAGCGTTTCTAGTAGAAGCAAATATAAATTGATCGCCTTGAACATAACCTCCAAAGTCAGAATATTGTGTATTTAGAGGTAAGTTTATTGTTTCTACATAAACACCTTCAGTAGACGATAATTCATTATATTTTTCAAGACTATTAAGATTTAAATCTTTTACACGTCTATCATCATTTTGAATCTCTTTAAAAGTCTTTAACCAGGTATTTGCTTCTTCATATCTTGCAACACTTTTTAATGATTGAATATATTTAAAGATGTATTCTGGATTAATATTTTTATACTTTTCTATTGCTTTTCCGTACCATTCAACAGCCTTTTCAGATTCAGAATTGTTGTAATAACAATCACCAAGACGTGTTAATACATGCTCGCTATCGTCACCATCATTGTAAGCTTTTTGGTATAATTCACTTGCCTTGATGTAGGCAAAGTTTTCAAAAAATTTATCAGCCACCTTCTTTTGTGAAAATGCAAAAGAACTACTTAAGGCTATTATTAGGATTATTAGTTTTGTCTTCATGCTGATAGATTTAGAAATATCTAGGTGATTTAACACGTTTTGCTTTAAATAATTCGAACATTAATAGAATTTCATGCGTTCCTCCAGTAAAACCATTTAAGTCTGAAAAAGGATATTCGTATGCATAACCAATTCGTAATTGATCTGATACTTGAAAATCTGCAATACCACCAAGAGAGGATGTTTGTTCGTTAATTCTATAACCAGCTCCTAACCAGAACTTGTCATAAAATAAAAAGTTAGCATTTAAGTCTATTGATAAAGGCGCACCATTTGTAGCTTTAACTAAAGCAGCTGGTTTTAATTTAGTAGTAGCACTTAAATCAAATACATAACCACCAGTAAAGTAATAACTCACACGCTCAAGCGCTTGAAAATCATCGTTACCATTTAAGTTTCTAGTAGTGATTCTTGGAGCAGAAAGCCCTAGATACCATCTACTACTGTGCCAATACAAACCTGCACCTAGGTTTGCAGACCAACGATCTTCTACACCAAAAATTGTTGGATCAAAAGACTGATCATTTTGAAAATCTTGATCTAGGTTATAACTTGTTAAACCTGCTTTTAAACCAAATGCCAGTTCCGATTTTTCACCAGTTCTAATAGTATAAGAGAAATCTCCATACATATAGGTAAAGTTTTCAAAACCTAGTTCATCGTTAATAACAGAAAAACCAAGACCAATTTTATCGTTTCTTAATGGTGCATGAATAGATAATGTTTGCGTTGTTGGAGCACCTTGTATTCCAACCCATTGACTACGATGCAGTCCTACAACACTTAATGTTTCTCTACTTCCTGCATAAGCTGGATTTATAGAGATCGTATTGAACATATACTGTGTGAATTGTGGTAATTGCTGGGCAAAAGCAACTGAACAATTTATCAGTATAAATGCGATTATGTTAAACTTATTAGCTTTCATTATAGGTTAATGTTTATTTCTTATTTGGTTCCTACGTAGATCGGTCCAGTAAATGGTTTCAATCCACTATTTTTTAATTTTACTATGTAATAATATGTTCCTGTAGGAACTTTATTTGAACTACCAACTGATGATTTTGGATTAAATCCATTCCAGTTGTTTTGGTAATCTCTAGATTCATATATTAAAGCTCCCCATCGATTAAAGATTTGTACATCAATTGTAAATCCGCAATTTTCAACACCTTTCACTTCAAAGTTTTCGTTATGAATATCTCCATTAGGAGTTACAGCTTTAGAGATGATTACACTATTTCTGTCTTCACAACCTAATACGATACATAAGTCATTTACATTCATATCGATTACATATTCAATAGGACATGATCCAATCATAGACACAGTATAAGTGAATTGGTAATCACCAACAGGAACAGATGATGGATCAAAAGTACTACCATCTAAAGTCGCTGTACCAATGGTTACATCCCAAGTACCAGTCATATCAACATCACTTGGTAATAAATCGAATAAATCTTTTTCTAAATCATCAATACACAAAGCATCATTGATATTAACAGTAGTAGGTGTTTCAGTTACTGTCACTGTTTGAGTAAACACATTAACATTCATACATTCATCTTCAACAGTCCATGTTCTAACTATATCATATCCATTTAATGTGACGTTTTCTATAGTTTCTGTAGGACCATTAACAGAAATATTTGTTGAACAATTATCCTGGAAACTTAAATTAGGAGCATCAGGAATAGCATCACAATTTACAGTAGGGTTATCTATTGTTCCAACTAGAGTAGGAGCATCAGTATCTGTTAATGTTATAGTTTGAATAGCAGATACATCATTGTTACAATCATCTACTAAAGTCCAAGTTCTCTCAATAATTGTAGTACAACCATCATCAGAAACAACATTGTCTGTAAACGTAGCATCTAAACCAGTAGAACAGTTATCAGCTTCGTCAGTCACATCACCAGTTAATGATAAGTCAGTAATATCATCTTCACAACTTAAATCAATATTAGCTGGAACTGTAAATGTTGGGTCTTCAGTATCTTGAACTGTTATAACTTGAATATGAGTTACAGAGTTATTACAGTCATCAGTTGCAATCCAAGTTCTTGTAACTGTAAAGTTACATGGATCAGTATTATCTATTTGCTCATTAAAAGTAACAGTAGCATTACCACAGTTATCTGAGGCAGTTAATGTTTCTGCAGCTGGTATATCATCACATTCTACTGTTAAACTTTGAGGTAGTGTTTCATTAAATGTTGGATCAATAGTATCACCAACAGTGATTGTTTGTGTTACATTAATAGAGTTGTTACACTCATCAGTAACGCTATATGTTCTAGTAATAGTTTCAGGACATGATAATCCATCCGAGCTATCAGATACAAAAGCAACCGTTACGTTACCACAGTTATCAGCAGCATCAGTTACTACAGAGATATCAGCAGCAGGAATATCGTCAGAACACTGAACACTAATCGGACTAGGATTAGAAGCTGTAGGATCAATAGTATCACCAACAGTGATCGTTTGTGTTACGTTAATAGAGTTGTTGCACTCATCAGTAACGCTATATGTTCTAGTAATAGTTTCAGGACATGATAATCCGTCCGAACTATCAGATACAAAAGCAACCGTTACATTACCACAATTATCAGCAGCATCAGT
The DNA here is from genome assembly GCA_026162565.1 of Flavobacteriaceae bacterium NBU2973. Lineage (GTDB taxonomy): Bacteria > Bacteroidota > Bacteroidia > Flavobacteriales > Flavobacteriaceae > JAOEIQ01. The sequence goes on from JAOEIQ010000013.1 coordinate 80,200, forward strand.
AACTACAGAGATATCAGCAGCAGGAATATCATCAGAACATTGTACACTAATCGGACTAGGATTAGAAGCCGTAGGATCAATAGTATCACCAACAGTGATCGTTTGTGTTACGTTAATAGAGTTGTTGCACTCATCAGTAACGCTATATGTTCTAGTAATAGTTTCAGGACATGATAATCCATCCGAGCTATCAGATACAAAAGCAACTGTTACGTTACCACAGTTATCAGCAGAATCAGTTACTACAGAGATATCAGCAGCAGGAATATCATCAGAACACTGAACACTAATAGGACTAGGATTAGAAGCCGTAGGCGCCGTCGTATCTTGAACAGTAATCGTTTGTGTATGAGTAGTTGTAAGACCACACTCATCAGTAGCCGTCCATGTACGAGCTAACGTATAGTTAGACGGACACGATCCATCTGTACGAACTTCAGCAAACGTCACAGTAGCAGAACCACAATTATCATCAGCCGTTAGTGTATCAGCCGTAGGCACGCTATCACATTCAACTGTTACATCAGTTGGTAATGTTTCATTGAACGTAGGAGCTGTTGTATCTTGAACAGTAATCGTTTGTGTATGAGTAGTAGTCAGACCACACTCATCAGTAGCAGTCCACGTACGAGCTAACGTATAGTTAGACGGACATGATCCATCAGTACGCACTTCAGCAAACGTCACAGTAGCAGAACCACAATTATCATCAGCCGTTAGTGTATCAGCCGTAGGCACGCTATCACATTCAACCGTTACATCAGTTGGTAAAGTTTCATTGAATGTAGGCGCCGTCGTATCTTGAACAGTAATCGTTTGTGTATGAGTAGTTGTCAGACCACACTCATCAGTAGCAGTCCATGTACGAGCTAACGTATAGTTAGACGGACATGATCCATCAGTACGCACTTCAGCAAACGTCACAGTAGCAGAACCACAATTATCATCAGCCGTTAGTGTATCAGCCGTAGGCACGCTATCACATTCAACTGTTACATCAGTTGGTAATGTTTCATTGAACGTAGGAGCTGTTGTATCTTGAACAGTAATCGTTTGTGTATGAGTAGTAGTCAGACCACACTCATCAGTAGCAGTCCACGTACGAGCTAACGTATAGTTAGACGGACATGATCCATCAGTACGCACTTCAGCAAACGTAACAGTAGCAGTACCACAGTTATCATCAGCAGTTAGTGTATCAGCCGCAGGCACGCTATCACATTCAACCGTTACATCAGTTGGTAAAGTTTCATTGAATGTAGGAGCCGTCGTATCTTGAACAGTAATCGTTTGTGTATGAGTAGTAGTCAGACCACACTCATCAGTAGCCGTCCATGTACGAGCTAACGTATAGTTAGACGGACATGATCCATCAGTACGCACTTCAGCAAACGTCACAGTAGCAGAACCACAGTTATCATCAGCCGTTAGTGTATCAGCCGTAGGCACGCTATCACATTCAACTGTTACATCAGTTGGTAATGTTTCATTGAACGTAGGAGCTGTTGTATCTTGAACAGTAATCGTTTGTGTATGAGTAGTAGTCAGACCACACTCATCAGTAGCAGTCCACGTACGAGCTAACGTATAGTTAGACG
>JAOEIQ010000014.1 GCA_026162565.1 Flavobacteriaceae bacterium NBU2973
GTTTTCCTGGATGGCGCCTAAAGGTGATTTATAGCAGTGTACCAAATGCCTACTGCATATGCAAACTGGCATAGCCCAGCGATGATGTACATTTCTCAAAGGGCGGGAATCGAGCGATAGCGAGATGTAGCAATTTGAGTTCACCTTTAGGTGAATTGTACATCATCGGTTTTGGCTATGGTTTCGTTACGGAATGGTACGTGAGTATCATTCCGCCGTAACCATAAATTTAGCAAAAAGGCTCGAAATTCCGATTAGGAATTTCAGCCGTAATGAACTATACTCAAAGTTACCCATTTGCAGTTTTACTCTAAAAGCTAAAATACCCAAAAAATTCCAATCTATACGTAACGCAAGAACATTAGGAGAGCACATTAAAAAAGAACGTTTAAAACGTAAAGAGCAACAGCAGGTAGTTGCTAAATTACTGAATGTAAACTCTATGCATTTGTCTTTATGGGAACATAATCATAAATCTCCACATTCAAAATATGTAAAATCTATAGTTAAATATTTAAGGTATATCCCTGAAGTTAATTTTAAATCTGAACGATTAGGAACGTTGACACAACTTTATAGGTTGAAACATAAGATATCGATAGAAGAATTTTGTCAAATGACCAACATTGATAGTAATGTGTTAAGAAGGATTGAAACCATGAGGTCTTATAAGGTCAGTGATGACGTAGAAAAAATGATATTTAAAGCTGTTAATAATAAAAACTAAAAGTACGGAAAAACCGTAATTATAAAAATCTTTAATTTCTTATCTTGTTGATTACTAACACCTAACTAATCAACTATGAGAGAACTAGAACGATTCTTTGAGGATATCTTTGATTTTGACTCACCACTTATTTACATCATTCTTGGCTTATTATTAATCTACATTGTATTTAAGCGACGCTTACCACTATACCATTCAAGATGGTCGCAACTTATTGACGGTTTAGACTATTCTTCAGAAACATTTTACAAGCAATTAAGAGCAGAATTGTTAAGTCATAATGTTAAGAACATCAGCACACGTTTTGTACTTCATAAAGAAGGTAGTGTAGTCTCGTCCAACAGAAGCTATCTTCGTGTATCATGGAAAGGACATACTTATGATATTTGTGGTGCTAAATTTGGAAATGGTTTCTTTGTGTCTTGGTGGCTCTTTCAAACACCAACACTCGGAGAAATCCTTATTTATAAAATTCCATTTATTGGAAAATGGTTAGCACGAAAGTTATTTCCAGTAACGATGTATTCCATAGATACTGCTTCAATGTTTATGGCCTATGCGCAGCAATCTGTTCTAAATGTCATTGATGATATCAGTGAAGAAAAAGGCATTAGAAAATTATCAGAACAACAACGAACACCAATTCTAAAAGATTTTTTTGATAGAAAGAAACGTCGTTAACTAGTCTATGGAACATTTAACTGCTTCAGAGCGAGCAACCCTTCATTTTTATCAATGGGAGCAATATGGAAGAAGCTATCATCTATATGAACATATAGTTGATATAGAACCACCTTTTGTACCATTTCAAAGAATTAGGTTTAAACCAACAACAATAGATGATGGTCGTGTTCCAAACCTATTTCAAAAAATAGGAACTATTATTAAAAATGCATTATCTGAACATAAAGAACCCAAAAGTGAAACTATTCAAGAACCACAACCCAAACTATTACATCTATCTGAAGATAACCTACGTGGTATTTCTATTAGATTTTCAAAACAAGAAGAGCTAAACTCTAGTATATGGTTAGAGTTTATTAATATGCTTTCTCTTACTGACAATCCTATTTCATTTGAAATAATTGGTACAGAAGAAGCTATTAGCATACAACTTATGTGTTATGAGAGTGATTATATTCGAATTGAACGACATATAAAAATCTATTTTCCTCAAGCCATTTTAAAAGAAATCTCCTATTCTGAATTACCATTTGATTTTGATAGAGAGGTTGCTCTTTGTGATTTTGGATTAGAAGAAGAATGTATGCGACCAATTAACAGTAGTGTTAATCCAATAGATTCCCTCACAAGCTTTATATCGCAACTAGATTATCTAGAATCAGGTGATATAGCCATGCTACAACTTATTATTCATGGTACATCAGCACCATGGTCACAGAATCTATTAGCATCAGTCAGTAATGGAAGAGGCGACTCATTCTTTGTAGATGACTCTTCCATGCTTATAGCAACCAAAGAAAAAATAGCACAACCGCTATTTTCCTGTGTTTTACGAATAGCTGTACAAACTAATACACTAAACAGAACTAACTATGTAGCTAAAGAATTGGTTAGAGCTATAGTACAAGCCTCCGAATCACATTACAATCGATTGATACCACTTTCTAATAAAGGCTATGATTATAATGACCATTTTAGAAACTTATTTCATAGAACTAGCAATAGAACAGGAATGCTTCTCAATAGTGAAGAGTTACTGACTTTTTTCCATATACCGAATGTCAATTCTAAAAAACTATTTGGCAAGGAAAAACATACGCACCCTGTCCCTAAACAATTTATAAGTGGTCAGTATGCTATTGGATTAAATGAACATAATGGTCAAACTCAATCAATATGTGTTAATGATAAGGATCGCTTAAAACATACACATATCATCGGTGTAACAGGAAAAGGAAAATCAACATTTTTAGTTAATTTGTTTCTTGAAGATTGTAAATCAGGTAATGGAGCTCTAATCATTGACCCTCATGGCGATGTAGTAGATGATATCTTGTTGCGTATTCCTGAATCAAGAAAAGAAGATGTGATTCTAGTTGATCCTTCTGATTTGGAATATCCAATCGGACTAAATTTGCTTCACGCAAATACGGAAGCAGAAAAAATAGTGCTGTCATCCGATTTAGTATCAGCCTTTAAAAAACAATCTACTAGTTGGGGAGATTCTATTCATTCGATATTATCTCAAGCGATTAATGCATTCTTGTATTCAAAACAAGGTGGCACACTGATCGATTTAAAACGATTTTTAATTGAACCTAAATTCAGAGCAAACTTTCTAAAAACTATAGATGATCCTTCTATTAGATACTATTGGGAAAAGGAATTTCCACTTTTAAAAAGAGGCTCATTGTCTCCACTACTAACACGATTGGATACTTTTTTACGTCCCAAAGTGATTCGTTCTATGCTTGTGCAAAAAGAAGGATTAGACTTTAGCGATATTATCGAAAACAAAAAGATTGTGCTTGTAAAACTCGCACAAGGTTTAATTGGCGAACAAAACAGTCATTTATTAGGTACGTTTTCACTTTCAAAACTCAATCAAGTGGCTCAAGGTCGTCAACTACTAAATAAGTCCAAGAGACATCCTTTTTATGTGTATTTAGATGAGTTTCAATACTTCATTAACGATTCCATTACGCATATTCTTTCTGGAGCACGAAAGTTCGGTTTAGGACTGGTATTGGCTCATCAGGAATTAGCCCAATTAAGTTATGAAGATCAACGCGTTGCCAACTCTGTATTATCTAATCCACATATTCGACTTTGTTTTGGTATTGGTGATAGCGATGCCAAAAAGCTAGATAGTGGCTTCAAACATTTTGAAGCTAGTCATCTGACCAGTTTAAATGTTGGAGAGGTCATTGCTAGAATTGGTGGAAGTGAAAATGATTTTAGTATGCAGACTTCACCTCTTGAGAATGTTGATACCAGACAATCACAGATGATTAAGGACTTTATTATTGAAAACTCTAGAAATAGATATGGAAAACCAATTAATGAAGTTGAAAAATTAATCAACCAAGCACTGTCATTTGAAGAGAAGACTAAAACTAAACAACCTATAGTAATAGAAGATGAACTTATTAAACAGGAAACGATTCAAGAATCTAAAAAACAATCTCCACTTTCAAGGAATGAACAAACAAAAACTCTAGATACTACTCCAGATATAGAAGTTCAAAAAGACGCTTTTATTGAGCAAGAAGAAATCTCGAAACAACATAGAGAACATCATTATTTGCAGACGCTTATTAAAAAACAAGCCCAAGACAGAGGATTTAGAGTGACTCTTGAAAAGGAAATACATGATGGAAAACGTATTGATATTGTTTTAGAAAACGAGAAACTAAAAATTGCTTGTGAGATATCAGTTACCAATACTGTTAGTTATGAAGTAGAAAACATCAAAAAATGCTTGGAGTCAAAATATGATTTGGTGTTTATGATTTCCAAAGATAAAAATCACTTACAGCAGATTAAACAAAAAGCTATAGAAATCCTTGATAAGAAATATCACAGTACTATTTATTTTATAGCTCCTAAAGAATTAGTAACGCACCTCGATAACCTTCAGATAAAGCAACAGCCTAAAGAAGAAATTGTAAAAGGTTTTAGAGTAAAGACCAGCTTTGATAATCAAAAACCTTTTGCCAAAATGGCACTTCGTAAACAGTTGACAGATATTTTAATGAATAAGAAATCCAATAAGAATAGTTAGAAATAACAACACATAAAAAAAATTCACTTAAATTTCAAAAACTTATGCCAAATAAAACAGATATCGAATATTTAGACTTGGTTATATTAAAAATTACTGACATCACAAACTTTAATGTATGGAATACATTAAGAGAAGAAGATGAATTCAATTTCGAGCAAGCTACAGAAGAGCAAAAGAGAAATATGCTAGATATAAGCTCAAAAGTCGAAAGTCTTGGTATGACATATGAATATTTTCAAGAGGTTGATTATACAACATTTACATATGCTTTAACTGAAAAGGGTATTAGGGTTAGGGAATTAGGAGGACATAACGAATATAAAAAGCTTATTTCTAAAAAGCCAATAGATAGGTATCGTATTATTCAAATATGTTTAACGATATTATTCAGTGTTCTAACATTATATTTTGCCTATTTAAATTATGATTTGAAGTTAAAACAGAGTCAATCTGATGAGAAAGCTACCCAATTAGAAATGACAATACAACAATCAAATTCAAAGATGGATTCTTTGAATACTGTGTTAGATTCCTATAAAAACAAATTGGATAAATTAAAAACGAAAGAAATTAACTAAATTTACAAGAGTAATATTTAAAGGTATAATTTTCTTATGAGCACATCAATTCAAAAAAATCCAGTTTTTGAACTTTACAACAACAATAAACATCATATTGAGTCATCAAGAACAGAACTATTTTCAAAACTAGGACAAATTCATCCTAAAATTGAAACTCAAATACAAGATTTATACAAATCGCATAAAAAAAATCATTCATTACCTTATTTAGGAGAGTTATATCCTTGGGTCATTTCTGATTTATATAGTATTGAGAATCATAAATTAGTAGCAGATATTTCGCAAAGTTGGATGGCTTTGTATTATTACACCATTTTTGTTGATAAGGTCATTGATTCCAAAGACCAATCGTTTGAGGGAGATGAGCTTATCTCTTTAACAGCTCTTATGAAAGAAGGCTTATTAAAGCTCTATAAGTCTGTTATTGATACGCCTTATGAAACATTATTTGAAACTGCCTTAAATAGTGTGTTAAATCAAAGTAAAAGAGAACAGCTTATTCATAATCGAGTAGAAAGTACAGAAGCTAAAGCCAACTATACTAAACACAAAAATGATTTATTAAAAATGTGTGCTATGGCAATTATTAGTCAATCTAACATACCTAATGATAAAGGTATGACCATACTTGATTTTACTGATAAATTACAATTGTCTTTTCAATATTTAGACGATATCACGGATTTAAAAGAAGATTTTGCAGATAATAATTATACGGTGTTACTTAATACATTGCTACAAGAAGTAAACATAAACTATATCAATCAAGATAATCTTTTAGAACTACTAATAGAGAAACAAGTACTATTAAAGTTTTCTAAATCACTAGTAGATTTATTTGATGATGTCGAAAATGGTCTTAAAAATTTAAACAATAATGCTTCAATGCGTTATATAAAATCTATTGTTACTTATGTAAAAGATTTGAATAGATATTTAACTCATGTGTCACCTAACTTTCCTTCTTTAGAAGGAACTCAAAAACAAACAGTTATTCAAGAGGTTGAAAAGCGAATAGAAATTTTAGCAATAACAACTTAATAGATAATGAAATATATAAATCTTATATTTTCAAACCCCGTTTTCTGGACATCTATTTTTTTACCATCAATATTTTGGTTATCTTATCAATGGACAGAAAAAAAAATTCGAGATGATCAAGAAAATGGACTTAATGAAGAAAAATCGAATGAAAATAAAGATTCTCCGTTAAGTATAATTAAATCAGATTGGTCACATGCATGGAATGATTTCAATAACCAATTATCTATTGTTGTTTCCTCTATAATTTTTGCTATCCTTCAATCATGGGGTGTATTCAACAAAATATATGATTTATCCGTTTTACGTAATAAAGATGAGCATTTTTTAAGTTTATTGTTTGAAGATTGTTCAGCTTCGGCTCTTTTTTTCTGGTTATTAGTTATGACTTTTTTGCTTGCTGCAAAAATAGTTAAAGGAAAGTTTTCTACTCTTCAAAATATACGTTTGTATTTTCCTAAAGACGGTAAATATAAAGTTTCAACACCTAAACTTAATAGCCCCTTAACAATCTTTAGAATCTTTATCATTTTATATTCATTACTATTCATGATATGGAAAGAAGAATGTTATGATGTGTTTATTACTCATCTGACTCCTTAAATATGAATTTATCTCATAACAAACTAATACAGTTTTTAAAACCAGGGTTGTTTCAGTTTTCTATAGCTTTTTTTTTAACTGTTTTTATATTAGTGTATGATAATTCTGGTCTGCCAAACACGACTGAAATAGCTAATTATTTTACGATTCAATATGAAAATTATGGCCTAATAATAATTATTATTGCTGCCTTTTTGGAAGGACTTTTCATGTTGAGCATGTATTTACCTGCTTCTCTTGTAATTGTGCTTTCGGCATTTACCCTCGGCTTTGATACTTTTACCTTAACTAAAATTGGATTACTCTCTATTTTAGGATTTACTATAGCTAACATTTTTAACTATTATTTAGGGCAGTTTGGTTATTACAAAATTTTATTAAAATTGGGTGGTCAAGATAGTATTACCAAAGTCCAAAAAGATTTTAATGAAAACCCGATTAAAACTATTGTCTTCACTGCATTTCATCCTAATTTTCTAGCTATCACTATGGTCTCTGCGGGAATCGCTAAAGCTAATCTTTTTAAGACTATTTTATGGTCTATAGTATCTTTAATTGTATGGATAGCTCTATGGATGAGCTTGATAATACTCTTATTTAAAAGCCGTAAACTGGAAATAGCTGAAAGTGATTATATTGGCTATTATTTTGTTTTGATTTTAGTGATTTGGGGATTATTCAAGTGTTTTAAAAAGCAGCTAACTAAAAAGTAAATTTTATTAAAATAATTGCTTTAGCGATTGAGTACTTCTTTAAACTGATAAAAGAAACGCTCAATCAATCTCAAATCTTCAGTAATTATTTCAGCTACCCCTCTCATTTCTTGTTTAAATTCTAATTCTTTTTTATAAGATGTAATTAGCTTTTTTGGTAAGTCTACATCAACAAGATATAAGCCATCATTATTCGGTATTAAAGAAATACTTTTAACTATACCTTTAAGTGTTCCAAATTCTGTTTCTGGATAATTCTCTAACTTGATGTTTACAGTTTGACCTATCTTTATTTTTCCTGAATTTTGAGCCGGTGTTTTTAGCTTGGCAATAAAAGAAGAATTCTCACTTGGAATTATAGTAAACACCAAATCTCCTTGATTCACTGTTTGATTCGTGTTCCAATAATTAAGGAAAGAGACTTTTCCTTTAATATTAGAAGTCAAAATATATTGATATTCCCAATCTTTAATTGCTTTTTTAAGCTGATTAAACGATTGTATAACACTTTTAAGCAGTGTCATATCTTCCTTAATACGATTTATCTCTGTGCCTTTAGAAGTATTACGAGCATTACTGATTGCTTCTCTAATTTGAGATATAGAGGATTCAAAGTTTTTAAAATTACGTTCTGCTTGGGCATATTCTAATTGTTTATTTTCATACTCTTGAGCAGAAATAACTCCTTTTTCAAATAACGAAGCACTTCTATTTAAGTCTTTTTGTTTAAAACCTAACTCTGTTTGATTAATCTCTTTTTGTGATTTTAAACTTTGTAAACGTCTATTAAGTTCAGATATAGAATACTTATTAGCCAATGCCTCATTTGAAAAGGGTTGTAATTGTTTATTAAGCTTATACTGTATATAACTATTTTCAAATAATGCAAATTGCGATTCTATATCTCCCAAAAACAATATTGGTAAACCATCTATTGGAAAATTAAATTCTTGATTGGATACTTGAATAGTATCTATAATACTTTTCAACTTAAAAACATCTTTATAATTTGCTGTATTTTCTAGTACAGCAAGCGGTTGTTTTCTGCTAACTGTTTGATTGTCTTCAATCAAAATTGCGTCAATTTTCCCAGTAGTTTTTGCATATTCTTTTTGTGGTGGAATATGAGTCGTAATAATTGCTTCTGAAGGTATGATGTCTGGATACTTTACAAACCAAGAAATGACTAACAACATGATAATTAAAGACAAGAATAATACATTTCCCCAACGTATCATCCAATGAGGTACTTTGGTAAGTATTTCTTGTACCTCTTCACTACGAAGGTCTATATTATCTATATGTTCATTTTTAATATCTGACATTTTTATTTTCCTAATTCTAGTTGATTCTTCACTAAATGATAATAGTTTCCTTTTTGTTTTACTAAAGCTTCATGATTACCAACCTCTACAATTTTTCCTTTTTCTAAAACGACTATTTGATGCGCATTTTTTACTGTACTTAATCTGTGAGCAATAACTACAACTGTTTTATTTTCAAAAAACGTATTGAGTTTCTCAATGATGATTTTTTCATTATTGGCATCCAATGCAGATGTGGCTTCATCAAAAAATAGAAAGTTCGGGTTCTTATAAACAGCTCTTGCAATGAGTAAACGTTGTTTCTGTCCTGTACTCACACCAACTCCTTCCATACCAATCTTGGTATTGTAACTTAAAGGCAAACTCTCAATAAACTCTTTTATATTGGCGACATCTACTGCGTGTGCAAGTTTTTTCTTATCTACATAATCTTCTCCAATAGCAATATTATTGGCAATGGTATCATTAAAAATATAACCTTCTTGCATAACGACTCCACACTGTTCGCGCCATGCTTTCTGGGACACGTGTTTTAAATCGTAATTACCTAGTTTGATTTGCCCTTCTATTGGGTCATAGAATTTTAAGAGTAGCTTCATTAAAGAAGTTTTACCACTTCCGCTAGTACCTACAATTGCCGTAATCTTATTTGGAGGAATCTCTAAATCTAAATCCTTTAATACCAATTGATCGGAACCAATATAACGAAACGCCATATTTGAAATACTAATTGATGAATTTATATCTATATCATTAATGCGTTCTACATCTGTAGGTTCTTCATCTTCTTTATCATGAATTTCAGATAAACGTTCTAGTGATATTTTTGCATCTTGCACTTCTCTTATAAAATTAATAAGCTGTGCAATTGGCGAATTGAGTTGACCAACAATATAACTAATAGCTAACATCATACCTAATGTGATTTCACCTTCAATAACCAATTTAGCTGACAAAATGGTAATTAAAATATTTTTTAACTCATTAATAAACCCAGAACCAACGCCTTGATATTGTTCTAGTGCCAAACCTTCTATAGAGACTTTAAATAAACGCGCTTGTACAAACTCCCAACCCCAACGTTTTTGCTTTTCTGCATTATGCAATTTTATTTCTTGCATACCATTAATAAGCTCAATGACTTTACTTTGTTCTTGACTTACCTCAGAAAAACGCTTGTAATCTAAATCACGACGTTTCTTTAAAAAGATAGCTATCCAAATAAAATACAGAATGCTTCCAATAGCAAAAATCCCAAATATGGTTAGGTTATAATATGCTAATACTAAACTAAACACAATTAGGTTTACCATCGAGAACAATACATTAAGCGATGATGTTGTTAAAATGCGCTCAATACGTTTATGATCATTTATACGCTGCAAAATATCACCTGTCATACGTGTATCGAAAAATGCAATAGGCAAGTTCATGAGTTTGATAAAGAAATCTGACACTAACGAAATATTGATACGTGTACTTAAATGCAACAAAATCCAACTTCTAATAACTTCTATAGCTGTTCTACCAATAAACAAGGCTAATTGTGCAAAAAGAACTAAATAAATAAAATGAATATCTTGGTTTTTAATACCAACATCTACAACGCTTTGTGTTAAAAATGGAAATATGAGTTGTAATAAACTGGCAGCTATTAAACCAATAACTAATTGCCATAAAAAATGCTTGTATTTAAACAAATAACGAGAGAGAAATTTAAACCCTAGTGTTTTCTCTTTAGTCTCAAAATCACTATAATAAAACTTTGCAGTTGGTTCTAATAATAAAGCAATACCTTCTTCTGTTTGGTCTGTAGCATTATTACCTATCCAATGTTTTAAAAAAGCTTCTTTTTTGTATTTTAATAAACCATGTGCAGGATCACTTATAAAAAAAGTGCCTTTATGTATTTTATATAAAACGGCATAGTGGTTTTTATTCCAATGCAGTATACATGGTAATGGCACTTCTAATAAGCGCTCTAAACTTATTTTTACTCCTAAACTTTTAAAACCTAATTGTTCTGCTGCATCACTTAAGCCTAATAAACTGCTTCCTGCTCTTATGGTTTCACTTAACTTGCGGAGTTGTTGTAAGGCAATAGTTTTGCCGTAATACTTGGAGATAATCTTTAAGCAAGTTGGACCGCAATCTTTAGAATCGGGCTGTTTATAGAAAGGGAATTTTTTAGTCATTAAAGTTTTAATGGATATTATTTTTGAATTATAAGTTTATTAGATATTTCTCTTCCGTTTATATGATCTAGAAGGAAATCGTAATGGGATTTTGGGATATTTCCTTTTTCATATTCTTTTTTAATTAGCGGTCTTATTTCTCCCCAATATTGTTTTTGAGAGTGTCTAAAAATAAAGCCAGGCGCTCTTTTACATTCAGTGTTTTCTTTTGTAGGAAATCCAATATTCTTAACTATATCAATAAGTATTTCAGTATTTTGATTATCGAGTAATATTTGTAATTTCATCAAGGAATCTATTTTCCTTTTTGATATTTTTCTTTTTTTCTTTTTAAAAATATCTTGTGCTAAACTATGAAGCTTATATTCACTCAAACTATTTTCAGATAACCTTGAGTTTTTAATTGAATCTATAATTTTATTAAAAGATGGTATTGTATGAGATCTGTATTTTTGGTCATTCTTAATTAGAGTTTCAATTATAATACATAACTCTTTTTCACTGTATTTTTGACTTCTTGAGTTTTTTTCATATTCTTTTTTACAATTTAAAAAAAGACAAATTATAGAGGCAAATACTATTTTTTTATTTAAGTACACTATTATTATATTAAAATAATAGTGCCTTTTTTTAATAAAAATAAGACACTATTATTAATTAATGATTTTTACTCGTCTGGATAAAACCATGTAACATCTCCAGAATTAAAAATGCCATCATTATTTTTATCAACTATAATATCAGTTCCTGTTTCTTCTCCTAACTCATAACGAGTAGCATATTCAGGATTTCCACCATATACTGTTGATATTTCTATTTCATCATTTTTGAAATCTTTTAAATTTTTCATAATAATAAATTTTAATTTAACTTACTCTATTGTTGGCTTTTCAGTATCCGCCACTCCATCGCAATAGTTTTCTATAATTTTTTATTAAAGTATAAAATTTCTCAACCTTGAATTATTATATCTTCTGAAGAATTTTTAATTGGATCACCTTCTCTTCCACTAATATGCCATAGGATATAATCATAATCTCCATCAGAAATATTTCCTTTTTTATATTCATCTTCAATTAACATTTTGATTTCTTTCCAGTATGCTTTTGGGGAATGACCAAAAATTAAAAAAGGAGCTGAATAAACTTTACACTGCAATTTTTCCAAGTTTGGGAAGCCATAATCCTTAACGATTTGTATAAGTTCAACTGTGTTTTTAGCATCAATTTTTTCTTGAAGTAACATCATAGAATCTATTTCTCTTTTTGATGTATATTTACTCTTATCTGCTATTTCTCTTGCCATTTTACCAAATTTTAGCTGAGCATCTTTAGGCCATTTTGCGTACTCCATTTTATCAATACCTTTAGCTTCTTTTAAAGAATCTAGAATACTAAAAATAGGATCTTGAACAAATTCTAATCCTCTATATTTTTGATCTTTCTTGTACATAATAGATAAGGTTTCACAAATATTTTCGGAATTATCTGTATTTGTTTTGCAACCATAAAGAATGACTAATATCAAAATTGTAATCTTAATTTTCATAACTATTACTTGTTTTTAGGAGAGTGCTTATATAAACACTCTCCTTTAAAAGCTAAACTATTTTTTTACAATAGTCTGACCATTATCTAAATCAACTAAATCTCCAGCATCAAGTACGCCGTTATCATTTACGTCAAAGTACGTATCTGATCCTTCTTGACCTGATGATACTATTGTATAAGTGGTTCCGCAGCCCCCTCCATTAACATAGTTAATTTCAGAAGAGCTTAACTTTTTACAATCAAATTCTTTTAAACTTTTCATGTTATTAAGTTTAGATTAACCTACTCTGTTATTATCGGCTTTTCAGTATCCGCCTTACTATTGCAATAGTTTTAAATCATTTAAATGTTATAATATTTTATAGCTTTTTGCTTGATAGGATTAGCACTCCATTCTTCCCATTTATTAGTATAAGGATCATAACCACACTTTAAAGGCTTAGAATACATGTCTTTAGGATTTTCTACGTAAGCTCTACAATCTGTGCACACGTATCTAAATTCACAATTTTTACAATCATTTATTTGATCTTTTGTTATATTCCAAAACTTCTTAAAATCTTTATTTAGTAATGCTTCCTCTAACTTAATCTTTTTTATGTTTCCATAACTCTTGGTCATGGATGGACAGTTTTTAATTTCACCTTCTACATCAATGGAAATTTTTTTATTCAAGCAGGAGTTAAAATTTAAAGATTCAGTAAAAGCTTTCGTATTCACAATAAAAAAATCTCTAGAAATCTTTCCACAATGTGAATCACCATTGATTTTATCAGTTGAATAAACTATATAAAAAGTATTGTTTTGAAAATTAGTTATCAATTCATCTTTATTCGCATTATATATTTTAAATGAAGAAATCCTTTCATTTCCTTGACAATTATTTATTTCTTTATTTAAGTCAATAGATTTTGAAAAAGGTAATATGAAATCTATACCTAATATAGAAGCTTCAATTTTTTTTGTAAAAACTAAAACCTCTTTAATAATTTTCATAATGTTTTTTTGCCCAAAAAATCTTATTTCTAAGAATTGGCAATTTAAAATGGATAATTGATTAATTATGTCAATCAAATTATGGTCTGTTTTATCGTCAATATCTATAATAGCATTTGTTATTTCAAAAGGAGTATCCCATTTTTTAGGTAAAGGAAGGAAGTTTGAGACTTCATCTGAAAAAAAAACAAATTCATTATTTTTTAAAAATTGAAAATATTCTTCTATAATTAAATCAAACTCATTATTATAAACTTTTTTAATGTATGAAATTGATTTCCCTTCATATTTCTTTAATATAAAGTAAAGATCGTTTGGGATTACCTGAATTGAATTCCTTTGCAAATCACATATTACACTCCTTGTTATCCCTTTTACAGGTATACAATTAGCGAACATTTTAAATGGAATATTATTAGACATTTATTTTACAGAAATTATTTTTGAAATAGGTTTATAAAAAGATTCTTTTCTTACTTTATTAGAATGAAGTGTTTTTACTGAAAGAAATTTAGCTCTGGTATTTCTTAAATTAACTCTATTGGAAAATGATGCTTTTTGAAATGTTAAGGGTAACACTTCTTCATATTCTTTTAATATTTTCATGAAAATAAATATTTTGCGATGTACTCTTCTATGTAATAATTGCAGTTTTTTGATAACCAATCAAATTGCCCCATTGGGTTAACTTCAATAAAAATATATTCTTTATTTGATGAAAAAATCATATCTATCGAACCTGTATTCAACCCAGATAGCTTGATAAATTTTAATACATTTTTTTTCACTTCTTTCGGCAATTTAAATGGAACACATCTATTTGGGATTTCCTCATTATAATTTCTATAATCAATTTTCGTTTTATCATCATTCTGTGAAAAAATAGACATTGAGAATAGTTTTTCCTTGAAAAAAAAGATTCTTATTTCAAATTCTTTATTAATACATTCTTGGACATATATAGGAGCAAAATGATTACCAAGTTTATTAATCATTCTCTTATTAACTTTAAAAGTGCCAGCTGAACTGATTTTATAGTCCTCTGAAGTTATGAAAATTGGATAACGTATATCTTTAGTTATTATCTCGCCTTTATTTGAATTAAAAAAAAGTTTCAAATCGTCTTTATTGTTTGTAACCATTGAGTTTGGTATTTTTAAACCACAATCTCTAGCTATTATTAAATGATCTAGTTTATAATTTTCAACTTCATCTTTATAAGAACCTATATAATCTAAATTTGTTTTTGCAAATTTTTCAATTGATTTGACAAGACTATCTTCTTCCTTTTTTAAATAAGTTAATAAGTTTCCTGTTTTATTTAGAATCAATGGCAAACACTTAAACTTTCCTCTTCTATTCCAAATTTTATTTACTTTATTTAAGTTAATATCATTGATTTTAATACTAGTTTCATTATCATTAATTGAAAAATTATCTAAAGAGCTATAATTTTCATAATTAAAGCGAACAAAAGAAGCTTTAAAATGATTTAGCCATTTAATTACTTCATTTGTAGTTACATCAAACTTACTGCTTATTAAGAGTATCATTTGGTTTTCTAAAATTTATTGAGGATTTATTTATTTTTCTTCCTTCTAAATGCCACATAATTATTCCATAAGAGGCTTCATCAATATTATCTTTATTCTTTTCATCAATGATTAATTTTTTCACCTCTTCAATTTTATCTTTATGCGTATGCATAAAAACAGTCATAAATGGAGATTTATATTTTGAATTGAAAGCATTTAAATACCCATTTTCCTTTATAATCTCTATTGATTTATCAATATTTTGATTATCTAATTTGTATTGCAAATCCCATAAACTGTCTATTTCTTTTTTGGTAAAGTTGTTTTCATTGAGAATAAGCTTTCTATATTTTTGGTCTAAATCTAAAATAGAAGTCAATTCAGATTGTAAATTCTTATTTTTGTTTTTAGTTTGTGAATATGAATATGAAGTAACTATTATTAAAAAATAAATAATTCTCATGTGAAATATGGTTAAATTAAGGCTCCCTTGTAAAGGAAGCCTTTTAAGTTTAAGCTTTGTTAACTTTGGGCGTCCAATGAAAGGACATAGTCTCACCTGATCCCCATTCACCATCCCCATCCTCATCTACTAAATAATCACTAGTATATGTAAACCCAGCAACTTCTCCAGCTTCGGTTGCAATTATTCCATCCCAACCTCCATTAATTTTATTAGTAGATATTTTTTCTTTTTTAAATTCTTCAATACTTTTCATAATATATTTATTTTTTTGTTATTTCTAATCTATCTCCTTCACTCCAAACACCGTCATTGTCATTATCATAATGAACATCTGTATATTCTGGATTATCAGCGTCACCAAGATGAGTTTCTAATTTTTTTCCAGCAAAAATATTTTGCAGAGATAAATTTTCTAATGAGTTTCCTATAAAATTATTTAATTTTTTCATAGTCTAATAAATAAATTCCACCTACTCTAAAAAGGCTTTTCGGATTCCGCCTAAAGATGTTGCAACTTTTCTTCAGGATAAAACAACGAAGTAATTAACAATAAAAAAAGTACTTATAGTCTGTTTTCATGAATAAAGACCTCCTAATTCATGAATTTGGATATGCAAATGAGTTTAAAAATACTTCTTTAATAAAGGCTTTTAAAGAAAATTATTAGATTCACAAGATGAAATTTAAAAACCCCTATTCATTAAATGATAATTTTTGTTTACGTACTCCAATATTGCCCTATGAATTTTATAAAAAACTAACAGCTAAATCAGAAATTACTAATCATCAATTTATAAAACTCTTTAAAAATGATCTTTTTAACGAAGCTCTTTTTTTAGCAAGTCCAGAATTATATAAAGAATTTAAACGATGGGTTGAAGGCAAGCTAAATAATGAAAATAAAGTACAAAATTTAAAATATACACTCTTAAAATATGCTACTAGAATAAGCACTAGATGTACACCTTTTGGTCTATTTGCTGGTTGTACATCTGGTACCTTTGACAAAGCAATTAATATAGCTTTAAGCAACAAAGATTACTATAGAAAAGTTACTAGGTTAGACATGTCTTTTCTATCAGTTTTAATGAGTGCTATTTCAAAAGATGAAAAAATAAAAAGTAATCTGAAGTTTTTTTCTAACTCAAGCTTATATAAAGTAGGTAATCACTATAGATATGTGACACATGAATATGATAAAGACAAGCGCATCTATTCTTTAGATGGTTTTAATAACACGACATACCTCGATAAAGTCATTATTACGGCAAAATCGGGAAGAACTATAAAACAACTTGCATCGACTCTTATTGATGCTGATATAAATATTGAAGAAGCAGAAAACTTTATTAATGAACTTATAGAAAATCAGGTTCTAGTATCTGAACTACAATTACAACTGACTGGTGAATCTAATTTAAGCTATCTAACTAAAAGAATAAAAAGTATTAATACAAAATACACTTTAGTTAATAAATTAGAAGCTTTGCATAAAGAACTCCAAAAATTAGATGAATCTATAAATACAATTGAAAGTTACAATAAATTAAGTGCTCAAATAGAACAAATTCATCCAATACCAAATAAAAAAAATGTATTGCAAACAGATACATTTATCAATGCAACATACAATACTCTTGATTATTCAACTAAAAAAGAGGTTTTAAAAACGCTTACACTTCTTAATAGAATCACATTACCTAATGTTAATAATCGTTTGGAAAATTTTAAGCGCCTTTTTAAGAAACGTTATGAAACAAAAGAATTACGATTAGTTGATATTTTAGACACAGAAATAGGTATAGGTTATGATTCTAGAAAAGAAGACAACACTCCTTTTCTAGATGATATATATTTACCCGAACATTCAAAAAAATATAATCGTATAGTTTGGACAGTAGTAGATACTATTTTACTAAAAAAAGTTGAATCTGCTATTAGAAAAAACAGCTCTATTATTGAATTAACGGATAGTGATTTTAAAAATATTGATTTACAGTGGCATGATTTACCCAATACAATGTCTTCTTTAATAGAAGTAGTTTATGAAAAAGGGGCTATAAAATTATTCATGAACTCTATAGGAGGCTCTAATGGTGCAAAGCTATTGGCAAGATTTGCTCATGGGAATCGTGAAATTAAAAATCAAGTTAAAAGCATTGTAGAACTTGAAAAACAATTTTATAAAAATAAAATAGTAGCAGAGATTATTCACTTACCCCAAGCAAGAACAGGAAATGTATTAAAAAGACCTACTATTTATGATTTTGAAATACCATATTTAGGAAAATCATCACTTCCATTAAATAATCAAATATCAATTGATGACATAATGGTTTCGGTCAAAAATGATCAAATTATTTTAAGATCAATAAGATTAGATAAGGAAATCATACCTACATTAACAAATGCTCATAATTACAGAGCAGATTCTTTACCTGTGTATTACTTTTTATGTGATTTGCAAACAGAAAATAAGAGAACCGCTTTAGGGTTTAGATGGAACTCAATTTTTAATTCGTTTACTTATTTACCTAGAGTTGAATACAAAAATGTAATTATCTCTAAAGCCAGATGGAACATTGATATAACATCATTAAAACACTTTTATTCTATTAAAAATGAATACTTAATTAAAGAGATTCTACTATGGTGTAAAGAACATCAAATACCACAATATGTCCAACTAGTTGAAGGAGATAATACAATGGTGTTTAATATGAAAAATAAGACTTCTTTTATGATGTTTTTAGATATGGTAAAAAACAAAAAACAATGCACTTTAGAAGAGTTTTTATTCAATGAAGATAGTATTGTAAAACAAGAAGAGAATTATTTTTGTAATCAATTTGTAGTAACATTCTATAATGCTCAAAAACTAAACACATTAAATAATGCAGGATAAACCAGTAAAAAGACAATTTGTAATTGGCAGTGAGTGGCTCTATTATAAAATTTATTGTGGTGTTTCTGTAGCAAATGATGTGTTGATAAATGTTATTAAACCTATAACACAGAAGTTAATAGAAAATAAGGATATAAAATCATGGTTTTTTATTCGCTATAATGATCCAGAATCACATTTGAGGGTACGTTTTTTATTAAGTAATTCAGACAATTTAAGTACGCTTATTTTACTTTTAAATAAAGAATTTGAATATTACTTAAATAATCATTTAGTTTGGGATTTACAATTACATACCTATACTAGAGAGATTGAGCGCTATGGTGCTAACACTATAGAACTTACAGAACAATTATTTTATTTTGATAGCGTTAATACCATAAAACTTATTGAAAACAGTAATGATGATAAACATTTATTACTTTACGCTCTAAAAATTGTAAAAAGACTATTAAATTATTCAGAATTAGATATCGAAGAGCAATTGCAATTTGTAGAAAATCAAAGAACTTATTTTAAAGGAGAATTTAATGCTAATAAGCAAACTATAAAACACTTAAATAGTAAGTACAAAACGATAAAAAACGACTTTTTTAAAGAAAGTAGCTCAAATGAAGATTTTTTTACAACCTATATTGATTCTATAAAACCTATATTTGAAACAATAATTGATTTGAAAACTCGAAACGAGCTACAGTTTACATTACAAAATTATATAGCAAGTATTATCCATATGAAAGTTAATAGGCTTTTTAAAACCAAACAACGGTTTTATGAATTTGTATTGTATGACTTTTTATATAAAGAGTTAAAAACAGAAAAATTTAGATTGAAGTAGTATGAGGATTATATCTTTATTTGTATTGTTAACAACAACTTCTCTATATACTTATGGGCAGCAAACATCAGATTCGTTAGTTAATTTGACTTATAATGAATTAAGAGAACTATTTACTGCAAATATTAAGGATTCATTAAAGTCAAAACAATATGCAACTGCATACTTATCAAAATCAAAGAAACAAAATGATAGTCTTAATATTGCTACAGGTTATTACTTAAAATCAATAATTAGCACTAGAAACAATAAAAGAATAAGATTATATGATTCTATAATCCGCTTTTCAAAAACTTTGAGAAATAAGAACTTTCCTTCAATAGCATACCTAGATAAAGGAACAATTTTATTTAATGAGCGACAATTCAAAAAAGCTTTAGATAATTATATTCTTGCAAAAAAATATAACAATGGTGGAAATAAGGAGTTTTTAAATTTTTTAATAAATAGATGTATTGCTTCTTTAAAAAACAGAACAGAAAACAACATTGAAGCTTTAGATTTATATAGAAAATGTTGGAACTATGCAGTTTATAAAAAGTTAAAAGAATCTCAACCCGATAATTATTTTTCATTATTGGCATCATTATCTAACTCATTAAGGAAAAATGGTTTAATAGACTCTTCATTGATATATAATAATAAAGGTTTAATAGAAGCAAAAAAATTAAAGCTTGATGATAATTATTATCATTTTGTTTTAAATAATGGAGTGATTAATTATCATAAGAAAAACTATTTAACTGCTTATGATAGCATAAAAAAAGGATTAAATCATTCCAGAAAAATAATGGACAAACCCAATATGGCTGTTGCCTATTATTATTTAGCAAAGATTAATGAATATGAAAGAAAAACGGATAAAATGTTATTTCATCTTAAAAAAATGGATACAGTTTTCTTGAATAATAATGATATCCTTCCTTATTTGCGTAATGGATATGAAATACTCATATCACATTATAAAAATGAAAACAATTTAAAAGCCCAGTTAACCTATATTAATAGACTAATTAAAGTCGACAGTATTCTTCATACTAATGAAGTATATTTAAATAAAAATATAATTAAGGAATATGATATTCCTAGATTAGTAAATGAGAAACAAATAATTATAGATCAAATAAAAAATAATGAATCTAAAAAAGCACGTTTTATTTTATGGTTGTTTCTGATATTAATTATTTTATCAATAATATTATTTTACCAATACAGAAAAAAACAGTTATATAAGAAACGGTTTTTAAGTATAATAGAATCTAACAATAGTAAAATAACTAGCAGAAATAAATCATCAGATAGTACTATTAATATTCCTGAAGATTTAATTAAGAATATTTTAGAAGAACTTGAACAATTAGAAAAAGATGATTTTTATTTAAATAGTGATTTAACGATAAGTATATTAGCTAAAAAATTAAAAACAAATTCAAGATATTTATCTAAAATTATAAATCGTTATAAAGGGCAAAATTTCACAAATTACATTAATTCATTACGAATCGAATATGCCATAAATGAGTTAAAAATAAATCCAAATTTTAGGAAGTTTACTTTATTAGCTATAGCTAATGAAATTGGCTTTAAAAAAGCGGAAACTTTTTCAAAAGCTTTTTATAAGCATAAAGGTTTAAAACCTTCATATTTTTTAAAGAATATCAGTAATTATTCATAGTTTTATCCGAATTCGTGAATTCGGATATACCAATTAATTAAATATTTAAAGAATATAATTAAGTTCACTGCTTAATAAATAAAATAACTTAAAATGAAAAAACAAAAAAAATTAACACTAGAGCGTTTTAAAATTGCAAAATTAAATAACCCAAAAATCATCTATGGTGGAACCGATGGTAATGGAGGAGGCGGTGGAGATACACAAACAGAAGACAAAAATCCACTCTCTACTTTAGTTTGTTTGGGTAATACAAACGATGATTAAAAAAAGCCTCATTTTACTTGTTATCGCTTTATCTTTAATTACTTGCAAAGTAGTTAAACAATATCGATACTCAAATTACAATACTAATATCATTCAAAATCAAGAAAATTTGATTTTGAATGATTGGTTTTTAAAAGATATTAATGACGATACTATTCCTGGAATCAGTATTGAAAAAATAAAAAGTAATTTTTTAAAGACTAAAAAAGGTAATGAAATAATTGTTGCTATAATTGATGCGCAATTTGATATAAGTCATAAAGGACTAAAAAATTATATTTGGATTAACACTGATGAAATTTCAAATAATAAAATCGACGATGATGGTAACGGGTTTATAGATGATATTCAGGGATGGAATTTTATTGGTAACCAGAATTATGAAAATATACTGTATGCAAATATGGAAGAGGTTAGAATTGTTAGATGCTATAATAATCTAATAAAAAATTCAACCTCTCAAGATACTTTAAAAATACTAGGTGAGGAAAATTACCATATATACATAAATGCTTATAAAACTCTGCAAAAAGAAAGAAAAATATCCGCCTCTGTATTAAAACAGTCTTCTAACATTATTTATAAATATAGATTAGCATTTAATAAAATAAAACCTTTTATTGCCCAAGATTCTTTATTCACTATTAACTTTTTAAAAGACTTAAAAAGCAAAAAAACTGATATAAAAAAGGAAATAGATTTTTTAATTTTAACGAAAAAAGCTGGTATAGATAATCTTGAAAGTATAGAAAATGATATTAAATACCATGAAAATAGACTTAATAAATATTATAATTTAGATTATAATGAGAGAGACCCAATAGATAAATTTCCAAGCGATATTAATTACACAAACTATGGTAACAATAATGTGTCAAATTTCTCAAAAAAATTATACCATGGTACAAGAGTTGCTGGTGTTATATGCAAAATAATCCCTGAAAATTGTAAAATAATGCCGATAAGTATTTCTGCAAATGGAGATGAACATGACAAAGACATTGCTTTAGCAATTAGATATGCTGTAGATAATGGTGCAAAAGTGATTAATATGAGTTTTGGTAAAGATTTTTCTTTATATAAAGAATGGGTTTATGATGCATTAGATTATGCTCAAAGGAATAATGTATTAATTGTAACTTCAGCAGGTAACGATTCGAAAGATTTAGATAGTTACGAAATTAATAATTACCCAAATGACAGTAAATCAGGTACAGAATTTGTTTCAAACTTTATAAAAGTTGGAGGGTCAACTATCAATATTGATGAAAACCTAATCTATTCTTACAGTAATTTTGGAAAAGAAGAAGTTGATGTCTTTGCTCCCAGTAAAAACATATATACGGCATCTGTAAACGGAAAATATGAATATAGATCCGGAACATCATATGCTTCTCCTATTGTTTCAGGTATTGCTACTTTATTATTCTCTTACTACCCAGATTTAACAGCTTCGCAGGTAAAACATATTATCATGGACAGTGGTGTTGAGTATACTTTTCCAGTTAAAGTACCCATTACAGGGACAAAAAAGGACACTTTAATCCCTTTTAATAAACTCTCAAAATCTGGAAGAATTGTTAATGCTTATAATGCCTTAATAATGGCAGATAGTATTAGTAAAACTAATTAAATAAAAAGCTATAAATTCTTCTTGTGAAGAAAAATGAAAGTAGTAAATGTGGAATTTCATTTCATTTTTTCATAGTATTTATTCATTAATATAGAGTTTAATATAAAATTAAAAAGCTTGTAAGCTTAAATTTATTAAAGAAGGAAATACTTAAAATAAAAACACCCGAAACTAATCCGAGTGTTTTGTTTTTACTTTTCGAGAACCTTTCCATTTAAAGAAATGATATCCTCACGAGACGATTTTGGATTGCTTCCTTTTTTACGCAGTAATCTTTGCGTGTTAAATAAGGAACGACATTTAATATTAAATTCTGTATAAGAAACAGCTGTATCTTTATTTTCAAGAGAATTTACATATCCATCATAAAGCTCACTATTCGTTAATTGATTGGATTTAGATTTTACAATAAGCTCATAAGCTATAGAGGCAATAGAATTTAATTCTCTATTTTGTTCTTTAAAATCAAACCCAAGATCATCAAGACGTTTTTTTTGTTTGTTATCAACATATTTAAGAAGTACAGATAGATCTTTCCGATAATCTTTAAGTCTATTAGCAACGTCTTGTTTTTCTTGTTTGGCTTTTTCAATGTTCTCTTCAGCTATTAGAAGAATAGCTTGATCTGTTTTAATATTATCTATTAAAACATCCACAATGTTTGAATTATTCATGTTATAAAATTTTATGTGATGTTTCCATCACTGGTTACTACTTATTTATTTTTAAATGGGATAATTAGCCGTTAAGACTTCTGTCTTTTGTTTCCGTTTACCTCCAGATCCTTTAGAAGCTGATAAGGGTTTGGTAACGGTTTTGGTATGCCAACCATTTTTAATCGTGTATTCAGATAGTATATCTGATGGATACGAACTCAATAAGAATTTACCTTTAAGACTCTCAAGGGTCACTAACAATTTTTTAAAATCTGTTTTTGTGTAACCACTATAATGTCCTTGATTGGAATCTATATATGGTGGGTCTACATAATGAAAAGCATCTTCTGTATCTCTACTAGTTATTACCTTACAAGCATCATTATTTTCTATTTGAGTTCGTTCGAGCCTTTTTGAAATAGTTTCATTGAAACGCAGTTTTTTATTTAGAAATGCTTTGGGGCGTTTCCCATATTTGTCATAGCCCCAACTCCCAATCTTACAAGAAAAACCCATATTGGTAGCGATATAGAATGCCCAAGCTTGTTGCAACTCACTAAACAAATGTGGCATTCGATACATACACCAAGCAACAGAGTACGTAGCTCTAGAAAAGAGCGTTTGTTCAATTTTTGTTTTTAGTAAGTCAAAATCAGATTGCACGACCTTATAAAAATTAACCACTAAATTATTGGTGTCGTTAATGATTTCTGATTGAGCAGGTTCCTTGGCAAAAAATACAGCACCACCACCAAAAAAGGCTTCAGTGTAAATAGTGTGTTTTGGAATAAGAGGTAGTATTTGTTGCAGTAAATTTTGTTTACCACCATAATAGGAAATAGGTGTTTTGGACATAAATAATTGGCTGTTAGCTATTGGCATTTAGCTATTAGAATTAAGGCGAATAAAAAGATTAAGTTGATTCAAGACTAAAAGCTAAATGCCCATAGTTATAAAATATCTTCTTGGACAAATGATACAAAGGATTCAGATGTAAGGATAATATGATCCACTAAAGTTATATCTAAAAGTTTCCCTATACGTTTTATTTTGTTGGTTTCACGAATGTCATTTTCAGAAATATTAAGAGTGCCACTAGGATGCGAGTGGGCAATAATTAGATTCACTGTATTAGTAAGTAGTGCCAACTGAAAAATGTATTTGGGATTCGGTTGGACTCCTAATGTTGTTCCTGTAGCAACTTCAGATAACCCCAGCACTCTATTGGCATTGGTAAGTAAAATAACCCAAAAGCATTCTCTTAAATCGAGTTGTTGAGTATTTATATATTGTCTTAAAAATGTATGAGCATCTTTAGGATTACGGATGTAAATCATTCCATCAAAATGTGGACGTTTGTAATGTATTTCTATAATCGAACTACCAAGTAGTTCTCTGCTTGGTAGTAGGTTCATAATGTATTAAGTTAAGGTTTATATTTAATCCAAGTATGAAGTAACAACCCATATAAAACAGTTCAGCTTTTTGGTATGTCTAACGTATCAAATTGAATAGTTTTAGCAGAAAAGGGTTTAGAAGGTTTTCCATGAATCATGAGTTTTAAATACACATGATAGTTTTCTAAACTAATGATATCACTAGCTTTAAAAACAGGATAAAACTCCTGTGCCATATATTTAGCATCTGCATAAGAAACCCTAAAACAAATAATAGTTCCTATATTTCCTAAAACAGCCTCTTTTATTTTTTGAGATAATTGCCCTAAATATTGATGCGCAATAATAAAACCAATCTGAAACTTACGCAGTTCAGAAAACATATTAACAAGTGATAAGGTGGTGAAATTATGAAACTCATCCAAGTAAATGAAAAAGGGTTGTCGCTCTTCTTCAGCAATACTAGAGCGATGAAATCCAGCAGCAGACAGAGAGTTTAATAATAATGATCCTAACAAGTGGGCAGCATCGACTCCTAAATGTCCTTTGGCTAAATTCACCAGTAATATTTTTTTATGGTCAATAATTGACTGAATAGATAATTGTTTTTTATTATCAACTAATATCTTTTTAACTATTGGTATAGCTAAAAAGCTCCCAACTTTATTTAAAATCGGCAGTACATCAGTTTTAGTATATTTTGGGAATTGCATCGTCCAAAACGCTTTTACTTCTTTTGAAACAATATGTTGTAAACATGATTTTCTAAAAGCATCATCGAGTAGGATTTTTGTAATATCAGAAAAGTCAGATTTAGGTTGGTCTAATAAGGTGAGTAATGCATTTCGAAGAATGTATTCCATTTTGATTCCCCAAGATTGTGCGCCCCATAGTTTTTGAAAAGTCTCTAAAATGTGTGAAGCTATTAAATGTCGATACTCATAGGAAACTCTGCGAAGGGGATTGTAACCCCATTGTAAATTTGGATTAGACGTATCTAAATAAATAACATCTTGCTTCCGATGTTTTGGATAGAAGGATAATACTTGTTTAAGCAAATCACCATTAATATCAATAAGGCAACAGCCTCTATAGTTATTAATGTCTTGGAGTAAGAGTGTTTTTAACACATTAGTTTTTCCAGTTCCTGTTTTTCCTAGCAGATACATACCAACCATTCGATCATGTTGGTAGATTCCGAAAATATCCTTTTCCTCTCTAAAATCTGTTCTTGCAAAATAGGATATATAAGGATGATAATATCTCTTCATAGAAACAACATAGCTTTCTAATACTACAAACTAAAGTCATACAATTTGGTATACTGGATATATGAGATTGTTATATAGAAAAGGCTTTACACTGATTGAGCTATTAGTAGTTGTTTCCATAATAGGTGTATTAGCGAGTATTATTATAAGTTCCATTAATGAAGCACGATTAAAAGCAAAACAAGCTAATTTCACGCAAACACTAACGAGTCTGCAAACAGCATTGGAATTATATTATCTAGATAATGGTAGGTATCCCACAGCAGGAATAACCTCACCCAATTCAACTACCTATGGAGCCTTTATTAATTTAAGAAATGGAGGCTATGAATATGGAGGGAACACTTTTGCTACTCAAATGGCTCCTTATTTTGATATGTCTTTTATTCAAGATACGGCCTCACCAGATACATATGAAGATACTATTCCTCCTTTAAACCAGCCCCGAAGACTCATGTATTATCCTTATGATAATAGTGTTAGGTTAGGTTAAGCCAATCTAACTATATTAACTGTAATCAAGAAGATGCACCATCAGGAATAGGACAAACTTATCATATAGTATTCTACTCGTCAGATGTTGATGCTTTTGAAAATATGATTGTACCATATAACGGCTTAAGCTTCCTTCCTGTTAATAGGTGTTTAGTTCCAAAAGGCAATAGAATTATCGAGCAGTAGTTAATTCGATTATCATTTAAAAATAATTGGTACGTTTTTTCTTGGTACGCATGCACCAATGGTCTCTAAAACCCTTATCCTGTAATAAGTAGGTTCGAACATTGTCCAACCAACCCAGCACAATAGGACACTTGGTGCCAAAAAGGGCTTTTGAGCCTTTAAAACTGGTAGGATTTTCAGGTTCGAACTGTGGATATTTGGCTTTTACTGATTTTAAGCCTTTTTCAAACACAGATAGCCATTTAACGTTGGAAACATTGAGGTTTTCTTCATTCCATATTAGGTTCGAACTAAATTCATCTAATAGCTCTTGTTTGGCATCAAAGTGTCCGTTTTCTAAAATAGACAAGCTTTCCTTACCAAAATTAAGATAACGCTCTATGACAGATAACCAATCAATGAGCTCTGGAGACTGTTGTAATTGAGTTTCTTGATTCTTGATAACGGATTGTTCTTTAAGATAAATAGCTTCTTCAATATGTCCTTTGGTATAGAGATTCAATAACCGCTGTTTTCGCTCTTGGAATTCAATTAATTGGGCTTTGTAAGTTTCTTCTTTTTCAATATGCATATTTAGCTCCATATCTTTTAAGTCTTTTAAATGTTTTACAGCCCACTTCATTAGAAAAGGATGGACATAAAAGTGAGATTTAAAATACTGATAAAGGTATTCATCTATTTTTGATTCTTCAATACATTTAGCCTTTAGATTTGGGTCTTTTCTGCGTTTGATATTGTAATAATAGATGTAACTTAAATAGTGAGGCGATTGCATTTTATCAATTTCAATAAGACATTTAGGGCATTTTTCTTTAGAACGGTAAGCAAATTTATGCTTACAATCACAAATCATTTGAAACTTTAAGTCAGCACCTATCGTATCACCCTCTGGGCTTTTAATACGGCCATAGTATAAGGTTTGATGCAGTTGCATTTTTGGTTTCACTCGACTCCCAAGAATATTAAGAATCTTAATATGCTCATGTTCAGAAATAAGTCGTGGCACACTTGGGTGTAACTCACGTCTTGTTGTCTGCTTACCATTTCTATCTAGTGAATAGAAAAATCCAGCATAGATAGGGTTTTTAAGCATATGAGCTACATAAGAACGGCCTACTAACTTTCCGCCTAAACGTTTGTATTTAGGAGTAGTTAGTTCTAGTTGGTCTCTAGCATAGGCTGTTATAGAACTAATAGAATCTTTAGCTTCTAAAAATCGGTTAAAGAGTTTTTTTAATTTCTTATAACGATTCCTATCAACTAACCAGTCTCGATTTCCTCTTTCTTTGGTCTTATCATTTAGATAACCAATAGGTGCCTTCCCATTAGGAAAGCCTTTTTTATAACGCTTTTCTAGACCACTTTTTACAAAAATACTTTTATCATCAGAATCCTTTTTAGACATGGTAAACTCAATCTGAAGCATCATTTTATCCGTTGGCGTATTGTAATAGATACGAGACGGTGTTCTAATATGCTGCAACTTTCCTAAATCCATTAGATGGATAATGATACCTGCATCAATAGGATTTCTGGAGAGTCTATTGGCATGCCAGCAAAGCCATGCATTAATCTTACCTTGTTCTGTTAGTTTAATTAGTCTATTAAATCCGTCTCTTCCAATGGAGAAAGCAGATTTAGATTCTTCGATAGGCTTATCAAAGAGGGTTAAGTTTTCCTTTTCTTGCAGTTCTAAAAGCTCGTCTATCTGTCTTTCAATAGACTGTACTTGCTTGTCTTCTGATTCTGATGATTTTCTGGCATAAGCTCCATACATAAAATTCTGTTCTATGTTATTGTTATTTTGATTGGAGTACATAATAGTATTGCTGTCAAGTATCGCTACAGCCTAAAAAAGGAGCAGTAACTTGAAACAACTTTGGTCGCCAAACACAAAGCCTGTTACTGCCCCTTTTTTATTCACAATCTGTATTTGTGAACTATCAATTGTTTCTCGACTTGTGTTTGGCTTTATCAGTATAGCTTATACAGGACAAAATGAACAGATTATTGCTCTATACGTTCTTCCTTTAGTTGTTCTAGTTTTAATTTGGAAGAAATAGCTATGACTTTTAATATAAAGCTACCAAAGCGATGCAAGTCTTCTTCATTATACTGATTAGCATAGTCTCCAATTTCTTGATATAAAGCTTCTTTGAGTTCTGCAAGAGCTTTTGGAGATAGTTTGATATGTTTTGGAGAACTCTGCCACATATGTAATAGCTTACTAACTCCTTTCTAACACATACAGTCATGCTATTTGGTACTAACTTATAAATAGACTGACTTTATTTATAAAATAGTACTATTTACACTAGATATCTATGTATATCTTTCGTTCTACACAGGTACCCAATGAAATCTTTGACCAGTGGTTACCGTATCTAAATCAAGCACAATTAAAAGTACTTATGGTAGTGATTCGTCAAACACTGGGTTGGATAGACCCAAAAACTAAAAAAAGAAAACGTAAGGATTGGATTTCTATTCAGTTCTTTGTTAAAAGAACAGGACTGACTCGAAAATCAGTATCCATTGCGATTTCAGAATTGATTTATAAAGAGCTCATTGTGGCACTCGATAACCGGGAATGTGAATTACGTCAACCAAAAGACAGACGAGGAAAGAAACGTATTTATTACGCATATGCACCTTATTTTAGAGCCTTAAAGCGTAAAACATGGGTAGATATGTTAACAGAGGTGTTTACTTATCTCCCTAATACAAAACAAACACCTACAAAATATAAAGAGACTTATCCAAATTACAATTACAAACGTCAAACCGATAGAGAGCGGTATTATGAGCTTATGAATAACAAACCACCTCCAAAATACCGCTAAAGTTTAAAAGCGATATAAATTCCCAGCTTATAAACAGAAAATAAGGTGAGCGAAAATTTTTTTGGTACTGGAGTACCAAAAAGCTTAACTCCCGAAGAAACTGTAAGGAAGCTAGTATAATAAAAGTCATAGGCGATTAACACCTATGACTTTTACAACCTATGCATATTATAAGTTATTTAAAACAAGCGAGAAAACGTTTAAACTTGACCTTGGAAGATATGGGCTATCTCTTGGACATGGATTATTCCAATCTCGCAAAATACGAACAAGGTAAAAAAACGCCTCCCACTCGTGTGATCATAGCCTATCATATAATCACCAAAACACCACTTCACAAACTCTTTAAATATACCTTTTTGGGTGTTATGGATACTATATCTAGTAAAGCTACTGAACTGATTACCCAATTAGAAGAACAGCAAAAGAGTAAACCCATTCTCAAACGATTAGAAGCACTGCATGAAGTGCTTAATAATATCAGTTGTTTAAAAGATTTAAGCCAAGATGATTCTTATGACAACAAACACTAAACGCCCCAAGCTTACATTGGTTCTGTATCCCAATACCTTTGGAATAGGTTATGTGATCTGTGAAGGACCTAAAGAAATACTAGACTATGGACTCAAGAAAGTGAGACCTATTTCGCATAATAAGTATCTAAAGAAAGTAAAGTGGCTATTAGATTACTGTAAACCAAATCTGGTAATAGTATCGGATTATACAAACAGGCATATATCTAATCGCCAAAAACGAATAGTTGATTCAATCACTGCAATGGCACAAACAGAAAATCTAAATCTGAAATCCTATTCAAGAGTTCAGATAAAAGAGGTGTTTAGGTCTTTTCAGGCTAAAACAAAATATGATATTGCTATGACTATTTTAGGCTGGTATCCAGAGCTTAAAAGTAAAGCACCTCATAAACGATTGCCTTGGATGGCTGAACATTACCAAATGGGTGTCTTTGATGCATTTGCGCTGATGCTAACTCATTTTTATTTGGAGTAAATAGAGTATCTTCTATGGAGATACTTTTTTTAGTATTACCTTGAAATTACGCACACCTTTGCTTACTTTAGACACTCATTTTAAAGGAGTTATCAATGAACAAGCGAGTAGGTATATGGATTCGTGTATCCACAGAAGACCAAAAACGAGGAGACAGTCCCGAGCATCATTTAGACCAAGGTAAAACCTATGCCAAACTGCATAGCTATAATGTTATTGAAATTTATGATTTAACAGGTGTGTCAGGGAAGACCGTAAAAGATCATCCTGAATGTCAGCGTATGTTAATGGACATACATAGAGGTCATATTTCAGGTCTTATCTTTTCCAAGATTGCACGATTTGCAAGAAATACTATTGAATTATTAGAGTTTGCAAATTTCTTTCAGGAACATAATTCAGATTTAATTTCTTTAAAAGAATCCTTTGATACCTCAACTCCTGCGGGACGCCTATTCTTTAGAATTATATCCTCCATGGCAGAATGGGAACGTGAAGAAATAGTCGATCGTATTAATACTTCTGTTGAGACTAGAGCAAAAATGGGTAAGGTTATGGGAGGTATTCCTTATGGGTATCAGCGTAAAGGTAAAGACGATATTGAATTACATCCACAAGAATCTCTCGTGAGAAAGAAAATGTATGAACTCTATTTACAACACCAACGTTATGGAACGGTAGCTAGATTATTAAATGAAGAAGGGCACAGAACCAAACGAGGAAAGAAGTTCTCGGACATGGCTATTAAACGTTTACTAAAAGACCCTATTACAAAAGGTGTTAGACGCACACGATTTACTAAAGTAGGTAAAAATGGACAACCTGAACTTCGAGATAGTAGCGAATGGTTCTTTCATGAGGCACCTAAAATAGTCAGTGAAGAATTATGGCAAGAGGTTAATGATATCATTCATAAATACGAATCCACTAAAACACAGCCAATGAACAAAAAACTAAAATTGTTTACTGGTTTTCTAAAATGCGAATGTGGTGGCAAAATGTATGTACCATCTTCTAATCCTAAATACACTTGTAAAAACTGCAAACGAAAAATTCCAACAGAGGATATTGAAGAGATATTTAAAAGTCAGCTCAAACAGTTTTTACTATCAAAAGATGATATTCAGTCGTATTATGAAAGTAGTCAAACTGGCATTAAAGATAAAGAGCGAGAAATAGATATTGTAAAAGACAAAATAGAAAAGCTTAAAACTAAAATCACAAAACTTCTTGAGTTACATGAAAACGGTCAAATTGAAACGCAGCGGTTTAATGAATTCTATAATGAGCCTAACGAACAACTCAAACAATTAGAGCGGACGATTCCGACTTTACAGTCGGAAATTAAAATCTTAAAAGAACATTCTAAATCCAGTGATTTTATTTTAAGTGAAGCTCAAAGTTTATATGATAATTGGGATAAACTATCTAACGAAGAAAAACGTAATGTGGTGGAGACCATTACAAAAGACATTATTGTTGGTGACCAAGAAATCTCCATAAACCTCTATTCCTTAAGCCCTCCGAAAAAGAGTACCTCTTTTTCTAAATTGATTGCAAATGGGCAACATGGACTATAGCCGTTGTTGTGGTTAGTATTTTAAGTCCACACAAAGTATTCAATCGAAGTAATCAATTTTGTCTTTTGGTCAAATTCAATTATTATCGGACAGCAATCTCCATTATTGTGTGTAAACATTATAGATAAATCTCCATCTGTCTGCTTGTTAAATAAGATTTTATTTCCGAGTTTTTCAATAGAATCTCCAACGTTTAGTTCAATATTTTTTATACAAATATTATTCGTTTTTAAGTAATGAATACTTGGTTTGGTATAATTCAAATCGAATTCACCAAAGTATATTTTCAATCCATTATCATAATTAAATTCTCTCGTTTCTTCTCCGATTTCTTTATTCGCAACATTTACTTTTCCTTTACCAAACAACTTTTCCATTTCTACTATGTCACCATAGGTCATTTTTATTTTTTCAAACAAAACATTTTCAATTTTAATACTCATAAAATCGTCAGTATTCAGTTCATTTATTGTTGGTTGAGCTAAACTAACGGTTAAAAAGAATAAAAAAAGTAATATTGATAAATAATATTTCATTTTGAGGTTTTCAATATTAACCACAACGCTGGGCTATGTGAAGCCACGTTATGGATTTTAAAGTTAAGCAATTTATTGCATTAACTTTATAAATACATATTAAACGTGGACAAATCGAGCTTTGCGAGATTCATGAGCACTTAAGCAATAGAGTGTGGCGAACTACTTTGCATATAGCCGTTGATATGTACCGTTTTCCTGGATGGCGCCTAAAGGTGATTTATAGCAGTGTACCAAATGCCTACTGCATATGCAAACTGGCATAGCCCAGCGATGATGTACA
>JAOEIQ010000015.1 GCA_026162565.1 Flavobacteriaceae bacterium NBU2973
GGCGCCTAAAGGTGATTTATAGCAGTGTACCAAATGCCTACTGCATATGCAAACTGGCATAGCCCAGCGATGATGTACATTTCTCAAAGGGCGGGAATCGAGCGATAGCGAGATGTAGCAATTTGAGTTCACCTTTAGGTGAATTGTACATCATCGTGTTTGTGTATGGCTTGTTGCGGGAAAATACGCGAGTATTTTCCGCCATAACCGAAAGATAGCAAATTGCAATGAATTCCGATTAGGAATTCAGCCGCAATGAGCTATACACGGTGTTGTAAAACGTTTTTATTGTTTTTTATAGACTTATAATAGCGTTTGATTTTTTTTTCAATTTGTTTTTCATCATCTCCAGGTTTAATAGATGGTAAATACAATAATTTAATCAGCTCTTTATCAATCTCTGTGTACTTAAAATATTTTTTTCTTGAATTATCTTTGTCTTGATAAAATGTGCTGTCTGAATATATTTTAGAATCATTCATTAATCCAATACTTTGAGTTATTTCCTCTATTATTGTTGCTTTTTGAATTTCTAATGATTCATTAGTATCTATAAAAATTTTACCCTTTAGAATATTAAAATTATACGTGTCATATTCGATATCTGCAAGACCAGAAAAATCCTCATTAATTCCTTTAAAAAATGACTTGTCTATTTCGTTAACTTTAGCCTTACTATTTAGATATATTACTGTATCGCATTTATAAATATTTTCGATTAACTCAATTCTAAAACCATCAGTAGCTAATTCATTTATCCATTCTATAGTTTGCTTTATTACTGAAACTTGAGTTTTTAAAGGCTTTTCTTTTTTTATAAATACCGTCATTGGTTTAGTCCATTTAATAATTTTATAAGGACGGTATCCAAATTCAGATTTTAAAGCTATTTCTTTGAAGTATTCAAAGACTTCTTTTTCACGAATATCAAATTCGTATTGAACAATATTAAATAAATCTAATAGAAAACTTTTTATCATTTATTATTAATCAATTCCTAAATCGTTTGTAATTGTATGTCTTAATTCAATTTCAGTTATTGGAATTCCCATATTCTCACTTATGATTCCCGAAATAATTCTTTCAACTTCATATTTATTAGTGATTTTTTGAATGTCAATTGTTTGTTCGAAATTCAGAGATATTATCCAATCAACTAATTTTCTTATTGTCCCTTTTGTCACAGGCGTATTTCTTTTGATAGTCTTAATTCCAAAGATTTTTACGTGCGAGTCTAATTTTGGATTAAAGTCAATAGCAACTAATTCAGGTAATTTCAGCTCAAGTTCTGTTTCTAATCGGTTCCAATTTGTTTTCAATTCCGATTGAGTGAGCAAATCCGAAATTTTGCTGTTAGGCTTTATTTCCAATTCAGTCAAGTTTAAGTTTTGAAATGCTTTTCTAATTTGGTAAAATACAATTTGAGTTAAGCATTTATCCGATGGATTTACTATAATTTTGTTATAAACAGTATCGGCAAAGTGTTGAACAGTAGCAATTTTTTCGGCTTCGGAATCCTCAATTCGTATTCCAAATTTATCCTCAACTGACATAAGTAATTCCACTGAATCTAATCCCATTATCGGTTTTCGTTAAATGTTTTACAACGGTCTCGGCTATGAACAGTTGCGTGGGTTGGCACGGACGTTTGCAAGTACACGACAAGCTGAAAATTCCACAGGAATTTTCAGGATAAGCCAGTTATAGCAATTGTTTATAGCCATTGTTGTGCGTTCGTTTTTAATGTTCTTTTATTATCATACATTTCCGTTCCTTAATGTCCTTTTCAACAAATTTATACTTAATATTTTTTTTGACAGGTCCATTGTTATAGTACATAACAGTCACTTTATCGTTTCTGCCATACTTTTTTTCAGCAACTTTTGTTCTTTCAGTTTTTTTCAAAGCTGATTGAGTTTTTAAGTATTCATTGAATTCTTTTTGTCCTAAAGGCTTATCGAATCTGACTTGATTTCCGCCCATCTGTTGAAGGTATCTAAAAAATTCAAATCGGTCGTAAAAGTCTTTTGGATAGATTAATTTACGTTTTTCAAAATCAAATTCTTTAATACTGATTGAAGCAATTAGGTCATCAATTGGTCGGTCTGTTGTAGTTGGATTTGTATCGTCATATTCCTCAATTATAAATCGAGTTGTTACATCAACTAAATCGTATTTTTCTAAAATTATGTCATTTTTAAGTGCAAAATTATATCCATTCATTTTACGCTGAACGCTCGGATAAACCATTGCTTCTATATTTTTTTCAGATGCAATTGGGTAGAATAACTGTTCAGACGATATGGTTGCACTAAAAAAATATTTTTGAGGATTATTTCTTTCAACTGGCATAGTGAAAACCTCGACAAAGAAATCATTGATTAAATAGAAAACCTCTTCTAATTGGTTTTTGAATTCTTTTGGTGCTTTTCTTTTTGGGTCAATTACAGCACAATTCAACGTTGCATTCTCTTTTGCTTTAAATAAGCTTATAGAGATTACATCTCCTTTTTTAGGTTTAGTTTCCCAGTAAGCAGTAATTTCATCTGTTGCACAATAAATTACTTCTTCTCCTGGTAAATTGCATCTATTGAATTTGCTCAAATGGCTTGGTGGTGCAAGCAAATGGTCTATTTCAGTTATAAAGTTTAGTTTGTCTCCTAAAATATTTGTGTTGCTGGAAATTCTAACTAAATGTTCTGGCACTTGTTTTGAAAAGACAACAGGCTTTATATTAAAAAATGTTCCTACGTCCTTTTTTAAATCAGCAATTTCTGATTCACTCAATTCGTGAAGTTTTGGTATTAAAGAACGATAATAGTCAAGTTTTTCAATGATTTTTTCAGTAGGCTCAAGATTCATCGGTTCTTGATTCGTCTCGTTATTTGCTACTTTTCTAATCATTCATTTATGTCTTTTTTAATCGTGTTTTGGTTTTCGTAAATGACGCACAACGCTGGGCTATGTGAAGCCACGTTATGGATTTTAAAGTTAAGCAATTTATTGCATTAACTTTATAAATACATATTAAACGTGGACAGGTTGCATATAGCCGTTGATATGTACCGTTTTCCTCGATGGCGCCTAAAGGTGATTTATAGCAGTGTACCAAATGCCTACTGCATATGCAAACTGGCATAGCCCAGCGATGATGTACATTTCTCAAAGGGCGGGAATCGAGCGATAGCGAGATGTAGCAATTTGAGTTCACCTTTAGGTGAATTGTACATCATCGGTTTTGTGTAAGCGTCAGTAACGGGAAAGTGTGCGAGTACTTTCCACTGACGCACCTAATTTAACAAAACGAGTTGAATTTCCGATTAGGAAATTCAGCCGTTATTGCGTTTACACGGTGTTGTAGTGCGTTTTTATTGTTCGTATTCACTATAACTTATCCGTTTTTTATTTCCGATTGTGTCTATTTCTATTTTCCCGTATTTAAATTCGGTTGAGTCAATTTCTATGTTTTTTGGCAAATTATAACTTACATTAAATGAATAATCAGGTAAAAATCCGTCATAAGTATAATAGTAAGAAATGCTGTCCGCATTCTTTTGTAATTTTGGGAACCATTTAATTCTGGTGATTTCTTGATATTCCTCAAAAGTCAAATTATCAGCTTTTGTTCCGAAAGCAAGTCCGTTTGCTGGTTTGATTTTCATTGCCAATTCTTTTCTTAATTCTCTTTTTTGGATTCGATTTTCGTATATCTTTTTTAAGTAATTAAAATAAAGAAACGAAGAAACCAAGATTGTAATTAAAGCAGAAATTTGGATTCTTTTCTTGATGGATGTATTTCTTTTCCTAAAAAATCCGATTGCGATTCTTATTCCGATTAGTGACAGAAATGTGAATCCGATTATTTTTAAAAACTCAATTGGTCGAACGTAACTATTAAAAGTCAATTCAATAAAGTCAGTCCAATAAGCCAATAATCCAGTCAGAATTATCAGATTTATTAATACAATTACTAAATATTTAGTCGATTTTCGAATCATTTCTCAAATGCACTACAACGGTCTCGTATAACCGTCAGTTACGGGTTAATATGCATTAATTTTCGGTTAATAACTGGCGTTAGCAATTCCGAGTGGATTCGGACGTAGTCGAATCCGCCGTAATTGCGGTTATACATTGTTGTGCCTAGTTTTTTATCCATTCCAAGTCAAGTACGTCACGTAATCTATTCAGACTTTCTCTTGATAAAAACTTAAAAGCAAGTCCAATAAATCCGTATCTAATTACCAAAATTTGTCCAATCATTACTAAAATCAGAATTGGTGAGAATTCTTGAGTTTTAGTCAAAATCATTGCAATAAGTCCGATTATTGGAAATAGTAAAAACACACTCAATAAAATCCGAAAAACTTTATGGATTTCCACTTTCACGTTTCCTTTTTCAGTTTCTATTGCTCCAGTCATTACACAAAATGCTCCTTTTCCAATTGCTGACGATATAATTTTAAATTCGTTTCCGTTTATAATTCCGCGAAATGATTTGTCGGTATATTGAGAAGTCAGATTTTCAGACTTTTCCGTTCTCCGATTCAGTCGATTCAGCGTTTCAGCTTGGTCGTCTATTAGCTTAAAATTCAGTTCTTTGGTTGGGAATATTTTCATTTCTCAAATTAGGCACAACGGTTTTGTGTAAGCGTCAGTAACGGGAAAGTGCGCGAGTACTTTCCACTGACGCACCTAATTTAGCAAAACGAGTTGAATTTCCGATTAGGAAATTCAGCCGTTATTGCGCTTACACGTTGTTAGCCACTGTTTTTATTTTTCAATTCCTGTTTTATTAATTCAATTTCTTTGGTCAGATTGTTTTCGTCCAGATAAATTAACAAACTGTCGGATTTAATTTTAAAATTCCCACTATATTTTTCAATCCACGTTCCAGTTACAAAATTGTCTTTATTGTTTAGATTTGGATAAAAAGGTTTTTCATATTCAACAAATTCAGATTCCTTTTTCAGTTTGAAGTTTTGAAATTCAGATTCGGATTCCAACTCAATTATAAATGGTTTGTGTCCCTCATAAGTCACTTTTATTTTTGGGTCATAACACAAGCCAGTCATTTCTCCAATTTTGAAAATTCCGTTCTGGTCAGATTCCGAAATCAAATCTCTTCCCACCATTTCAATTTTCGCTCCATTTAATGGTTTTCCCGTTTCTGATGAGATGATTTTTCCATTTACGAGTATTTGACAGTCACAAGAGCATAATAAGAGTAAAATTCCGACTAAAGTAAAGAAGTTTATTTTTATTATCATTCTCAAATAGTGGCTAACGGTCTCGTATAACCGTCAGTTACGGGTTTAATTAGCGATTATTTTCGGTTAAGCACTGACGTTAGCAATTCCGAGTGGATTCGGACGTAGTCGAATCCGCCGTAATTGCGGTTATACATTGTTGCCTACAGTTATTTTATTCATTCTCAATTTTATTCAATTCCGCTATTCTGTTTTTATGCATTTCAAATATTATTTCAGGATTCCATTCGTCATCTTCCGTTTTTCCGTGTCCCAATGACATTAGTGAAATCAATTTTCCATTTTCTGCATAAAATTGGCAAGTCCAAGGTTGCAGAGTGTAATGGTTAATTGGCATATATTTTATGGATTCCTCTGCGTAAATAAGTTTTCCGTTTTGTTCGTAATAAACTTCTTCGTAAAGAACTGTTTCTTCGTGCGAGTCAATTTGTATTATTCGTTTCCCATTATCAGTTTCGCAAATCCGCCAAAATTCCGTTTTTCCATTAAAGTCAGTTACGGCATCTACATTTTGGGAGCATTTGGAAAGTTCAGCCAAATATTGGTCATTAATTTCAGTTCTTAATTTTTCTTCTTTCTCTAATTCAGTTAATTCATTTTTTGAATCAGAGATTGTTGTTTCAGATTCCGTCACATTTTTTTCAGTTGAGTTGCTTTTTTTCGATTCGCAAGCAGTCAATGATATCAAGATTATTAATGTCAGCAGGATTTTTTTCATAATTGTAGGCAACGGTCTCGTATAACCGTCAGTTACGGGATTAAAGTTAATGATTTTCGGTTAAGAACTGTCGTTAGCAATTCCGAGTGGATTCGGACGTAGTCGAATCCGCCGTAATTGCGGTTATGCATTGTTGGGTTTAGTACTTTTTTATTCAATTTTTATTAATTCATATTGTTCTGCTAATCCAGATAGTTTTTCTTCTGAAATTCTTATTTCCATTGGAAAAGTATTTGGAACAAGTTTAGTTAGATTTATAACAGCGTGAATAGGTAATTCGATTTGGTCAGTTACATACATTTCGTAAATCGTATTTCCCAAATCACTTTGTGCGTCTTTTTCAATCAGAGTGAGTTTGTAGCAATCG
The DNA here is from genome assembly GCA_026162565.1 of Flavobacteriaceae bacterium NBU2973. Classification (GTDB taxonomy): domain Bacteria; phylum Bacteroidota; class Bacteroidia; order Flavobacteriales; family Flavobacteriaceae; genus JAOEIQ01. Next base: position 6,356 of record JAOEIQ010000015.1, read on the forward strand.
AATCCATTTATTTCTTTTATGACTTTTCTATTTTCAATTATTTCATATTTGTGGTTTTTGGCGAAAAGGTCATATTTTCTGTAATTCACAGATTTTGATTTGTCGTAATAGTTTAAAATTCCGCTATCTTTTTGAACCATAAAATAGTCACCAATCATTTCTCCATTTTGCTTGGTATGACGCCAAATAGAATCATTCTTTATTTCAACATAAATTTCCGTTTCAGGTGTTTGAGTAAGGAATTCAGTCATTTGCATTTCCTTAAGTTTTTTATTCGTCAAAGAATCTTTTCCTTTCGGATTATAGGCAGAGTCAATAAAAGAATCTGTTTTTGATTTCAGTTCCGTAATTCCGCTTTGGGATGAAACCATTGATTTTTTGAAGACAAATTTTGTCGGTTGAGAACTTCGTTCAGTCAACTTTTTTGAAGTTGAACAACTTACTATAATTAAAAGTATTAAAATGTAGTTAGTATGTTTCATTCTTATTAAACCCAACGTTCAGGTGTATTGTCCTGTTGCGGAAAACGTCCGTAGGACTTTTCCGCTCGAGACCGAAGTTAATAAAAAAACACTGGAAATTCCGAGAGGAATTTCCGCCCGCAATTGGCTATACACCCTGTTAGCTACTGGTGCGTAACCGTACTGCTTATAATTCCTTCCGGGCGAGTGTGCGCAATTTTAATTTCCGCTTATTAGATTCCGTCTGATTGGCAAGTTGTTCGGAGTGGCTTTTCCAACTTTCGGGTCCAACGGTTTTAAGTTCCGCCAAATTCCGTTTTCCATTTCCACACTTACTGATCCGCCGTATTTTGGAAAGTCCACCATGGGGCATTTGAGTTTGGTTTTCCGTTTCCGCCCAGATTGCGCACACGTGTTATTGACTCCAAAGCTCCGTTCGGACAGATTTTTGAAAAGCACTTGTAGCTAACGGTATTGTATATGATTTGTAGCGGCGTGGCGGCAGCGAATGGAGGGCCAATTTGCGATAGCAAATGTGGGCTAACACAGCTCGAAGAGTTGTGTTTCATTCGCAAGCACGGGAGGCCGCGAGTTCGGTTTATTCCGATGAACTAATTTACTCTTTTAAATCGAGAATTTGAGATTAGCGACGAAGGAGCTATAAATTATATACGTTGTTGCCTGTAGTACTCCATGTTTTTATCCACAATCTGGGACCAAAATTCAATCTTATATATAGGGTTATCTAATAGTTCAAAATTATCGGATAATTTAAAATTGAATTCCTTCGAGAAATACATTGGTAAATTGAATCCGTAATAGATTATGTCAGTCTGCACTACTGAAAATACAGGATTATTACTTGTATTAGAACTCGGAATATATCTATGCGAATAGATTGGAATTAATATTGGATAATTATCAAAGTTTTTTTCTACAATTTTTATCTGTTCAGTTAAGTCAGAAGGTTTTTCTCCCCAACTTTTTTCCCAAAAGTTGTGTTCAACGTCGAAAAGAATTCCTTCTAGAATTCTTTCCCGAATTTTGAATTTAATTTTTTCAGATAATTTTTTATCAGTTAAAGCTGTTCGCCAATCGATAAAACTATCACTAATGGGAAGTTCAGTTTGTAATAATAGTTTTAAATCAGGTGGTAATGTAATGCCAAATTTTTCCTCGATCAGAACCACTTCTCTATCCGTCAATCCTTCTGCAAATAAAATCCCTTTATTTTTTAAATGATGAATAATTTCTTTAGCTTGTCCTTTTCGCATCGGTTTGTATTACAGGCAACGGTTTCGTATAACCGTCAGTTACGGGTTAATATGCGTTAATTTTCGGTTTAGCACTGACCTTAGCAATTCCGAGTGGATTCGGACGTA
>JAOEIQ010000016.1 GCA_026162565.1 Flavobacteriaceae bacterium NBU2973
TACGTCCGAATCCACTCGGAATTGCTAAGGTCAGTGCTAAACCGAAAATTAACGCATATTAACCCGTAACTGACGGTTATACGAAACCGTTAGCTGCAACCTTGGAAACCGAACTACATTGGAAACTGATTACAAAAATTTTTACAATTCGTATTTAAAAGAATACCACGAAGTTCGAGCGATTTATTTAAAACACTTCTTATCAAACACGGAAAGTTTAAATACTACAATTCAAGAAAACGAACTTGGAATTAAGGACGTTAAAATACCGCTGACAAAAAACACGAAATTCATTTTACAAGCGGATTTACGACAGAATTATTTCCATTCGATAGAAACCTTTTTTGAATTCTTTTTTGCTTTTCTACCAAAAAACGGAAAAATACCTGACAATACAAACGTTTTAAGAGCCTTGGTTAAATCTAATTGGAAACAGAATTATAAAAAGATAGAATACATCGCTAATGGAAAATTGAAGTTAAGTCTTCTTGACGAAATGGTTGAGTTCCTTGAGCATAAAGTAAGCGTCGGACAATACTTGTTCTATATTGGCACTTTCTCGAAAGAAAAGTTTAATGAAGACTATCAAAATACAGTCAAAGAAAGTATTGAATCAATTAAAAAGATTATTAAAGTTCTAGCTAACGATTTCTCAAAAAGAGATGAGTACAACGCTTACAAACATACTATGAGAGTTTTTCCAAATTTCAGCTCAATTCATATTTTAAATGCAGAATCCTTAAAAGAGGAAATAAACTTTGATTTATCTAATTCTGCGTCTTATCAAATCTATAACGATAAGGAAAAAGAAACAATAGTTAAAACCAAATTGTTTGACCCTGAAAGAGATTTTAAAATGACCAAAATATGTAGTCGTTTAATTTACAATATGATTGAATTAAGAAGTGTCGTTTTCGGAGACAGAAAGGAAAAAGGGAATAATGAAAAAATAGCAATCGTATTGTTTAACCAAGAAAATATTGAGGACTCAATCAAACACAATGTTGAAATACAAGATTTGAGTTTTAGTAGTAAATTAATAAAAGGCAGCAGCTAACAATGGCTATAATTCATTGCGGTTGAATTCCTAATCGGAATTCAACGCTTATTTGCTATCTTTCGGCTACGGCGGAAAGAATCCTGCGGATTTTTCCGCAACGAAATCATAGCCGAGACCGTTAGCACCAATATGACAAAAATCCTGCGAAAATTTATATCGTATTTTATAAAAAGTGGTTTAGTTTACTACTTGTTTTTAGTTGTTGAAACCATCAGCTTATATTTTAGCGAATTTGGATTTGACCTAACGAATGGAATACTTTTTAGTTTTAGTCAAATACCAGCAGTAATTAATTTTGGTATTTTTATTGCCTTAATCTTGGTTACAGCAGAATTAATAAAAGAGAAAATTCCTGTCTCAAAATTTTTCCAATTCGGACTTATCGCATCACTAATCTTTGGCGGACTAATATTCTTACTATCTAATAGTGTGGTGCCAAAACTGCGAATGACATCATTCTTGGATAGATATGAAAACGCAAGAAAAGAACCATTTTCGTCACAAGAAAGAATTGAAAAAGCTACCGAATACAAAAAAACAAATGTTGATATGATGAGTATTGGACTTATAAACCAATATTCTGACTCTTTAGAAACTGAAAATAAGTCTCAAAAGAAAATTATCTCTGACTTGTTTAAAAAAATTCCTGATAGCATAATTCAAAGTGATTTTTCTAAAACGGAACTTAACGAATATGGAATCTCAAAAAACGAGTTGACAACAGAATTTAATCGCAGAGATTTATTTCAATTAAAAAACGAAATAAGAAAGAATACGCTCTTGACAAAGCAATTAAGAAAATCTAATTGGACAAAAAACACTCGATATTTAAATAGTTTTCTGACTTTATTTCTGGCTTGCTTTGCAATAGTTATTGGAGCGAATTTTAAAAATCAGTTAATATTTTCATTGGTCTGTATCGGAATTGTGATTTATTCACAAACCTTAACTTTATTAACAACATCATCGGACTACTTTATAAACGAAGAGAACTTATTGGGACTGATTTTTAAGTTTACGATAATTCTGGTTGTATTTTTATATTTAGTCTATCGAATGAAAACGAAAAAAAATACTGGTGCTAACAATGTATAACCGCAATTACGGCGGATTCGACTACGTCCGAATCCACTCGGAATTGCTAACGTATGTGCTAAACCGAAAATTAACGCCTATTAACCCGTAACTGACGGTTATACGCGACCGTTGTACACCATTAACCAAAACCAATGAAATTCATTAAATCATTTATTGTAATAACTTTATTTATAACCTCAATCTGTAATGCACAATTTAGTTTTGACAATTATGCTCTGCATAATTTAAATGTCATTGATGTCAATTCAAAAAAGATTCTTAAAGATTATTCAATTGTAATCCACAATGATTTAATAGTAGATATTTTACCAACAAAGAATTTTATTGAGAACGATAGTACACATTCAATTAATCTAAAGAATAAGTTTGTTTTACCTGGTTTAATAGATGCTCACGTACATTTTGCGACCGACCCTACTGAAGAAAGAAGAGATAATGCTGAAAAAGTTCTGAAAGAAATGCTTTTAACAGGAGTTACTTCAGTTAGAGATATGGCTGGTGATACAAGAGCCCTTTCTGGCCTTTCAAGAAACACTTTAGTTGGAGATATTGATGGTCCAAATATTTATTATTCTGCTTTAATGGCTGGTCCAGAATTTTTTGTTGACCAAAGAACTATAGCAACAGCGCAAGGAGGTATAAGTGGAAAAATGCCTTACATGAAAGCTATTGATAGCACCTCAAACTTAACTTTGGAAATTGCACAAGCAAGAGGTACTGGAGCAGCTGGAATAAAATTATATGCAAATTTGTCAAGTCGAGAAATTAATAATATTGTAAATGAGGCTAAAAAGCAAGGTATAAATGTCTGGGCTCATGCCGCTTTAATGCCTACAAAACCATCGGATATAATAACTTCTGGAGTAGTTTCTGTTTCTCATGTAGACATGCTGCTTTATGAGTTATTCAAATCGAGAAAAGAACTAGTCGACAAATGGACATTTTCTAAAAATGACATAAAAAGTAGCAAATATTGGGATGATGAATTTAAGAAACTTGACTTTTCAAAATTGTATCAATTAATGATTGACAATAATGTGATTCTAGATGCTACAATAACAGTATATGAAAAATATAAAGATAGGCCTAAATATTCTTGGCGATTTGAAATAGGAAAACGAATTGCTGAAGAAGCTAATAAGAAAGGCGTGTTAATTGCTGCAGGAAGTGATTCTGATCAAAAAACGTTTGTTCAACATGAAATGAAATTATTAGTAAATGAATGTGACTTTAGCCCAATGGAGGTGATTGTTTCTGCAACAAAATATTCTGCAATGGCAACAGGTATTTTAAAATCGGAGGGCACAATTGAGAATGGAAAAAAAGCCAATTTACTACTATTGAATTCAGATCCAACAATAGATATAAAAAACATAGATAATGTTTTTATGGTAATCAAAAACGGTAAACTTTACAATCCAAAATAACGGTGTACAACAACGTGTATAGCTCATTGCGGCTGAATTCCTAATCGGAATTCATTGCAATTTGCTATCTTTCGGTTACGGCGGAAAATCATAGCTGATTTTCCGCAACGAGCCATACACAAAACCGATGATGTACAATTCACCTAAAGGTGAACTCAAATTGCTATATCTCGCTATCGCTCGATTCCCGCCCTTTGAGAAATGTACATCATCGCTGGGCTATGCCAGTTTGCATATGCAGTAGGCATTTGGTACACTGCTATAAATCACCTTTAGGCGCCATCGAGGAAAACGGTACATATCAACGGCTATATGCAACCTGTCCACGTTTAATATGTATTTATAAAGTTAATGCAATAAATTGCTTAACTTTAAAATCCATAACGTGGCTTCACATAGCCCAGCGTTACCTACAATTATGACTAAATCACAAATATTACTTACATCTCTTTTAGTTTTTGTCTCTTTAGTATGTTTTGGACAACAATATTCGGAATACGCAATTGACGGAAACGGATTTAACTCTGTTTTTCAAGATTTAGAATCTGGAAACTTCAGCGGAACAGTAAACGGAGTTCTAATCATGAAAGATTCTGATAACAAGGAATCATTATTTGATTTTCAAGGTAGCTATGCGAAATTGGAAATTGAAAAAGACGAAGACGAAGTTTATGACTTGAGTTATAAAAAATACATTGGAAAAACAACAAGCGGAAAAACGGAAATAAAATATCAGACTTACGGTTCTGCTAACTCGTTCGGAATTGAATTTAAGGGAGAGTTTTACGAATTATCATTAATTGATGGAGCTTGTGACCTAATCATAAACGGACTTGAATACTCTTATGAATCGGAAAAAAGTGCTGAATATCTTATCATACGAGTAACTAAAGAGATTGAATTAAAGAATAGTTATAAAAGCAAAGTTCGAAAATCAATTAAAGTATTGCCTAATTCGACTTTGATTTTTGCTATAAAACGGAATAAATAACTGTAGGTAACACCGGCTATAGTTCATTGCTTCTGACTTTCCTCGCGGAAAGTCCTCGCAAATTTGCTATCTTCGGTTTACGGCGGAAAATCCTCGCGGATTTTCACGCAACGAAACCATAGCCAAACAAGTTGGCTACAATTTGAGAAATGAAAACGCAAGAAAAAATATCGAACGAAAACGGAAATTGGTATATCGCAGAAATTATTGAAAAATGTGAACCAGTTGACCGAAATGAAAAACAAGACTTGCGTAGAGTTACGACTTGGGGAAATCATCATTTGATTAAAGCAAAGTCTGCAAAAGAAGCATTTCAGAAAGCCGAAAAACTTGGAAAAGAAGCGGAATATAAATTCACAAATACTGACAAAACCGAAATGGAGTGGATTTTCGTTGGCGTTGGTGAATTAATACCAATTTATGAGGAATTTATTGAAGATGGAGCTGAATTAATGTGGACTGATTACGGATTTATATCTGACCGAAAGACAAAACGAATGGTTCGTTCTAAAAAAGAAATTTTAAACGGAATTAAGCCAAAACCAAAATTGCCGAAAAATGGGAAATAAGCGCAAAGGTCAATTAACGACCGATATTGAATGGCACAAACATTTGAGGAAAATTGGAAAAAGGTTTTTCTGGAAAGGCGAACGACTTGCCGAAAAGAAAATGATTAATGAAAATCTGACTGAATTAGAGAATGAAAATAAAAAAAAACTGTAGCCAACAATGTATAACCGCAATTACGGCGGATTCGACTACGTCCGAATCCACTACGTAATTGCTAACGTCTGTGCTATCCGAAATTGAACGTAAATTTAGCCGTAACTGACGGTTATACGAACCGTTGTGCATAATTTAGAAAACCTACAGATTACTCATTAAGCAGAACAGATTTAATTGCATCATTCAAAGAATTGAAAACAACTTTTTTCTCTTCAGGAACATCATCTTCACCTATAGAAAAAAACAAAAGATAAGAAACTGGTATACCTAAAACTTCACAAATTTTATCAATAGTATTTTTGTGAGGAAAAGAAGTGTTATTCTCAATTTGGTTCATAGCATTAGCCGAAATACCGCACTTTTCGGCTAATACCTTTTGAGTTAAACCTTTGTTTTTTCTTAATTTTCTGACTGCTGTGCCTATTTCCATTATTTCTAAAATAAATTTCCGATGTCAATATCGAACAATTCTATTATGGTTGAACTTACCTTGCATATTTTGAAAAACGTATCAAGAAAACCGTTAATATCAGGGTTTTCATTTTCGAGTTTTTCTAGTAATAATTGCTTATCTGCATCTGACAGATTACATTTTTTTATGTTATCAATGAGGTTTTGTATGTTATTATCCATTTTTTATGAAACTTTAAGTAATTAATAAAATTTAAAGCTTCCCTAGTGAAATTGTTGATTCTAGAGAAGTAAGCATCGAGAGTACTTCTATTTGAATCTTCATCTTCACTTGAAAAAATGTAATAATGACTACTAATCAGGATGGATTTGATTTGTGACCTAAAATCTTTAAATACAGAGTTTTTTCTGACTAATAATTTAATCTTATACCTGTATTTATTATAAATCGATTTATGTTTTTCAACATCAATATCTTCCGCATGAACAATATCAAAGCTTGGAAACCTTGACGAACCTAAAAGAGTCCAGAAATAATCAACGATTAATTCATCATCTAATTTTTCACGGAATACCATTTCCAGGGTATCCTCGAATGACATAAGTGAAAAATCAAATTCCGGTCTTATAAATTTAGAAAAGAAACTACGCCACCCACTTTCATCATCCAGCTTTCCGTTCTTAAAACTTTTAGATTGACTTTTATAAAGAGATTTTACAGAATTTACATAAGCTTTCTGTATAACATCTAAATGTTCTGAATTTAAGTAGTTAGTTGGTAAAACAGATACTTCAAACTTATAGTCTTTTAGTAAACTAATGATATCGTCACTTGAAATACCCAACCTTACACTTAATTCGTGTAAGTAAATCCCTTTTAATTTTTTTGGCCTGTAAAAACTACTATTAAAAAACATATGCTATTAATTTGATACAAATATACGAAAAATAAATTTATAATACAAGTAATAGTTGTATTTTTATGTTTTTAATACATTTTTTGATATAAAAAACTATGCACAACAACGGCTATAGTTCATTACGGCTGAAATTCCTAATCGGAATTTCAAGCCTTTTTGCTAAATTTATGGTTACGGCGGAATGATACTCGCGTACCATTCCGTAACGAAACCATAGCCAAAACCGTTGTGGTTAATTTGAAAATGAACAGTCTTTTAAAACAAATATCAGAGAAAGCAATTAAGTTAGCTGATTTTGAGTTTACTCAAGAGCAG
>JAOEIQ010000018.1 GCA_026162565.1 Flavobacteriaceae bacterium NBU2973
TGTCCACGTTTAATATGTATTTATAAAGTTAATGCAATAAATTGCTTAACTTTAAAATCCATAACGTGGCTTCACATAGCCCAGCGTTGTGGCACATTTGAAAAAAACTTGAACAAAAATGAAAAAATCATCTAATTATTTAAAGCTATTTTTTGTAGATAAAACAAGATAAATCGATGAGTATATATAAAGGAATATTAGAACACATAGCAAAATATGTTGAATTATCAAACAGCGAAATAGACGAGTTTATTTCGATATTAAAAACTACTAGAGTTAAGAAAAGGCAATTTATTGTACAACCAGGGTTTGTGTCTGAATATCGAAACTATATTGTGGAAGGCGCTGTTAGAGTTTTCTATTTAGATGACTCAGGAAAAGAACATACTGTAATTATCGCAATAGAAGATTGGTTTTTTACAGACTTTTATAGTTATCTAAACAGAACACCAGCAGAATATTATGCAGAAGCACTTGAGGACTCTCTTATCTTACAAATGAAATATGATGATGTTGAAGAACTTTGCTCTAGAATACATTCTATTTCTGAATATTTTAGATTGTTTACGGAAAGATCTATGGCTCATTCTTATAAAAGAACCATTTCTAATATTAGCAAAACCTCAGAAGAGCGATATTGGGAGTATGTTAATAAATACCCTCAAATAGCAAACAGAGTCCCTCAGTACGTCTTGGCATCATACTTAGGCATTTCTCCAGAATCAATAAGTAGAATCCGCTCGCGATCTTAAAACAAAATTGATTTAAATCAATTTTTCTTCTTGATGTAGATCAAGCCTTTTTCTTAATACATATCATATTTACTTTTTCAATTATGAGGCAACTTTGTAATGTCAATAATTGACAAATACTAGTGTAAGTTTTATTTGATATTAGTTATGTAAAACTAAGCTGTATTCTTTTAAAAATAAAAAGTAAATAATTTATTATGAAAGCAGTAGTTTATAAAGAACGAGCAAAAATTGAAGTGGTAGATATACCAAAACCACAATTATTAAAAGATGATGATGTTATCGTACGTATTACACTTGCAGGTGTTTGCGGAGCAGATTTAGAATTCACCCAAAATGGACCAGAAATGGGTTTATTTGAAGGTATGAGAATCGGACATGAATTTGTTGGTGTAATAGACCAAGTAGGTAAAGATATTCATACCCTAAAAGTTGGAGACAGAGTTATCGCTTCGGCTATGTTTGTTGATGGAGATTGTTACTATTGCAAGCGTGATTTACCTTCGGCATGTGACCATGGAGGTTTATTCGGAACACCACTTTTCGCCCAACATGGTGGAGATGATATTCAAGGAGGTCAGGCTGAATTTATACGTGTTCCTTATGGTAATTCTTCGCTATTTAAACTTCCAGAAGCTTTAACAGGAGATGAGCATGACACAAAAGTCCTTCCTTTAGGAGATAATTTTGCTACTGGCTACCATGGTGCATTAAATGCAAATATAAAGACAGGAGAAACTGTAGTTGTTATTGGTGATGGTGCTGTTGGATTAAGTGCTGTAATGGCTGCTACGCTATTTGGTCCTTCTACAATTATACTAGTAGGGCGTCATGATAGTCGATTAGAATTGGCTAGAACTATAGGAGCAACTCACGTAGTAAATTCGAAAAATGAAGACCCAGTTGAATTTGTGAAATCACTTACCGAAGGACGAGGTGCAAACTCTGTAATAGATTCTGTAGGTAATAAAACAGCAATTGCACAAAGTATGGAAATGACTCAAGCTGGCGCATCAATAAGCGTACTTGGTTTTGGTCATCTTTACGAACCTGTTGAGCAACCTTATTCATCTGCATTATTTAGAAATATAACCATTCATACTGGTGTTGTAAATGTAGCAGCATACATGAAGAAACTACTTCCAATAGTAGAAAGAGGAGTTATAGATCCAAGCAAAATTTTTACTGATATTTTACCACTATCAGAAGCCGAAAAAGGATATGATCTGATGCGTGATCGTTCTTCAGGAACACTAAAAGTGGCATTACGCCCTTAACATTTTCGCATCAAAAAATAAAAATCAAACACATAATTTATCATGAAAAAAAAAATTTTCACGTTTATCTTAATCACAATTTTTATGACACAAGTACAAGCACAAAACAGCGATTTACAATTGATTGAAAATACAATCAGTTTTTACTTTGATGGAATGACAACACACAACGCAGCATCTTTTGAAAAGGCATTCCATCCTAATGCCACCATGAAGTGGATAGACAAAAAATATGAGGAAGTTAATGCAGTTGACGCATTAAGCTCATATGTCAAAGCCAATGATCCTGTAAAGACAAAAACAAGCATTCTGGCTATAAATATATCAGGAGATGCAGCCAACGCTCAGTTAGAACTGGAATACGATACTTTTTCTTACATTGATTTTATGCATTTACTAAAAATTGATGGGACGTGGAAAATTGTTAGTAAAACGTATTCTACAAGAGTGAAAAGCTCAAAATAATAGAAAAAATAAACAGACCCAAGTGAAATTTTTATAGATGCAATTATGAGTACGTATTTACTTCCAGTTTTTGCCATTGTTATTGGTGTTATCATTGCTTTTATAACCAAAAAACAAAAATCAGTAGGCACTAAACTATTACTAGCATTCAGTGGTGCTTTTCTATTGGCATTAACACTTTTTGATTTATTGCCCGAAGTTTATCATCATTTAGATGCAAAGCGAACAGGATTCTTTATTATGTGTGGTATATTACTGCAAATTATTTTAGAGTTTTTATCACAAGGAATAGAACATGGTCATGAACATAAACTTAAAGAGGATAAAAAATTTCCTTGGGTACTATTTATAAGTCTTTGTATTCATAGTTTTTTAGAAGGTTTTCCAATTCATCATCACAATGATATGGTATATGGCGTGTTTATTCATAAAATCCCAATAGCGGCATTAATAACTACCTTTTTATTACAATCTAACTATAGCAAAATGCAAATTATTGGTTTCTTGATTGTATTTACAGCAATGACACCTTTAGGCTCCTTTATATCTAATAATATGGTTTTAGCTACTGAATATGTAGATTATGTTAATGTAATAGTGATTGGTGTCTTTTTACATATTGCAACAACTATTTTGTTTGAAACTGGTGAAGGTCATACGTTTAATTTATCAAAGCTGTTAGTAATATGTTTTGGAGTCTTCATAGCTAATTTGATTTAAAATTTAAATACAAAACTAATTTATATAAAACGTGCCACAACAATGTGTATAGCTCATTGCGACTGAATTCCTAATCGGAATTCATTGCAATTTGCTATCTTTCGGTTACGGCGGAAAATCATAGCTGATTTCCCGCAACGAGCCATACACAAACACGATGATGTACAATTCACCTAAAGGTGAACTCAAATTGCTATATCTCGCTATCGCTCGATTCCCGCCCTTTGAGAAATGTACATCATCGCTGGGCTATGCCAGTTTGCATATGCAGTAGGCATTTGGTACACTGCTATAAATCACCTTTAGGCGCC
>JAOEIQ010000019.1 GCA_026162565.1 Flavobacteriaceae bacterium NBU2973
GATTTTAATAACATTACATTTCCTGTTAGTTATTATGAAACCTATCAAGATGCTTTACTTGAAACCAATCCTATTGGCAACTCTTACACCAACATAAATCCTTATTCGCAAATAATTTATGCTCGTGTGGAAAATGATAATGACTGTTATGGTATTGCTGAAATTCAACTTACTGTTAATAAATTACCACAACTCGAACAAGATCAAGACCTACTATATTGCTTAAATGAATTTCCAGACAGTGTAATTAACTTATCTGGTGGTGTCGTAAACGATGACCCTAATAATTATTACTATCAATGGTCATTTAATGGTGCTACTTTAGACCAAGATGAAGCTGATATCTCTATCAATCAAGTAGGAACTTACAAAGTGGTTGTTACTAATACTGCTGGTTGTTCTAAAGACAGAACATTTACCGTTGAACCATCTAATATCGCTTCTATCGAAACCATTGAAGTAACTGATGCTTCTAATAATAATACCATTACGGTTTTAGTCTCTGGCGAAGGTACGTATCTATATGCAATTGACGATCCTAATGGACCTTACCAAGACAGTAATATATTTGAAAATGTGATTGCTGGTTTTCATACTGTGTATGTAAAAGATATTAAAAACAATTGTGGTATTGTAGACACAATCGTATCTGTTGTTGGGTTCCCTAAATTCTTTACACCTAATGGAGATAGTTTTAACGAACGATGGCATGTTAGTGGTACTTCAGAACAATTTCAACCCAATTCTAAAATCCAAATATTTGATAGATATGGTAAATTAGTTTCAATACTCACTCCTTCTGGTCCTGGTTGGGACGGAACCTACAAAGGCCAAAATATGCCTGCTGATGATTACTGGTTTTTTGTAACACTACAAGATGGTAGAACTTTTAAAAACCATTTTGCGCTTAAACGATAAAAATCTTCCCAAATATGCTAAAAAACAGCTCTTTATTTATAAGCCTCCTTTTCATATCAGTATCTTTTTCACAAGAACCAACAGACTGTATAAACTCAATTGTGGTTTGCGGAGGTTCTAATATAAATCTGGATGTAGATGGTGCTGGCACATTCGAAACAACTCCTAATGCATGTCAATTAGTAGAAAATAATTCTATATGGTTTGAGGTAAATATTGTTACTGGAGGCACTTTGGGATTCACACTAACTCCAGAAAGTAATAATATTACTGAAGATTATGATTTTGCAGTCTATGGTCCTGATGTAACTTGTGATAATATTGGCAATGCAATTAGATGTTCTACTACAAACCCTCAAGCGGCTAATCAAGGAAATAATTTAACTGGATTGAGTGAAACTGAAAATGATTTTTCTGAAGGACCTGGACAAGATGGTAACAGTTTTGTTAGTTGGTTAGATGTTAATGCTGGCGAAAAATATATCATATTAATTAATAGACCTATTGGTAATAGTGGATTTAGTTTAGAATGGACGGGAACTGCTACTTTTCCTGATGAACCAACAAATGAAATACCTGACAATGAGCTACTTGATATTGAAATTTGTGATGTAATTCCCCCTTTTAATGATGGTATTACCGTTTTTGATTTAGAGGTAAATACCGCTTTAATTTTAGGATCTCAAACTAATACAACCATAACGTATCACGAATCTGAAAGCGATGCAATTATAGGAGAAAATTCTTTAACTAGTCCTTACCAGAATGCAGCTCCTAATCAAATTATATACACTCGAATTTTAAATTCTGTAACTGGTTGTTTTATTATTGAAGAATTTAATTTAGAAGTAATTCCCGGACCAAATATTGCTGTTCCCACAGATTTAATTGAATGTGACGACTTACTTGATGGGAATGGAAGTAATGGCCAGAAAGTATTTGATTTATCTATTAAAATTGATGAAATTTTAAATGGATTAAATCCTGTAGATTATAACATATCATTCTATCAAAATATGATCGACGCAGAAAATGATACTGATGAACTACCAACATTATTTTATAATACTACAGCTTTTAATCAAGAAATTTATGTAAGAGTCGAAGAAAATTCAGGAGATTTTTGTGTTAGTATAGTTCCTCTAAACTTAATTGTAAACCCTTTACCAGAAGAGATTAGCACATCACTCTTACAATGTGATGAAGATGGCATACCAGATGGTTTTACAACCTTTAACCTCTCTCAAGCTAATGAGGAACTAACTGGTGGAATTCCAGATAGAACTGTCACCTACTTTTTCTCTCTCAATGATGCAGAAAATAACGAAAATCAATTGGGCAGCGCTTCGTTTAATAACTGGTTTAATCCTCAAACTATTTTTGCTAGAGTTACAAACGATCAATCTGGTTGTTTCTCTATTTCCCAGTTAACCCTTGAAGTCAGTACCACAAGTATTAGTGACTTTCAACCTACTCCGCTTTGTGATGAATTAGGATCTGAAGACGGCATTAATACTTTTAACTTATCATCTGTTACAAGTGAAATTCAGGATTTTAATAACATTACATTTCCTGTTAGTTATTATGAAACCTATCAAGATGCTTTACTTGAAACCAATCCTATTGGCAACTCTTACACCAACATAAATCCTTATTCGCAAATAATTTATGCTCGTGTGGAAAATGATAATGACTGTTATGGTATTGCTGAAATTCAACTTACTGTTAATAAATTACCACAACTCGAACAAGATCAAGACCTACTATATTGCTTAAATGAATTTCCAGACAGTGTAATTAACTTATCTGGTGGTGTCGTAAACGATGACCCTAATAATTATTACTATCAATGGTCATTTAATGGTGCTACTTTAGACCAAGATGAAGCTGATATCTCTATCAATCAAGTAGGAACTTACAAAGTGGTTGTTACTAATACTGCTGGTTGTTCTAAAGACAGAACATTTACCGTTGAACCATCTAATATCGCTTCTATCGAAACCATTGAAGTAACTGATGCTTCTAATAATAATACCATTACGGTTTTAGTCTCTGGCGAAGGTACGTATCTATATGCAATTGACGATCCTAATGGACCTTACCAAGACAGTAATATATTTGAAAATGTGATTGCTGGTTTTCATACTGTGTATGTAAAAGATATTAAAAACAATTGTGGTATTGTAGACACAATCGTATCTGTTGTTGGGTTCCCTAAATTCTTTACACCTAATGGAGATAGTTTTAACGAACGATGGCATGTTAGTGGTACTTCAGAACAATTTCAACCCAATTCTAAAATCCAAATATTTGATAGATATGGTAAATTAGTTTCAATACTCACTCCTTCTGGTCCTGGTTGGGACGGAACCTACAAAGGCCAAAATATGCCTGCCGATGATTATTGGTTTTTTGTAACACTACAAGATGGTAGAACTTTTAAAAACCATTTTGCGCTTAAACG
>JAOEIQ010000020.1 GCA_026162565.1 Flavobacteriaceae bacterium NBU2973
TGTCCACGTTTAATATGTATTTATAAAGTTAATGCAATAAATTGCTTAACTTTAAAATCCATAACGTGGCTTCACATAGCCCAGCGTTGGCAACAATTAGTTCGCCCACCGAGAAAAATGATTTCCATCCAAAGTTTAACAAATTCTAAAATATTATAAAGTTAACATTCAATATCTTGTTAACCAATGAAAGATTTAATCACATTTCTTGCAGTATTTGGCGTTGCGATTTCTCTTATTCTGATATTTCTTTTGATTAAAGAAAAAAAAAGAGGACTAGATAAAAATATCTTAATTGTAATATTCTCATTTATTTTTTTCACTTGTTTAAATGTATATTCTGATCTACACGGATTAGAAATATTAATTCATATAACTGCAATATTTGATGGTACTCTGTTTTGGTTTCTAGGACCACTAATGTTTTTATACGTTAAATCTATTTTTTTTGATAATAAAAACCTTGTCCATAAAAACATATACCATTTCCTTCCAAGTATTTCCTTACCTCTTTTTGATTTGCTTTTTGTTATGCTTGAAGCAGAAGCTGAATATTTAGAATTTCTTGATAACAATCAGTTACTGATTCTTCTTATAAGAGATATATATTTTTCACTATATATATTTTTTTCTATCAAATTATTTTTGAAGTTGAAAAAGACACTTAACAAAAAACTAAACATTTCTATAGAAGGTTATAACTGGATCTTAAAATTGCTTATTGGGATTCTAGTTTTTCCATCTATAGATATATTGATGCGTACTCTAGAATTATTCGGTTTTTATTTAGAGCTTTATAGTGGGCAGCTAACGTTTATTGCAATAATTATTTTCTTAACTTATTTTGGGTATTACAGTATTAATGAAGCTAGATTTTTAATTCCATCTTTTTTAGTTGAGGACGATAAGAATAATAATTCTGTTTTTTCAGAAGAAGAAGCTTCAGTAATTGAACAAAAAATTAAAGAAATACTAGAAAATGAAAAACTGTTTTTGGATGAAAACTTAACCTTAAAGAAATTGTCTAATAATCTTCAAATATCAGAGAAAAAACTTTCCATTTTCTTAAACACTAATTTAAACACAAAATTTGCTGATTACATAAATTTCTATCGCGTAGAAGCAGTAAAGGAAAAGTTAAAATCAGAAGACTATGATAAACTAACTCTATTAGCAATATCTGAAGAATGCGGTTTTAATTCTAAAGCTAGTTTTTACCGAATATTTAAAAAACACACAGGTATTTCACCAGCACAATACAAAAAAAGCATTAAATAAGTCTCAAAAAATCACCATTACTCTTTTTAAGACCTCTATTCATTTTCTATTTTTTTAATTTGAATTGAAAACTATTCATTAATCAAAATTTTAAATATGAAAAGAATAATTCTGTTACTATTATTAATTCCTTTAATCGGTATTTCACAAAACAAAAATGAAACTACACGCAATGAAAAATTAGATTATTTTATTGCCTTAACAGATAGCTTACGCATAAGTTTAGGAATTCCTGGAGTTGGTTTAGTCATTGTTAATGATAATAAGGTAATCTACAATGAAGGCTTGGGTTATGGTAATATAAACACAAAAATACCTGTAACAAAAAATACGTTATTTGCCATAGGTTCAAATACCAAAGCATTTACTGGTGTATTAATCGCAAAACTAGTTGCAGAAGGTAAAATGAAATGGGATGACCCACTAAAAAAATATATTCCAGAATTAGACCTTAAAGAAGATTACATAGAAAATAATGCGACTATTGCAGATGCACTCTCTCACGCAACAGGGTTGGAAAGAAATGATGCTTTGTGGAAATATAAAAATATTAGCAGAGATAGTCTGTTAGCCTCACTTAAAAATCTTGATTTTGTTGCCGATTTTCGTTCAAGTTATCTGTATAATAATTTGATGTTTACAGTAGCTGGTATTACTGCAGAAAGAGCTACTGGAAAATCTTGGGAATCACTAATCACTTCCAAAATATTGTCGCCTTTAGGAATGAATAACACCTACACTTATTTTGATGAGTTTATAACACATAAAAGCAAATCCATTGGTTATAAAGCAGACGGTTTAACACTAGAACCACCAGTAAACACAACAGTTATTGCACCAGCAGGAGCAATAAGTTCAACATCAGAGGATATGTCTAAATGGCTCTTAATGCTAGTAAATGACGGCAAGCACAACGACGCTTCGTTTTTAATGCCAGAGTCGTACAACTATATTATGTCGCCACACAAAAGAATAAGTATAAGAAACAAAGATGAACTTTGGTATTACTATGCAGGACTAGGAGGCTTTTCAAAAAACGGAAACCGAAATATTGGTCATTCTGGTTCTATAGATGGGCAAAACTCTAAACTAATTATTAGACCTGACAATGGTTTTGGTATTGTAGTAATGACCAATAAAATAAGTGACTACAAAGATTTAATTGCAGATTATGCCCAAGAATGGTTTATAGAAGGTACTATAACAAGACAATACGATAAAGAATATGGTCTAGAAGCTGTAAACCATGCCTATGTAATTAAAACATTATTAGACACTGGTAAAGAAAATGACGCTAATGAGTACTTTAAAACTATAGATACAGAAAAACTTGGTTTACATCTCGAAGCAAATATAAATGTTTTAGGATACATCTTTTTAAATGAGGAAAAGATTGAAGAATCCGTTCTTTTATTTGAACTAAACACCCAAAGTTTTCCAAATTCGGCAAATGCTTTTGATAGTCTTGGAGAGGCATTATTAAAAAAGGGAGACAAAACAGAAGCAAAAAAAGCCTATAAAAAATCTTTAGAATTGAATCCAAATAACGATAGTGCAAAACGTATATTGAAATCATTGAAAGAGTAACTGTTGCCAACAACGTGTATAAGTAATAGCGACATGAGTTTTAATTCAAGTCGCTATTACTTTTTATTATGTATATTACTTACTGAAAAGTAGTGCATATAAATTCGCTACTAACTCATACACAAGCACGATGATGTACAATTCACCTAAAGGTGAACTCAAATTGCTACATCTCGCTATCGCTCGATTCCCGCCCTTTGAGAAATGTACATCATCGCTGGGCTATGCCAGTTTGCATATGCAGTAGGCATTTGGTACACTGCTATAAATCACCTTTAGGCGCC
>JAOEIQ010000001.1 GCA_026162565.1 Flavobacteriaceae bacterium NBU2973
TTTAGATGGTGTGTCTACACTCTTTATTAACACACCACCAAAGAGTTATTATTTAGTGGTTAGACATAGAAACCATAATGCAGTTATGACCCTTAACACGATTGGTCTATCAGAGAGTGCAACCACAACAGTCGATTTTAAAAATAGTGGTGTGTCTACCTTTGGTACGAATGCTCGAGTAGAATTAGCCTCAAATGATATGGCACTTTGGGCTGGGAATGTAAACGGTGACAATCGTATACGTTATCAAGGTTCCTCTAACGATACAAATGCTATAAAAGATTTGGTAATAGCCAACCCAGGTAATACCAATGCCAACAATCTATTTTTCTATTTCGATTATGATAATGCCGATGTTAATCTAGATGGTCGTGTACGTTATCAAGGCTCTAGTAACGATGCTAATTTAATAAAGGATATCGTTATAGCACATCCGGAGAATGGTGCCAATAATAATTTATTCTTCTTTACAGAACAACTACCAGAAAATAATAATTAAAAACAAACCCACAATTATGAAACAGAAATACATCACACTATTAATCACATTATTTAGTCTAGCAGCATTTAGTCAGGCTTATGAGTTTAGTTTACAGTTTAATGGTACAGCAGGCACTGGTAACTTTCAGTTTAAGCTCATTGCGACGCCAGATTTTGATACAACAAATTCCTCAACATCAGATATGGGAGCGACTATTTACATCCCAACAGGCTATAGTTTAGGAAACTTTGCAACTGGTAATTCAAACCTACAATTTTTTGAATGGCAAGTTAATGGTGAAGTTACTATTGGAGGTGAAGATTTAGTATCATTAGTAAGAACAGAAATAGTACAGAATAACTTTACACATACTTCTGGCGATGCTATAGAGTTATTGTTATTCGAAATCATTAGTGATGGAGGTGATGGTAATAATCCCTCATCAGGATCCATAACGCTCGCTGATAACTCTGATCAGAATGTGATAGATAACTTTTTCGAGAGTTTTTTAAACATTGATATTGGTAGTGGGACGAACGACTATTTTTCACAGCACGACCCTTCAGCTAACAGTATTAACTTTGAAACCTTATCGACTACAGACAACGTTTTAGTAGATGCAGAGTTAAAACTATATCCAAATCCAACTACAGATGTTATATCTATTAATACAAGGGCAGATATTACTAACGTAGAGTTTTATAATATTCTAGGGAAACGCGTATTACAAACCACACAAACAGAAAATATACCGACAAGCCAATTGGCGAATGGTATTTATCTAGTTACGATGTATACCAATCAAGGACAAATCACTAAAAAAATAGTGAAAGAGTAGTTAGCTTTATTATTTAGTTTAGTTACTTTTAAGGAAGTCATTTGTAGGGAATGGCTTCCTTTTTGTTTGTCTAATTATATATAAAAACTATATAATGCGTAAATAAAGTCAGATTACTACAATAAAAGTTAAAATTTAACACAGATTATCGTACTCATCGATGAAATGCATCTAAAATCGTCTTTCAGAAGCCCTATATTTTCTGCTATTGTGCATTTCATCGATGTTTTTTTTCTTCTCATAATTCAAAACAAGTTAGTTATGTAGTTCATCGATTATTTTCATTTTAAACTCAAAATGCGTGCTTTATTTGCATCGACAATAAGAAAAACAACAATGAAAAAATTAGTAATCTTAATCGCATTAATAATAGCACCTTTAGCTGCTGCATCTCAAAACAATACAGATGCTATAGTTAACGGAGTTAATGCTATTATTAAATTAGATTCTAATTTATCTATTACTGATGTTTCAAATAAAAGAAACCATACTTATTTTGTTTCTGATAAAGAAGCTATACAATTAAATCATAAAAAAAGTAACGATCTTATTAGTATTAAGTCTTTTAGAAAGACAACACAATTAAGATCTAGACAAACAAGACGCTGTTAATCAATTAATCTATATTGTTTAAGAGCCGAAGTATTTACTTCGGCTTTTTTATTTATGTAGTTTGTCGATGATTTATTTAGTTTACTTACTTAAAACCAGATAAACAGACTTCTCACCTACTTTTCTTCTAGTTCTCAATAAGATATAATTACTTTACAGTGCTATTTAATTAATTAATCATGAAAAGAGTATTCATTCTACTGTTTATGGTAGTGCTTGTTATTTCTGCCACTGCCCAAAAAAACACAGACAGTACAAACTTTGAAATAACAGACATTTCAAAGTTTAAAGTTTCTATTACCTACCAAGAACATTTATCTGCTAAACAGAACGTACAATTGATAAGCTACAAGAAAAGCAAAGATTTATTTAGCATAAAAACCTATCGAAAAGCTTCTCGCTTACGCTCGAAAAAAGTTCGTGTTTGTTAAATCCCTTAATTAATTTATATAAAAAAGAGGTTGTCTGAAAAGCAAGTATTCTTGTCTGTTCAAGCATTAACAAATTAAGAATATATTTTGAACAAAGTTAGCTTACAAAGTAAGTCGAGAACTTTAACCTACTGATTATCACAGTAGGTCTCGACTGCGCTCGACCTGACAAAATAGTTTTTTTGACTTTTCTAAAGCCTATTTTATTTTAATCAGCAAAGGAGAGTTCTCCTCTAGCCTCTTGTTCTTTAAAATGTTTAACTAAATCTAATGCATCTGGAATAACATCACTACATAAAATAATCAACGATCCTTTAACTGCATTTTTAACAGCATAGGTAATGGCTTCTTTTTCTGATGGAATAATAGTTGTTTTCTTATTAGGGTCTTTAGCGATTATACCATCGTTAAGCATCTTAATAAGCTCTTCTTCTGTTTTGCCTCGTAAGCGTTTATCTTGACGTATGATTATTTCATCAAACATTTCAGCAGCTATACTTCCCATTTCATTATTGTCTTCAACACGACGATCTCCAATACCAGCAATAATACCCACTTTAACTGTAGCATCTAATTCATCTGTGAATTTTTGAAGTGCACGCATACCAGCAGGATTATGAGCATAATCTAATAATATACTAAACTCGTTAAATTTAAATAGGTTGAGTCTTCCAGGTGTTTGAGCGGCAGAAGGAATTAATGTTTCTAATCCAGCCTTTATATCTTCGTTGCTGATGCCTTGAACATGAGTTGCCAATACAGCTGCAAGCACATTTTGAATCATAAATTTAGCCTTACCTCCATAAGTTAAAGGAATATGTTCAGCTTTCATAATACGCATTTTCCATTCACCTCTACAAATGGTTACATAGCCATTTTCGTATATTGCTGTGATTCCATTTAGTCTTTGTAAGGCTTTTATTCTAGGATTATTCTCATCCATAGAAAAAAGAGCCACATTACACACAACATTACGCCTCATATCGTAAACCAAATCGTCATCTGCATTTAAAATAGCATATCCTTCGGGTAGCACAGTTTCAGGTATAACGCCTTTAACTCTGGCCAATTGTTCTACCGTATGAATTCCTTTTAACCCTAAATGATCTGCGGCAACATTGGTTACAATGGCCACATCACATTTTTTAAATCCAAGACCAGCTCGAAGCAATCCGCCTCTTGCACATTCTAGTACAGCAAAGTTTACAGTTGGATCTTTAAGAACAAACTCTGCACTAGCTGGACCAGTACAATCTCCTGTCATTAATAATCTATTCTGTATATAAACTCCATCACTGGTTGTATACCCAACACGATGTCCTTTCATTTTTGCAATGTGAGCGACCAACCTAGAAGTGGTTGTTTTACCATTAGTACCAGTAATTGCTATTATTGGAATACGTCCTGTGTCGCCTTTTTGTGGGAATAATTTATCAATTACTGGAGCTGCCACATTGCGTGGTAATCCAGTAGTTGGAGCTAAATGCATTCTAAAGCCAGGACCAGCATTGACTTCAAGCACTGCTCCACCTGTTTCAGAAAGTGGTTTTGAAATATCTGTAGTCATGACATCAATACCACAAATATCTAGATCAATAATTTTTGAAATACGTTCCGCCATGGCAATATTAGCTGGATGAACTATATCTGTGACATCTTCGGCTGTTCCACCTGTACTTAAATTGGCTGTATCTTTTAATACTAATTTTTCACCATCAGTTAAAACAGAATCTAAAGAATAGCCTGCATCTTTAATAATGGTTTTAGTAAGATCGTTTATGGTTATTTGTGTCAACACCTTTTCATGACCATAACCTCTGCGAGGATCTTTATTAACCTCATCAACTAATTCTTGGATTGTTGACTCTCCATTACCAATTACATGAGCTGGAGAGCGTAAAGCAGCAGCAACTAATTTATTGTTTATTACAAGTAGTCTATAATCTTCACCAACGATAAACTTTTCTACTATAATAGCACCACTACGAGAACTTTCTTTAGCCTGTCTAAAAGCTTCAAGAGCATCTTCATAATTGTTAATATTTACGGTAATGCCTCGTCCATGATTGCCATCAATTGGTTTAATTACTAATGGGTAACCAACATAACGACAAGCTTCTTCTAAACTACGTTCACGACGAATAATATCACCTCTTGGTACTTCTACTTCTGCTTGCTCAAGTAAAAATTTAGTATCTTCTTTATCACAAGCCAATTCTACACCTATACTACTTGTCTCACTTGTAACTGTAGCCTGAATTCGTTTTTGATTAGCGCCATAGCCTAACTGACATAAGGAGTACTTGTTTAATCGAATCCATGGAATACCTCTAGCTTCGGCTTCTTCTACAATGGAACCTGTACTTGGACCTAATCTATCAGCTTCACGCAATTCTCGCATTTGCTGAATATCTTCAGATAAATCATAATCGTCTCCTGATATTAAAGCTTCACATATTCTCACTGAAGCTTTAGCTGCGTAACGCCCAACGGACTCTTCCATATAAGCAAACACTACATTATAAACACCTTCTTCTCCATAACCTCTTGTTCGTCCAAAACCAACATCCATTCCAGCAAGGGTTTGAATCTCTAAAGCAATATGCTCAATAATGTGTCCCATCCACGTTCCTTCTTCTACGCGTTGAAAGAAACCACCTGGTTCACCAACCGAACAACGATGCTCATACATGCCAGGGAACATTGCTTTTAAACGATCGTAAAAACCATCGACTTTATTAGATGGTAACTCCTCCATTTCCTGAAGGTCTAATACCATAACAATTAACTTATGTCTCCTTATTGACCAGTAATTTGGTCCACGCATAGCATCAATACTTCTTATCTCCATTTTGGTTGGTTTTTTTAAAGTGAAAGATTATAAATATAGACATTTTCAATAAAAAAATTACCTTATTTTTGCCCAATATTAATTTTTTTTAGATTGACTATATGCTGAATGCTAAAGGCACATTGATTCCTATTGGAGGGAATGAAGATAAAGGACTTGAACATAATGAAATGTATACTTTGGAGTTTATTGACGAAGGGATTTTGTTTCATGTTGTAAAAGAAGCTGGTGGAGAAAAAGCAAGAATTGTAGTCATCCCAACTGCCTCAAGCATTCCTGTAGAAGTTGGAGAAAATTATCTGGATGCTTTTTCTAAATTAGGTTGTAAAAATGTTACTGTTTTAGATATTAGAAATCAAAAAGATTCTGAAAAACCAGAATCTATTGAAGCCATGAAAAAAGCGAATTGCATTATGTTTTCAGGTGGTGACCAATCAAAAATTACAAAGCGAATTGGTGGAACTACCATTCATAAAATTCTTTTAGATCGCTATCAAAATGAAGAAGGCTTTGTAATTGCTGGAACAAGTGCTGGAGCTATGGCTATGACTCATGAAATGATTGCTGGTGGAAGCCCAAGAGAAGCTTTCGTTAAAGGTGCAGTAACTATGTATAAAGGGTTGAGTTTAATTCCTGAATTAATGATAGATACTCATTTTATTCAACGAGGTCGATTTGGTCGAGTTTCAGAAGCTATTGCAAAATTCCCTAATCTACTTGGAATTGGTTTAGCAGAAGATACTGGAATGATTATTAAAAATGGAAACGACTGTACTGTAATTGGATCTGGAATGATTATTGTTTTTGATGGTAGTTCACTTACTCATAATAATGAAAAAGTTTTAAAAGAAGGTACTCCTATGACTATGGCAAACATGACTGTTCATGTATTATCTAATGGCGATCAATACGATATTAAAAATAGAAAAGTATCTGTACTTCCAATCGAAGCGCCTTTTATTTAGTAGTTATAAATTGAAACCTCTTCTGCTCCGGTTGAAGATTTTGAAGCGCGATACATCCCTTCAGTATTAAAAGGCATGGCAATATTTCCTTTAGCATCCACAGCTATTAAGCCTCCATCTCCATTAATCTCTAAAATGCGTTTATTAATAACTTCGTTGGAAGCATCTTCTAAACTCATTCCTTTATGTTCCATAAGCATGGCAACATCATAAGCTACGACTCCTCGAATAAAAAACTCACCACTTCCAGTACAACTAATAGCACAGGTTTTATTATTAGCATAATTACCTGCGCCAATCATTGGACTGTCTCCTACTCTTCCCCATTTTTTATTAGTCATTCCTCCAGTAGAAGTGGCTGCAGCAATATTTCCGTTTTGATCACAAGCTACTGCACCAACGGTTCCGAATTTTGAATCTTTTTGACTTCGAGTTGCCTCAGTCACCGATTTTGAATGATCTAATTGAAAACTATCTGTATCTTTAATTTCTAACCATTGATTATGTCGAAATTCATCATAAAAGTATGATGCATCTTCAAGTTTATAATCTAACTCTTTAGCAAATTGCATGGCGCCTTCTCCTGCAAGAAATACATGCTCACTTTTTTCCATAACATCACGTGCTAAACTAACTGGGTTTTTAATTCCAGTAATTAAGGATACAGCTCCAGCATTAAGCGATTTACCATCCATGATTGCAGCATCCATCTCATGAGTACCTTCAGCTGTAAATACTGACCCTTTTCCGGCATTAAACAAAGGCGAATCTTCCAATAACTTTACTGCCACCTCAACTGCTTCGATAGAAGACTTGCCCTCCTCTAAAAGGTTGTAACCTGCATCTAAAGCATATTTTAAAGCTGATTTATATTTTGACTCTAATTCTGGAGTCATCATACCTTTTACTAAAGTTCCTGCGCCTCCATGAATGGCAATTGAGAATGTTTTCATCTTAAAAAAATTACTTCGGAAAATTACAAATTGCATTTTAATGCCACAATTAAGTTTCGTAGTTTTATAGTCTTCAACAAAACATACATATGTCAGATCAAAAACGCCTTTTCCTAGTAGATGCTTACGCCTTAATTTTTCGTGGTTATTACGCTTTTATAAAAAATCCAAGAATCAATTCTAAAGGCACAGACACATCAGCCATAATGGGCTTTATGAATTCGCTATTAGATGTTATTAAAAGAGAACGTCCTGACCATTTAGCAGTTTGTTTTGATAAAGGTGGAAGTTCAGATCGTGTAGAAATGTTTGAAGACTACAAAGCTAATCGCGATGAAACTCCCGAAGCTATAAAAATTGCTGTGCCTTATATATATGACATTTTAAAAGCTATGCATATACCAATTATGGTAAAAGAAGGTTATGAAGCAGACGATGTTATTGGAACTCTTTCCAAGCAGGCAGAGAAAGAAGGTTACAAAACTTTTATGGTAACTCCAGATAAAGATTTTGCACAACTAGTATCTGAAAATATTTTTATGTATCGTCCAGTATTTGGAGGTGGTTATGAAACTTGGGGAATTCCAGAAGTACAAAAAAAGTTTGAAGTAACTGATCCTTTACAAGTGATTGACTTTTTAGGAATGATGGGAGACTCAAGTGATAATATTCCTGGTTTACCTGGAGTTGGCGAGAAAACAGCAAAAAAGTTTTTAGCAACTTATGGTAGTATGGAAGGATTACTGGCTAATACGCATGAACTAAAAGGAAAGATGAAAGAAAAAATTGAGGCCAATGCTGAACTCGGTTTACTTTCAAAAAAATTAGCAACTATTATGCTCGATGTTCCTGTAACGTTTGATGCCAAAGACTTTGAAATGTCCGAGCCTGATATTCCTAAAGTAACTGAAATATTTCAGGAATTAGAGTTTAGACGCTTGATAGACAATTTTAATAAAACTTTTGCTCCTCAAGAAGAGAGTACTGATGTGACTTCGAGCACTTCGACAGGCTCAGCAACAAACCTCAACCACCAGAATCAATCAACTTCGAGTTCGTCTTCAACTTCGAGTTCGAGCAAAACGAGTGCAGGGGCAGGCCAGTTTTCTTTGTTTGGTGCTTCGAGTGACCAAAAGAATACAGATCCTGAAATGAATTCAGGATTTACAAGGCAAACTGCAGAAACAACGTCGCATTTTTATCAAAGTATTGCGCCAGGAATGGCAACAAAACTTTTTGTTAAGAATTTAATGAATCAAACTTCGGTTTGTTTTGATACAGAAACTACTGGTTTAAATCCGTTAACAGCAGAATTAGTTGGGATTGCTTTTTCTTGGGAAGTTGGTAAAGGTTTTTACTTACCCTTTCCTGAAAACAGAGAAGAAGCTCAAGAACTCATTGAGCAATTACGTCCGTTTTTTGAAAGTGAGTCGATTCAGAAAATTGGTCAGAATTTAAAATACGATATCAAGGTATTAGCTAAATATCATGTGACAGTAAAAGGACCATTATTTGATACCATGTTAGCGCATTATCTTATAAATCCTGATATGCGACATAATATGGACGTGTTATCTGAAACCTATTTAAATTACACACCAATATCTATAGAAACACTTATTGGAAAAAAAGGTAAAAACCAATTGTCAATGCGAGATGTTCCTATCGATAAGCAAACTGAATATGCCGTTGAGGATGCAGACATCACGCTTCAATTAAAAGAGCATTTTGAAAAAGAACTTGGCGAAGCCAATACCCAAAAACTATTCGATGATATAGAAATACCGCTTCTTCGTGTTCTTGCCTCAATGGAATTAGAAGGTATTAATCTGGATTCACAATTTTTAAATTCTCTGTCCAAAGAATTAGATTTAGATATTACTACTTTAGAGTCCAAGATATATGACGCTGCTGGTGAAGAATTTAATATTGCTTCACCTAAACAATTAGGCGTTATCCTCTTTGAAAAAATGAAGCTTGTAGACAAACCTAAAAAAACAAAAACTGGTCAATATTCTACTGCTGAAGATGTCTTGAGTTATTTAGCTAAAGATCATGAAATTATTCAAAATATTTTAGATTTTAGAGGACTTTCAAAGCTAAAAAGCACATACGTCGATGCATTACCTACTCAAGTTGAAGAAGCAACAGGTCGTGTCCATACTGATTACATGCAAACGGTTGCAGCAACTGGTCGTTTAAGTAGTAACAATCCTAATTTACAAAACATCCCAATTCGGACAGAAAGAGGAAGGCAAGTTAGAAAAGCCTTTGTACCTAGAAATAAGGAGTATACATTATTAGCTGCCGATTATTCTCAAATTGAATTACGAATTATTGCAGCTTTAAGTGATGAAGAGACTATGATTTCGGCTTTTAAAAATGGAGAAGACATTCATGCTTCAACGGCTTCAAAAGTATTTAATGTGCCTATTTCTGATGTGACTAGAGAACAAAGAAGCAATGCCAAAACGGTAAATTTTGGAATTATTTATGGTGTATCTGCATTTGGATTAAGTAACCAAACGGATTTATCCAGAACAGAAGCCAAAGAATTAATCGACACCTACTATGCAACATACCCAAAACTTCGCAACTTTATTAGTGAACAAGTCGACTTTGCACGAGATAATGGTTATGTGCAAACCGTTTTAGGAAGACGTCGTTATTTAAAAGATATTAATTCTCGAAATGCTGTTGTGCGTGGTGCAGCAGAACGAAATGCTGTGAACGCTCCAATTCAAGGAAGTGCTGCTGATATTATTAAATTAGCCATGATTAATATTCACCATAAACTTGAAGCAGGAGATTATAAATCTAAAATGCTATTACAAGTGCATGATGAATTAGTGTTTGATGTTTATAAACCAGAATTAGAGGCTATTAAAACATTGGTTAAAACCGAAATGGAAAATGCTTATAAACTAGAAGTGCCTTTAGATGTAGATTTAGATATTGGCGATAATTGGTTAGAAGCACATTAATAGTCTTCTTATACTACTTTTTCTGTATGTTAAAGAAATTCAGCTTACACTCTTAATCAAATTATTACATTTGAGACTATTAAGAGTTTAAAATGAAAAGGCAGCTAAAACGACTCAACTATTTTTTAAAGGATTCTAATAAGAAACCTGTTGTTTCTATTATTAAAGATGTTTTTAGTTTATGGTATTTAAAAAGAGAATTTCCGTTTCATTACTTTGGTCGTTTTCTATATAGAAAAGGTGCTCCAGACCCCAAAAATTTTATGACTCAAAAGCAGTATAGAAAACTGATTGATCATATTATAGAAGTTCATGAGGCTAATCCTGAAACCTCCAAAATTTTAGATAATAAATTACTGTTTTACAAGCATTGTAAAAGTATCAACTTACCAACTCCAGAAATAGTAGGTTATTCTAATGATGGTGTTTATCATTTTCAAAATCAAGCAAACTCGATTAAATCAACTAATGAATTTAAACTATTCATTACTTATATTTTTCAAAACACCAATCTAAAAAAACTATGCTTTAAACCAACCAATAACAAAGCAGGTTATGGTGTTATGATTTTAAATCAAGACGAATTTTTAGAAAACGTAAACACTATTTGGGAAACAGTAAAAAATCAAGATTATATTTTTCAGGAAGTCATTATTCAACATCCTGAAATAAACAACATTTATCCAAAAAGTATAAATACCATTAGGATTGAAGCTTATAAAGACTCAAAAGGGAATAATCATACTCTTGGAACATTAATGCGATTTGGGTCTCAAGGAAGCCAAGTAGATAATATCAGTCAAGGTGGTTTTTTTGTTGATATAAATAGTGATACAGGAACCCTCTTTAAACATGGTAGAACAAACCTTATACACCAAGGAAAGTTACTCCCAACGCATCCTGATACTGGTTTTGTTTTTGAAGGTTTTAAAATTCCTTTTTTTGAAGACTCTTTAAAATTGGCAGAAGAAGCCGCAAAAAAAACTTCTGGATATGTTTTTGCTTGGGATATAGTAATCACTCCGAATGGCCCAACATTATTAGAAGGTAATAACTACCCAAGTTTTACAACTGGAGAATTAAGTTATGGAGGTTACAAAAACAAAGAAGCTTTTAAAGAAATTTTTCAAGCTGCTAACATTAAATACTTATAGCACAAATCTGTAAGTTGCCTTAATTAAAAATGTGTTTTCAGGTTTTTGATTAAAAATCTGATCATTCGCAATTCCATTAAAACTATCATTTACGTCACCAAAACCGGTTATACCTTGAGACCAAACTAAAAATATTTCAGATCCAGGAATGTATTCCCATCTTGCAACTAAATTTGATCGAAACTGTACGAAAGCAAAATCCGGATTACCAAAGGCATAATCTACAGTTCCGTTAACATCTTCATCCACTCTATAAACACCATCCTGAAAAGAAATCTGATTACCATTATACCTTGTAATACGATCATTCAAATCTTCAGCTGATGCATTATTTACATAATTAAAATCAGAAAAATTTGCTTTAAAAATAAATGGCTGCCCATAATATTGAATCGTTAAATTTGGATTGATATTGTAGTTTACTCTTAAAGTAGCACTAAAACTTTCATTATCAATAGCTCCCAAAATATACCGTTTAGAGTCTCCAAAATCTAATTGGTCAACATATTGAGTTTTACTAGGGTTTTGCTCATACTGTAGGTTTAATGACATACTTAATGAGTTAATAGGTTGGTAACGAAAACGCAACTCATAACGTTTTAATGAAAAATTATCTTGTTTTGCTCTAGAATCTACATAACCCACAGTAGTGCTTAAACGCTTACGCTGATCTGTACCAACAAATAGATAGCCAAAATTCTCTTCATTATAGCGCCATCTTGGTCCACCTCTTAAAAACGTATTAACAAATATTCTTGGTTTATGTGCAGCACCAAAGTCTGCAAACCAATTATTAGTAAAGTTTACAAATCCTCCAATCTCATATTGAATTCTATTATAATTTCCTTCAAAATCATAGGCAGTAGATAATTCAAAACCTAGATTAGCTCGTCTGAACCAGCTTGTTGGCTTATTAAAGAGTCGTCTAACATTAGCATATTGTCTAATATCATCTGCTTGACGCAAGAAGCCAATATCGTTCAATTCTAATTCTGGAGATTTCCAATTACCTCCAAAATTATAACGCCAATCTCCACCTCCACCTTTTCCAATTTCAAAGTTTCCTCCAGTTCCTGTTAAAGATGTTCTATTTGGATCTACATCTACATGACTAGCATCTTCACGTTGAAATAAATGTGTTAGAGAACGTTGTGTAATTTCTATAGCTTCTTTAGTTCCCGTAACATGACTAAAAGACATGGCTCCTTGAATATAGTAGGTTCTATTTTTCCAATTGTGTCTAAAATCTAATCCTCCTGAATAAGCACTCTTTCTTAAAAAGTCTACATTATCTTCAATTTTTCTATTAGTAGCAGTAAAAATTCCACCAATATAGGAGTTTCGATCATTAAAATCTTTCTGTGCTCTTGTAACAAGATAGTTAGTAAATGGTTCAACTAATTCCTCTCTTTCATTTCCAACTTCTGGTAACGAATTAATAACTTCATCTCTTTCGTCTAATTTAACCTCTGCAAACTCTTTTGCAGTAACACTTTCTAAAACACCTATTGCCCAACCATTTTTAGTTTTACCACTAAATTTAGCTGCTCCTAAAATGGTTGAAAAATTTGGAATATCTTCATATTCGCCTAAATCTCTGTCCGCACTAGTAAACCCTTGAGGTGTTCTACCAATTCGTCTAGAAAAAAACAAATTGTCAGCTCCACCACCAATTCTAAAATCAAATACATTTTTATTTTCTACAAAAAATGGGCGACGTTCTTGAAAGAAAATCTCAAAACCATCTAATGCAATAGCTCCAGGATCTGCATCAACCTGACCAAAATCTGGGTTAATTGTTAAGTCTACCGTTAAGTCGTTGGTAATTCCAATTTTAGCATCTAAACCTCCTGTTATTTTTGAATCACTTCCATCTCTAAAGGGATTTCCTGCTTGAGCTTCATAAGTATCTAATTGTACAACTGTATAAGGTTGAATCTCTAATTGTTTTTGTGGTTTTAAACCTATCAATCCCTTTAGTTCCCCAAACTCACTAACCCAACCAGGAGGATTAGCTTCTAATGGCTGCCATGTAGAGCGTTCCTCATTATTAAAATAACGTCTGGTAGACTGTAAACCCCAAGTTTGTTCTTGTTCATTCCCAAATCGTAATTGACTTAAAGGAATACGTATTTCAGCTGTCCAGCCTTCATCATCTATCTGCACATCTGTATACCATATAGGATTCCAACTATCATCAAAATTACCATTATCTGAAACAAACTCATCACCTTTTACTCCTGATGCTGAAATAGTAAAAGAGAAAGCTGATCTATCATCATTATAACTATCTAGATTAATTTCTACCCAATCGCCAGGAAAATCATCACGCCTTCCCATTCGTTTTTCTATAGTAGATGGGTCAGCTTGATAGCATCTAAAAGCTACATATAAATTTTTAGCATCATAAATTATTTTCATTTTGGTTTGCTCGGTTGGCGGTGTACCAACATCAGGTTCAAACTCTGTATAATCAGTTGTCCATTCAACTACATCCCAAGCAGGATCATTAATCTCTCCATCTATTGTTGGAGCTTGATCTTGATCAATTGATTGAGTAGTATAAGTTCTTTTAGGAATCGTTTCTTGAGTTTGCGCAATAGAGAAAATAGCAAACAAACAGAAGCACAGAAGTGCAATTGATTGATTAGTTTTCATTTTTTTGATTGAATTAGCACTCTAAAGACGTCAATTTACATTGACTGTTACACTTTATTGCAGTATTTAATAAAAGATTAACTCATTACATAAGTTTCATCAATAAAACTACTTGATTTTGAGTGCAGAAAATAATCTGTTTTAGGGTTTGTTAATCAAATATATAATCGTAAATTTGCAAACTCTTTTAAAAAGAGGAAATGTTTAACCTGCCTGTCGGCAGACAGGTAATAAATAATTACAGTGTGGACACATTAAGCTACAAAACGATTTCAGCAAACAAAGCTACTGTTAATAAAGAGTGGGTTTTAGTTGATGCTGAAGGACAGACTTTAGGTCGTTTAGCTTCAAAAGTTGCTAAACTTTTAAGAGGTAAGCACAAGCCTAACTTTACACCACACGTTGATTGTGGAGATAACGTAATTGTTATCAACACAGAAAAAATCAACTTATCAGGTAACAAATGGAATGACAAAACTTACGTTCGTCATACAGGTTATCCAGGTGGTCAACGTACTTTATCTGCTACTGAAATGTTTGGAAAAGATCCAGCAAGATTAGTAGAGAAGTCTGTTAAAGGAATGCTCCCTAAAAATAAATTAGGTGCAGACTTATTCCGAAATCTAACTGTTGTTGTTGGTAGTGAGCACAAACACGAAGCTCAAAAACCAAAAACAATTAATTTAAACGAATTTAAATAATGGAAGTAATTCACAAAATCGGCCGTAGAAAAACGGCTGTTGCACGTGTTTATGTTGCCAAAGGAAAAGGTAACATAACAGTTAACAAAAAGGACATGGCTACGTATTTCCCTACTGCTACTTTACAGTACAAGGTAAATCAACCATTAGTTATGACCAACAATGATGGCAACTTTGATATTACTGTAAACGTTTATGGAGGTGGTATTACAGGCCAAGCCGAAGCTATACGTTTAGCATTATCTCGTGCAATGTGCGAAGTTGATGCTGAAAACAGAGGTATCTTAAAGCCAGAAGGATTATTAACAAGAGATCCTAGAATGGTAGAGCGTAAAAAATTCGGTCAGAAGAAAGCGCGTAAGAAATTTCAATTCTCTAAACGTTAATACTGAACTTGTTTCAGTATCTGTTTATCAGTTACTGCCAACAAATTCAAATATAAACTTAAATGAAGCTGAAAAAATTTCAGCTTAAAAACCAGTTATTGTTGCTCATGACGGTAAAACGTCAGAGTTTAGTTTAGCATCTAAATAGTTAAGGCCTTATAAAAGCCACTTAATTATTGCTAATTCAACAGAACGTAAACTATTACAAAAATGGCAAAAACAGAAGTAAAAGACTTACTAGACGCAGGTGTACACTTCGGACACTTGACAAGAAAATGGGATCCAAACATGGCTCCTTACATTTATATGGAGCGTAATGGCATCCATATTATCAACCTCTACAAAACAGCTGCAAAATTAGAAGAAGCTTCTAAAGCTTTAGCTAAAATTGCTGCTTCAGGTAGAAAAATTTTATTTGTTGCTACTAAAAAGCAAGCAAAAGATATCGTTTCTGAAAAAGCAGGAAATGTAAACATGCCTTACATCACAGAAAGATGGCCAGGTGGAATGTTAACGAACTTTGTTACTATTAGAAAAGCTGTTAAAAAAATGGCTACTATCGATAGAATGAAGAAAGATGGTACATTTAACACCTTATCTAAAAAAGAGCGTTTACAAGTAGATCGTTTAAGAGCTAAATTAGAAAAGAATTTAGGTTCTATAAGTGACATGACACGTTTACCTGGTGCTTTATTTGTTGTTGATATTAAGCGTGAGCATATCGCAATTAAAGAGGCTCAAAAGTTAAACATTCCGATCTTTGCTATGGTAGATACGAACTCTGATCCACGTCAAGTTGATTATGTGATTCCTGCAAACGATGATGCATCAAAGTCTATTGATAAAGTATTATCGCATGTAGCTGATGCTATTGCTGGTGGTTTAACAGAGCGTAAAGCTACTAAAGATGCACCAAAGGCAAAAGCTAAAAAAGGGACATCTCCAGTTGATGGAAGTAACGAAGAAGAATAAATTATAACACACACTATTTAAAAGTCGTTTAGTTTATTCTTTATTAGAACAACAAATTAAACGACTTTTTTAAATTTTTAATATTATGGAAGCTATGGTAAAAATAACAGCTCAAGAAGTAAATAAATTAAGACAAGCTACAGGTGCTGGTATGATGGATTGTAAAAAAGCACTTGTTGAAGCTGAAGGAGATTTCGAT
The DNA here is from genome assembly GCA_026162565.1 of Flavobacteriaceae bacterium NBU2973. Taxonomy (GTDB): domain Bacteria; phylum Bacteroidota; class Bacteroidia; order Flavobacteriales; family Flavobacteriaceae; genus JAOEIQ01. The sequence continues at coordinate 16,186 of JAOEIQ010000001.1, forward strand.
AAAGCTATTGAAGTGCTTCGTAAAAAAGGACAAAAGGTTGCTGCGAAAAGAGCAGATCGTGAGTCTAGCGAAGGTGCTGCAATTGCTAAAGTTAATGCCGATAACACTGTAGGTGTAGCAATCGTTTTAGGTTGTGAAACGGATTTTGTTGGTAAAAACGAAAACTTTGTAAAATTAGCTAATGATTTAGCTGAAGCTGCAATTAATTTCGATTCTAAAGAAGCATTTTTAGCGTCAGATTTTGAAGGTATGACAGTTGCAGATAAGTTAATAGAGCAAACTGGAGTAATAGGTGAGAAATTAGACCTTAAAGCTTTTGAAAAATTAGAAGCTGCTTATGTTGGATTTTATGTTCACATTAATAAAATTGCTGCACTAGTAGGTTTATCTTCTAATGTGGATAATGCAGATGTTCTAGTTAAAGACATCGCTATGCAAGTGGCATCAATGGGAGCAACAACTTTATCGTATAAAGATTTTGATCCTGCTTTTATTGCTTCAGAAACTGAAGCTAGAATTGCAGTTATAGAAAAAGACAATGAGGAATTAGCACGTTTAGGTAAAACACTTAAAAATGTACCTCAATTTATTTCTATGGCACAATTAACTCCAGAAGTTATGGCAAAAGCTGAAGCAGATGCAAAAGCACAATTAGCTGCAGAAGGTAAGCCAGAGCAAATTTGGGATAGAATTCTTCCAGGAAAAATGGATCGTTTTGTGTCTGACAACACAACTTTAGATCAAGAGCAATGTCTATTGGATCAAAAATTTATCAAGGATGAAAATAAAACTGTTGCAGATTATGTTAAGACTTACGGAGACGTAGAAGTATCTGCATTTAAAAGAGTTACTTTAGGGTAATTAATAATCCTATACTATATTTAACAAAAAAGCATCCTTTTATAGGATGCTTTTTTATGTTTTAATGTTAACTAAATGTTTAGAAAAAGCTTTAAACTAGAAATTCTATAACATTAAAGTAACCTTATTATTACCAACTTTTAATTTTGAGGTAACATCTTTTTTACACTTCATTAGTTTCTTTGTGCTGATAATTAACACAAGAAATTACAATTTAAAAACAACTCTAATGAAAAAATTATTTTTATCAGCTTTAGTAGTATCAGCTTTAGCTTTTACTTCATGTATTGAAGACGATGACACACCTATAATAATTGAGCAAACTACAAATAACAATAATATTGGTGGAGGCACTGGTTCTTCTGGATGTATTGTTAAGGCAGGAGGTATTGCAGTAGATGAAACTTGGACAGCGGATAACTGCTATATACTAGATAGAAAAGTCGTGGTTCAAGAAGGTGTAACTTTAACTATTGAACCAGGTACTATTATTAAAGGTCGCTCTGGTACAGGGTCTTTATCATCTGCTTTAATTGTAGCTAGAGGTGGGAAAATCATGGCTGAAGGAACTGCGGCACAACCGATTATCTTTACTGCTGAAGCAGATAATATTGGAATTGGTGAATTATCAGGAACAAATTTAAGTGAAAATAATGCAGGTCTATGGGGAGGTATTATCTTATTAGGTAGAGCATCAGGTTCTTTCCCTGGAGATGTTACAGAACTTCAAATTGAAGGAATACCTGCAAGCGATACTTTTGGTTTATACGGCCCTGGAGATGAGCCAGCAGTTGACGATGACAATTCAGGAGTTTTGAGATACGTTTCTATTCGCCATGGCGGTTCACTTTTAGGAGAAGGAAATGAAATTAACGGTTTAACTCTTGGTAGTGTAGGTTCTGGAACTGTTTTAGACAATATTGAAGTTGTTGCAAATGCAGACGATGGAGTTGAATTCTTTGGTGGTACTGTAAATGCATCTAACTTATTAGTATGGGCTCAAGGTGATGATGCTATTGATGTAGATCAAGCTTACTCTGGAACAATTACTAATAGTGTTGTTGTATTGTCTCCTGCTTCTGACCATGCATTAGAAATTGATGGCCCAGAAGGCACATTAAATGGTGCTTGTACTATAGATGGTTTAACTTTAATTGGTAATGGAGATGTAAATTCTGAATATGCTGATTACAGATCTAATGCTCAAGTAACTACTAATAATGTATTCGCGTTTGGCTTTGGAGATTCTGCAGATGTAGAATTAGATAATGATGGTGTTGCAACAAATTATAATAATGGATTGGTGAATTTTGGAGCTTGGGAAATTATTCTTCCTGCTGGAGTTACTAATGTTACAGATATTTTTGTTAACAAAGCAGAAAATGTAACAGTAACTGGTTTTGGCTCTACTGCAACAGCAATAAATGAAGGTGAACAAACAGTTGGAGCTACTACTTCAAATTTAAGTTGGACTTATGCTAACGAGGCTGGTAATTTAGGCTTCTAATTATATCAGTAATAAAAAAATAAATTAAGACAACTGTTCATTACTATTATGAGCAGTTGTCTCCTTAAATACAAAAATGAAAAACTTTAAACATATTTTCATACTATTTTTATTTAGTTTAACTACTTTAATAACATATTCTCAAACTGGAAAAGTTGCTGGAACTGTAATAGATGGTGATTTTACTGAACCCTTGGCTTTTGCCAATATTTTAGTAAAAGGAACTACTACTGGAACCACTTCTGATTTTGATGGTAAATACTCAATAGATTTAGATGAAGGCATATACACACTAGTTTTTTCTTTTGTAGGATATACTACTCAAGAGATCACAGATGTAACTATTAAACCAGATCAAATAGTAACTTTAGATGTAACCCTAACAACCAATTCATTAGATGCAGTTGTTGTAACTACATCTGTTAAACGAAACACAGAAAATGCTGTTTTAAACTTACAAAAAAAGTCAGTTAATTTATTAGATGGTTTATCAGCTCAAAGCATCAAAAAAACTGGGGCTGGAAATATTGCAGCTGCTGTAAAGAGTGTTCCTGGAGTTTCTGTTCAAGGAGGGAAATATGTATATGTTCGTGGTTTAGGTGATCGTTATACCAAATCCATATTAAATGGAGTTGATATTCCTGGTTTAGATCCCGATAGAAATACCATTCCAATGGATATTTTTCCAACTAATATTATTGATAATGTAATTGTATTAAAATCAGCTGCTGCAGAGTATCCTGCTGATTTTACTGGAGGTATAGTAAATGTTGTAACTAAAGATTTCCCTACTAAAGAGGAATATTCTATCTCTTTAGGTGCAGCTTATAACCCAAGTATGCACTTTAAAGATAATTATTTAAGTTACGAAGGAAGTAATTCTGATTTTCTAGGATATGATAATGGTGCTAGAAATAGACCTATAAACAGATATCAACCTGTTCCAGATCGCTCTGAAAATAGATTATTATTAAATTCTCTAACTAGACGTTTTGACTCTCAATTAGGCGCTGATATACAAAATAGCGGTGCAAATTTTGACTTTGGTTTCACTTTAGGTAATCAATATGAAATAGGTGATAACAAAATTGGTTATCAAGCGTCTTTATCTTACAAAAACACTACTACTTTTTATGAAGATAGAGAAGATGGTACTTACAGAAAAGACCCTAGTAATAATAACTCGAATAGTGCATTAGTAATTGATAGAGTTGTAAAAGGAGCTTCAGGTCATAATGACGTATTACTTAACGGGTTATTAGGACTAACTTTCAAGACCGATAATTCAAAGTATAAATTAACTGCACTTCACATTCAAAATGGCGAGTCTACAGCTGGTAAATTTGACCTATTAATTAGTGAAGATGGAGTTGGTGGTGGTTTATTTGAAGGGACAAATGATGCACTACTTTACACTGAACGTTCAATCACTAATTTCTCTTTATCAGGAGATCATACATTAGACGCTAAATCTGAATGGAAAATGGATTGGGCTTTTTCTCCTTCATTTTCAAGAGTTCTTGATAAAGATCATAGAACCACTCCTTTAAGACTTGTAGATATTGGCGACACTATAGATTACCAGATTGATAAAAGTTCGGTAGGTCAACCTAACAGGATATGGAGAACATTATCTGAAGAAGCATGGATTACAAATATTAATGTATCAAAAAAATATACATTGTTAAATCGACCTGCTAAAGTGAAATTCGGAGGTGGTTTTGCTTTTAAATATAGAGACTTTAGTTCGGATCAATTTTTATTTGACACATCAAATCCTGTACCTAGTGTAGAGAATGGAGATGTGAATACTATTTTAGCTAATGAGAACCTTTGGACACCAGATTCAGAAGGCACCTTTTTAGATCCAGGAACTGCTTTTGACCCAGAGAACTCGTATGAAGGTGAGTATAATGTGGCTTCTATGTATATTTCAAATGAGTTTAACGCTACTGAAAAGTTAAAAGTAATTATTGGTTTAAGAACCGAACAATTTAACTTGTATTATTCTGGAATTGTAAGAAATGACAATGACGAAAGAATTGCCGTTGAAAGATTGAGCACTATAGACGAATTTGACTTTTTCCCATCAGCTAATTTTATATATGCTGTAAGTGAAGATGCAAATTTAAGAGCATCATATTCTCGAACTACTGCAAGACCATCTTTTAAAGAAGCTTCAACTGCACAAATATTTGATCCTGTAACAAACAGGTTTTTTATTGGAGGATTAGATAATGGTACTTATGATCCTATTCGTCCTACTTATATAAACAATTTTGATCTTAGATACGAAATATTTAGAGAGAAAGGACAAATGATAGCAGTAAGTGGTTTCTACAAAGGATTTACCGACCCTATTGAGTCAACGTTTTTCCCACAAGCACCAAGACAGTTAACTGTTGCAAATTTAGGTGATGCTAGAGTAATTGGTGGGGAAATTGAGTTAAGACAAAATTTAGGCTTTATCTCAAATACATTTGAAAACGTGAGATTTAATGCTAATGCTTCAATAATTAATTCTCGTTTAGAAATGACAGAACAAGAATTTAATTTAAGGCAATCTAATGCAAGACCAGGTGAGACTATTGATGACACTCGTAATCTTCAAGGTCAGTCACCTTTCCTTATCAACGCAGGATTTGACTATGATAACGATGAAAAAGGATTTAGAGCAGGATTATTCTACAATGTTCAAGGTAAAACACTAGAGGTAGTTGGAACAGGTTTTGTTCCTGATGTTTATACTAAATCTTTCCATAGTCTAAACTTTACATTAAATAAAGCTTTTGGTGAGACAAAAAATTCTGCCATAGACTTAAAAGTATCAAATATTTTGGGCTCAAAAAGAGAAAGTGCTTATGAGTCTTTCCAAGCTCAAGATCAAATATTTAATTTACGTAATCCAGGAACTGAAATTTCAATAGGATATTCTTATAAGTTTTAATTAGAATTACTATTACTTATAAAACAGAAAAGCTCATCAACAAAGATGAGCTTTTTTTATACTATTATTCTGCTTTAACTATTTATCTCTAATCGCGACAGTAGTTTTATTATTCCAATTGCTAACACTCGCAATTTTAGAGTTAACATAGTCTACTTCTTTTAAACTATCTTCAGTCCAGAAGAGCCATTTCCCAACTTTTAAGCCATTGTCATAATTACCAACAGCAATTTTTTTACCTTCTGCATCGTATTGTTTCCAAGTACCTTGTAGTTTGCCATCTGCATTAAAAAATCCATGCTGACTGATTTGACCATTATCATAGTAATAAGTAGCTTCTGTTAAATCACCTTTCTTTTCTGTCTTAACTTTTTGCTCTTGTGCAGACAAAGAAACTGATACTAAAAAAATTACGATAAGTGATATATATTTTTTCATAAGTAGATAGGTTTAAATTAACATTTACATTACAAATATATATTTAAATTTACATATAAACAACATTTAGGTAACATTAAATTAACATTAAGTGTGTAAGTATTTGATAACTAAATATTTAAATTTATTTAATTTCTTAACTTTAAGTTTTTTAATTAATAAGTATCTTTCACACATATTTTCTTGTCTTAATCGAATTATATGGTAACCTTTTGGTAACACTGTGTTGAAATTAAAACAAGAAATTTGCTTTTTATTTTCAATTTTACGTATGGAAAACATTTACTTGTTTATGATTGTTGCCCTAGCCATTTTAGCTATTGCTGATTTGGTAGTTGGAGTTAGTAATGATGCTGTAAACTTTTTAAATTCTGCCATTGGTTCTAAAGCGATTTCTTTCAAAACCATCATGATTGTTGCTAGTGTGGGTGTAGCGATTGGAGCCATTTTCTCCAGTGGTCTAATGGAAGTCGCCAGAAAAGGTATTTTTAATCCAGGTGAGTTTATGTTCGATGAAATCATGATTGTCTTCATGGCAGTTATGATTACTGATATATTGTTGTTAGATTTTTTCAACTCTGTTGGTATGCCAACCTCCACAACGGTGTCAATTGTTTTTGAGTTGCTGGGTGCTGCAGTAGCCATGGCTTTAATAAAAATTGGGGCAGATGGTGGAAGCTTCAGCGATGTTTTAAATTACATTAATACATCTAAAGCCACACAAATTATTTCAGGAATATTATTATCTGTCGTCATCGCCTTCTCTATTGGTGCTATTATTCAATGGTTTTCTAGGCTTTTGTTATCGTATAATTTTGAAAAGAAGGCAGCTTGGGTTGGTTCGTTATTTGGAGGCATCGCCTTAACGGCTATTACCTACTTTATCTTCATGAAAGGGATTCAAGGAACACCTTTTGCAGGTGAGAGTTTTGATATAATTGGAGGCGCCACCATAAAAGATTTTTTAGAGCAGCAAGTTTTAACCATTGTTTTAGTTAATCTGGTATTTTGGTCTGTTTTATCATTTGTATTAATAAGTGCTTTTAAAACAAGCATCTATAGATTAATTATTATTGTAGGAACTTTTGCATTAGCATTAGCATTTGCTGGTAATGATTTAGTAAACTTTATTGGTGTGCCAATAGCTGCCTGGCAATCGTATCAAGAGTGGGTTGCTTCAGGAATTCCTGCAAATGAGTTTAGTATGGAAATTCTATCTGCTAAAGTAGCAACTCCTACTTTTCTTTTATTTATAGCTGGAATGGTTATGATTATTACCTTATGGTTTTCTAGCAAGGCAAAAAGTGTTGTTAAAACTTCAATAGATTTATCTAGCCAAGGAGAAACTCAAGAACGTTTTCAACCTAATTTTTTATCTCGTAGTTTTGTGCGAATGGCAATGGCAATGTCTCAAATGACCTCATATATTTTACCAGAATCTTGGCAGCAAAAAATTGATAAACAATTTGAAGCTCCAGTCATAAAATTATCTAAAGATAGAGTGCATGAACTACCGGCGTTCGATTTAGTAAGAGCAGCTGTAAACTTAATGGTAGCGAGTGTTTTGATTTCTGTTGCCACTTCAATGAAATTACCTTTATCAACTACTTATGTAACATTTATGGTAGCTATGGGAACTTCTCTAGCTGATAGAGCTTGGGGAGCAGAAAGTGCTGTATATCGTGTTGCTGGTGTTTTAAATGTAATTGGTGGTTGGTTTTTTACGGCTTTTAGTGCCTTTACTGCAGCTGCTTTAATAGCTTATCTTCTAAATTTAAATTTAAAAGTGATGTTCCCAATTTTATTGGTAACAGCTTTTGCTCTACTCATTAGAAGTACTATAGCGCACAACAAAAAAGCTAAAGAAGTTAAGGCTGAAGACACTTTAACAAGAGCTGAAAGTAGTTCTGTACAAGGTGTTATTCATGAAAGTGCTGGTAATATTTCTAATGTTGTTAAACGTGGTAATCGTATTTACTCTAATGCTATAAATGGTTTAGCTAAACAAGATCTCGCATTACTGAAGAAGAATAAAAAGCAAGTCATTAAATTATCGGATGAAATAGATGCGTTAAGAGATAATATATTTTATTTTATTAAAAATTTAGATGACTCTAGCGTTGGAGCCAGTAATTTCTACATTAATATTCTAGGTTATTTACAAGACATGACACAATCGTTAGAATATATATCTAAAGTCAGCCATAAGCACATAAATAATAATCATAAGAAGCTTAAATTTAGTCAGATTAAAGAGCTTAAAGAAGTTGACGAACGTATGGAAGCTTTGTTTAATGATACTCAAGTTGCATTCGATTCACGCTCATTTGAGCGAATAGATGAGGTTTTATATAGACAGCCTTCTACGATTGATTTGGTTAAAGAAAAAATTCAAAGGCAAGTAGAACGTACAAGAAATGAAGAGTCCAGTCCTAAAAATACAACGCTCTATTTTTCAATATTATTAGAAACAAAAGACCTACTGACTGCTACTAGAAACTTATTAGAGGAATATAGCTCATCACATGATTCATCTGTTAAACCAGCTACTATTTCTACAGATACTAGTGGAACTCAAGAGGAAGAATAAATAGTATAAACTTATATATAGCTCCTTAAAAAAGGAGCTTTTTTGTTTTGTAACTTTACAAAAACTATTACTTATGAAATATCTTTTTTTCGCTTTTACATTGTTAATTATGTTTCCTGGAACAAGTCAAGAATTAACTGGATATGAATTACTGGATAAAACCATTGCTTATCATGATCCGGAAAATAAATGGGTTACATTTAATAATCAATTTACGGTAACCATGCAAACACCTAATAGTTCTGATAGAGTTACAGATATATATATAAATCTACCTAGTAATATATTTAAAGCCGCTGCTAAAAAAGATTCAATAATTACAACTTACTATAACAAAAATGGTAAGTGTATTACTACTATGGCAGATTCTATGAGAATTGCTAATCTACCAGAGCCTCCAAAACGATCCCATTGCGAAACCACAGAGCTCTATAAAAACTATTATACTTATTTGTATGGCTTGCCAATGAAGCTTAAAGATCCAGGAACTAACATTCATGAAAAGGTAGAGCGTAAAACCTTTAAGGGTAAAGAGTATTTAGTTTTAAAAGCCACTTATGATAAAGCTGTTGGTAGCGATGTTTGGTACTTTTATTTTAATACTAAAACCTATGCTATGGAAATCTATCAGTTTTTTAAAACCGACGATTCTGGCAAACTTAAAACAGATAGTGGTGAATATATAGTATTAACTGAAGAAGCAATAGTAAACACTATTAAAATGCCAAAAAATCGCGCTTGGTATTATAATAAAGATGATAAATATCTTGGAACAGACTTGTTAAAGCAATAAACAAAAAAACCATCCCGAAAGAGATGGTTTTTTTAACACTTAATTAAAATTACGAGCCACACATTAAGCAATCGTCTCCTTGTCCTTCTTTTGCTTGTGCAATAAGGGCTTTCATTTCTTCGGCACTCATAGGCTCTACTTCTACCGATGGTTGTTGCTGTTTAGCAAACTTCTCTGCAGTTTTAGCTGCTTTTTGCTGTTGTTGTGCTACAATAGTTTGATCTACCTCAACAGTTTCTGCAACTGGTTGCTCTTTCTTTTTATTATCTAATGTAAACTTGATAGCATCTACAGCAGATTTGGTACGTAAGTAATACATTCCGGTTTTTAAGCCACTCTTCCATGCATAAAAATGCATAGATGTTAACTTCGCCATAGTTGCACCTTCTAAGAATAAGTTAAGTGATTGTGACTGATCGATAAAATACCCTCTATGACGAGACATATCGATAATATCTTTCATACTTAACTCCCAAACCGTTTTATAAAGCTCCTTAATATCTTGAGGAATAATATCGATATTTTGAACAGAACCATTAGCTCTCATGATATCTTGTTTTAAGCTATCATTCCATAAGCCTAATTCAACAAGATCCTCTAATAAATGCTTGTTTACCACAATAAACTCACCAGATAATACACGACGTGTGTAAATATTAGATGTGTAAGGTTCGAAACACTCATTGTTTCCTAAAATTTGAGACGTTGAAGCTGTTGGCATTGGTGCAACTAATAAGGAGTTACGCACGCCATTTTTTAATACTTGCTTACGTAATTTTGCCCAATCCCAACGACCACTTAACTCTTCGTCTTTAATATTCCAAAGGTTGTGTTGGAATTCACCTTTGCTAATTGGAGAACCTTTATAAGTTTGGTAAGGTCCATCTGCTTTAGCCTCTTCCATAGATGCTGTTACAGCAGCAAAATATAAGGTTTCAAAAATCTCTTGATTTAACTTTTTAGCTTCGTCACTTGTAAATGGTAAACGCAGTTTAATAAATGTATCTGCTAATCCTTGTACACCTAATCCTATTGGTCTGTGACGGAAATTAGAATTTTCGGCTTCTTTTACTGGATAATAATTTCTATCAATTACCTTGTTTAAGTTTTTAGTGACACGTTTCGTAATACGGAATAACTCTTTATGGTCAAACTCTCCATTTTTAATAAACATTGGTAACGCAATCGAAGCTAAATTACATACAGCTACTTCATCTGGAGATGTGTACTCCATAATTTCTGTACATAAGTTAGACGACTTGATAGTTCCTAAATTTTGCTGATTAGATTTGCGGTTTGCAGCATCTTTATACAACATATAAGGCGTTCCTGTTTCAATTTGAGATTCTAAAATTTTCTCCCAAAGTTCTCGAGCTTTAATAGTTTTACGACCTTTACCTTCTGCTTCATAATTTAAGTACAGCTCCTCAAATGCTTCGCTATGTGTGTCTGATAATCCAGGACATTCATTAGGACACATCAATGTCCATTGTCCATCTTCTTGAACACGTTTCATAAATAAATCTGGAATCCACATAGCGTAGAATAAATCACGAGCACGCATTTCTTCTTTACCATGATTCTTTTTTAGATCTAAAAAGTCGAAAATATCGGCATGCCAAGGTTCAAGATACATAGCAAAACTTCCTTTACGCTTCCCTCCTCCTTGATCTACATAACGAGCTGTATCGTTATACACACGAAGCATAGGCACAATACCGTTAGATGTACCATTAGTTCCTGCTATATAACTTCCTGTAGCACGAATATTATGAATAGCTAATCCTATTCCTCCTGCTGATTGCGAGATTTTTGCTGTTTGTTTTAATGTATCGTAAATGCCATCAATACTATCGTCTTTCATTGTTAATAAAAAACAAGACGACATTTGTGGTTTTGGAGTACCTGAATTAAATAATGTTGGTGTAGCATGCGTAAAATATTTTTTACTCATTAACTCATAGGTTTCAATAGCGGCTTCTAAATCATCTAAGTGAATACCTATTGATACACGCATTAGCATATGCTGTGGTCTTTCTGCTATTTGCCCGTTTAATTTTAATAGATATGACCGTTCTAATGTTTTAAACCCAAAATAATCGTACCCAAAATCTCTATTGTAAATAATAGTAGAATCTAATTTGTCTGCATTATCATTTATTACCTTATAAACCTCATCAGACAGTAAAGGTGCTTTCTTTCCTGTTCTTGGGTTCACATACTCGTAAAGGTCCGTCATTGTTTCAGAAAATGACTTCTTGGTATTTTTATGAAGATTAGATACCGAGATTCTTGCAGCTAACTTTGCATAATCTGGATGAGCCGTTGTCATGGTTGCAGCAATTTCGGCGGCTAAATTATCAAGTTCACTTGTGGTTACTCCATCGTATAATCCTTCAATTACACGCATGGCAACCTTAACTGGATCTACCAATTCGTTTAAGCCATAACATAATTTACGTACTCTGGCTGTGATCTTGTCGAACATCATTGGTTCTTTTCTGCCGTCTCTTTTTACTACAAACATAGGGTTTCAGGTTTTTTAGTTAGCAAAGTTGAATAGCACTCAACTTTTTGAATTAATTAGTTAGTTCTTTGCCATAGAGCATACGCTCTACAGTATATTTAAAAAAATTGTGGTCTTAAATTAGGTTAAGTCCGTATTAAAAATCAGCGTCAAAACTGAATTTATCTTCTTCCTCTTCTTTATTAAGCACTCCTGCTTTTTGATATTCTGATACACGCTTTTCAAAGAAATTAGTTTTTCCTTGTAGCGAAATCATATCCATAAAGTCAAATGGATTGGCTGTGTTGTAAACTTTCTCACAATCCAGCTCTGTTAAAAGTCTGTCTGTAACAAACTCTAAGTATTGAGACATTAATTTAGCATTCATACCAATTAAGCTAACTGGTAATGATTCTGTAATAAATTCACGCTCTATATCTAACGCATCAACAATAATTTCTTTAATGCGCTCTTTCGGCACTTTATTTATTAAGTGCTTGTTATGTAAGTGTACTGCAAAGTCACAGTGCACACCTTCGTCTCTAGAAATTAATTCGTTAGAGAATGTTAATCCAGGCATTAACCCTCTTTTCTTTAACCAGAAAATTGAGCAAAATGCTCCAGAGAAGAAAATGCCTTCAACAGCAGCAAATGCAATTAAACGCTCCGCAAAACTTGGAGATTCAATCCACTTTAAAGCCCAATCTGCTTTCTTTTTAATTGCTGGGAAATTTTCTAATGCGTTAAAAAGTTTATCCTTTTCTTTTTCGTCTTTTACGTATGTATCTATAAGAAGCGAGTACGTTTCACTGTGAATATTCTCCATCATGATTTGAAAACCATAGAAGAATTTTGCTTCAGAGTATTGTACTTCATTTACAAAGTTCTCAGCTAGGTTTTCATTTACAATACCATCACTTGCAGCAAAAAACGCTAAAATGTGCTTGATAAAATATTTTTCATCAGCTGTTAGTTTGGTATTCCAGTCTGTTAAATCTTGATGTAAATCAATTTCTTCTGCAGTCCAAAAACTAGCTTCAGATTTTTTATACCATTCCCAAATATCATGATGTTGGATTGGAAAAATTACAAATCTATCTTTATTTTCTGCTAAAATTGGCTCTACTGCTTGCGACATTGTACGTTGTTTTTTAAAAATTATTAGGACTTTTTTTGCTTCTTCTCGGGACTAACAAAGATTAGAAAATGATTGCTTTATTTTAAAACTTTTTACGAAAGCTTTTCAACAAGTTTTTAACAAAGTATTAAGAGACAGTAATATCTTACAAAAAAAATAAAAATATTATAAATTGTTGATAATCAGAATTTTACAATCTAATTTGCATTGCTATTATTCACCATAAAACTTCTGCAAACCCTTTTAAACACTAGGGTTTTTAGCACAAAAAAGAGCGTGGATTTCACGCTCTTTTTTTCCCAATAATTAACTAAACTAACTAAAACTGTTATAAAATATCGTTTAGTTTTTTTGAAAAGGCTGAAAATTTATTCAGCCTTTTGTGTTGATAATAGCATTTCATTTTTTAAAGTGAATCCCCACGAACACTTTATAATCTTTGCAATTACTCAAAGAAAACCATTAACAGATTTTATATATCAAATGTCTTAAAAAAACCAATAGCAAAAATTAGTTATGTATAACTGGTAAGAATTAATGTATAAATGGTATTTCGAAAAAACAACGTTTAGAATGATCTATAACACCCAACATAACTGGTTAATTATACATTAATTTTAACCAATTACACATGGTCTAGTTTATTAAAAAAAATAACTCCTATCTTTATACTCTATGTTTAGAGCAGTTATAGTAGACGACGAACCAAAAGCCATACAAGGGTTATCCTGGGAGCTTACCAATTTTAGTGATGAAATTGAAATAACTAATACTTTTACCAACCCTGAAGATGCATTAGTGTTTTTAGAAAATCACTCTCCAGATTGTTTGTTTTTAGACATACAAATGCCAACTATGGATGGTTTTCAGTTTTTAAGCAAATTAAAAAATCGTGATTTTGCAGTAGTCATTACTACTGCTTATGATGAGTATGCTATAAAAGCTCTAAAGCATGAAGCATTGGATTATTTATTAAAACCTGTTGATTCTGATGATTTAAAAGACACTATTAAAAAAATTAAAAAATTTAATTCTCGTGTTGTTAACTCAGAAAAGTTAGAGCAGCTTTTATTAAACTTTAATAAGACTATTCAGAGAAAAAAGATCACTATTAACACTGATGGTAAGCTTATTTTTGTAGAGTCTGACTCCATAGTATATGTAGAGTCTGAAGGAAACTACAGCACGCTGTTTTTAGATGATAATTCTAAAATGGTGTTAACTAAAAAACTAAAAGAGGTTAATCAATTACTCCCAAACTCTATGTTTTTTAGGATTCATAATTCATATATTGTGAATTTAAATAAAATTAAAGAATTTTATAAATCTGAAGGCTATGTAATAATGTCTTCTAACCATAAAATACCTGTTGCCAGACAGCGTAAATCTGGTTTTTTAGAAAAACTCTAAAAACTAATAATTAATAGCTTGAAAAATATTTTCCCTAAAATACTATTGTTCATGCTGTGCTTTGTGTTTGTTAGTCAAGCTCAAGAAGATACAGATGCTTTTCTTGAAACGCTTAATAGAGCTATTAAAGAAAAAAAAACAGACTATTCATATTTAGATACAAACTTCAAAGCTTTTAAAAACGATACTACTAAAATGAAGCTTTTTGCTTTAAAAAGTAAAAATGTAGATTATTTAGAAGGAGAAAGTTATGCCTTAAATATGCTTGGAGCATTTTACCGAAATAAGTCCATGTACGATCAAGCCATTGATAAACATGAAATTGCTGAAGAATTAGCTAATGCTGCAAACAATATAGATTTAAAAGTTGTAAGTCTTAATATGCTTGGTGTAGTCTACAGACGTATGGATTTGGTTAGATCTGCACTTGACTACCACTCTGAAGCCCTAAAATTAGCGAATGCAGAAATAAACCCTTCAAAAGATTTAAGACGCAGTATTGCTGTTTCTCAAAATAGTATTGGTAATATTTATTTAGCTCTAAAACAGTATGATTTAGCTTTGGTGCATTTTAATAAATCCCTTGTTATAGAAAGGGAGCTAGATAATAAACTTGGACTCGCGATTAATTACCATAATATTGGATATGCCAAAGAAGGCAAAGGTTTACTAGAAGAAGCTTCGTTTGACTATAAAACATCATTAGATTATAATCTAGAAATACAATCTAAAATTGGTGAGGTAATCTGCTATAACAGTATTGGACAGATATATATTAAACAAGGGAAGTTAAGCATAGCAGAAATTATGATTAAGCAGGCTCTTGAAAAAGCTTTAAAAACTGACGACCAATATTATATAGCGCCTTCTTATATTAATCTAGGTTGGGTTCAATATGAATTAGATGAATTTGAAGATGCTGAAAAAAATATAAAAATAGGATTAGCAGTTGCGAAAAAAAGTAATTTAAAATCCGCCTTAATTGAAGCTTACAAACATTTATCGATTTTAAATGAACGAAAAGGGAATTTTGATATTGCTATGACGCATTATAAAGAGTATAAAACTCTAGAGGAAAGTATTACTAACGACAGAAATTTACACTATGTTAACGACCTTATAATAAAATATGAAACTGAAGATAAAACCAATAAAATAAAAGCCTTATCTAACGAAAATGAGCTGGTAAAACTAAAACTCGAACAAAACAACAGAACTCTTTTAGCGGTTTTTGTGGGTCTTATTTTAACTGGCATTATCTTGTTTGTTGTTTATAGAAACAGGCGTGTAAAGCAAGAGAAGCGTATTTTACTTTTAGAACAAGATATGTTAAGAAGCCAGATGAATCCACATTTTATATTTAATTCTTTAAATTCAATTAAACTCTACATTATTAATAACGAAAAGGAAAATGCCGTTTACTATCTCAATAAATTTTCAAAACTTATCAGAAAAATTCTAGTCGCCAATACCGAAAAAGAAATGAGTTTATCTGATGAGTTAGAAACCATGCAACTATACATGAATATAGAAAATATTCGTTTCTCAAATGAAATAGACTATCGAGTTACTATTGAGAAAAATCTTGATGTCGATACTATAAAAGTGCCCTCTCTTATACTGCAGCCATTTCTAGAAAATAGTTTATGGCATGGATTATCATCTAAAAAAGATAATAAGCAGATTCAAGTTGATGTGAAAAAAAAGTCATCAGAATACATCACCATATCTATTACAGATAATGGTGTGGGCAGAGCTGCCTCAAGTCGTATAAAAAATCAGAAAACGTTAAAAAGAAAATCTGTTGGTATCGCCTTAACAAAAGAGCGACTTACAAATTTTTCAAAACGATTTTCTTCAGATTATCATATGGAGATTTATGATTTATTAGATAAGTATAATGTTCCAATAGGTACAAGAGTAATTATAGATATTCCTATTAATGAAATTCGTTTAAAAACAGCCTAATATAATTGTGTTTGTCTTAATCATTGTATAAATGGTTTAAGTTAGTCATAATAATATTTTCAAAAGTTTTTACTTAAAATATATTGAACACTACATCAAGCTATATAACCATATCTCAATCTTTAACTGATTTTGCACAAAATTCTACAAGTAACGGTATTTTAACATTTATTCTCGGTTCTCTATTTGTTTTATCTATTTATCATTTTCTTCTATACTTTCAGCATAAGGATCGTGCCTATTTATATTACAGTATTTATACGTTTTTAATATTTATGGCTTACATAACCAAAGTAGAAACTGGTTTTTTAAAAGATATGGTTTCATTAACTGGCATTACTGATAAGTATGGAGATTTTTATAGGTGGACGTACAATTGTATATATTTTGTTTTTGCAGTAAAGTTTTTAGACATCTGGAATGTAAATAAACAATGGTTTAAATACATTCTCTATCCTATTGGTGTTCTATTTTTACTTGGTGTTTTAGCACAATTATTTAAATCTGTTTTTGATTATGAAAGCTTTTATAATCTGTTTAATAAGTTATATCTACCAATAATTACCATACAAACCATTTTTTCATTTTGGTTTATTTTTCAACTTAAAGGCCGTTTAAAATATTATATAATTATTGGAGCCATCATATTATTTATAAGTTCTGTTATTGGCGAATATACTATTCGCACGTTACCTTTGATAGATATCTCTAGAGAGGTCGGTGATTTCTTTTTTTATGCCGGTTTTTTTATTGAAAATATTTGTTTCTCTCTTGGTTTGGGTCATAAACAAAAGCTCATTGTTAATGAACGAGATGATGTCAATAAAAGATTGTTTTATAAACTAAACGAAAATGAGAAATTAAAAGAAGCGGTTAGTGTGCAATATCAAGAAAAAATTGATGCCTTAAACGATCAAATTAAATTTAAACAAGAAATTTCAGACTTACGATTAAAGGCATTAAGGAGTCAAATGAATCCACATTTTATTTTTAACTCTCTTAATTCCATAAAGCTTTATATTATAAATAATGAAAAGGAAAATGCTGTTTATTACCTGAACAAGTTTGCAAAACTTATTCGAAAAATTTTAGAAGCTTCAATGGTAAAAGAAATCTCACTAAAGGAAGAGTTAGAGACTTCAGAGCTATACATGAATATAGAAAATATTCGTTTTTCGAATGAAATAGACTATTCTCTAGATATTGACCCTGTAGTAAACATCAATAACATAAAGGTACCTTCATTAATTTTACAACCCTTTCTAGAAAATGCTCTCTGGCATGGTTTATCATCTAAAGAGGGCGAGAAAAAAATAACTATTGTTATTAGACCAATAAATAAAAACTCTGTTAGAATCTGTATTGAAGATAATGGTATTGGCAGAAGAGCATCAGCCAAAATAAACAACCAAAAATTTACAAAAGGTAAATCTTTAGGTATTACCATTACAAAAGATAGATTAGCAGATTTTTCTAAAGCCTATACTTCCGATTTTAAAATTGCTATAAAAGACATAAGAGATACAGAGAAAAAGGTAGCAGGAACGCAAGTTATAATAGATGTGCCTACAGAGAAAATAGTTAGCGATTAAGTTTTTGAGCCATAACCTCAAGATCAGCATACCACTCTACTCCAAATTTTCTAATAAGTGCGTCTTTAACAAACTTATATATAGGTACTTGTAATTCTTTTCCTAAAGCACAAGCATCATCACAGATATACCATTTATGGTAATTTACTGCAGAAAACGAGCTATACTCTTTAACTCTTACAGGGTATAAATGACAAGAAATAGGCTTTTTCCAATCTACTTTTCCTTGATTGTAAGCTTCTTCAATGGCACAAAGCGCAGTTCCTTTATCATCAAACATAACATAGGCACAATCAGCACCATCAATTAATGGTGTTTCCAGCTCACCATTTTTAGCTGTAATATATGTGCCTTGCTCCTCAATGGCTTTAATACCCTCTTCTCTTAAAAAAGGTTTTACTTTAGGGTAAATTTCATCAAGAATTTTGGCTTCATTTTTTTCTAAAGGTGCGCCGGCATCACCATCAATGCAACAAGCCCCTTTGCATGCAGATAAATTGCAAACAAAATCTTTGCTGATTATATCTTCTGAAACAATTGTTTTACCAAGCTGAAACATGCCACAAAAATAGCTAAACTTTACTAGTATTTAATATTGAAAATCATTTTATAATACCGAACTTTGCAGCAAATTTTTAAGGTAATTATCATGCAATTAGAACTTAAAGAAATATTTACAGCTTTTATGGTATTGTTTGCTGTAATAGATATCGTTGGAAACATCCCAATTATAATTGATTTACGTAAAAAAGTAGGACATATCCAAAGCGAAAAAGCATCGATTATAGCTGGTGTTATCATGATCGTATTCTTGTTTTTAGGGAAGAGTCTACTATCCCTTATTGGTATAGATGTAAACTCTTTTGCTGTAGCTGGTTCCTTTATACTGTTTTTTATTGCATTAGAAATGATTTTAGGAGTTACACTTTACAAAGACGATGGAGATAGTGGTATAACAGCATCTGTATTTCCTTTAGCTTTCCCCTTAATTGCTGGACCAGGAAGTTTAACAACTCTATTATCGTTGAGAGCTGAATTTGAAATAGAAAATATTATAATAGCAGTAATTTTAAACGTTATTTTAATATATGTAGTATTAAAAACCTCTTCTAAAATTGAACGTATTATTGGCCCTGATGGTATTAAAATTATACGTAAAGTTTTTGGGGTTGTCTTATTAGCAATTGCTGTTAAATTATTTGCAGCAAACATTAAAGCTTTATTAATGTAATTAAGACACCTATGAAACTATTTAGAATCATACTTACTTTAATCGCTATAGCTTTAATAATCTATAATGCTACAAAGCTAAATTTTAATGCGCTTTTAGATGGTGAAAGTATGTATGCTGTTATTACGATACTTGCCGCTATTTGCGCAGTTATGATACTTCAAATTTTACGCATTTCTAAACGTATTGAAAAATTGCATAAAACTAGAAAGTAATGTTTGATGTTTTAATTATTGGTGGAGGAGCTGCAGGAATGTCTTGTGCATTAGTTTTAGGTTCTGCTAATAAAAGACCCTATGTGTCTGATAAAAAAATAGGAATCTTTACGCATCAAAAAGCATCTCATTTACAAAATGCCCTTTTTAATAATGTTTTAGGTGTACCAGTAGGCACAACTGGTGCCTCTATTTTGGAGAGTGGCAAACAACAATTAACAAAACTCTATCCAAATATTGAGCAAATGGATAAAGAGAAAGTCAGCAAGATTGGAGAGCTAGATGGTGGCTTTACTATAACAACTAATAAAAGTTCTTATCAAGCTAAAATAGTTGTTATAGCTGTAGGCTATGCTAATTTGATGGCTATTAAAGGATTAGAAACGTATATTGAACCTCATCCTAGAGCAGTAGTTGAGAAAAATAGAATTTGGTTAAAAAACACCAATCATCTTATTAAAAACAATTTGTATGTAGCTGGAACTTTAGCTGGTTGGCGAAGCCAATTTGCAATAGCTTCAGGAAGTGGTGCTCATGTAGCTACAGATATTTTAACTATTTGGAATGATGGTATGCACACTAAAGTACATGATAAGGTTTAAAACCTACTTATTGTCACTCAACTTTAATACTTCATCTACCATATTATCTCTAGAATTTACAATTTTGTAATAGGCATCTGTATTAAATAATTGTTCCGCTAAAACAGCTTTTAAATAGAGTTTCACCTCTTCTCTGTAAGCAGCAAATGTAATTTTATATCGCGTGCGAAGGTTCACATAGTCTTCAAAACGGTCTACTATTGCATCAGTGATATTGAAGTCTTCTATTAATTCTTCTAACGTTAGGTTTTGATAAATCTCTCTGTTTTTATCAAGCTCTTCAAACATAAAGAAATTCATCACTCCATTGCCAACAATATACGTTAGTGTTTCGTTATTCATCTTTTTATCCAAAGGCACAAAAACATCTGGTATAATTCCGCCACCTCCATAGACAATTTTACCTTTTGGTGTTTCAAATTTTAAAGAGTCAGCAACTTGAATTTTTGCAGCGTCAGACAACTCTCCTTTCATAATACGCTCGTAATACTCATCGTAATAATCTTTGTTGTCTTTCTTTTTATAAGGTCGTTGAATAGAGCGACCAGTTGGCGTGTAATATCTAGACACTGTTAACCTAACAGCACTTCCATCTCCTAGAGCCATTTCACGTTGCACTAACCCTTTACCATAGGATCTGCGACCAATAATAGTCCCTTTATCATTATCCTGTAGTGCTCCTGCAACAATCTCACTTGCTGAAGCAGAGTTCTCGTTTATTAAAACAAAAATTTCACCATCTTCAAAATCACCCTCATCAGTAGCAAAGCTTTTTTCAATTTTTCCACGCTTGTTTTTTGTGAATAAAATTAATTTGTCATCTTCTAAAAACTCATCTACAATCTGTTCTGCCATTGCTAAAAAGCCTCCAGGATTATCACGCAAATCCAAAGCTAATTGTGTTGCTCCCTTTTCTTGTAATTTATCTAAAGCTTCTTTAAATTCCTTATACGTAGATTCTGCAAAACGGTTAATTTTAATATAGCCTAATTTATTAGTTAGCATATACGAAGCTTCAACACTTTTTATAGGAATATCGTTTCGTTTTACTGTAAAATCTAACAACTCATCTTCTCCTTTTCTGTAGACTTGAAGTTTTACTTTAGAATTTTTTTCGCCTTTTAATTTATCAATAACATCTTCATCTCGCCACTCTCTGCCATAAATAGAATCGCCATCTGCAGTAATAATGCGATCTCCAGCTTTTATTCCAGCTAGTTTGCTTGGCCCTCCTTCAATAGCTCTAATAACTGTTATGGTATCTCTGTAGGTGTAGAAGCTAATTCCGATACCTACAAAATCGCCTTTCATATTTTCGGTAACACGTTGTAAATCCTTTTTAGGAATGTAGGTAGAATGAGGATCTAGATTATTTAAAATCCCATTTACAGTTACATCAACTATACTATCTGTATTAATTTCATCTACATACTCATAATCTATGTAGTCTATTAACCTGTTAAGCTTATCTTTTTTACTATTTGAGGTAAACAAACGATCAGAAGAATCGGCAAAATCTAATTTACCGCCTACAAATATCCCGAACGCAACAGCGATTCCTAATAATAATGGTATGTACTTTTTTTGAAACTTCACCTCTTAATCTATATCATTAATATGCTGTAATTCGATACCTGCTTTTTGTAAAAATCGTAAGCCTGAATCATCTTTATAGGCATCATAATAAACTACTCTAATTATTCCCGCTTGGTGTATTAATTTACTACACTCTTTACATGGAGACATCGTAATATATAAGGTCGCACCTTTACAGGATTGCGTGGATGAAGCTACTTTTAAAATAGCATTTGCTTCTGCATGAAGCACATACCATTTTGTGTAGCCTTCCTCATCTTCACAGAAATTTTCAAACCCAGTTGGTGTGCCATTATAACCATCAGAGATGATCATGCGATCTTTAACTATTAAAGCACCTACTTGTTTGCGTTTGCAATAGGATAATTTTCCCCATTCTTTAGCAATACGCAAATACGCTTTATCATATTTAAGTTGTTTTTCTGCTGGCATAAATATCTAGATGTTCTAACGAAGATAAACGGTTCGTATTTTAATAGCAATGCTTTAAACTTAAAGTTTTGTGAAAACTTTAAGTTTAAATACTAATTATTTAGGATAATAAATCACTGGATACTATCATTGGTATAGTTAAACCAATTACAATTGAAGACACAACTAGTATCCAATCTCTTCTAGAGAATCTAAAAACGGTTTGACCAATAAATCCTAAAAACAATACTATAAATACTATGATTACTTGAGCAATCTCAATACCTAGAGCAAATTCTAAAAGTGTTACTAGTTTATTATCTGTTCCACTCATTAACATTTTAAACTCTCTAGCAAATCCTAAACCATGAACAAGACCAAAAAATAATGTTGAAAAAAATAATACGCCAACTTTTTCTTTTTGAGCTCCTTTTCCGGCAGTGAATACATGAAAAATTGCAACAATCATGATGGTTACAGGAATTAAAAACTCAACTAGAGTTCCATTAACATTTACGACATCGTAAGCAGCTAAAATTAGAGATAACGTGTGACCAACTGTAAACGTGGTAACTAACAGGAGTACACGCTTCCAATTATTAAACAAATAAGGAACAGTTAATACGATTAAAAATAGTACATGGTCATAGCCATTAATATCAAGAACATGGTTAATTCCGTACTCTACATTAAATAAAAAATTGTCAAGCATTCTATTTGGGATTTACTCGATAATCGAGATTACATATTTAAAAAAGCCTTTTTAGAAGCTTTTGTTATTTTCTTTTAAATACTACACTAATAAACTATGTAGTTTCTTTGAGTAAAAGTAATAAAAAAAGCCTTTACATTTCTGTAAAGGCTTTTGCTTTGCTCCTCTTCTTGGGCTCGAACCAAGGACCCTCTGATTAACAGTCAGATGCTCTAACCAACTGAGCTAAAGAGGAGTGTTTTTTTGCTTTAGCGAGCGCAAATATATATTATTTTTTACGCTTTGCAAATATAAATCAATAAAATATTTTAATCAAAAATTGCTTTAAAAATATCATTGCCATTGGCAAATAATACCAAAGCAATTAATATAAAGAAACCAACCATTTGTGCGTATTCTAAAAACTTATCGCTTGGCTTACGTCCAGAAATCATTTCGTACAGTAAAAACATAACGTGACCTCCATCTAGTGCTGGTATTGGTAACAGATTTAAAAAGCCTAACATAATTGATAAAAACGCGGTGATTCCCCAAAATGCTTGCCAGCTCCAAAAATCTGGAAATATATCGTAAATAGCTTTAAATCCACCAACACCTTTATACGCTCCAGTACTTGGAGTGAATATGGCTTTTACTTGCTTAATGTAAGAACCTAACTTATCCCAAGCCTTTTGCATTCCAACAGGAAACGATTCAAAAAAACCATATTTTTTAGTTTCAAATTCATAATATCCTAATTTCTCTAAATTAGAATCTGGAACACCACTGGCAAAAAATAAGTTTAATTGACCTTCTTCATTGATCTTTAAAGGCACAGTCACTTCATCTTTTCCATCTCTTAAAATAGTAGCTGCAACTTCTTGCCCTTTGTACTGCTCTAATGCACCTTTTACCTCGTCTATGTATTTAGTTTTGTTATTATTTACAGCTGTAACAATATCTCCTACTTTAATACCACTAGTCTTATTAAAAGACGTATCTGGAATTTGGGCAATGACAAAAGGCATACGCTTTTCAATAAACGACTTTTCTTTAGAGTCTATAAGCTGTGCTAAAAAATCTTCTGGTAGCGTTACTATTTCCTGTTTTCCGTTTCTTACTAAAGTTATCTCTTTACCAAATAATACTTTTTCAGAAATTTCAGAAAAATTAGTAATAGTTTCTCCGTCTACTGATATAATTTTATCTCCAGTAAGCAATCCTGCTTTATTGGCAACTGTACTAGAAATAGCTAGACCATCTTTAATATTTTCTACAGGAAGAATTTTATCGCCATAATAAAAAGTCATTCCTATGTAAATTAATATAGCTAGAATAAAGTTAACTGTTACACCACCTAACATGATAATCAGACGTTGCCAAGCTGGTTTAGAACGAAATTCCCAAGGTTGTGGTTCTTGAGCCATTTGCTCCTTATCCATGCTCTCATCTATCATTCCAGATATCTTAACATAACCTCCAAGTGGTAACCAACCAATACCATAAACGGTCTCGCCTATTTTCTTTTTGAAAAGCGAATATTTTATATCAAAAAACAGATAGAATTTTTCTACTCTCGTTTTAAATAATTTTGCTGGTATAAAATGTCCTAATTCGTGTAAAACGATTAGAAGCGAAAGACTTAATAAGAATTGAGATATCTTAATTACAAACTCCATTAATCAATTGCGTTTTAATTTTGAACGCACAAAAGTACATTTTTAATGTCATATAAGGAAGTAAACCTCTAGTAGCTTCCTATTTTTTTAACAAGGATTTGTGAATGATTCCTTTACTAGTAGTAAACTTGACAAAATGCATACCTGAAGATAGTTCATCTACTAAAACTGTTTCTGTGTAATCTAGCTCCAACACCAATTGACCAACCATATTATAAATCTGGATAGAATTAATAGCTAAACTTTCTGGTTTTTTTATCTCAAAATAGGATTCTGAAGGGTTTGGAAATAATTTAAACTCTGAATCTAACAGAAAAGATTGTGTATTCAGTACTTCATTATTTTTTGATATGAGATCTACTTCTGGATCAAATTCTATTGAAGCTATTTCAAAAGCAATTACTTCATTAAAAATCTGTCCATCACTTGTGTGATTTAAAATAATATCTTGAGTTTCTCCCAATGTGCCATTAACACGAATAGGCACTGGAGCTTCGAAAAAAGACACTGATGCATCACTTTGTGATTGATTGAGTTCAATTACTAAATCGTTAGTGCTTTGCGACCAATTTAATGAGTAAGTTGGATACCCTTGATTGTATAACCAATCACTAAAAAACTCTGTTAAATCTTCACCACTTTGAGACTCCATAATTGGAATAAAGTCTTCTGTTTTAGCATAGCTAAAGGCTAAATCAGGATCACTTAAATAATTTTTAAGCCCTTGATAAAAGTCTCCATCACCTAACTTTTTGCGTAACATGTGCAAAACCATAGACCCTTTGTTGTAAGATAATCTTCCGTTAAAAATTCGACTCACATCTGTAGTGTCCTGATCCGTTAAATACACTGATCCACCAGGACCAGCAGTTATAGAGTTATTACGTTGTTGTTTCCAGGTAGTAAATGCTTCTTGTCCATCTAATTCTTCAATAACTAATCCAGATAAATAGGTAGCAAAGCCTTCATTTAACCAAATATCTTTCCAACTTCCACAGGTTATTTTATTTCCAAACCATTGATGAGCTAACTCATGAGCTATTAAATTTCTTGAAAAATTCCCCATAAAAGATACAGTAGTATGCTCCATTCCTCCACCTCTAGTAAATTGAGCATGACCATACTTTTCGTCAGCAAAAGGGTATTCTTCAAAAGTATCTGAAAAGAAATTCATAATATCTATTGTTACAGGTGTATTAGCTTGTGCGTTGGTTAAACTTTCTGGGAAGACATAGTTTACTATTTCAAAAGGATTGCCATTATTATCAACAGTTTGATTAAACACTTCATAATTTGTAACTGCAATAGCAATTAGATAAGCAGGAATAGGGTGTTGGTGTTTAAAATGAGTCGTTTTATCATTACCATTTATTACTTGACTCTGCTCTAATCCATTGCTCACAGCAATAAGTTCCTCATTACTAGCATTAAAAACTGGAGTGGTTAGATACACATCTATAACATCAATCTTATCGTTTAAGTCTTGTTTACATGGCCACCAAGATTTTGCTCCATAAGGCTCTGATAATGTCCAAATAATAGGATCTCCATCTCTGGTTGTCTGCTCAAACGAGCCAAAGCCTGAACTTATTGGAGCTCCTGAATAGCTTACTGTTAACGAATCTAAAACACCTTGGTTTTGAAATTGTGGTAACGTAATAACAACCTCGTCATCCGAGTTTTGAACAAAACTTAAACTAGTACCTCGTTGCATCACTTGAGAGACCGTTAAATTATTTGCTAATTCAAAAGTTACTTGATTTAGATTTTCTTTAGCTACAAAATGTGAGGTGACATCCCCTGAAATAAAATTAACAGCTGGATCAATATTGAGTTCTAACCGATGATACTTTAAATCGTAATTACCAGTATTGAGATTTCTAGATTGGCTGGAATTTATAGTTCGTAAAGCAGATTTGGTTTCGGCTTCAATAATATCATCTAAATTATCTTGTAAAACTTGCCCAGAAATTAATCCCGAAGCGAGTAAGCAAACGGTAAGTATTAGTCTATTCATCTGTAATTTTTTACTTTTTCAAATAATGTCAGATGGAATTCGTCAATAATAATTTCCACATACAAAAACTATCACAAAGACTCATTTCATAGCATTGAATTTACCTGTTAAAAATACGCATTTTAATAGTATTGTGTCGTATTTTTGCACTATATCTTACTACAAACATCCCAAAACAAGCTATTTATGTTAGCGTTTTTTAAGCAATTTAAATTATTCGGAATTGTTTTATTGATACTGTCAATTATTATCATTTCTATTATGTATTCCATTTTAAAACCTAAACGAGTTTTACCTATATGGCAACCAGCAATGATAAATCAAAAGTTGGTAGATAGTACGATTCAGCATCAAAAGAAATATCATACCATTGCAGATTTTAGTCTAGTTAATCAGAATGGAGAAACCGTTACACAAGCCGATTATAAAGACAAAATTTATGTTGCAGATTTCTTTTTTACAACCTGTCCATCAATTTGCCCAATTATGACAGACCATATGTACCAAATTCAAAAAGAATTCTTGAATGACGATGAGGTTATGCTCTTATCACACTCTGTTACGCCTCAAATTGATTCTGTAGCTCAATTAAAACGCTACGCTCTAAAAAAAGGTGTTAACGATGGCAAATGGAATTTGGTAACTGGAGATAAAAAGGAGATTTATAAGCTGGCTAGAAAAAGTTATTTTGCCGTTTTAGAGGATGGTAATGGGGATGAATACGATATGATACATACTGAAAACTTTATTCTAATCGATAAAAAACGACAGATTCGTGGGCATTACGATGGTACTAATCCAGATGATATTGATAAACTATTAGAGGATATAAAAGTTTTAAAAGCATCATATAAAGATTAATGTTTTTAGTACTTTTGCTTCTTTATAATCAATCTAAATAATAAATGACCTTGACAATTGCTGATTTACAAAAAGGAGAAAAGGGTATTATACTGGATACTTCTTCGAGCGATATTCCTTTAAAACTTCTAGAAATGGGTTGTCTGCCTGGAAATTCAGTAGAATTGTTACATATTGCTCCATTTTCTGATCCTTTGTATTTAAATATAAACGGAAGTCATTTAGCTATTAGAAAAGATACAGCAGCATTAATACAAATAGATAAAGTCGATGAGTAAGCAAATTAATGTTGCCTTAATTGGAAATCCAAACACAGGAAAAACATCTATTTTTAATGCCTTAACTGGTCTCAACCAAAAAGTTGGTAATTATCCTGGAATTACTGTAGATAAAAAACAGGGTATTTGTAAGTTATCAAGAGGATTAAAAGCACATATCATTGATCTTCCTGGAACCTATAGTTTAAATGCATCGTCTCTTGATGAAAATGTAGTAATTGAACTCCTTTTAAATAAAAATGACAAAGATTTTCCTGATGTTGCCGTAGTAGTCTCTGATGTAGAAAACTTAAAACGAAACCTTCTTTTATTTACCCAAATTAAAGATTTAGAAATACCAACGATACTTGTTATTAATATGAGTGATCGTATGAAGCGCAAAGGAATTTCATTAGATATTGTCAAACTAGAAGCACATCTAAAAACAAAAATTGCTTTAGTAAGCACTCGTAAAAATGACGGTATTTCTGAATTAAAAACCCTCATTGAAAATTACAAGACTATTTCTCATGAACCTTGTATGAATGCATCAGAAATTGATGAAGATTATTTTAACTCTCTAAAAAAGGCATTCCCAAATCAATTGGTGTATAAATTATGGCTTGTAATTACTCAAGATGTGAATTTCGGTTCTACTCAAAGAGAAGTAATTGAAGCAGAAACTTTTAAAACAAAATCGCATTCAGATTTAAAACGTCTTCAACAAAAGGAAACCATTAAACGCTACCAGTTTATTAATACTGTTTTAAAAGAAGGTCAAACCATAGATTCGTCTAAAGCAACAGATTTAAGAAGTAGGCTTGATCGTATTCTTACGCACAAAATTTGGGGTTACATCATATTTTTTGGTATTCTACTATTAATATTTCAAGCTATTTATGATTGGGCTACTATACCGATGGATTTTATAGATGCACATTTTGCCTATTTAGCAGAATGGGTAAAAAATGCTTTCCCTCCTGGCCCTTTTACAGACTTATTAGCTGATGGTATTATAGCTGGAATTGGAGGTGTTGTGATTTTTATTCCGCAAATTGCTTTCTTGTTTTTATTTATCTCCATTCTAGAAGAAAGTGGTTATATGAGTCGTGTTGTGTTTTTGATGGACAAAATAATGAGACGTTTCGGTTTAAGTGGTAAAAGTGTTGTGCCTTTAATTTCAGGAACTGCTTGTGCTATACCAGCTGTAATGGCAACAAGAAATATTGAAAATTGGAAAGAACGACTCATTACTATTTTGGTAACACCTTTTACAACTTGTTCTGCGAGGCTTCCAGTTTACTTAATTATTATTGCGTTAGTAATACCTGAAGGCACTATTTTAGGATTTAGCTACAAAGCACTAACATTAATGTCACTTTATATATTAGGTTTTGCTATGGCAGTTATATCTGCTTACATACTAAACAAAATTCTTAAAATTAGAAGTCGCTCTTTTTTTGTGATAGAGATGCCTAGTTACAAATTACCTCTCCTAAAAAATGTAGCAATTACAGTGCTAGAAAAAACAAAAACATTTGTGTTTGAAGCTGGTAAAATTATATTGGCTATTTCTATCATTCTTTGGGTATTAGCATCATTTGGTCCTGGTGACCAGTTTAACAATGCAGAAGAAATTGTTACAGCAAAATATACTTCTTTATCTGAAAATGAATTAGAAGATAAAATTGCAGCACATAAACTAGAACATAGTTATATTGGAATAGTAGGTAAAACAATAGAACCTGTTATTAAACCTCTAGGCTATGATTGGAAAATAGGAATTGGACTCGTAACATCGTTTGCAGCAAGAGAGGTGTTTGTTGGTACTTTAGCAACAATTTATAGTGTTGGTAGTGCTGGAGATCCTGAAGAAGATGATACCATAAAAAATAGAATGGCACGTGAAACACATAGTAATGGAGCAAAAGTATTTACGCTTGCTTCAGGTATTTCATTATTACTGTTTTATGCTTTTGCTATGCAATGCATGAGTACTTTAGCTATAGTAAAACGAGAAACAAATAGTTGGAAATGGCCAATGATACAGTTAATAGGCATGACCATTATTGCTTACGTAGCTGCTTTAATGGCGTTTCAGTTTATTAACTAAGTCTTTGCGAGGAACCAGATTCTTGAAGTCTGGAGACGTGGCAATCTTTTAAAATGATGTCATTCTGAACGTTTAAATTGAACTGGACAGTGAGGCTCTCGAACTGTTGAAATGAAACTAAATTAATTTCGACTTATTAAACATGAACTTTACAATTCAAACCATATTAGTAATTGTGACAGTAAGTTTAGCTGTGGTTTTTTTAATCCGTAAATTTATATGGAAACCCAAAACTAAACCTTCTAAAGGTTGCGGTTCAAGTGATTGTGGTTGCTAATCCTTATACTTTTTTTCGCAACATTTAAAATATAACCAATATTTAGGTTTTTCTACTTTATAGAATATCAACGAATTAAAATCAACTTTATCGTTAGGAAATTTAGCAGTAAAGTACCTTCTAAAATACGCATCAGAGTAACTTATATTGGATGTTGTTTTGTCTTGAGAACAATTACAACCAACATGAATATGACAATAAGCACTAAATTTTATTTCTGTTCTACTCATTTTTAAAATATCTATAGCTTGTGTCCATCTAACCGAACAGCCTTCTGAATCTGTGATAGATTTCTCACTAGTAATTTCGCGCTCTTTCCCGATAAAATTAGACAGTTTCTTAATGTCCCTGTCAAATTCTTTTTCTTTTCCATTCCAGTCAATAGGCTTTTTATCTAAACGTCTTTTAACTTTATTAAGAAGTTCTTTTTCGTTTTCAGAACTATTTAATGCATCATATATTTTATCTTTTGCCTCTATTTTAAAAATCCCTGTGTCTTCACTCAATTTATTTTCTAAATCATACTTTTTAATCAAGGAATTAATTGCCTCATCAAATCCAGACATAAGGAGAGCTAAATTTTTAAACGTGTCTTTTTCTAAAGCAAGGTTTTTTGGTAAATTTTCAAACGTTTTTTTCTTTACTTCTTTAAGACAAGGTTTTTCTAAAACTTCATTCTGAAGAGTAGCGTTTTTCCAGTCAATCGTCCTTACAACTTTATCGTATGAATCTTTACTTGCTTTTGTTGGTTTAAATTTATTACAGCCAAATAAAACAATACATAAAAGTAATATGCTAGAATTTTTAATTAAAAATTTCACAACCTTAAAGTTAAGACATCTCTAAAGTTAATGAAAAAGCATTAAAAATGATTTTTGTTTTTTTAATTACTATTAATTTTCAATAACTAATTCTAAAACATAATCAGTTTCACTTATTTTATTTGGACCTTCCGGATAAGGAAATAATTGAAGTCCTGATATGTTTAATGCTTCAGATGTATAAAGTGTAGTAGCGCTTTTATTAAATGAAGAAGGGTAAAACGTCAATGTTTGCTGTTCTAAAAACGTTCCGTTTTTAAATACTTCAACTACAACTTTTGCTTCTCCTGCTCTCATACAGCTAACATTTTTAGGACATCGCGAATCAACCACACTTATGAGTTGTAGTTCTATATCATCAATAGCTACTATCTCATTAAAATTAAGTGTTGTAACTGTTCTATTTTGGGCATAACCAATAAAAACAGTCAAGACTAAAAAAATAGTAAAAATAGATCTCATACAGTAAGTTTTAATAAAGACCTATTTATAATTTTAATGTGACAAAAAATTACTAATTAGTCTTCAGCATTATACTTCCTAAACCATGCCAAAGTATGTGCAACCTTACTAATTAAATTACTAGGCTTTCGAGCGATGCCATGAGAGGCTTCTGGAATTTCCACTAAAACTGTTTCTATCTTACGTAATTTTAGGGCGTGATAGAGTTGTTTAGCTTCACTAGGAGGTGTTCGCAAATCGTTCATACCAACCATAACCATAGTTGGGGTTTCTATATTACCAACTAATGATATTGGAGAGAACTTCCAATAGGTTTCAAAATTTTCCCACGGTTGTCCAGGATAACGAGAGTTAGCATAACCGTAATAGTTATCAGCAACTAGCGTTTTACTAATCCAATTCATAACAGGTTTTGCCACAACAGCCGCTTTAAAACGATTGTTTTTTCCAATCATCCAAGCCGTCATAATTCCTCCAGCACTTCCTCCAGTAACATACAATTTATCATTATCTGCAATACCTTTTTGTACCAAATAATCAACGCCATCCATCACATCGTTATAATCTTGTCCTGGATAATTATTATATAATAAGTTTCCAAACTCTTCACCATAACTAGTACTTCCTCTTGGATTTGGATAAAAAACCACATAACCATCTGCTGCATACAATTGTATTTCGGCTGTAAAACGGTCACCATAATTTAAAATTGGTCCTCCGTGATTTTCAACTAATAAAGGATAGGTTTTTGACGCATCAAAGTTTGGTGGCTTCACAATCCAACCTTGGATATCTCTATCATCAAAAGACGACTTATACCAAACCTCTTCGGTTTCTCCTAATTCTCTATGATTTAAAATATCATCGTTTAAATTTGTAATTAATTTTGCTGATCTACCATTTTGAATTACTGCTAATTCAGCTGGATATTCAGGTCTTGTTTGCGTGTATACTATAGTACCATTATTAGCAACAGAATACGATCCTGAAGCATAAGGTCTTCCTAAAGTGGTTCCTCCTAAATTATCAGCGAGTTTGGTGATTTTACCATTAGTAGTAATATGAGCAACTTTAGAATTTCCTTTTTCATCATAGGTACAATACAAACCGTTTCCATTGGCATCCCAAGAAATATTAGAAATACTATTATCAAAATCACCAGAAACCATTTTACGATTACTTCCGTCTGCATTCATAAGATAGAGTCTCGTATTTTGATGTGTTTGCACGTTGTCTTTGAATCCTAAAAAAGCAACTTGTTTTCCGTTTGGTGATACTTTAGGAGAATAATCTGGTCCTTGCTGTGATGTTAACGCAGTAATCTCTTTTGTATTAGTATTAACTTTATACACTTCACTGTTTCTAAAGTTATACTCCCAATCAGCTACTCTATTCGCAGAAAAATAAATATGCTTTCCATCAGGTGAGAATGATAAACTGCCTCCATGATTATAATTATCACTTGTTAATTGTCTTGGTGTCCCACCTTCTGATGGAATTATATAAATATGTGTAAACCCCGTTGGCATATAACCGCTGCCATCTGCTTCGTGTTTTAATCTATCTGTAATTCGAGCAGGTTTTGCCCATTTTGCATCTTTTGGTTTTGCTGGCATTTTAGCCACAACTGGTGGTTTTTCTGATTTAAACATGGTAAAAGCAATATGTTTACCATCTGGTGACCATGTTAAATTTCCTGGTGACATTTCTAATTGAGAAAGTCTAGCAATTTGACCAGATTTAATCCAATACATATATAATTCCGAACCTTCATCTGTGGAGCTTACAAAAGCTATTCTATCGCCTTTTGGAGACCAACTTGCTTGCGACTCACTCACTTCTCGAGATGTAAGTTTTCGGTTAAATGTACCATCCGTATTAATAATCCATAGATTACCTTTAGAATTATCTTTCATGATATCAAAACCATTTCGCCTATAAACAATTTGAGAAGCATCAGGAGAAATTTGAGGATCTGAAGCCCATTCTAAAGCAAATACATCCAGAGGCTGAAAAGGTATTTTATTGTTTTGACTGATACTTATTTGAAAACAACAAACACATACTAATACTAACAAGAAACGATTCATTATAAAAAAATTAGGATTAAAGTGTGAAGTTAACAATTATAAAAAACACTGCCTAATATAAATAATTTAGCTACCTTTGTTGAAAATTTAAGTAAGCTTAAAAATTATTTACAGTTAACAAATGTCAGTGGCCGTTGAAAATTTTGTAAAAGCTATTTACAAAAACAAACATCAAGATTATAAGGATACAAAACCTGGAACAATTGCTAAAAAATTAGGAATATCTAACGCAGCAGCTACAGATATGTCTAAAAAATTAGCCGAACGAGGTCTCCTTGAATACGAAAAATATCAAGAATTACAACTAACAGAAGCTGGAACAAAAATGGCTTTAAATGTTGTTAGAAAGCATCGCCTTTGGGAATCGTTTTTGTTTAAACTATTTGACATGAGCTTACACGATATTCATCGTGAAGCCGAATTACTAGAACATGAAACATCCGATTTTTTAGCTGAAAAAATTAGTGAGTATTTAGGTAATCCAAAGTTTGATCCTCATGGAGATCCCATACCAAATGCAAATGGAGATATTACAACAACAGACACATCTATAGCATTATCGCAAACTAAAGAAGGTAAAAATTATATTATTTCTCGATTGATGAGTGATGATAAAGAGTTCTTCGACTTTTGCGCATTAAATGGATTAAAATATGGTAACACTATTACTATAACTAAACAGTTCGCGAAAAATAAAATGACCCAACTAACTATAAACAATAATACACTTCTTTTAAATGAAGATTTTACCAACATTATTTATGTCAATGAACAATAAACATTATATCTTATTACTCACTTTTTTATTGACTGTAAATTTTTCCTACTCGCAAAATCAAGAAACTAATAAAGCTCTAGTAACTGATCGTCCTGACCAAACAGAAGCTTCATCAACAGTTGGGAAAGGTATTTTACAAATTGAAACTGGAGGGTTATATGAAACTTTTGAGGACAATAATATAAAAACAGAAAATTACACCTATAACACAACGCTAGTTCGTTATGGAATTCTCGATAATATGGAATTGCGAGTTGGTTGGGACTTTGTTGAAGGTGTTACAAAAGTAAATGGCAACAAATTGGACAATATAACCAGCGGATTTTCACCTCTTTTATTAGGAGTAAAAATAGATATTACTGAAGAAAAAGGAGCTATGCCAGGAATTGCATTTATAGGTCATATTTTTCCTGTATTTACAGCTTCACAAGATTATCGACCTGAAACAACTGGAGTAGATTTTAGGTTTTCATTATCACACACTTTGAGTGAAAAATCAAGTCTTGGTTATAATATTGGTGCAGAATGGGGAAATGATTCTCCAGAAGCAACGGCAATCTATACCATTGCTTATGGCTATTCTGTATCAGATAAATTTGGTCTTTATGCCGAAGTTTATGGAGATTTTCCAGAAGTTAATAAAGCCAATCACTTGTGGAATGCAGGAGGAACCTATTTAGTTTCAAATGATTTACAGTTGGATGCCTATTTGGGGACGAGTATAACAAAAGGGCAAGATTTATTAGTTGGTTTAGGATTAAGTTATAGAATAAAAAAGAATTAAAATGATTAAAAAAAGACTCTTATTATTAGCTATTATAATAATCACTAGTTGTAAAAACGACAATCCATCAAACGGAAATCTAAACGTTGTTACAACAACAACCATGATTACCGATTTGGTTAAAAATATTGGTGGTGATTTAATTACTGTTCAAGGCTTAATGGGAAGTGGTGTAGATCCTCACTTATATAAAGCTAGTGAAGGTGATGTTACCAAATTAGTTAATGCAGATATCATCTTTTTTAATGGATTACATTTAGAAGGTAAATTAGTTGAAATATTTGAAAAAATGACTGCCAAAACTCCTGTTGCTTTGGCAGAAGAATTAGATAAAACTACACTAATTGGTTCAGATTATTTTACATCAAATTACGACCCTCATGTATGGTTTAATATTAATTATTTTAAACAATTTGCTGATAAAGTAACACTAGTATTATCTGAAAAAGATCCAAAAAATGCTTCTAAATATGCCGAAAACAAAAAGGTTTATTTAACTAAACTAGATGCACTTCAGAGTAAGATACATTCTAAAATAGAAACACTTCCGAAAGACAAACGCATCTTAGTAACAGCGCATGACGCCTTTAATTACTTCGGGAAAAATTATGGTTTTGAAGTAGTTGGTTTACAAGGTCTATCTACAGCTACTGAAGCTGGAGTTCAAGATGTGCAGAAATTAGCGGCCTTTATTATTGAAAAACGTGTAAAAGCTATTTTTGTAGAAAGCTCTGTTCCTAAACGTACTATTGAAGCCTTACAAGCAGCTGTAAAATCTAAAGGTCATGAGGTAACTATTGGCGGCACACTCTATTCTGATGCATTAGGAAATGCAGGGACTATTGAAGGTACATACATTGGAATGTTTGAGTATAATGTAAATACGATAGTTGAAGCTTTAAAATAAAATGAAAACTGTCATTACGAGGAGAGAAGAATGAACATAGCTAGTACTGAGCAAAGTCGAAGTATGGTAATCTCTTAATTAAAAATGATGAAAGAAATTGTAAATAATGAGATTCCTGCTTCCGCAGGAAATATTGCCGTTCAAGTAGACGATTTAACTGTTGCTTATAATTATAAGCCAGTACTTTGGGATATCGATTTAGAAATTCCAGAAGGTGTATTGATGGCTATTGTTGGACCAAATGGAGCAGGTAAATCTACTTTAATTAAATCTATTTTAGGCATTTTAAAGCCTATTGCTGGTAGCGTAAGTATCTATGGCAAACCTTATGATGAGCAACGTAAACTTGTAGCTTATGTTCCTCAAAAAGGGAGTGTAGATTGGGATTTCCCTACAACAGCACTCGACGTTGTTATGATGGGAACTTATGGAAGTTTAGGATGGATTAAACGCCCTAGACAAAAAGAAAAGAAAGCCGCTCTAGAGGCACTTGAAAAAGTTGGCATGTTACCTTTTAAAAATAGACAAATTAGTCAATTGTCTGGTGGACAGCAACAGCGTATATTTTTAGCGAGAGCATTAGTGCAAAACGCAGCAATTTATTTTATGGATGAGCCTTTTCAAGGAGTTGATGCTACGACGGAAATAGCAATTATTAATATTTTAAAAGAACTACGTAAAGCTGGAAAAACAGTAATTGTAGTGCATCATGATTTACAAACCGTTCCAGAATATTTTGACTGGGTGACTTTCTTGAATGTAAAAAAGATAGCGACTGGACCTGTTAAAGATATTTTTAATGATGATAATCTTACTAAAACCTATGGTATTAATTATAAGGTAAGCATTCAAGAATAGTCTTTAGTATATAGAGATTAGTCTCATAGAAATTATAAATTATGAAAGAATCAAAATTTAAATTTGAAGATTTAAAGGTGTATCAAAAAGCACTTGATTTTGTTGATCTCACTTATAAAACAGTTGAAAGTTTTCCAAAAACAGAGAAATTTGGTCTTTCATCACAGTTTACTAGAGCAGCTATTTCCATTGCCTTAAACATTGCAGAAGGTTCTTCAGATACTGATAAACAATTCAATAGATTTTTACAGATGTCTTTAGATTCTGTGAATGAAAGTGTTGTATGCTCAACTATATCAAAAAGACAAAATTATATTTCTGATGAAACTGACAATCAAATAAGAGAAAAACTAGTAGAACTATCTAAAATGATAACTAGTCTTCAAAAATATCTAAACAACAAATCTAATAACTAACCTCCACCAACTATAGACTTAAAAGAATACATAGAACTCGTTTTTAGTGATTATACACTACGAACTATCACTCTAGGCACAGCTATTTTAGGAGCTGTAACTGGCATGTTGGGTAGTTTTGCTGTATTGCGTAAACAAAGTTTACTTGGTGATGCTATTTCTCACGCTGCTCTTCCAGGAATTGCTATTGCTTTTTTAATT
The DNA here is from genome assembly GCA_026162565.1 of Flavobacteriaceae bacterium NBU2973. Lineage (GTDB taxonomy): Bacteria > Bacteroidota > Bacteroidia > Flavobacteriales > Flavobacteriaceae > JAOEIQ01. The sequence goes on from JAOEIQ010000001.1 coordinate 53,203, forward strand.
ACTGGAGCAAAAGATAGTAACACATTACTTCTTGGAGCTTTGGTAAGTGGGTTAATTGGCACCTTTTGGATTCGAGGTATTATTACTAAAACACATTTAAAATCTGATACAGCTTTAGGTTTAATATTGTCGTTGTTTTTTGGGTTCGGCATGTTCTTACTGACGTTTATTCAAAAACAACCTAATGCTAATCAAGCAGGTTTAGATAAATACTTATTTGGGCAAGCTGCTACTTTAGTAGAAAGCGATGTTTGGATGATGGCAATTGTTACAGGAATTTGTCTACTTGTTTTATTACTGTTCTGGAAAGAGTTTAAAATCTTATTATTTGATGCAGACTATACAAAAACTCTTGGTTTCAATACTAAATTTATTGATATTCTTATTACCTCTTTTATAGTTCTAGCCATTGTTTTAGGCTTACAAACTGTAGGTGTTGTTTTAATGAGTGCCATGTTATTAGCGCCAGCTGCTGCAGCAAGGCAGTGGACAAATAGTTTAGCAAAAATGGTGTTTTTAGCTGCTCTATTTGGTGCTTTCGCAGGTGTTTTTGGTACTGCAATAAGCGCAAGTCAAAATAACTTATCAACTGGACCAGTTATTGTTTTAGTAGCTAGTGTTTTTGTTGTGTTTTCTTTTATATTTTCACCACGTAGAGGTTTGTTATTTAAACAAATACGATTTATTAAAAACCGTCGTGATTTACAGCTTCATAAAACATTAGCTTTTATGCATCAAATTGCCGAAACACATGAAGATATCTCGCATCCTCATGCTATTAAAATCTTAAATAATTTTCAAGGATTTACAAGAGGAACGCTTCAAAAGTTAGTAGAAAAAAATTATGTGACACTTCAAGGTAATATGTGGAGTTTAACTGAAGATGGTTTTAATACAGCTTCAAATTTATATAACCAACAAGCCAATAATGAATAGTGCACAAATAGAAATACAACTCATAGCTAGTCTGGTAGCCATAGCTTGTGCTATTCCGGGAACATTTTTAGTGCTTCGAAAAATGGCAATGATTAGCGATGCTATTAGCCATTCTATATTACCAGGAATTGTTATTGGGTTTTTTATTACTCATGATCTTAATTCTCCAGTATTAATTTTATTAGCTGCCTTAACTGGAATCATTACTGTGATTTTAGTAGAGTATATTCAAAAAACTGGGTTGGTAAAAGAAGACACAGCTATTGGTCTCGTATTTCCAGCTCTGTTTAGTATTGGTGTCATTATGATTGCAAAAAATGCTAACGATGTACATTTAGATGTAGATGCTGTTCTGCTAGGTGAATTAGCTTTCGCTCCTTTTGATAGATGTATTGTTTCTGGAGTTGATCTTGGTCCAAAATCTTTATGGATTATTGGAGCAATTCTTTTAATAACAATTACCTTACTTATTGCGTTTTTTAAAGAATTAAAAGTTAGCACTTTTGATAAAGGTCTTGCAGCATCATTGGGCTTTTCACCAGCTATTATGCATTATGGACTCATGTCTGTATCGTCTGTAACGACTGTAGGCGCTTTTGATGCTGTTGGAGCCATTTTAGTAGTAGCTCTAATGATAGCTCCAGCTGCAACTGCATATCTTATTACCACTGATCTCAAAAAAATGCTATGGTTATCTATTGGTTTTGGTGTGTTAAGCGCCATTTCAGGTTATTGGTTTGCGCATTGGTTGGATGCTTCAATAGCTGGATCCATAACAACCATGTTAGGGTTTATTTTTCTATTAGTGTATTTGTTTGCTCCGAGCAAAGGGATAATAGCTGTTTTATATCGAGAGAAGCAACAGCGAACCGAAGTGTCTCTTCTAACATTTTTACTGCACCTAAAAAATCATACTGAAGAGCGAGAGCGTCATGTTAATCATTTACAAGAGCATATAAATTGGCAAAAAGTACGTGCTAAAACAGTTTTAGAATTAGCCTTAAAAAATAACATGATTCTTGTTGAGGATAATATTGTTTCTCTAACTGAAAAAGGTGATGAATTTACTTCGTTGGCTATTGATTATATCATAAGCAATAAGGATACAAAAATTGAAGATATGAAAGACGATTTCTTTTTGTTTAGAGGTTAAAACCCTCTCTCTTTTTGAATCGTTTCGTAAGCTTGTTGTACTTGTCTAAATTTTTCTTCAGCGCCTTTTACATGGTCTTCTCCTAAATGCCCAACACGATCTGGATGGTATTTTTTTGCCATTTTCCTATAGGCTTTTTTAACCTCATCAACAGTCGCAGTTTTAGGAATTTCAAGAATTTTATAAGCATTATCGCGACTGTTATAAAACATGGCTTTTATACTTTCAAAATCGCGACTGCTAATTCCTAAATAACCAGACATTGTATAAATCTGCTTGATCTCGCTTTCGGTAACCATGCCATCTGCCTTTGCGATACCAAATAAAAAGTGCATCAACTGTAAACGTGCAGCATGATCCATCATCTGCTGAATTTGCATACATACTTGACGCGTCGAAATATTTTTTTGATTATTGATGTTTTTAAACAATTTGAAAGCATTATTAGCACGTTCTTTACCATACATACTCACAAATTGTTGTCTTACAAAATCTAACTCTCTTTGATCTTGTTTGCCATCTGCTTTAATAACTATAGATGCTAAAATGAGTAAACTAACCTCAAAGTCCCCCGAGTTAGTTTGTGGTCGTTGTCGTCTTTGAGAACTATATGTTGGTCTACGACGTTGTTGTGTTCTACGTCTACTTTGCTGCGACCTGCCATCTCCTAACAATATATTCCCACTACCAGAAGCAAAAGCATCTCCTAAACTTCCTAATGCTAATCCTATAATAGCTCCAATTGGTCCTCCAAGTGTCCAGCCTAATGTGGCTCCTATCCATTTTAATCCACTACCCATTTATTTCTGTTTTTTAAAAAAGTAAATATACTATTTGTTTGTTGAAATTATAACTGTTTTGTTACAGGCAACATGCGTTAAGGATAGAAGCGATATCCTTTTTGGTGATTTCGAGAACCTCAATCACCAAAAAGATAAAGCGTATAGCCTGACCAAGACGGTATAGTCTTGGTAACGCCAAAATAAAAATTGCATGATTTTTGATTATCTTTGCACAGTATTAATTATTAAATAAATATTTCAAGATATGTATCCAGCAGAATTAGTAAAACCAATGCGCGAAGATTTAACCAATGTTGGTTTTGAAGAATTACATACTGTTGAGGCAGTAGATGCTGCTTTAGCCAAAGAAGGTACTACTTTAGTAGTGGTAAATTCGGTTTGTGGTTGTGCTGCAGCTAACGCAAGACCAGGAGCTAGAACAAGTTTACAGAATGCTAAAAGGCCTGATAATTTAGTTACCGTTTTTGCAGGTGTGGATAAAGATGCAACTAATAAAGCAAGAGAATATATGATTCCTTTTCCTCCAAGCTCGCCTAGTATGGCATTGTTTAAGGATGGTGAATTAGTACACATGCTTGAGCGTCATCATATTGAAGGTCGTCCAGCAGAAATGATTGCTGAAAACCTTATGGATGCTTACAACACGCATTGTTAAAAATACTTTTTTAAAATAGTATTAGAGCCACGATACAATCGTGGCTTTTTTTTCTCGATAATCGAGACTTATTATCTCGAATATTATTTTTAAATTTTTGATGTTTATTCTTGTGAACATCTGTTTGCTTTTTATTAAAGTTGGTTTAATTTTGATCTATGGCAAAACTATTAGCTTACCCTTTAACAATTATTTACTATCTGTTTTTTGTGTTATCATTATTGGTATTTGATGTTATACAAAGAATTTGCCTAAACGTATTTGGCTACCAAGCTCATAAAAAAAGCGTTGATATTTTAAATCTTTGCCTTACAAGATGCTTACATATTTTAGGCGTTCGCTATACTTTTAAAGTTCCCAAAAGTATTGATAATACTATTCCGACTATTATTGTAGCCAACCACCAAAGCATGAATGATATTCCGCCTATCATTTGGTTTATGAGACGCTTCCATGTCAAGTTTATTAGTAAAAAAGAATTGGGTAAAGGTTTCCCTAGTGTATCGTATAATTTACGAAAAGGTGGTTCTGTTTTAATAGACAGAAAAAATGCGCATCAGTCAATTAATGCTATTAAAACTATGGCAGATTATATTGAGAAACATAAAAGAGCTGTAGTAATTTTTCCTGAAGGTTCCAGAAGTCGCGATGGTAAACCAAAACCTTTTAAAACTAAAGGTTTATTGACGCTTTTAGAACATGCTCCAAATGCGCAAGTGATTCCTATTACGATTAATAACTCATGGAAATTGTTACGCTATGGTAAATTTCCTATGGGAATAAACATGCACATAAACTACACACTACATGACGTTATAAAAGTAGCAGACTTGGATCATGAAACACTTATAAAAACTATAGAAAAACAAATAACAGGCGCCATTACTTATGACTAATGATGACATTATAGACAACACAAAATCCTTTGTAAAAAAGACTTTAGAAAATGCTGAAGGTGGTCATGATTGGTTTCACACTTTAAGAGTATTTAATAATGCTAATTTAATTGCTGAAAGTGAACATGTAAATGTTTTTGTAGTCAAGTTGTCTGCCCTTTTACATGATATTGCTGATAGTAAGTTTCATGATGGAGATGATACGATTGGTCCCAAAATAGCTAGAGAGTTTTTATTTAAGCAAAATGTTGATTCGGTTATTATTGAGCATGTAGTTAAAATTATCGAGAACATGTCGTTTAATAAATCTCTTGATACTGATTCAAAATTTACCTCTAAAGAAATGGAAGTCGTTCAAGATGCCGATAAATTAGACGCTTTAGGAGCTATTGGTATTGCACGCTGTTTTAATTATGGTGGATTTAAAAATCGTGCTTTATACAATCCTGATATTAAGCCAAATCTTAATATGACCAGAGCTGAATACAAAAAATCTGAAGCTCCAACTATCAATCACTTTTATGAAAAGCTTTTACTATTAAAAGATGGCATGAATACAAAAACAGGAAAGCGTATCGCTAAAAAACGACATGCTTATATGGAAGGCTTTTTAGATCAGTTTTACCAAGAATGGGATGGAGAAAAATAATTTCAATCAAAATTTTAATTTTCTTTAGCAACTTCTAAAGCGGTAATTTTATACTCAATAATTGCCATTTCTTCACCATAATGAATAATTTGATCTGGTTTTAGATTACTGCTAGAATTTACTATGTTTAGTATCTCTTTAGCCTTATTATTATAATAGTCTAATGCTTCTTGAATTTGATCTGCCATAATTTTTTTAATTACTTTATAATTAACTTTAATTCATTTCTATATTTAGAGGCACTCTTACCTGTAACATCCTTAAATACTTTATTAAAATGTGAGTAATTATTAAATCCGCATTCATAACAGGTTTCAGTAATATTCATTTGACTTTCGGATAGAAGTTTTGTAGCGTACACAATTCTAAACTCATTTACAAAATTGGTAAATGTTTTCCCTGTAGTTTTTTTAAAATATCTACAAAAAGCTGGAATGGTCATATTTACCTTGTCTGATATAGTTTCTAAATTAATAACGTTTTGAAAATTTTGATTTACATATTTATATATAACATCTATTTTATTACTGTCATTAGATTTTGTTTCAAATGCAAATCCGTCTGCATTTAAAATTGTATAATCTTCAGATTTTGAAAGCTCATTCAAAATTTCGAGTAAGCTTATAATTCTTTCTAATCCATTTGTTTTTGATAGATTTTGAATTTTTATGCCAATAACCGCTTTTGTTTCTTTACCATAAACTAATCCTTTTTTAGAACGCTCAAATAGGCTATTAATCTTTTGCATTTCAGGTATATTTAAAAAAGCATTTCCTAATACCTCCTCTTTAAATTGGATTAATGTTTCTGAACCACTAACGGTTAATCTATCAGTAAAACCATTATGTGGTAGGTTAGATCCTATGAGAATTAATTGACTGTTATTAAAATATGATATATGATTCCCTATATGTGTTGTACCACAACCTTTATTAACATAGACCAACTCAATTTCTGGATGATAATGCCATGAAGCCTTTTTAAACGGATAACTCCCACTATGTTGCTTTACAAGAATAGAGTTCCCAAAATCAGGATTTACTTTTTCATATGAAGGTTTAGTTTTCAAAACAAATAAACTATTACATAAACAAAGTTATTATTTATGTGTATTTATTTATGTGCAGGTTTAACTAATTTATATGTTATTTTGATATTCGAAAAAAAGAGAATGATTTTTTGATAAAATACCATATAAATATATCAAAATAGTGGTTTTTAATATTCAAGTCTGATTTTAATTTTGGATAACTACTTTAAAATTTATGTTATGAAAAATAAAAAAGAAAATATACGACTTGCACTCACGCTAATTGCAATGTTACTGGTATTACCTATAATTACTTTAGTTCTTTTAACTATACTATTATAATAACCGTGTTTTTACTTATAAAACAGTTTATCTAGAGTTACTTTTTGTTTTTGATCGTAAAGTTTTATAACCCTCACATCTTTTTTCTCGTTAGGCAAACCATAATTAGTAAATACGGTATACTTTAAAAAAGTAGGATTTAGCAACTCTTCCTCACTCAGACATTCTATATTAATAATCCACTCTCCAGAGGCAGCATCGTCGATAATAAATTCTTCAGTATGATAACCATTTTTTATTTCATCGAAAAGCCTGTCTTTATTATTAAAAATAGAATGTTGCCATTTATAATACTTTTTTTGAGGGCTTACAAACTGAATGTCAAATTCTACATTAGGATCGTTCCATTCAAAAACAATACGAAGGTCTTTTTTAAAATTAGCAGTTAAAAACTCGTTAGGTAAATCTTTGTAGTTAATATGAACTCTATTATTAAGTACAAAGGCTTTTAATTCATTTTCTATAACATCTCCTAAACCAGTAAAATCTATTCCTTCAATTGACTTATTTAAAATATTTTTATAAATAGCCATAGCTTCATCATACATCTTTACTTTAGAATAAATAAGCGCTAAATCTCTGTATGATTGGGCGTCTTTTGGTCGTAAAGTCATGATCTCTTCATACAGGTATTTGGTTTTTTCAAGCTCTTCTAATGCTTCCAACTTATAAGCTAGAGCTTTTAGAGCCTTTACATTTTTGGGAGCCACTTCTGCGATTGTTGTTAAAATATCAATGGCTTTATCTTTATCCCAACGCATAAAATAATCTGAAGCATCAAAATAAAAAGGAATACTCTTTAAATCACCTTCCAGAATTAACCTATTGTAAATGTTTAACGCATCTTGATAGCCACTTGCTTGTTCTAATGCCAGTGTAACTTCAGACTTTTTTACAGAACTCTCCAATAATGGCAACTTCTCTTCATAATCATTCCCTTTAACAAGAAGTTTATTTATTGGTTTTTCAACAAAATCGGGAGATCCTGATTTAGTTTTAATTATAAAAACACCTCCTCTACCCAATGTGCCATATCTCACTGTTCCTGCTAAAGACTTAATTAATGTTATTTTTTTAATATTTTGAGGATCGATAAAATTAGGCGGATCTGTGTATATTATACCATCTACCACAAATATTGGGTCTGCAGGAAAGTTTATAGAAATAGTCCCTCGAATTGAATATTTAGCATCTAACCCATAACCGTTTACAGTAACACCAGGAAAGTTACCTCTTCTAATAACATCAGATAAAAATATCATGCTAGGTCTAATGTCTTTCTCTTCCATAACATTAACACCATAGCCTAAAGCATCTTTTTTAGAATTCCCAAAAGCACTTTCAACTTCTTCCTGCTTTTTCTTTTCAGCCTCAATAACTATTTCATTTAATATTTCTGCATCTGGAATCATTTCAACTTCAATAGGATTTGCATTATTTACAATTACCTCTTTTTTCTCCATTGCCAAAAAAGTAAATTCTAAAATATCATCTATGCTTGCGCTAATTGTAAAGTTGCCATCAATATCTGTTTTGGTTTCTTTAAGCGTGCTTTTAACTCTAACCGATACACCTTGTAGTTTTAACTCTTCAGAAGATACATTTCCAGATATTACACTATCCGGTTTATAACTATCATAGTCTTTTGTGTCTTCTAAATCTTTTAATATAAAGTTTAGTGCTTCTTTTTTAGACACTTCATTAAGATTTATATAGTAACCACCTTCATTAAATGCAGCTCTTTGTAAGGCTACATGATTGGCATCTTTTTTAGAATTAACTGTAAATACAGGAATACTTATTTCTGTTTCTAGAGGTTCGAAAATTGTTTTACCATCTGTAAATACTAATGCTATATCAGCGTTATTTTTATTTGTTTTTAAAACATTTTTAAAACTTGTTGCACCATTATAGTTTATAGATTCTAAATGATTAATTAATTTGTCAGCATTACCATTTCTAATTTGAAACTCTTGCTCGAAAACTTCAGTATTACTAAAGGTAATGAGATCTATTTTTAATGACTTAAACTGTTTTAAATAGCTCTTTAAAAAATCTAACTCTTTATTTAAATCTCTCGAGTACATTGAGTATGATACATCCCAGTAAAGAGTGATTTTCTCTGGAGAAAACCTATTAACATCTAAACCGTCTACATTTAATATTTCTGAAGAAAGCACACTAAAATTAAGTGATATAAACTTCATTTTATTCCACTTATCCTTACTAATGTATCTTGTAAACGAATTACCCTTATAATCTTTTCTAGCAGAAATAGCTAAACTTATGTCGCTACCAAACACCTCTAATAACTCAAGACTAATAACCACATCATCGCTTACAAAAATATTATACGGTTTTAGGTCTATAACTTCTAAACCTGATTTTTTAGAAATAGTATGAAAAATATTTTGAGAACTAATTTTTTTATGAGGTTTTCCACGTTTATACTCATAAATATTAACACGTACTTTAATACTATCTGAAGCATTCTCTAACACATTAAATTTAAAATCTAATAATTGCGTATTGTCTTTACGTATTTTAATTTTAGTGGCGAGCTCGCCTCCAAGCGCTTTTTTATCTTTCCAATAGCCCATTAAATCAGAACTATTGTCATTAGAACCTAATCTTACTTGTACTTTTTTATCGTTGGTAATTACTACCGCATCAAGCGCTAATGGTTCTGGCCGCAAATAGATTTTATTAGTATTAACTAGATATCTTTCAAATTGTTTTTTACTGACTTTAAGCGTTTGATAACCTAAAGCAGAAACTTGAAGTTCATCTGTATTTCCAATAGCGTCATCAAGATATAAGAGCTTAAAATCGCCATTAGCATCGCTTACTGTTCCAATACTTTTTTCAAAAAAACCAATATTTGCATACGGAATAGGTTGATTAGTTTTTTTATCTAAAAGTTTAGCTTCAATAGTTGTTTCATATTGGGCAAAACAAGTTAGTGAACAGATTAAAGCTAAAAAAAGGAAATGTTTTTTCATCTTAATATGGTTATGTTGCCGATTGACAATTATTTAAATGCAGTAAAAATTATCTACATCTTCATTTAATTCCAATCAATTATCTAATTGAAATCAATTTTATGAATCTCAAAACACCCAACTAAACTAAATATAACTCAAAATAGAAAAGCTATCAAATAATTTATGCTAAATGGTTATATACAAGTTGCAGGCGGTAAAAGATAATTAATTATAAAAAAACCTATCTAAAGTAACCTTTTGTTTTTGGTTATATAGTTTTACAACTTTTGTAAGTTTGGTTTCATTAGGTAAAGCGTAATTTTCATAAACAGTATATTTTAAAAATGTAGGGTTTAGCAACTCTTCATCACTTAAATATTCGATATTAATAATCCATTCGCCAGAAGTGGCATCATCTATAATAAATTCTTCAGTAGTGTATCCATTTTTAATTTCATCAAACATTCTGTCCTTGTTATTAAATAACGTATGCGACCAATTAAAATATTTTTTTTCAGGACTTACAAATTGAATGTCAAATTCAGCATTTGGGTCACTCCACTCAAAAACAATACGAAGGTCTTTTTTAAAATTAGCATTTAAAAGCTCGGTAGGTAAATCTTGATAATTTATATGAACTCTATTATTTAAAACGAATGCTCTTATTTCATTCTCGAGTACTTTGCCTAAACCTCTAAAATCAACTTCTTTTATAGAATTACTTAATATATTTTTATAAATATCCATTGCCTCTTTATACATCCCAATTTTAGGGTAGTTTAAAGCTAAATCTCTATAAGATTGTGCATCATTTGGTCTTAAAGCCAATATTTCTTCATAAACATATCTAGAGTGCTCATATTTTTCTAATTCGTCTAACTTATATGCTAATGCTTTTAAAGCCTTTATATTATTAGGTGCAACTTCAGCTATTGTTAACAAAATATCTAATGCCTTTTTTCTATCCCAACGATTAAAATAATTTGCGGCATCAAAATAAAACGGAATCCCTCTAATTGATTTTTCTTTTAGTAACGTTGTGTAAATATTTAAAGCTTCGTTATAATTTGATGCTTTCTCTAAAGCTACTGTTACATTTGTTTTTTGCTCTAAATCGTCTATAAATGGTAATTCTTCTTCGTATTCATTACCTTTAACTAAAAGCTTATTTACAGGCTCTTTAACAAAATCTCCATTACCAGATTTAGTTTTTATCTTAAAAACTCCTCCTCTACCTAGTGTTCCATATCTTACCGTTCCTGATAAAGATTTAATAAGTGATATTTTTTTTATGTTTTGAGCATCTAAAAAATTTGGTGGATCTGTATACACAACTCCATCGACATCAAATATTGGACTTGCTGGAGCGTTTATAGAAATATTTCCGCGAACTCTATATTGAGCGTCTAGCCCAGACCCTTCTACTGTAACACCAGGGAAATTTGCTTTTCTAATTACATCTGATAAATAAACTAAATTAGGAGTTATTTTTTCTTCCTCTATAGAGTTAAGTCCATATCCTAGAGCATCTTTTTTAGATTTACCAAATGCGCCTTCTACTTCTTCTTGTTTTTCTTTTTCTGCATCAATAACCACTTCATCAAGGATTTGACCATCAGGCACCATCTCTACATTTAATAGGTCTTCATTATTTATAATAACTTTTTTCTCATCCATGCCTAAAAAATTAAATACCAGAATATCATCTATATCAGCATGAATAGAAAAATTACCATCTATATCCGTTTTTGTTTCATTAAATGTATTATTAACGCTTACACTCACACCTTGAAGCTTAAGGTTATTAGAAGTAACAACTCCAGAGATTACAGAACTTGACTTAAACCCATAATAATCTGTATCATCTTCTATGTCTTTTAGCATATAGTTTAAAGCCTCATTTTCTGACAGTTCACTTAAGTTTATATAATAACCTCCTTCATTAAATACAGCTCTTTGCAAGGCTATGTGGTTTGCATCGCTTTTAGAATTTATAGTAAAAACTGGTATGTTAATTTCGGTCTCCAAGGGTTCGAATATGGTTCTACCATCGGAAAAAACTAAAGCTATATCAGCATTGTTGTTATTTGTTTTTAAAACCTCTGTAAAACTTGTTGCTCCATCATACTCTATGCTAGTTAAATAACTAATTAAACTAGATGCATTACCATCAACAATATTAAATTCTGTTTCTTCCGCTTTATTACTATTAAAAGCCATTACATCAACTTTTAGAGACTTAAAACGTTTTAAATAACTTTCTAAAAAACTTAACTCTTTACCTAATGCTCTTTTACTCATTGAAAACGACTTATCCCAATACAAGGTAATTTTATTTGGTGTTAATCTGTTTGCATCTAACCGTTCTTGGTTTAATATCTCTGAGGTTAATACACTAAAGTTTAATGAAATATATTCCATTTTACTCCACCTATCTTTACTGATATATCTAGTAAACGAATTCCCTTTATAGTCTTTTCTAGCAGAAATAGCTAGATTTAAGTCCTCTCCAAAAACTTCTAATAGCTCGAGGCTAATAACTACATCATCACTAACAAAAATGTTATACGGTTTAAGATCAATAACTTCTAATCCTGATTTTTTAGAGATGGTATGAAAAATATTTTGAGCTCTATTTTTTTCGCTTGGTTCTCCATTTTTGTAATCATAAATATTTACGCGAACTTTTATACTATCTGATGCATTTTCTAGGATATTTAATTTAAAATCTAATAACTGTGTGTTGTCTTTACGAATTCTAATTTTGGTAGCAAGTTCTCCTCCTAATGCTTTTTTATCTTTCCAATAGCCCATTAAGTTAGAATTCTCGTCATTAGATCCTAGTCTAACTTGTACTCTTTTCTCATTACTTAAGGGAATCTCATTTGAAACCAGCGGTTCAGGTTTTAAAAATATTTTATTGTTATTGGTGAGATACCGTTCAAATTGCAACTTGCTTATTGTTAGTGTCTCATAACCTTGCGCAGAGATTTGTAATTGATCTGTTTCTGCAACAGCATCGTCAATATATACAAGATTGAACACTCCATTGGCATTACTAACTGTACCAATACTTTTTTCTAGAAACCCAATATTAGCATACGAAACAGGACTGTTAGTTACTTTATCTAAAAGTGATGCTTCAATAGTAGTTTCGTATTGAGCAAAAGAAGTTAGCGAAGCGATAAAAGCTAAAAAAAGTAGTATTTGTTTCATCTAGTAAGTATTCTGTAAAATGTTATATTTTTTTGCTAAAAGTAGCAAAAACCTTACCAAAACACTGTTATAAAAATGTTATTTAGTGTTAATTAAAAACAGAAAAACCAGCTATAAATTCAACTTGAACTGGGTTTAAAAAAAATTACTGTTTTACTAAAGTATAAACACCTTCTGGAATTGTAATATCAAAAGGTCCTGTGTAATCTACTGATACATTTTCGTTATACGTATTCCAAATTCGCATACGTATTTTCTCAACATTATTTTCTGTAAAATGTGCCATAACCATTTTTCCATGTAAACCAGGTTTATTAGCATCCTTAACATAAATTATTACAAATCTCGTATTAGGTGCACACTCTGTACAAGGAGGAAAACCTTTATTTAAAGTTGTTATATTGCCTCCCCAAAGATTATGAGTTTGTAAATTTGAAGTGTTAGGTACAAGTGGTAAATAATTAACCAACTCTGTACCATTTTCAATATATTGATAATCTCCGATTAAGATATCACTATAACCATTGCCTTGGGGAATCATGGTCATTTTTTGCATTTGTATAGTTAGAGAAGTATTACCATTTTCCCATTTCCATTCGCCTTCTAAAGGATTGAAATCGCTGTCAATATCTTTGTAATAAGGTGTTTGTGGTGCACTTAAAGGAGTGTTATAAATTGGTACTATATTTTGAGCTTTACAGCTAAAGCTCATAATCATTATTACTATTATATATATACGATTCATTTTTATTTATAAAACCAACTCAAAATTTAGAATAAATTCAATCTTCTCTATCAAAGAAAAACAAAACTTCTTTAATAATTATTTTATTATTCTCTATTTCATTCTTATCAATTAATAAAATATGTTTTGCATTACTCAATAATTTGTATGTTTTTTTATATCCTAATTCTAACATTCTGCTATTTGTAAGAATAATATCCTTATTTTTTCTAATAAAGCTTTTATTTACCTTAAAATACGCAGTTGGATTATTCTCCTCTTTATCATCAAAATTTAAAAATTGAGAGTAAATTAATGTAATAATTCTATTTTTATTTGAATCATTATCATCGTTTATAAAAAAGAATTTATAGCGAGTATCACTTTTTAATGGTTCTATTATATTTTTATTAAAAATAGTTTTTGTTTGATAGTTTCCATTTTTTCCTTCAGATAAAACAAATACAACATTACTCTCACTTTTCTCAAAATGCTGCAATTCAGATTTGCATGAGTGTAAGCTTGCAAAAAGTATAAATACTAAAGTATATAATTTCACGTCATCATTTTTTAAAAGACATTTAAGGATATTTTATTAATAATGTTATTTAAGTCGTAATAAACCGAAATATAATAGTCAGCATTCGAGAATAATATTATCAAATTTCCATCACTTTTATTGGAATAACTATTAGGGTAAATAAATTCCAGTGTATCTATATTATTTCCTACTTTCACATTATTGGCTGTGAAAACATACTCATTAGTGGATATTTCAAACCCTTCAACAGTATTATTAACTACATAAAACAATAATCCTGAATAATGATATATTGAGCCCTGTGTATTTTCCATCTCATAAAAATATTCTTCAATATTTTCGGGTTCACCAAAATTTTCAGTTAAAAAATCGCTTGAAGCCTTAAAAACATTAAGACTATTAATAGTTCCTAGGTTAGTGGTTATTGAATCATTTTGAGCTTTACAACTAAAGCTTAAAATTATTATTAATATTATATATATACGATTCATTTTTATTTAAAATAACCAACTCAAAATTACCTTTTTTATATAAATAAATTTAAATTTCAAACCTTGTCTGTATATACTAAAACAATAAAACGCTATTTGATGAGTTTTCAATCTAATATCCCTTGAAATATCTAATAACTAAAAGTATAGCTCTATTTATTTAATCTTCATCTTAACCTAATTTTTTATATTCTCATAATTTGGATCTAGATGCTCTCCTTCTTTATACATTAAGAGAACCTCTTTTATTACTATACTATTATTTTTTATATTTTCTTTATCTATTAAAAATATATGTTTAGCCTTTGTAAACATTTCTATAGCTTTTGAGTAACCCATTTTTCGCATATCTTCTAAAGTGAAAATTATATTTTTATTATTTCTAATAAAGCTCTTATTTACTTTAAAATTAGGTAAAGGATTATCTTTAATTTTATCATTATAGTTTTTGTATTTTTTACTAAAAAAAGTAATAATTCCGGTTGGGTAACTTGACTTTTCATAATCATGAATTGAAAAGGAGTATTCAGTAGAGTAAACTTTAGCATCACTCTTATTTATCCTTTTTGTTTCAAAATTGGATTTATCGAATAAAATAAATGTGTTTTCTTGATTTAACTCACTTTTATTTATTGTTCCACATGAAATAAAAACGATGCAGAATAAAAATAAAAATGTCCTTATATGATTAGTCATTACAATCATCTTTCTTTTTCATGTATCATCAAAACTCAAAACTCGGACATGTTAATTATATAACTAACATATCTACATAGTATACTTGCTTAACTAAAATTTTTCTATCTCTGATATCACTTTTATCTATTAAAAATATTGTTTTTGCTTTATTTAATAACTTAATCATCTTGGCATCACCAATTTTATACATAAAGTATTGAGTAATAATAATATCTTTATTTTTCCTTAAAAAACTCTTATGTAGCCTAAACCTGATGGGTTCATCTTTACTTGACCAGTTCACATAATTAAATGTCAATGGAGTACTTTTTAAAAGACCCTTTTTACCATAAAAAAAGAATTGATAAAGTTCAGGTTTTTTATCCTCAATTGTCTCATTAGTAGCTTTTATAATTCTTTTTTGCTCTTTCATTGAGTCATTAAAATATATAAAAACAGTATTGGAATTATTAATCTTTTCCCAGTTTTGAGAAAACGCAAAATAATTACAAAGAAAAAATATAATAATAAAAGCTACTCTTTCATTCATTTAAAAGCAAATGAGGTTTTTATTGGAATAAAGCAGCAAAATCAAATTTATTCGATGCCCATAGTCTCTAATTTAACTTCTTTTAAAGGAACTTTTTTATTTTTTATTTCTTTTTTATCAATTAAAAAAATAGTTTTAGCATTTTTTAGAAGAGCTCTTAATGAATTTTTATTCATATCATTCATTAAATACTTTGTTAGAACAACATCTTTATTTTTCCTAATAAAACTTTTGTTTACCAAAGTAAAAATAGGTTCATCCATTTTATCATTACTTAATACATTAATACCCTTGAATATCAATTGAAAAGAAACATTAGGGTCTATTTTATGGTTTTTTTTAAAAAAATTAAAATGATAAATTATATAACTTTTTTCAGGACTTCCAGGATTTACTTTCATTACCTTTTTAACATTTTCTTTATCAATACCTTCATAAAGTATAAAAACTGTATTTCCTTCTTTTGCAGATTCTAAATTTTGACTAAAGCTTAAAAAAGGCAATATTGGACATAGTATAAAAATTATTAATTTCAAAATTGCCTTTTTTATATAAATAAATTTAAATTTCAAACCTTGTCTGTATATACTAAAACAATAAAACACTATTCTATGATAGGTAAATCAAGGATTACCTCTTTTACTAGAATAGTATTTTTTTCTCTTTGACTATCATCTATTAGTAAAATAGTTTTAGCATTTTTTAATATCTCTATTGTTTTATTTATTCCTATTTTTTGCATGAATTCCCAATTCATTATACTTTTTTTATTTTTTCTTAAAAAGCTTTTATGAACTCTAAACATTAGTAACTCTTTTTCTTTAGGGACATTTTTAAAAACCCTAAAATATAATGTCATAAAAGGGAGCTTATTAGTTTCCACTTTAGGTTTAACACGAAAGAACTGATAGATATAAGGCTTATTGTCTGGGCTTGTTTCATTACTACCTAATAACTTTTTTAATTCAGCACCTTTAATATTTTTATAATTAACAAAAACAGTATTTTGATTCTTAATTCTTTCATAATCCTGCGAATTAATGCTTACGGGAATGAAGAATATAAATAGAAAAAAAAGGAAGCTTGTCTTTTTGATTTTTTTAATCATTACAAGGAGAGTTAAAAAGTATATTAGAATGCACTTTATAATCTTGAAAATTTGAAAGTTTTATTATTTATCCAACTGGAAACTCTGAATTAAAAGCCTTGGTTAATTCTAATCTTACCTAATTTAAATAATCAAAAAATCATCAAAGACTACTTGCTTAATTAAAATTTCTCCATTTTTAATCTCTGACTTATCTATTAAATAGTTTTTGCATTGCTTAAAATTTCTATTATTTTATTTCTCCCAATCATTCTAATAAACTTTCCGGTAATTATTCGTTTTCTGTTTTTTCGAAGAAAACTTTTATGAAGTTTATAAAAACTATATTTAGATTGCATCGTAGCTTGTTTTCCAAAATAAATTAATCTTATAGGATATCTTTTATTTACTTTTCCTTCTTTATCATTATTAGTATAATAATTATAGACACAGTAGTTACTTTGAAAATTCTCACCCTTTTCATAAACTTTTTTGTCTGAATATGAATCCCTAACTTCAAACACAATAAAAACTGCATTTCCATCTTTTACGGATTCTAAATTTTGACTAAAGCATAAAAAAGGTAAA
Source organism: Flavobacteriaceae bacterium NBU2973 (assembly GCA_026162565.1). GTDB lineage: Bacteria > Bacteroidota > Bacteroidia > Flavobacteriales > Flavobacteriaceae > JAOEIQ01. Next base: position 70,526 of record JAOEIQ010000001.1, read on the forward strand.
AAACAAAGCTTAAAATTATTATTAATATTATATATATACGATTCATTTTTATTTAAAAAACCTAGCTCTAAAATTAACTTGAGTTGGGTTTAAAAAGATTATTATTTAATTATTAGGTTAGTTTGGTTGATATTCTTTTTTGAAACGCTTTTATTTAAAACTTTTATAGATTTCCTTTTTCTGTTGCATTATAAAACCAATATATAATTGTGAATAGAATAAAAATCATTAATGAAACTGATCTAACAATAATTTTTTTTTTATTTTTTTTATGTAATCTTGATAACTTAATAATAAGAAAGTAATAAGAATTATTGGAAACAACAATATCCAAATATAACCTAGAATACTAGGAGTGTAAACAGAAATTTTATAATCATTAGGTAATAATAAAATAATTAGTGGTATGATTAAACTCAAACTAAATAAATTACTTAAAAAATTATTTTTCTTATTCATCTCTTTTTGATATTTAATTACATCCTAAATCACTTATCGGACGATTTCCATTTAATACTTCTTCTACTTCATCCCAATCAGGTCTATTATGAATTGGTTCAAGAATTGTTGAATCCCCTCCATTTTCAATTATAAAATCATTAAAATTACTTTGAAAGGTTTCCCATAAAATATCTGCAGCAAAAAAAGGATTCCCTCCACTTAATATAAAAGCAACATTTTCTTGTAAATTTGAACTAAATCTATCTACTCCTCTTACAAAGAAATTATAAGAACCATCTTCATTAATTTCATAACCAAACTGTCTAGTTCCAGAAACAGGGTGATTACTATCCCAAGGAGCTTCCATCGTCATAAAATACCAAAAAGAATCAGTATATTCTGAACAAACAACAACTCCATCATCACTTGGCAACTATCTCAATAAATGAAACAATAGTGCACCAACAGTAAAAATAACAGCCCACAGTAACATTTTTAAAAATATTGATTTTAATACTACAAATTGTTTTTTTGTACTCAATACTATTACTAAAACAAGAAAGGTAATTAATAGATAAGGAAAAATAAGATATATATATATATATCCTATAACACCATTGGCATAATCCAAAATATAAAATATTTGAAATATAAAAAATGAAATAATAATTGTAATAGTTAAAATCTCAAATTTTGTCTTCAATTTCTCGTATTTATTGTCTTTTAATAAGAAATATAAAAAGATCCAATATATTACTAAAGAAGCATAAAACATAAAACCAACAGCAGTTGCCAATAAAGAAGAAGGGACAATAATATCTTCCTTTATTAGAAATAATGTTATTATTAATAATAATAATGAAATAAAACAAAATAGCTCGGCATATTTTTTCATAAAATACTAATTACATCCTAATTCACTAATTGGTAACTCACCTTGTAGAACTTGTTGTACCTTTTCCCAATCAGGTCTATTATGTACAGGGTCTTGTATTGTTGAATCTCCACCGTTATTATTAACAAAATCGTTTAATTTATCTTGGTAATGTTCCCATAAATTATCTGCAAAAACAAAAGGGTCTGTTACTAAATCAGCCATAGTTTCTTGAAAGTATGAAGTAAATCTATCAACACCCCTAACAAAAAAGTTATATGATCCATCTGCATTTATTTCATAGCCAAATTGTCTAGTACCAGTAACCGGATGACTGCTATCCCAAGGCGCTTCCATAGTCATAAAATACCAATTAGTATTAGTATACTCTGAACATACTACAACTCCATCATTACCTAACCAATTGGTGATAGGTAAACTTGAAATGTCAATATCTAATTTTATAACCGCTCCTAATGGATCGCTTGAGTTCCATAGATCAATTTCTTGCTGGCAGATAGCATCAATTTCACAATAAGGTTCAAAGGTTGTTAAAGGTTCAGAAAACAAATTTATATATCTTCTAAAATAATCTTGAAATTCATCTGCTGTAAATTGTTCTCCTGTATTTGGGTTATTTGGTAATGTAGTTATTTTAACCGCAAAATAATCAAGGTTTACAATAGTTCCTCCTGCATCTTCTAGATATTGTATGTCCCAATCTCCTAATGGGCCTTCATGATTCTCTTGTAAATCACTTATCTTATCCTGTACACTTTGAGGAGCAGTATGTTGTGCTAATACTTGCCACTTTTCTATTTGATCACAATCTATATCTAATAATAAAAAAGGATTTTCCTCAAGTAAATGTAATAATAAGGGCTCAATATCTCCAACTACAGCTACATCTCCATCACAAACCTCTGGATTGTTATTGCGTTCTGGTATAAAACAAACCCAAGCATCCATATATTGTGCACTGGTAGATAATGTGCCATTACCATTATAAGGGCCACATTCGGATGCTTTATGAAAGTTCTCTTCTCCAGGAGAGCCAGATCCACAATCTCTTATATAAAGTTCTAAATTACAAACTGGATCTGGTTGATCTGATGAAGGGTCTCCAATACCGCCATCTCCAATACCATCTCCATCTACTGGATCGCCATTGTCATCATCTGTGGTATCGTCTCCAGAGTTACTTCCTCCATTATTATTAGGGTCGTTTGTGCCATCGTTAACATCATCTTCTGGGCAATTCTCTTCTGGCATTCCTGCATTTTTTAATAACCCATCTGTACTGTAGCTTTTTATTTGTCCTGTAAAACTGGTTATATCTACCTCGCCATTTCTATAAGCTGTTGCATAGCTGGCTTCCATCTCATAAGCTCTAATTAATGAGCTTACGTCTCCACTCACATCTTCTTTTACTATGTAATTATAAAACACCTGATAATCGTACTCATTTACTATTACGGGAAACGAAAAGGTAATGCTACCTGATTCTCCTACAATACCAACACCTCTATTTAAATCTACAACACCAAAAGTGAGTTCTAAATAACTTTCATTATCTGCAGATTTATTAGAGCTACTTCTTTTTGCTTTAAAGTAATCTGATACTAAAGGATGCTTACCACTTACATAAGGCACAGTTGTGAGTGTTTTAGTAATGGTTTCGGTAAAGGTAACTTGCTCTTGTTCTTTAACTAGATCGTCTTCTTTTTGACAAGCAATTATAGATAGCGAAATACCAAAGAGTAGAATGCCGAGTTTTAAATAATTTTTAAAGTTTTGCTTCATATAATTACAATTTTAAATGGTTATAAGATAGGTGCAAATAGATATTAAACATGTCGTTAAATCTACATGTACTTGTTTAATGCTAAAATTCGTAATTAGGGAGTTACTACTTTTATTGAGGCAATTAACCGTTGTAATGAGTTAGTTAATTTCTTATTGTAGTAAACATAGAAAATAAAATTTACTTTTTCAAGAGTTTAATCTTAAAACAATGTCATTTGCCCAGTTTTGTATTGCTCATGTAAAGAGCAATTTAATTTAGGCATCGTTTTACCTTTAAAGTATTTTTGTCTTGCTAATTTTATTAGCAAATTAATTTGTTCTGCTATTTTTCCCTGTCCTCGCATTCGTGTTCCATAACGAGAGTCGTTGAGATTGCCTCCATGACAATCGGCTATTTGGTTTAATACTTTATCTGCTCTATCTGGTAGTGTTTTAGTAATCCAATCTGTAAAAATCTCACCTATGGCACCATTTAATCTTACAATAGTATGCGCGATACTTAAGGCTCCTACCTGACTTACTGCTTTAGCCAATGGTAAAATTTCATGACTATTAATAGATGGTATTATTGGAGCTAACATGACATTTACTGGAATACCATTGTCGCTTAAAACTTTTACCGTGTCTAATCGCTTTTTTGAAGTCACTGTTCGAGGTTCTAAAATACGTCTCGTTTTTTCTGATAATGATGTGATTGAAACATTTACAGATATTAAATTATCTTTTGCTAGCTGTTTTAAAATATCCAAATCACGAAGGATTAAGGCGTTTTTTGTAATTATGGATACTGGATGTTTGTATTTTAAAAACACCTTGAGACAGTCTCTAGTTATTTTAAACTGCTTTTCTGCAGGTTGGTAGCAATCAGTATTACCAGACATAACTATTGGATGCGCTTTCCATGATTTCTTCTTGAGTAATTGTTCTAATAATTTTGGAGCATCCTTTTTTACTAAAATACGTCGTTCAAAATCTAGTCCTGCACTATAACCCCAAAATTCATGACTATTGCGAGCATAACAATAAATACAACCATGTTCGCAGCCTTGATACATATTCATAGAATACAACATGCCAACATCAGGACTGGTAACTTTATTGACTATGGTTTTAGGAAATACAGGAAGATATAATGTCTTGTTTTTATCCACTTCCTCACCTTCTTTTTGGCAATATTCTAAAAAATCATCACGTTGTTCGTGGCTTAATTCGAAGAAACGATTGTGTACATTACGTTGTGCACCTCGTCCTTTAATAATAGACTTGGAGTTCATAATACTAAAATATAAAGAGTGAAACTAGTATAAGTAGCTCCTTAAAATTAGTAATTATTTTTACTGAAAATTGATAAGAAAAATAAGGTTATTAACATCTTAAAGATTCTTCACTTTATTTCGACTAGTTAGATAACACGTCGACAAGCTCTGTGTGGTACCTCACTGTCCAGCTCAATGTAAACGTTTAAAATGGCAACACACTCTTTAATATTGAAGAAAAAATTAAAAAGATTGCCACAGCTTTTATCAAAAAGCTTCGCAATGACAATTGGGTTATTTACCTGGGAAATTGGCTTTGCGTTTTTCTAAAAAGGCTGACGTACCTTCCTTAAAATCTTCGGTGCCAAAGCACTTACCAAATTGTTTGATTTCTTCTTTATAACCGTCTTTACCATCTTTATAATTGGCATTAACAGCTTTAATAGCCTTACTAATAGCAACTGAAGAGTTTCGCATAATTTTACTAGCAATTTTTCCAGCAAGAGGCATTAATTCTTCTTGAGTAGTCACATGATTTACTAATCCATAATTTAAAGCGGTATTCGCATCAATCATTCCTGCTGTCATGACTAATTCCAAAGCGCGACCTTTGCCTACTAGTTGTGGTAACCGTTGCGTGCCTCCATAACCTGGAATAACTCCTAATGACACTTCTGGCAATCCCATTTTTGCATTGTCGCTTGCTACTCTAAAATGACAAGCCATTGCTAATTCTAATCCACCTCCAAGTGCAAAACCATTAACAGCAGCAATTACTGGAGTTGATAAATTTTCGACAAAATCAAATAATAACTCCTGTCCTTTTGCTGCTAGTTTACCACCATTTTCTACACTAAAATCAGCAAACTCACTGATATCTGCTCCTGCAACAAAAGCCTTCTCTCCACTTCCTGTAACAATAATAACTTTTGTGTTTTTATCATTGTTTGCATCATCAAAAGCTTCATGTAACTCATGAATGGTTTCTTTATTTAACGCATTAAGTTTGTTTGGACGATTGATAGTTATGGTTGTGATACCATTTTCTGAAGAAGAAAGTATATTGTTGTAATTCATATTTATAAATTTACTATTCATGTGGTTTCGAGAACCTCAACCACCATAATATTATTGTTTTGGAAAGGTAACTGTAAAGTTAGTACCAACATTTTCTTGCGATGTAAAGTTAATACTTCCATTATAAGTTTGCACAATATTTTTTACCATTCCCAGTCCGAGTCCCATTCCACTGGTTTTAGTTGTAAATTTAGGTTCAAAAATTTTAAGCTTATTCTCTTCAGAAATACCAACACCATTATCTTTTACAGAAATTTTAACCTCATTATTTTCAGAAAACACCTCGACTACTATTTTTGGATTTTCTGAATCTTCAGGTATCGCCTGAATACTATTTTTAATCAAGTTAGTAACCACTCTAATAAGTTGCGTTCTATCAAAACTAGCTACTATTTCCTCTTCTTCAGCCTTAAATTCTATGTAGCTTTCATTAAAAATATCTAATGCTAATTTTACAATCTGCACGACATTTAGTGTTTCTTTTTGTTGGGCAGGCATTTTAGCAAAATTAGAAAATGCAGAGGCTATAGAACTCATTGTATCTATTTGTTGAATAAGCGTATTACTATATTCTGCAACTTTGGTTTGAATATCTGGGTCGTTAGGGTCGAACTTACGTTGAAAACTTTGAACACTCAATCGCATTGGTGTTAACGGGTTTTTAATTTCGTGAGCTACTTGTTTAGCCATCTCACGCCAAGCTTGTTCACGTTCACTTTTAGCAAGTTCTGCAGCACTTTTTTCTAGCTCATCAATCATACTGTTATAGGATTCAATAAGCGTAGTAATTTCTTCTCCTGAATCGTTTACATCAATTTTTTTGTTACGCTTCTCCAGCCTAAACTCTTTAAGCGTATCGCTTATTGTTTTTAATGATCTTGTAATGTATTTAGAAATAAAATAAGCAAAGGCTATTGCCACTAAAAACATGACTAAATAGGCATATGCTAATCGTTTTAAAAACTCGTTAAGCTCTGTTTCATTGAAGGAATCATCTTCAAAATAAGGCACGTGTAAAATACCTAGCGGTTTTGATTTAAAATCAGTGAAAACAACATAGGATGTTTTAAAATTTCCTCCTAATTGCTCACTTTCTACTACATGTCTTTTATCTACAGATTCAAATAATCTATTTAATGTCTCCGTAGATATACATTTGTTTAGTGTATCGTTTTCAAAAGTGGGTTTAGAGCTTTTTAAAAGTGTGCCTTGTAAATCGTATAGATTAAATTGAATATTTTGAATATTAGCAATCTCGTAGATTTTATCTTTAAATATTAAATCTAAATTTTCTGTAGCTACTTCATAGGTTGTTTGTTGTAAAACATAATCTATACTTGCAGAAAGTTGTGCTTCTTTTTTCTCTAAACGAAGTTCATGATAATCTCTAGACTGCTCATTGTATTGATAAATAGTTACTGCAGCAATTAGTACAGATGCCACAACCACCAACAATATCATGTAAATAAAAATACGGGATCGTAAAGAGAGTTTACTTGAAGCCATTAAAAAAATTTACTCATAACTATAACAATAATCAAGCCATTTTAGGCTTCAGGATTCTTTTCTCGAATTCGCTTATAAATTTTAAATCCTAACATTAGTATAATTCCTAAAACCACAATTCCTAAAACACCAAAAATCCAATTAATAGAATTCTTCAAAATCACCAAAAACACGACAGCAAATAGAATAAAAGTTGCTCCTTCATTCCACAATCGCATAAAGTTAGATGTCACTTTTACCATATCGTTTTGAAGTTGTTTATAATATACATGCGTTTTAAAATGATAGATAAACAACAATACAACGAAGCTTAATTTAACATGCATCCAACCTTGTTCTAACCAACTAGGAATTAATATTAAAAGCCAAATAGCAAAAATGGTTGCTAAAACAGCTGAAGGCCAAGTAATAATAAACCACAATCGTTTTGCCATTAATTTAAGTTGCTTGCCTAAAATTTCTTTTTCAGGTGAGGGCTTGTGAAATGCTTCTATTTGGTAAACAAATAGTCTTGGAATGTAGAACAGACCTGCAAACCAAGTGATGACAAAAATAAGATGAAGTGATTTTATATAATTATAGTACTCCATTAATCTTCAACAAATAAATAGTTTAAATTTTTACTATTAAATGAAGCATTAAAAGATTTAATTTCATTAGTCAATAAATTATTAAATGCAGAAAGTTGCGTATTAATTTTTTGTGTTAGTTCATCTTTAACTGCAATATCTTGTTCTGTTGGTGGAAAATCTCCCATACTCACTAGAGAGTTTAGATGACCCAATTTATTAGTTAATCTAATTGGAAAATTTAAAGGATCCTGACCACTTCTATTTTTAGTTTGATATAAAGCTTCTTCAATTTCTGTGAACTGCTTTGTTAAATCTTTAGCTTTTTCAATTAAATCTTTTACCGATTCATTGTCTTTATATTGCGTTTGAAATGCAGAAAGTTGTTCGTTAATATTTCGAATTTTCTTTATGGATTTGTGAGCTTCATCCATAGTTTTATTAACATCTTTAATAAAATTAAACTGCTTAACCATATCTGCTTGTGTGCTTTCAGCACGAGGATCTGCAACAATATTAAACGGTTGTGAATACTCTTGTCCATTAACATTAAGCGATACTTTATAAGAACCTGGAATAGCTCTTGGTCCATTTAAACTAGCCCACCACAGTATCATACCTTTTAAACGCTCTGCTCCTTCATAAGTCATATTCCAAACAAATTGATTCGCTCCTTTTTTTACAGTTAACTTATTTTCCTTTTTGTTTTTAGTACTGTAACTCTGTATAGTATCTCCTTTAGTATCAAAATAAGTTAGTGTTACTTTATCATCATCTTTATAATCCTTTAAGTTGAAATAGGTTATTACACCATTTGGGTGATTTGTTCCAGAAGTTTTACTTCCCTTTGAACTCCCACCACGCATTCTGTAAGTATCTTTTGGTTTGAATAACACATTATCATTTTGATTAACATCATATAATTGATGAATCAGTGTTAAATCGTCTATTATCCACACACTTCTCCCTTGAGTGGCAACAATTAAATTATCGTCTTTTATTGTTGCATCTGTAATAGGAACAATCGGTAAATTTAATTGAAACGGTTTCCAGTTTTTACCATCATTAAATGATATATACATACCTGTTTCAGTTCCAGCATATAACAATCCTTTACGCTTTGGGTCTTCACGCAGTACTCTTGTAAAATGTTCAGAATTAATTCCGCTAGTGATTTTTGTCCAGGACTTTCCGTAATCTGTAGTCTTGTATAAATACGGTGCGAAATCGCCTGTTTTATATTTTGTTCCGGCTACATAGCAAGTCCCTTCATCAAATGCACTTGGTTCAATACTATTAATCATCATCCATTCTGGCATTCCTTTAGGAGTGACATTTTCCCAAGTTTGACCACCATTTTTTGTGACATGTATTAAACCATCATCGCTACCAACCCATAGTAATCCCTCTTTTAAAGGAGATTCTTGAGCAGCAAAAATTGTACAATAATACTCAACTGATGTATTATCTTGAGTAATTGGTCCACCAGATGATTTTAACTTTTCTGGATCATTTCGAGTAAGATCATCACTGATTATTTTCCAAGATTGGCCTTCATTTTCTGTTACATGAACATGCTGCGAAAATGTATAAAGCTTGTTTGGATTGTGCTTAGAAAATATAATCGGGAAGTTCCACTGAAAACGGTATTTCATACCTTCTGCTCCATGTCCCATTGGATTATCTGGCCATACGTTTATGGCACGAACCGTTCCTGTTTTATGATTTACTCTAGTAAGAAAACCATCATAACTTCCTCCATACACAATATCATTATCTTTTGGATCAACAGCTATATGAGCAGACTCGCCTCCTGCTGTAGATTCCCAATCATCTTCATCTATAGACCATCCATCCGTACGATGTGGAATCCTAATTGTAGAATTATCTTGTTGCGCTACGTAGATTCTGTATGGAAAATGATTATCAGTTGTTACTCTGTAAAATTGTGAAGTTGGTTGATTATGATAGGTACTCCATGTTTCACCTCCATCGTAGGTTACTTGAGCTCCACCATCATCTCCAATAATCATACGATTAGGATCTTCAGGTGCAATCCATAAATCATGATGATCTCCATGAGGAGCATTGTACGTACTAAACGTTTTTCCACCATCTGTACTTTTATGATAACGTACATTCAATACATACACAACATCCACATCTTTAGTATCTGCATATACTCTAGTATAATACCATGCACGTTGACGTAATTTACGTTCGCTATTTACCTGTTCCCATGTTTCACCTCCATCATTACTTTGGTATAATCCTCCTTTATCTTTATTTTCAACTATTGCCCAAACTCGTTGATTATTTACTGGCGAAACTGTTACACCTATAATGCCTAAAGTATCCGTTGGGAAACCTTTATTTGTAGATATTTCTTTCCATGTTTCTCCACTATCAGTACTTTTCCACAAAGCAGATCCTTCACCTCCAGAACTTAAACTGTAAGGTGTTCTTTGAACTTTCCATGTAGATGCATACATTATCCTAGGATTTGTAGGGTCTATAATCAAATCTACAACTCCCGATTGGTCATTGGCAAATAAGGTTTTTCTCCAGGTTTTTCCGCCATCTGTACTTTTATAAACACCTCTATCTTGAGTAGGCTTATATATATTTCCTAAAACTCCAGCGAAAACAATATCTGAATTTGTTGGGTGAACTGCTATTCTTGGAACATGTCTTGAATTTTTTAACCCAGCCGATTTCCATGTTTTTCCAGCATCAACACTTTTCCAGATACCATAACCTGAAGATACATTTCCTCTTACTGTTTTTTCTCCACCTCCAACATATAGGACATTTGGATCGCTATTAGAAACAGAAATAGCTCCTATACTACCTCCAAAAAAGCCATCAGAAATATTTTCCCATACTCGTCCTCCATTTGTAGTTTTCCAGATTCCACCACCTGTAGATCCAAAATAAAACAGATTAGGTTGATTTGGCACACCTGTTACAGCACAACTTCTTCCTCCTCTAAAAGGGCCTAATAGTCTATACTCTAAAGCATCATATTGAGACTCGTCAAAAGTTTGAGCTTGGGTTTGTAGGTTTGTAAATAAAGAAAGGGAAATTACTGCAATAAGGGTTAAAAATCGCATATCAAAAATATTTGGTTAGAAAATCTAAAATTAATGAATTAAATCTACTCTACTTCTTTTGTTTGCAATTTTAACTTTACTTCTCTTCTTAAAAAGTAATAAGTCACAATTGTAGACAATACATCTGCAATTGGGAAGGCAATCCAAATACCTAACTCGCCAAAGAATTCTGGTAAAATAAACATTAAAGGAATAAAGAAAATAGCCTGTCTCGTTAATGTTAATAATAATGCTGGTAATGCTTTACCAACTGCTTGAAAATAGGCAGCACTTATTAATTGTATAGCTAAAATTGGTACAGCAGCAAAGGCTATTCTCATATAGTTTGGGGTAACGTTTATAACAGCTATATCAGAGGTAAACCATTTAGTAATTACTTCGGGAAAGAACATGAGTCCTATAAAAATTATGGTTCCTAAAACAGTTGCCGATTTTATGGCAGTATAGATAACTTCTTTAACACGATCAAATTGTTTAGCTCCATAATTATAGCCTGCAATTGGTATAAATCCTTGGGTGATACCAAAAACAGGAAACAATACAAACATCATCATTCTTCCAACTATAGCATAAGCAGTTACAGACGTTTCACCTCCAAATCCATATAGTGCGTTATTAACTAACAAAAATGTGACACTTACAACGGCTTGTCTAGCTAGTGTTACAAACCCTAAAGATCCTATTTCAGAGACTATCTCCTTATCGAGTTTAAAATGTGATAAATTGATTTTTAGTTCAGAGTTTTTTGATAAAAAATACCAAAGAATAAATATAAATGATACGATATAAGAACCTGTTGTTGCCCAAGCAGCTCCTGCCATTCCATAACCTAAAAGATTAATAAAAATATAATCGAATACTAAGTTGCCAATTGAAGGAATTAACATAGCATACATGGCAAACTTCGGTTTTCCTTCTGCTCTAATAACATTATTCCCCATCATGACGAAACCAAGAACAGGAACTCCGTACAAAATAATTTCGTAGTATATTTTTGCAGGATCGAATATGTTGCCTTTTCCTCCAAATGCAGGAATCAATGTATCAACAAAATACAATCCAAAAACAGCAAAAGATATAGTAAATAATAGAGTAAGTGTTAACTGATTACCAAAAGTCTTTAACGCCTTTTCTTTATTTTTGGCTCCAAGTGCTCTTGAAATAATTGACGATCCTCCAACACCAATTGCCATTCCTAAAGCAGCAATAAAAAAGGAAACTGGAAGCACCACATTAATAGCTGCAATTGCTAACGAGCCTATCCAATTCCCAACAAAAATCGTATCAATTAGTATATTAAGTGACATCACTAATATCCCAATTGAAGCTGGAACAGCTTGCTTAATCAGTAATTTTGAAATAGGTTGCGTTCCTAAATCTTGAGAAGACTCTTTTATCATTAGGCAACAACAGCTTCTTTTGCTACCCAATCATTTATCCAATTAGATAATAAATCTACAAACTCTTTATCATCATTCAAACATGGAATCGTGGTAAATTCTTTACCGCCCACTTCATGAAAAATTTCTTCACCTTCCATCGCAATTTCTTCTAGAGTTTCTAGACAATCACTAACAAAAGCTGGTGTTACAATTGCCATATTTTTTACACCTTCTAATCCAAGACGTTCAATTGTTCTATCTGTATATGGCTGTAACCATGGGTCGAAACCTAATCTCGATTGAAAAGACGATGAAAAACTCCCTTCTTTTAAGTTTAACTTTTCTGCAACTAATCTTGTTACCTCAACACACTGATGTCTGTAACAAAACTCGTGAGCAGGAGATGGTTTTTTACAACACTCGCCACATCCTTTTGGACTGGGATTACAATGCGATTTAGTTACATCACTTTTTCTGATGTGTCGTTCTGGAACTCCATGATAGGAGAACAATACATGTTCATATTTCTTATCCTTTAAATGTTTAGAAATACTATTCGATAACACTTCAATGTAATCTGGTTTATTATAGAATGCAGGAACAGATTCTATTCTCATATCAGGAAAATGTTCTTGTCTAATTTCTTCAGCTAAAACAGTAATTGTTTCTGTGGTTGCCATGGCAAATTGAGGGTATAAAGGAAATAACAATACGTCATTTACTTCTTTATCAGCTAATTCTTGTAGTCCCTTTTTAATGGTCAAACTTCCATAACGCATAGCTAATCCTACAGGAACGTCAACTTGCTTTTGAACAGCTGATTGAAGCCTCTCTGAAATAACAATTAAAGGAGACCCTTCTTCCCACCAAATCTTTTTATAAGCTTTAGCGGAGGCTTTTGGTCTGGTATTTAAAATGATACCTTTAACCAGTAAGTTTCTTGCCCAAAGCGGAACGTCTATAACGCGCTCATCCATTAAAAATTCACCTAAATACTTTTTTACATCTTTTGGCTCTGGACTATCTGGAGAACCAAGATTCACTAATAATATTCCTTTCATATACAATTTATGATGTTAATGACATCAAATATTTTTTTGGTGTTGTACCATATTTCTTTTTAAACGCTGCAATAAAATGGCTCGATGTGCTATAACCAACCTTAAGACCAACTTCGTTTACATTATGCTCACCAGCTTCTAATAATTTTCTAGAAAATTCCATTTTGTAGTCAAATAAAAAACTAAAAACAGAATCGCCATAAATCTGCTTAAAACCTTCTTTTAATTTTTTTAAACTTAAATCTACTTCGTCAGCTAATTCTTGTAAACTAGGAGGCTCTGCCATTCTTGTAATAACAATATCCTTAGCTTTTTTAATTTTAGTAACATTTGTTTCATCAACTAAAAAAGGACATTGTTCAATATTAGCATCTTCGCTTCGGTTAAAGTATAAACTCAATAACTCATATGCCTTACCTTTGTAATAGATATTTTTGATTGATTGATTGAGATTGTAATTGATGAGTTGATTTAATACTATTGCCATCGATGGCGTAATACTACCATCTTTATAATATTTTTTATCCTTATTATCATCACTTAAAAACGTAATATAATCTGCTTCTTGAGAAAATAATCCGTGAAACTTTTTAATGGAAATTAAAATAGAAACTAACCAAGAGTTAGGATTTACATCTAAATGAATTGGTAAATCTCGTTGCGGATTGTAGAGAAGCAATGATGTTTCTTCTTGAATATTTAAAGTGTAATTCCCATTATTAAACATAAAAGTACTGGAGCCTTTTACACAAAAATGAAACTGTATAAAACTACTATCTATCTCACGTTCAAGAGTTTTAATCACAGGATTTTCATTTTGATACGTTAGCACAAAAAACCCATCATCAATTTTAGTTTCATTAAAAGTACCTTTAGCGACACTTTTTAAACTAGTATTACCTTCCATAAAATAGTCTTTATTTAGAATTGTTCTAAACTACAACGTTTAAAAGCATTGATTTTACTGCAAAAATATGACATTTATCATATATTATTAAAAAATGAATTGAAAAAACCGAAAACGATACTAAAAGTTCTTTGAGCGTTATTTTTTAAGCCGTAACCATTTTATTTTTGTTTCCGTTATATCCAAGTCAGGTAAATGGAGCAATATAATATTTCTAGAGGCAACTCATTTTATGCAATAGGATTAAGCTATAAAAAAGCTGATGCTAAAATTCGCGGTCATTTTAGTTTAGATACCGATGCAAAAACAGCTTTATTAAATCAAGCGAAAAATGAAGGCATAGAAAGTTTAGTTGTTACTTCAACTTGTAATAGAACTGAAATATTCGGTTTTGCTCAACACCCTTTTCAACTTATAAAATTGTTATGTGATAATACTAACGGTACTGTTGAAGAATTTCAAAAGGTAGCTTACGTTTATAAAAATAAAGAAGCTATTTCTCATATGTTTCGTGTTGGTTCTGGTTTAGATAGTCAGATTCTTGGTGATTTCGAAATTATAGGCCAGTTAAAGCATGCAGCTATTACTTCTAAAAAACTTGGATTATTAAACACATTTATTGAACGATTAGTAAATGCCGTAATTCAAGCGAGTAAACGAATTAAAACAGAAACCGAAATATCTTCTGGTGCAACTTCCGTATCCTTTGCATCTGTTCAATATATTTTAAAAGAAGTAGAACATGTTTCTAACAAAAACATTTTACTATTTGGAACAGGAAAAATAGGTAGAAATACCTGTGAGAATTTAGTGAAGCATACTAAAAATCCTAATATTACACTTATTAATAGAACCAAAGGTAAAGCTGAAGCCATTGCTGGTAAATTTAATTTAATCGTTAAAGATTATGCTAATTTGCAAGAAGAGATTAATGCTTCAGATATTTTAATTGTTGCCACAGGAGCGCAATCACCAACGGTTGATAAACATATTATCCAGAGTAATAAACCGCTTTTAATTTTAGATTTATCAATTCCTAAAAACGTTCATGAGAATGTTACAGATATAAAAAATGTAACGCTTGTTCATTTAGACTATTTATCTCAAATAACAGATGAAACTTTAGAAAAACGCAAGCAACATATTCCGTTAGCCGAATCAATTATCGAGGATGTTAAAGGCGAATTTAATTTATGGCTAGAAACCAGAAAGTTTGCTCCAACGATAAAGGCTTTAAAACATAAACTAAACGATTTTAAAGTTGCTGAACTAGATTCGCAACGTAAAAAATTATCTGATTTTAATGAGGAGCAAGCTGAATTAATCAGTAATAATATTATTCAAAAAATAACCAATCACTTTGCACATCATCTTAAAGGTGATGATGTTTCAACCAACGAGAGTTTAGAACTCATAAAAAAAGTGTTTCAATTAGAAGAAACAACAAAGCATGTCTAAAGTTATTAGAATAGGAACTCGCGATAGTGAGTTAGCCTTGTATCAAGCCAATATTGTAAAACAACAACTCGAACATTTAGGTCATAAAACTACTTTAGTTCCTGTAAAATCTACTGGTGATGTTGTTTTAAACAAGCCTTTGTACGAATTAGGTATTACTGGTATTTTTACTAGAACATTAGATATCGCAATGCTCAATGATGATATTGATATAGCAGTACACTCATTAAAAGATGTTCCTACTGTTTTACCAAAAGGCATTGTTCAAGCAGCAGTACTAAAACGAGGTAATATAAAAGATACATTAGTTTATAATAACAACGAAGAGTTTTTATCGCAGAAGCATGCAGTTATCGCAACAAGCAGCTTACGAAGACGAGCTCAATGGTTGAATAGATATCCAACACATTCTACAACTGATATTAGAGGGAATGTAAATACAAGGCTTCAAAAATTAGAGGACAGTGATTGGAATGGAGCTATTTTTGCTGCAGCAGGATTAGGAAGACTAAATATTAAACCTGATAATTCAGTAAATCTAAACTGGATGGTTCCTGCTCCAGGACAAGGTGCTATAATGATTACAGCTTTAGAAGAAGATGAAGAAACCAGAGCAATATGTGCCGAAATAAATCATGAAGAAACAGAAATTTGTACTACTGTAGAACGTCAGTTTTTAAATAAATTAGAAGGTGGTTGTACTGCTCCAATTGGAGCGATAGCTTTTGTTAGAGACGAAGAAGTTTTATTTCATGGTATTCTATTAAGTACAGATGGCTCCAAAAAAATTGAAGTAAAACGGAACGAAAAATTAGGTGATCATCATGATCTTGCCCAATGGTGTGCAGATTATATTATAGAGCGTGGTGGAAAACGTTTAATGGACAGTGTAAAGCGGGCTGAACAAAAAACAAATATCTATTCTACTAAAAGTTTAACAGAAGACCAGAGACTTTTATTTAACGAGAAAGTGCTATCAAAAAGTAGTGATTTCATTAAAATTAGTCTTAATAGGATTCACCCTAACGTTTTAAAAAATGAGATTAAAAACGTTATTATCACTAGTAAAAATGCTGTAGAATCTTTAATAACTAACTATTCAGCTAGTGAGTTACAATTCAAAAATATTTACTGTGTTGGAAGACGTACAAAACGTTTGGTTGAAAATAAGATTGGTAAAGTAACCCATTCTGAAAAGAACGCAAAAAAATTGGCTGAATATTTAGTAGACTATATTGAAGGAACAGAAGTCACTTACTTCTGTAGTGATCTACGTTTGGATGATTTGCCAACAATTCTCTCTGAAAATAATATTATTGTAAATGAAGTTGAAGCGTATCAAACAAAATTTGATGGCGAAAAAATTTCTGAATCTGTTGAAGGGATTATGTTCTACAGTCCATCTACGGTTCAAAGTTTTATAAAGAGTAATAAAGCAAATGGCATTGCTTTTTGTATTGGTGAAACTACTGCCAAAGAAGCTAGAAATCATTTTAAGGATGTTAGAGTCGCTAAAGTGCCAACAGTAGAAAGTGTAATAGAATTAGTAAACGAACATTATATATAATCGTCATTACGAGTATCCAGACGTTTTAGTCTGGAGACATGGTAATCTTTCAATTTAACAGATTGCCACATCACTCTAAAAAAGAGTGATTCGCAATGACTCAAAAAACCTGTATTTTCAGGAATAATAAAATATGAGTAATACAAATAATCAGATACCTGCTTCCGCAAGTATTCGTAACGATTTATTTTTAAGAGCATTAAAAGGAGAAACTGTTGACCGCCCTCCTGTTTGGATGATGCGTCAAGCTGGACGTTATTTACCGGAATTCATGGAAATAAAAGCAAAGTATGACTTTTTTACGCGCTGCCAAACTCCAGAATTAGCAAGTGAAATTACTGTGCAACCTATTCGTCGTTACGGAATGGATGCCGCAATTCTGTTTTGCGATATATTAGTTATTCCACAAGCTATGAATATTGAGGTACAAATGAAACCAAATTTCGGGCCTTACCTCCCAAACCCAGTTCGTACTCAAAAAGATGTCGATAATGTAATAGTTCCTGATGTAAAAGATAGTTTAGGTTATGTTTATGATGCTATAAAAATGACCAAAGAAAAACTAAATGATGAGATTCCTCTAATTGGCTTTGCTGGTTCTCCATGGACCATTCTCTGTTATTGTGTTCAAGGTCAAGGCTCTAAAAACTTTGACAAGGCTAAAGAGTTTTGTTTTACAAATCCAATTGCTGCTCATACGTTACTTCAGAAAATTACAGATACAACTATCGCTTATTTAAAAGAAAAAGTGAAAGCTGGTTGTAATGCTGTACAAGTATTTGATTCTTGGGGAGGCATGTTATCTCCTGTAGACTATCAAGAGTTCTCTTGGCAATATATTCAACAAATAATTGATGCATTAAAAGATGAAGCGCCAGTAATTGCCTTTGGAAAAGGTTGTTGGTTTGCACTTAACGAAATGTCTAAATCTGGAGCTTCTGCTTTAGGTGTCGATTGGACATGCTCTGCAAGAAACGCACGCTATTTAACAGGCGGAAATATTACGCTTCAAGGAAATTTCGATCCTACAAGATTGTATTCTCCTCCTTCAGAAATAAAGAAGATGGTAACTCAAATGATAAATGAATTTGGGAAAGATAAATACATTGTAAATTTAGGTCATGGTATTTTACCTAATATTCCTCTAGAAAACGCTAAAGCATTTATAGATGCAGTAAAAGAATATCGTGCTTAATAATATACTAAAAGGCATACAAGCATATTTTGGAGTCTTCGCACTCATTTCCAAATTAAAGTTGTGGAAATACTTTTTCATTCCAATGCTTATCAGTTTTATTACTGCAATTATTATTGGAGTGTCTTCGTATGGCTTTTCTGATAACATTGGAAATCTTATTTCTAAAATTTGGGTTTGGGAATTTGGAAAAGAAACCTTTACTTCTATATCAAGTTTTGTAGGCGGAATAATCGTTTTAGTTATTGGCTTAATTTTATATAAGCATATTATAATGGCCTTATCAGCTCCATTTATGAGTCCTGTTTCCGAAAAAATTGAAACACACATAACAGGAGTTCAAAATCACTCACATAGAAATACATCTTTTCAAGATCAACTTTGGAGAGGTATCAGATTAAGTATTAGAAATCTTGGTATGGAATTGCTATTAGCTATTCCGTTATTACTATTAAAGTTTATTCCAGTAATCAATATATTCTCTACTGCATTACTATTTATGCTTCAAGCCTATTATGCAGGTTTTGGAAATATGGATTATACATTAGAGCGTCACTATAGATATAATGAAAGTATTCAATTTGTTAGAAGAAATCGTGGATTAGCAATTGGTAATGGAACCGTCTTTTTATTATTCTTATTAATTCCGTTAGTTGGAGTTATTTTAGTTTTACCATTTTCTGTAACTGCAGCATCAACTGAAACAGTTAAACGTATTCAAAATATAAATTAGATATGATTGCTCGTTTTGATGGTTTCGAAATAAATCCAATACATGAAGGAGACGCATGGAAAATATGTGATTTATGTGTTGCTAATGAAGATAGATTTAAACGCTTTTTTCCTGAAACTCTTAAGCAAAATCTAACACCAACGCTGTCGCAATTATTTGTCGAAAAAATGACAAAAGCTTTTAAAGAAAAAACTGTCTTTTTATATACTCTTAAGGAAACACAATCAAGAAAATTAGCAGGCCTTATCTATCTCAAAGAATTAGATTGGACAACAAAAGAAGGAGAGTTTGCTTATTGTATAGATTATAATTTTGAAGGTCAAGGTTTAACTTCTAAAGCAGTAAGAGAAATCTCTAACTATGCTCTTAACACACTTGATTTAAAAACCCTAAAAATCATAGTACATAAAAATAATATTTCCAGTCTAAAAGTTGCTTTAAACAATGGCTACAAATGGAAATCTACTTTAAAAAACGGATTTACTCCTCCTGGTGAAACAGCTCTTGATATGGAGTTATATGAACTATATAAATATTAAATTTTGAAAGATCCTTTCTTTAAATACATACATGAGTTACAAGATACTATTACTTCAAAAATAGAAGGAATAGATGGTAAAGCTAAATTTCAAGAAGATATCTGGAAGCGACCAGAAGGTGGTGGTGGAAGAACACGTGTTATAGAAAACGGAACTGTTTTTGAAAAAGGAGGTGTTAATATTTCTGGTGTTCACGGTAAATTACCAGAGTCCATGCAAAACTATTTTGGTGTAAAAGATGCCGATTTTTTTGCCTGTGGATTAAGTTTAGTATTACATCCTAAAAACCCAATGGTTCCAACCGTTCATGCAAATTGGCGCTATTTTGAAATGTATGATCAAGAAGGCTCAATTGTAGATCAATGGTTTGGTGGAGGGCAAGACCTTACACCTTATTATTTATTTGAAGAAGATGCTAAGCACTTTCATCAAATTTGTAAAACAGCCTGTGATAATCA
The DNA here is from genome assembly GCA_026162565.1 of Flavobacteriaceae bacterium NBU2973. Lineage (GTDB taxonomy): Bacteria > Bacteroidota > Bacteroidia > Flavobacteriales > Flavobacteriaceae > JAOEIQ01. The sequence continues at coordinate 90,468 of JAOEIQ010000001.1, forward strand.
CAACCCTGAATTTTACCCTAAATACAAATCAAGATGTGATGAGTACTTTTATAATACTCATAGAAATGAAGGACGCGGAATAGGTGGTTTGTTTTTTGATTACTGTAAAAAATCAGACGAAATGGATATGCAAAATTGGTATGATTTTGTTACAGAAGTTGGTGATAGTTTTCTGGAAGCTTACATTCCTATTGTTGAAAAACGCAAAGACCTACCTTACACAAAAAAACAACGAAATTGGCAAGAAATACGTCGTGGTCGATATGTAGAGTTTAATTTGGTTCATGATAAAGGCACTTTATTTGGACTAAAAACCAATGGACGAATTGAAAGTATTTTAATGAGTTTACCTCCTCATGTGCAATGGGTTTACGACCATCATCCTGAAGCTGGAAGTGACGAAGAAAAATTAATAACGGTTTTAAAAGAACCAAAAAATTGGGTTTAATATGTATCCTTTAAGAAGAAACAGGCGCTTAAGAGCGAATGAAGCCATTAGAAGTTTAGTTCGTGAGACAATAATCACACCTAATGATTTTTTAGTACCGCTTTTTGTGGTTGAAGGCAAGGGCATTAAAGAAGAAATCGCTTCTATGCCAAATTACTATCGTTACAGTCTTGACTTATTAGAAAACGAAGTAAAAGAACTTTGGAAGCTTGGTTTAAAATCTGTATTACTTTTTGTAAAAGTTCCTGATAACCTCAAAGATAACAAAGGTACTGAAGCTCTAAACCCAAACGGACTCATGCAACGTGCTATTAAAACCGTAAAAAATAGTTGTCCAGATATGTTAGTGATGACAGATGTTGCGCTAGATCCTTACTCGTCGTATGGTCACGATGGTATTGTTGAAAATGGCATGATTATAAATGACGAAACAGCAGATGTACTAGCAGAAATGAGTGTGTCGCATGCTGAAGCTGGCGCCAATTTTGTAGCACCAAGTGATATGATGGATGGTCGTATTCTATCTATTCGTGAAGCGCTTGAAGATGCCAATTTTTTAAATACAGGCATTATGAGTTATTCAGCAAAATATGCTTCTGCATTTTATGGCCCTTTTCGTGATGCACTAGATTCTGCTCCTGTTAATATGGTAGAAGTACCAAAAGACAAAAAAACCTATCAAATGGATTTTGCCAATAGATTTGAAGCCATTCGAGAAACTGAAATGGATATTGATGAAGGTGCAGATATCGTTATGGTAAAACCAGGAATTGCCTATTTAGATATTGTTCGTGAGATAAAAAATGAAGTTGATGTTCCTGTTGCAGCCTATCAAGTATCTGGTGAATATGCAATGATTAAAGCTGTATCAGAAAAAGGTTGGCTAGACCATGATGCCGTAATGTTAGAACAGCTAACAGCAATTAAACGTTCTGGAGCAGATATAATTGCGAGTTACTTTGCCAAAGATGTTGTAAAACTTTTATATTAAATCTTCAATTTTTAGATTGTTTTTGTTGTTAACAGAAATAATGCTCAATTTCTGAAACCCTTATTTTACAGACGTTTCAAGCATTAATTAGGTTAATGCTAGGTTAAGAGTGCCCTTTTTTGAGTTATTTAGAAATCTTCGTTCTAGATTTGTACTATCATCAATCAGTGCTGAACTTTTACATTGAGCTAGTCGAAATGAGTTTCAGTATCATTAAAATCAAATAGTATGAGAACTTTAAACAACGATTTAATTACAGAAAGATTACAAGAAAGTAATTCGTACAACTGGAATTCAAAGAGACGTTACAGATCAATTAAGTAAAAATGAATTCATCAACACGTGCTGAACTTTTTACATTGAGCGAGTCGAAATGAGCTTCAGTATCAATCAACCAATTTAAGAGCATAATACCTTTTTAGGTGTTATGCTCTATTTTATCAATTACGATTCTTAATTTTAAGCGAATCATTTACAACATGAAGAAAAAAATCAACGCATTAATTATGGCATCTATCCTTGGATTAATAGCATTATCTATTATTCAAGGCTATCTAATTAATAATACTTATAAATTAAAAAAAGATGTGTTTTTAGAAGATACGAAGCGTTCTATTTTTCGTTTTGATAATGATCTTCCTGTTGTAGACTCTATTTATGATAAAATTGGAGAACATTTATTATCAAAAATATTCGAATATAAAACTCAACAAATTGACAAATCTGAATTATTAAACGATATAATGAGTGTAACAGATTCAGTTAATCAGTTATTTATAAATGAATATCAAAAAGAGTTTAAAAAGCGAGGTGTTACTTACGATATAAAATATCAAAAAAGATTAAAATCATTAATCTTATTGGACAGCATAAAAAATGACACACTGTACTTTAAAAATAAAACTTCTAATACTCAATTTTTATTAGGAGAGTCATTTGAACCCAATAAAGAATATGGCGTTAATAATTCTCAAACTGAAACAGATTTTAGCAGAAGTTATTTAGATAATGGTATTTCCAAAACAATAGATTTTAATATTAGATTAACGACTCAAGATTATCTAGATATTAATGATTGGACTCGATTAGTTTTGAGACAAATGTCAGGTATCTTAGCACTCTCAATATTAATATTTGCCGTTGTTTTAGGGCTATTATATTATGCAATTAAAAGTCTAATTACGCAAAAGAAAATTGCAGATATAAAAACAGACTTCGTTAATAATATTACACATGAACTTAAAACACCATTAGCAACATTAACATTAGCAACTAAAATGCTTAATAAGGATGAAGTGAAACAGCATCCTGAAATAGTTAATAATACTATTAATACGATTGAGCGTCAAAACCAACGTCTACAAAAACTTATAGACCAAGTACTTAATAATAGTCTTGGCTATAATGAGATTAAACTCAATAAAGAACTTATAATCGTAGAAAATTACATTAATACAGTTTTAGATGATTTTAAATTATCTCTAAAAAACAAAGAAGTTACTATTAATCGGGAGTTTTCAATTACAAAAAAAGCGATTACCGTAGATAAGTTTTTTATGACAACTGCTCTATTAAACATACTTGAAAATGCCGTAAAATATTCTGAAGATGATTTAGTAATAAACTGCAAGATAGAAAGTGAAAAAAAATTATTAATCTCAATAGAAGATAATGGGATTGGTATTTCAGAAAAATACCAAAAACAGATATTTGATAAGTTTTTTAGAGTTGGAAATAAGGAAATTCATAATGTAAAAGGACTTGGGCTAGGACTATATTACACTAATCAAATTATTAAGGCGCATAACGGAACTATCACACTTAATAGTAAAGAAGGCCAAGGAACAACATTTATAATCACTATTCCATTTAATTAATAAAACCCATGAAGCACATATTATTAGCAGAAGATGATTTAGATTTCGGGAATATTTTAAAACAATATCTCGAGATTTCTGGGTATCAAATTACGTGGGCTAAAGATGGACAAGAAGCGCTTGAGTTTTTTAAAAATGGTAATTTTAATATTTGTGTTTTTGATGTTATGATGCCTAAAATAGATGGATTTACTTTAGCTGAAAAAGTAATAGATATAAATCCGGAAACACCTTTTATTTTTCTAACAGCTAGAAAAATGAAAGAAGATAAAATTAAAGGGTTAAAATTAGGTGCTGATGATTATATAGTAAAGCCATTTGAGGCAGATGAATTGGTGCTTCGATTAAGTAACATTTTAAAACGTACCGAAAAAGTTGCCAGTCAATTGCCTCAAGAATCTATTATAAAAATTAGTGAATATAATTTTGATGCAACACGTTTAGAATTATCACACAATGATTACAAAAAGCAACTAACGCAAAAAGAAGGAGAGCTTATTCTCTTTTTATTTAATCATAAAAACCAATTACTAAAACGTGAAGACATCTTAAAAGCTGTATGGGAAAATGATGATTTTTTCTCCGGAAGAAGCATGGATGTTTTTATAAGCAGGCTTCGCAAATATTTTAAGCAAGACTCTTCAATTTCTATAGAAAGTATTCGTGGTGTAGGCCTAGAATTCAAAGTACGTTAATAGAATTTATTAAGTAGGTTAACGCTAGGTTAACGGTCTTAATTTCTTCGTTTTTAATAAAATTACGCTATAGATTTGTAGTATCAAAATCAATAAACGAACAGTAAAATTTTAAAACAAGTAATCATGTCAAAAACAATCACAACATTAGTAATCGCTTTTTTATTTACAATTACAACAACTGGACAATCAACTCCAGAACCACCAAAACCACCAACAACTTATAGTTCAACTCACAGTAGTTCTTATTCTGTAAGTAAAACAGATGACGATTTACGTATTAAAGCGCGATTCCATAAATCGAGATTTAATACCATAAAATCTATGCTCATCGATAACTTAGGTGAAGAAGGTTTAACTAAAAGCGAAAGCACTTTTAAATGGTCTCATGGCTCTGATAGCTTTGAATGTAAATTAAGTAATACAAGTTTAAGATTGTTTCTAGATTATGAATCGAGCAATAGTAACTTTATTAGTCATGTTGAAGAGTTGGCAACAAATCTCAAATATGCCGTTTCTGGAGGCAATCCTGAAGATGACATTAAACGTGCCGAAGATGATGTTGCCAGAGCAAAAGTTGAACTTGATCGGGCTAAAGCTAGATTGGAGAAATCTAAAAACTAAAAAACTATCAATCAAAAAGGAAAAAGCTCAATAGTAAATCACTACTATTGGGCTTTTTCTATCTAAATACATTACATCATCTTTTTTAACTATTTTAGCAATACCAAAAAATCATTCATGGGATTATTAATTTTCTACGGAGTTATATCTATTTTCTTTTCATTTTTATGTTCTATTCTTGAGGCTGTACTTTTAAGTATAACACCAACATTTATTAATGTAAAAAAGAAAGAAGGCAAAGCTTATGCAACCAACCTTGAAGAGCTTAAAAAAGATGTAGATAAACCATTAATTGCTATACTTACACTTAATACTATTGCTCATACTGTTGGTGCAATTTTAGTTGGTGTGCAAGCAAAAGTAGCTTACGCTGAATTATATGGTTCTGAAACACAAACTATTTTAGGATTTGAAATTACTGAAGATCTTATGGTTGGTATTGTTTCTTCTATAATGACAATATTAATTTTAGTTGCATCAGAAATTATCCCAAAAACTATTGGAGCGACTTATTGGAAACAGTTGGCTAATTTTACATCTAAAGCGCTTAATGTTTTAATTTTTCCTTTAAAATGGACAGGAATTCTTTGGGTACTACAATTAACAACTAAGCTAATTGGTGGTAAAGGCCATGGAAGTGTGTTAAGCAGAGAAGGCTTCATCGCTATGACAGATATTGCAGAAGAAGAAGGTGTTTTTCAAGAATCAGAAAGTAAGGTCATTAGAAATCTTTTAAATTTTAAAGAGATAATGGCTAAAAATATCATGACACCAAGAACTGTTATGAAAGCTGAAGATGAAAACACAACCGTTGAAGATTTTTTTAATAAAAATATGAATCTTCGTTTTTCAAGGATTCCAATATATTCTGACGATCAAGATAATATTAAAGGCCTTGTTTTAAAAGATGAGATTTTTAAAGAAATGGCTTTGGATAATGGTCATAAAAAACTATCAGAAATTAAACGAAGTATTATTATTATAAATCGTGATATGCCTATTCCTGAAGTCTTCGAGAAACTAGTTGAAAGCAGAAATCACATGGCTTTAGTTGTAGATGAGTATGGTTCTATTAGTGGATTAGTAACCATGGAAGATGTGATAGAAACGCTTTTAGGACTTGAAATTATGGATGAAAGTGATAATGTCTCTGACCTACAACATATGGCTAGAAAAAGCTGGGAAGCTAGAGCAAAAAAGCTAGGTATTATAGAAGATGAAAATCCAGATGAATAATGGAAAGCTGCATTATTAAATCACCTTTAGGCTTTACTAAAATTGTTGGTGATAATGATGGTATAAATTCTGTAACTGTATTAAATTCTGAAGAACAAGAAACTGATATCATTCCTGAAGTACTCCAAGATTGCGTATACCAACTCAACGAGTATTTTGAAGGGTCACGCAAAAATTTCAGTTTAAAACTAAATCCCAAAGGAACCGATTTTCAACATAATATATGGAGATTACTACAAACAATTCCTTACGGAAAATCAATGTCTTATTTAGAGCTTTCTAAAAAATTTGGCGATGTAAAAGCTATAAGAGCTGTTGCTAATGCTAATGGTAAAAATCCACTTTGGATTATTATCCCTTGTCATCGTGTTATTGGCAGTGATGGTAGTCTAACAGGTTATGCAGGAGGTCTTCATAGAAAACAATGGTTACTCAATCATGAAAGTCCTGTAAAACAGCAATCTTTATTTTAATTAGTATATTTATACTAATTAAATACTAATAAAATGATTAGTAAAATTAGTTTAGAAAACATTCTATTTCTGGATATTGAAACCGTTCCTGAAATTGAAAATTTTCAAGATTTAGATTCTATAAAGCAAGAACTTTGGGATAATAAATCTAAATACCAAAGGCGTGATGAGTTTACAGCCGAAGAATTTTATGAAAGAGCTGGAATCTGGGCAGAATTTGGTAAAATTATATGCATTTCAGTTGGTTACTTTAAAAATTTAAATGAGACTCGTAGTTTTAGAGTCACTTCCTTTTATGGTGAAGAAAAAAAACTACTTAAGGATTTCAAAAACCTTTTAATTACACACTTTAGTCAAGCAAAGCATCTTTTATGCGCTCATAATGGTAAGGAATTTGATTTTCCATATATAGCGAGACGCATGATTATTCAGAATATAGAGTTACCCTATAAACTCAATTTATTTGGCAAAAAACCTTGGGAAGTGCCTCATCTTGACACATTAGAATTATGGAAGTTTGGTGATTATAAAACATATACTTCACTAAAATTATTAACTAATGTTCTTGGTATTCCGTCTCCTAAAGAAGATATAGATGGAAGTCAAGTTTATAAAGTATTTTATCAAGACCATGATATAGATCGAATAATAACATACTGTGAAAAAGACACCATTGCTGTTGCTCAAATATTACTTCGTTTAAGAGGAGACGAATTACTTCATAACAATGAAATTATTCATGTATAAAAAAAGCCAAAGGATTATCTTTCTTTGGCTTTTTTTTATTTTGATAAATAGATTTCTAATCAGAAACTATAACTCTTTTGGTGATTTCTCTATTACCTTGTTTAATATTTAATAAATAAACTCCATTAGTTATTCCAACATAATCAATAGTTTGCTGAAATAATCCCCCATTTATTTTATGGCTTGACTCTTTAATTTTTCTACCTTGAATATCAAATAAGCTAATTGTTACATCTTGGCTATTTACAGAGTTGAAATTAACAGTAATCTCACCTTTTGTTGGATTAGGCCAAATAACTAAGTTTTTAAAATTGAACTCATCATTACTCAATAATGTTGCAGTAATTGTTACTATTTGATTTCCTAGCCACCCATTAGCACTATTAATAATCCCTACTTTCATCTGATCATTAAATGCAGCCGTTTCAGTATTAGTATACGTAATTAGACTGGTATTTACATCTTCTTGAGTAAAGGTATCTCCAACCGCTAAATCTGTACCATTCCTTTTTAATTCACCAATAGCTGGTAATTCGATTAATGTGTACACTTGCTCACTTGCCGTTTCAGATGCAGTGGTTACCTCAATATCTCCAGGAACTGTTGTATATGTAGAATTTGTTGATACATTAATTCCATTATTTGTAAAGTTAGGAACATTTGTATTTTCTTCAGATGTACAAATAGTAATGCTTGCAGAGTTAATAACTCCTCCATTAAAAACAGCAGTATCAAAAGCTCCTAAAAACCATGTCCCATCAGCATCTTTACCAGCAGTGCTCGATAAAAGATCCTGTGGTTTGATAGTCCCAGAAATAGCAGGGGTTCCTGCATTACATACTAAATCTGCTCCGGTGTCATCAAAAGTTGTATTTTCAATATTATCATTTAAATCACATGGATTTTCCAATAAAATTACATTATTAGATCCTAAAGCAGCTGGTTCTTGAAGGTAAACGATTAAGTCTTCAACATCACCGTGAGATATGTCTGTATTCACGGTAATACTATTAATAGTTAATCCTCCTGTAACTTCGATTGGTACAAAGGCATTAAAGTCTGATTGATTAAAAGGAATAGTAGCATCTGTAAAATCCGTTGCAGTAAAAGTGTTTGAGCAATCAATTATTCCCGTTTGAAAACTATAAATTGGTGAATAAATACCATTATTACACCTATTATCTGGTCTTACTCTCCAATAATAAACTGTTTCGTCAGCTAAATTAGTTGCATTAAAATTCAATCCTGTTTCAGTACCATTAAAATCTACTGTAGAAAAAGTAGGATCTGTTGATATTTCTATATTATAACTTTCAGCATTTAAATTCTCTTCCCAATCAAATATTAATGATGATGTTAAGACTCCTGTTGATCCATCCGCAGGTGAAGTAATTACTTGCAAATTGTTAGAAAAATCAGGATGTAACACACGTAATGTTAATGTTCTTGTTTCAGTTTCAGATCCATTATCACCGATTATATCAAGTGTGTAAGTATCCGCAGGTAAATTTACCAAATCCCCAATGGTTACAGTAAAATCTCCAGTTGAAGATAATGAAGATGCCGATAAATCAACTGTAGCTCCATTAGGAAGTCCATTAACAGAAAGATTGGTGGCTCCACCTCCAACTTGTTGGTAATTGAAATTGTAAATAGCATCTATATCTGAACATACTGTTTGATTAGTATTACTTGAATTTATTGTAAAATCTGAAGATACTCCAGTAACTATTAGAGAAAAGTTTTGAGATCCTCCAACTAGAGAGCCTTTGTGAGTAACAGTTATAGTATAAGTCCCTGAAGCTCCATTAACATCTACTCTCTCATAAGGATCAACAACATTATCTCCCATATCATTAGCATTTACAGCAGTTAACCTCCAAGGGCTGAACGTTGAAGCATCTTTTGTAATTCTAATATCTAGATCGTTAACTAAAACTGGTGTTCCATCATTTGCAGTTCCTGTATTTGCAACTCCAGGTCTATCTGTCCAGGAAATTGAGGCCATTAAAGGGCTACTCCCATCTGACTCAACAGTCATAGTAAATGATTCCCCATTAGATAATGTTTCCTCTGAAATCCAAGATCCTAGTCCGTTATTAGATATGACTTCAGCTGCAGCTTTAGTATTCATTAAACCCCAACCTGTTTCTGCATCAGGCCCAACCATCTCTATGTCATCAGCTGTATGTAAAACCAATCCTTTTAAAGTAGCTGCTTTCATGAAAGATCCATATGATTCATTATGATATTGTTGTAATAGCAGCATGGAACCACATACATTTGGAGAAGCCATAGAGGTCCCTGAAATGGTATTATAAGCCGTATCTGATGATTCATAAGTCGAGAATAATCCTGTTCCATTACCCATTATATCTGGCTTTATCCTTAAATCATCTGTAGGACCTTCAGAACTTCCTGAATTTCTTGCAACAGAACCTAGACTTCCATCTCCATTTATAGTAGCATCCTGACCATTGGCTACCACGAATGCATTTTTACTAGCTTTTCTTCCACTAATTTTATCAAATGAACTATTTCCTTCTAAAGGATCAGCATTAGCTGAATTATTATTTCCATCATTTCCCGCAGAGTTTACCATTAGATAATATGGTGCATTAAACATTAAATTATCCCAATCACTTGAAACTTGAAGATAGGCTCCAAACCACCAATCAGGTATTGCAGTCGCATTAAATCCATAAGAATGATTTGACAATAACATCCCATTTGCTGCTGCTGCAGTAGCCTCTGCTAAATCATCATTCCAGTCATGACCAACTGCACTTGCTTGAGGAGCCATCCCTTTAGCATCAGAGTTTACTCCCGAAGCTATAATAGTTCCTGTAACATGCGCTCCATGAAAGCTTAATGCTGAAGAGTTATCTCCTATTGAATATCTATTCTCTCCACCTGGGCCATCATATTCTTGGTGAGTTCCTCTAGCTAGTCCTCCATCCCATACGTGTGCTGTCATTCCTTGACCCTCAAGATTTAAACCAAGACCTCCTCCATTATGCAAATAATTTGCACGAGTAGAAATAGCTGCATCGACATTATCTGTTTGATAGTATATCGGATTCCCTTCGTCAGAAATCATAATTAATTCATATAGATTTCCATTCTCATCATTGTAAGACACAGGCCAATTATTAACTCTCGCAAGACGTTCGGCTTTTGCCTTTTCTTTCTTAAAATCACTTCTATATTTTGATTCTAATTTTTGTAGCTCATTAAGATTATAGTCTTTGATAATTTGTTGACGTTCTTCTTGATTTTGGGCTATAACTGTTGATATAAAAAAAGTTAACAATACAGTTACAATACCACTAAAATAATTTTTTTTCATAATTGATAATTAGCTCTTTTTTTTCGGTTACTAAAATAACACTTTAATACTTAATAAAATAATTTTAACTAATTGACCTAGATTCAAAATAACTTAGGACTTAAATTAATTGTTTATTAGTTTTATTTGTATTCACTTGGGTTTAAGGGAGAAATTTATTTAATGAAACTGTATCACTAGTAATATCTACTTGCCATATAATTCTATTAAAAAATTCTGAATTAACTTACTTATTGTATGTAATTAATTATCAAACTTAAAAAAAGCCCAGATTTTCATCTGGACTTTTTCTATAAAATTGATACTTAAATTAACGTTTTACAAAACGCTCAACTTTAGTTTTATCTCCAATTTGTACTTCTAATAAGTACATTCCGTTATCTAATTTAGATACGTCAATGCTTTCAGTAAACGATCCTTTAAGAACCTCTTGCCCTAACATATTAGATATTTTGAAACTTTGAGCTTCAACACCTAATACTGAAACATTTAGAACGCTCTTAACAGGGTTAGGATATAACTGAATGTTGTTTCCATCATCAGTAGCAACATTACCTGTAATCATGCCAACATTTTGGTTTGCAAATGTGGTTTGAACAAATGGTTCAGAGGCATCACAGAGTCCATTTCCGTTAGCATCTTCAAACAAGACTACATTTCTAAAGAAAGAATTTCCATTTTGCGCACCACCATCATGATCTGCTACGAATAATAATCTGTCGCTTACACCTGTATAATAATTACCAACATTGATTGTATAACTAACCCAAGTACTGTTACCAGGATAATTATCAAAATCAGTTATTCCCCAATTTTGAGTACCATGTACTTTAAATACTAGATTTGAAGAAAGACTATTATCAGATTCTAACCCTAGACCATGTATTTCACCTTCAATAGTACTTCCAAACTCAAATTGAATGACAGTATTTGCCGTAACTGTATAATTAATATCTACATACTTCCAAGCATTATCACTTAATACCAACTCTGTATTACCATTTTGTAATTGAGCAGTTCCGTTATCCTGATTTGAGAATGAATTATAAGTTCTGTTAAGATCGAAATTAGAACAATCAGATCCTCCACTTCCGCCAGAAGATAATCCAACGTTATCGATAGCTATATCTGCTTGCCAAGTTCCCCCTGTTACACGATTAAATCGTAGCTGAACTGATCCTCCAACATATGAATTTAAGCTAACGTCAGCTGATTGCCAAGAGTTGCCTTTGTTTCCAGATTCGCTCCAGATACTTGTCCAAGTAGTTCCGTTATCTGTACTAGCTTCTAAAGCAATAGTCCCCATATCACTTGAACCATACATATGATAATTAAATGAGAATGTAGCTTCACTCTCACCTGATAAATCATAACAAGGTGAATTAATTATAGCTTGCTTATTAGGATAACCTGTACCGTTTCCTGATGCTTCAACAAAGATATAGTAAGAACCTTGATTTGCACTAGATGGCCCTGTATTACTGGAAGGTGTCCCGTTTGCATCTACAGTCCAATTTAAATCATCATCTGTAGATTGTGTCCATGCACCAAGTGTATTTTCAAATCCTTCACTGTAAGGGAATGACGAAACTCCACCAGAACAACCTCCTGAACTTGGTTCTGAAACAATTACAGTTCTAGAAACTTGTGTTGCTGCATTTCCTGCTGCATCACTAACATTATAATTTAATGTGTATGTTCCAACTGATCCAGTATTTACAGAACCAGTAACAACAATACTAGATGTTAAGTTACCATCTACATTATCTGTTGCTGTTGCTCCTGGATCTGTAAATGAATCTCCAACCGTTAAATTAATAGTTGCTGCTCCGTTTAAAGTAATTACTGGTGCTGTCCCATCAACAACATTTACTGTTCTTGAAACTTGAGCGGCTGCATTACCTGCTGCATCACTAACATTATAGTTTAGAGTATAGGTTCCAACTGAATTTGTATTTACTGAACCTGTTACGACAATATTTGATGATAAGTCTCCATCAACATTATCTGTTGCAGTTGCACCAGGATCAGTGAATGAACCTCCTACATTTACAGTCATCGTTGCAGAACCATTTAAAGTAATTACTGGTGCAGTTGTGTCTGGAGCACCTCCAGTAAGATTAACAGTATAATCCTCTACTTCTCCATAAGTAAAGCTTTCACATTCTGTAGGAATGGCATTATATTTCATTGAAACTCGCATACGTGTTGCTCCTACATAAGTCCCACTAGGAATTGTAAAACTACCACTAACTGGTGTTGCTTGAGTTGGAGATTGAGTCCAAACTTGTTCACCAGCATCAGCAAAATCGCCATCGTGATTGTAATCAATCCAAACAGAGTAACCTTCGTTATATAAAGTTCCTGTCCAAGTTGGTGTTACAGTAATAGTATAATTATTTCCTTGAGTAAGTGAAGTTGAAATATTAGTAAAATCTGAATAGAATTGTGCTCCAGAACTATTGTCTATAGTATTTAATTGTACGCGACTAATATATTCGTCATTAACATTTGTACTTGCCGAATCACAATAGTTTAATTGTACTTCTGTAGTTGTAAAAGTCACTGTAGAGCTGTAGACTGAATTACTTCCGTCACTACATTTACTTCTTACTTGAACCTCGTAAGTTGTTTCTGGAGTTAAACTAGATAAAGAAGCAGTTGTACCATTTTCAGATGAAACTGTCCAAGAAGACGTTCCAGAAACACGATATCTTAAATCGTAAGTCGCTCCTGCTACAGAATCCCAAGACATTGTAGCATTATCAGATCCAAATCCGTCTACATTAAGTCCTGTAGGAGTTGTAGCATTACAAACTACAGGAGTTCCTGATAAACCAGTAACAATTAAGGTATAGTTTTGACTTCCTCCTGTTAAAGATCCTTTATGAGAAACCGTAATAGTATAGGTTCCTGATGCATTCGCTACATCTACTCTTTCAAAAGGATCAACTGTATTATCTCCAGTTCCATTAGTTGTAATTCCTGTTAATCTCCAAGGGTTAGATGTTGTACTTCCTTGAGTAACCCTAATATCTAAATCATTAACTAAAACGGCATTAGGATTATTAACAATAGTATTTGCTGTTCCTGGACGATCTGTCCATGATATAGACGCCATTAAATCGTTAACTCCATCCGAATCAACAGTAATTTGATACGTTTGTCCAGAAGTTAAAGTAAGTTCTTCAATCTTAGATTCATTACCATTTTGAGTAATAGCTTCAGCTGCTCTTTTAGCATTTAAAAGTCCCCAACCAAATATCGCATCTGGCCCATTAGACCCAGCATCATCAGCAGTATGTAACGCTAAACCTTTAAGAGTTGCTGATCTCATAAAAGACCCATTTACATTATTGTAATGCTGCTGTAAAATTAATAATGTTCCAGCAACATTTGGAGATGCCATTGAAGTTCCTGTTATACTATTGTAAGCAGTATTACTACTTTCATAAGTTGAGTAAACACCTGTTCCGTTTCCAGTAATATCAGGCTTAATCCTTAAATCATCTGTTGGCCCTTCACTACTAGAACTATTAATTGATACTGATACTAAATCTCCATTAGCATTAATATTAGCATCTTGAGCATTTGCAACAACTAAATTATTTTTAGATGTTGAATGACCAGTTAATTTATCGTAAGAAGAGTTCCCATTTAATGGAGCTCCATTTGCAGAGTTATCATTTCCATCGTTTCCAGCTGCTACAACCATTAAATAATTAGGAGCATTAAACATTAAGTTATCCCAGCTTCTAGATTCGTCTATATAACCGCCAAAATAGTGATCAGGTAACCAAGGTTGACCAGTATTTGGATTACGTGTAGCAAATCCATATGAGTGGTTAGATACTAGCATTCCGTTACCAGCAGCAGTTGTTGCTTCAGCTATATCGCTATTCCAATCATTACCAATAGCTCTTGCATGAGGAGCCATCCCTTTAGCTGCAGCTTGTACTCCAGAGGCAATAATAGTTCCTGTTACGTGAGCTGCGTGAAAATTAAGAGAAGAAGAACCATCTCCAACAGAAAACCTGTTAGTCCCTCCAGCTCCATCATACTCTTGATGTGAAGCTCTTGCAATTCCACCATCCCAAACATAAGCAGTCATATTCTGACCATTTAAATTTAGACCTAGTGAACCTCCAGAATTTAAATGGTCTGTTCTTGTAGATCGAGCTGCATCTACATTATAGGTTGTGTAATATATTGGTTTACCATCTACAACTTTTTGTATTTCAGCATATTTACCATCTTTCTCTACAATAGTTGGCCAATTATTAGTTTTAGCCATTTGTAAAGCTCGTTGTTTTTCAACGTTCGTTTTTTGTAAAAACTCTGATTTTAGTTGTTGGAATTTTTGTTTGTCATAACGACTTGTAATTTGTTCTTTTTGAAGTTGGGTTTGTGCCATAGCTGGAAGAACTACCAAAAATGACACCATTAAAAATAAACTCTTTAAATAGTTTTTTTTCATAATAGTTGATGATTAAATAAGAATGTGTTAGTAAATTAATTTAAAGATTGTTAAAAATCGCATGAAAATAATAAATTTATGTAGATATGAAAATTTAACTACAACGTTTTCGATAAACTGTTTAACATTTTTTTAAGATTACGGTTTTACCGTAATTGTTGTTTATTTTGATATAAATAATGTTGAACAAAACATACAAAATCATCAAAAATTAAATTTATCTTTTTTAAAAATGTATCCTATATTTGCAACACATCAAGATTCACAATGAAATACAAAAGAATTCTACTAAAACTCTCTGGTGAAGCTCTAATGGGAAATCGCCAATATGGTATAGATCCTGAAAGACTTTCTGAATATGCAAAAGATATTAAACAAATTATAGATCTAGGAGTTGAAGTAGCTATTGTAATAGGTGGAGGAAATATATTTAGAGGAGTGGCTGGTGCTAGTAACGGAATGGATCGTGTTCAAGGTGATCACATGGGAATGCTTGCAACAGTGATTAATGGGTTAGCTTTACAAAGCGCTTTAGAGGATGCTGATATACCTACAAGACTACAATCTGCTGTTCATATTGATGAAGTAGCAGAACCGTTTATTAGAAGAAAAGCTTTGAGGCATCTTGAAAAAGGTCGTGTTGTGATATTTGGTGGTGGAACAGGAAACCCCTATTTCACGACAGATTCTGCCGCTGTACTAAGAGCAATTGAAATTCAAGCAGATGTTATTTTAAAAGGTACTCGTGTGGATGGTATTTACACTGCTGATCCTGAAAAGGATTCTGCTGCAGTAAAATTTGATCATATTACTTTTGATGATGTACTACGTAAAGGTTTAAAAGTTATGGATACTACAGCCTTTACCTTAAGTCAAGAGAACGAGTTACCAATTATTGTTTTTGACATGAACAAACGTGGCAACTTATTAAAAGTTGTTACTGGTGAAAATATTGGCACAACAGTAAACTTATAAACTTCGCTTCAATTTTTTAAATTGAAGTAACAAATAAAAATGTCATTCCCTTGAAAAAGGAAATTTAAATTTGGCTTAATTTTTGAAATAAGCCTGTAAAATTTAATCAATTATGAACGAAGACATAGAATTTATTATAGATACTGCTAAAGAAGCAATGACAAATGCTATAAAGCATCTTGAAAAGCAATTAGTAAATATTAGAGCTGGAAAAGCTTCTCCTGCTATGCTTGGAAGTGTTTTGGTAGACTACTATGGTACTCAAACACCTTTACAGCAAGTAGCCAACGTAAATACTCCAGATGGAAGAACTATCACTGTTCAGCCGTGGGAAAAAAGTATGCTTCAGGAAATTGAACGCGGAATAATGGTTGCTAATATTGGTTTTAATCCAATGAATAATGGAGAGTCTATTATCATTAATGTTCCGCCTTTAACTGAAGAACGTCGTCGAGATTTAGCTAAACAAGCAAAAGCTGAATCTGAAGACGCTAAAGTTGGTGTTAGAAATGCCAGAAAAGATGCAAACAATGACATTAAAAAAACAGATGCTTCAGAAGATGTTCAGAAAAATGCTGAAATAGATATTCAAACACTTACTGATAAGCATATTAAAAAAATTGATGAAATTTTCGGAGTTAAAGAAAAGGAAATCATGACAGTATAAATTTAAAGCGACAATAGTGTCGCTTTTTTTATGTTTAATTACTGTATTAAAATTACTCCTATATGCTATTTAGATATTTAATAATCGCATCGGCTTTTTTAGGCATTCAATCTGTTATATCTCAAAACTACTCCTTTATCCCAGATTATTACAGAATGCTCTCTTCAGAAGAAATGAGTAAGGTTCAAATTGTTATCAAACCTGGTATCGAATTATTTAATTCTAAAGGTGAAAAATTACCAATGTCTCAACTGTCATTAATGACTAATTCTGAATACTATCCTCGATTTTTTGTTGATGCAAACACAGATATTAAAGCCATTGTTTTTGAAAAAAAAGGAGATAACCCAGTTATTATTGAACGAACAACTGTAGAAGATACGGCATTTACAGAAGGGAAAAAAGCTTTAGATTTTATTGCTCAAGACGCAAATGGAAATTCGATTAAACTATCTGAATTAAGAGGAAATGTTGTGGTTCTCAATTTTTGGTTTATTAAATGTGGCCCTTGTGTTGCAGAAATGCCAGCTTTAAATGCTATGAAAGAACAGTATAAAAATGATACTGTGAAATTTTTAGCTATCACTTTTGATAAGCAAGAAATGATAGATCAATTTTTAGAAAGAAAAGAGTTTAATTACGAAATGATTCCTGATGCTAGTCATGTCATTCAAATGTATGGTGTGCAGAGTTTTCCTACTAATATTGTTATAGATAAAAATGGTTATGTGGCTTTAAAAGAAACAGGATTTAGAACAAATATTAGAGAAGTCCTTTCTGCTTCAATAGACAAATCTTTGAAATTTTAACTTCCACTTAAAACTAGCTTTAATCGCTCGGTTTTTTCTACCTTTCTTAAATAACACTTAATTTTGTTTATTAAAATTACAAAATCTAGTATTATTTCAGGAATCACCTCGTTAGTTTATAAAATTTTTAATTCATTTTGAGTAAAAATCTGAAGTAAAAATTTATGTACTTTTGAGCACTTTAATTTTTCAATGTCAAAATTACTATCTACAAGCTTTTGGGATACGGTTGCTAGAATCATTTTACGCAACAAAATTGCTATTTTAATTGCTTTAGTATTAGCTACTATATTTTTTAGCTATCAATGGAAATATATGCGTTTCACTTACACTGAAGCCAACTTATTACCAGACGATCATGAAGTAAATTTAGTTTACAATGATTTTTTAAAGACCTTTGGTGAGGAAGGCAACTTAATTGTTCTTGGTGTAAAAGATTCTACCTTATTTACTGTTGAAAAATTAAATGCATGGAATAAACTTTCAGAAGATTTTAAAACTTATGATGAAGTAGAGACAGTAGTATCTATTAAAGATCTTCAAAAACTTGTAAAAAATAAAAAGGAAGAACAGTTTGATTTAGTACCTTTTATTAAAGATTCTATTTCTTCAATTACCGAAATTGATAAGCTTCAGAAAGAATTATTTAAGCAATATCCTTTTTACGACAACTTCTTGTTTAATAAAGATACTCGAACAATTCGGTCTGCTATCTACATAAAAAAAGATTTAGTTAATACACCAGCGAGAAAGGATTTTGTTTTTGATGAGTTACAACCTAAAATAGCTCAATTTGAAATAGATACTGGTTTAGATGTTAGGGTTTCTGGTATGCCATATATTCGTACACTTAATTCTCAAAATATTGTAGATGAAATTGGTACTTTTATAGGTGCAGCATTACTAGTTACGTCTCTTATTTTCTTTTTCTTTTTTAGATCGTTCAGAGCCACATTTATTTCACTTATAGTCGTTTGCATTGGCGTAATGTGGACCTTTGGGATTCTTGGCTTACTCAAATATGAAATTACCGTTTTAACAGCTTTAATTCCTCCTTTAATTATTGTAATAGGAATTCCTAACTGTATATTTCTAATTAACAAGTATCAGCATGAAGTAAAGAGTCATGGTAATAAAGTAAAATCATTACAACGCGTTATTACAAAAATTGGTAATGCCACTTTAATGACTAATGTTACTACTGCATCTGGTTTTGCAACTTTTATATTAACAGAAAGTAAATTACTTAAAGAATTTGGTATAGTTTCCTCATTAAGTATCTTGGCTATCTTTATTTTATCATTACTTATAATTCCTATTATTTATACGTTTTTACCATATCCTAAAGAACGCCATTTAGAGCACTTAAATAAACGTTGGATTGGTGGATTTGTAGATTGGATGGAACGAATGGTAAAACAAAAGCGTATTGCTGTTTATGTAATATCCCTAATTCTTTTAATTGGAAGTATGATTGGCATGAATCAGATAAAAATTTCTGGTAGCTTAATTGAAGACATGCCCAAAAAGACCGAGTTTTTTAGTGACATCCGTTTTTTTGAAGACCAATTTAATGGTATTATGCCTCTTGAAATAATGGTTGATACCAAGCGAAAAAAAGGCGTTATGAAACTAACGACTTTAAAACGAATGAATCAATTAGAAGAATTAATAGACGAAACTCCCGAATTATCAAAGCCTATTTCCGTGGTAAGTCTGGTTAAGTATTCTAAACAAGCTTATTATAATGGTAATCCAAAATATTATCAGTTACCTTCTAGTCAAGAGAATAATTTCATTTTATCATATGCCAAAAACTCTTCTTCTAATGTTGATCTCTTAAAAAACTTTGTAGATAGTACAGGACAGTTCGCTCGAATAACAACTTTTATGAAGGATATTGGAACTGATAAAATGGAGAGAATAGAAGAAAACCTTCAAAACAAAATAGATAAAGTATTTCCTAAAGACCGTTATAATGTAACCATGACTGGTAAGGCTTTAGTGTTTCAAAAAGGAACAACATATTTAGTTAAAAATCTAGTTATATCATTATCATTAGCCATTTTACTAATTTCAATTTTTATGGCTTATATGTTTCGATCGTTTAGAATGATTGTAGTGTCTCTTATACCAAACCTATTGCCTTTATTAATAACAGCTGGTTTAATGGGTTATTTAGGTGTACCAATAAAACCGTCAACTATTTTAGTGTTTAGTATCGCTTTTGGTATTTCTGTGGATGACACGATTCACTTTTTAGCAAAATACAGGCAAGAGCTTCAAGATAACCATTGGAAGATTAAAAAATCTGTTTATGCGGCTTTAAGAGAAACAGGTGTGAGTATGTTTTATACGTCCATAGTTTTGTTCTTTGGGTTTTCAGTTTTTATAATTTCTAGTTTTGGTGGTACTGTCGCTTTAGGAGCATTAGTATCTGTAACCTTATTATTTGCCATGCTATCTAACTTGATATTATTACCGTCTTTATTACTGTCTCTAGAACGTAGTATTGCAAGAAAAGATATTTTAAGAGAACCGTCTATAAAAATTATTCCAGAGGATACTGAAGATACTGATCTAGATAAATAGCTTTTAAAGCATAATTTCCTAATCACTAATCACTGATTACTATTTACTAAATACTATCTTTGCAGTCTAAATTTTTAACACATGCAAGTAGCAACTGTTGCCGAGTTATTAAAAACCGAAGGCACTTCACAAGAAATAGAAATAAAAGGTTGGGTGAGAACTTTTAGAGCAAATCGATTTATAGCTTTAAATGATGGTTCTACCATTAATAATATACAGTGTGTTGTTGACTTTGAAAACACAGATGAAACGCTTCTAAAACGTGTAACAACAGGTGCTGCAGTGTCTATTAAAGGGTTGCTTGTAGAGAGTCAAGGAACAGGACAGAAAGTAGAAGTTCAAGTAGAAACTCTAGAAATATTAGGAGATAGTGACCCTGAAACGTATCCTATTCAGCCTAAAAAACATTCGTTTGAATTTTTAAGAGAGAATGCACACTTACGCACACGTACCAATACATTTAGTGCTGTTATGCGTTTACGTTCTTCTTTATCATTTGCCATACACAAGTATTTTAATGATAATGGGTTTTATTATATGCATACGCCAATTGTTACTGGAAGTGATGCAGAAGGAGCAGGTGAAATGTTTAGAGTCAGTACTTTAGATGCTAAAAAACCTCCTTTAACAGATGATGGTCAAGTAAATTACAAAGAAGATTTCTTTGGAAAAGAAACCAACTTAACTGTTTCTGGACAATTGGAAGCAGAGACTTATGCCATGTCTTTAGGAAAAGTGTACACTTTTGGACCAACATTTAGAGCTGAAAACTCTAATACAACTCGTCATTTAGCAGAATTCTGGATGATAGAACCTGAAGTGGCCTTTATGGATTTGGCTGGAAACATGGATTTAGCTGAAGACTTTATGAAATCTGTTATTCAATATGTTTTAGATAACAATGCTGAAGATTTAGAGTTTTTAGATAAACGTTTACAGGATGAGGAAAAAACAAAACCTCAAGCAGAACGTAGCCCAATGAATCTAATTGATAAATTACGTTTTGTAGTAGATAATAATTTTAAGCGTGTAAGTTACACAGAAGCTATAGACATACTTCGTAATAGTAAACCAAACAAAAAGAAAAAATTCAATTATGTAATTGAAGAATGGGGAGCCGATTTGCAGTCGGAACATGAGCGTTATTTAGTTGAAAAACATTTTAAATGTCCAGTAATATTATTTGATTATCCAGCAAATATAAAAGCATTTTACATGCGTTTAAACGACGATGAAAAAACGGTTCGAGCTATGGATATTTTATTTCCAGGAATTGGTGAAATAGTTGGTGGTTCTCAACGTGAAGAACGTTTAGAGGTTTTAAAAGAAAAAATGGCAGCTCTTAATATTCCAGAAGAAGAATTATGGTGGTATCTAGATTTACGTAAATATGGTACTGCTGTGCATTCTGGTTTTGGTTTAGGTTTTGAGCGTTTAGTAATGTTTGCTACAGGAATGAGTAATATTAGAGATGTAATCCCTTACCCAAGAACACCTCAAAACGCAGAGTTTTAACAAATATAAACCAGTTAGGTTTTAAAAACCTGACAGGTTTTTTCATATTTTTATACTCAAGGAGTAATTTTAATTTATGGCATTAAAGCAGTTTTTACAGTTTAAACTTTCACAAAAGTTATCTCCGCAACAAATTCAATTAATGAAATTGATACAGTTGCCTACACAAGCTTTTGAACAACGCCTTAAGCAAG
The DNA here is from genome assembly GCA_026162565.1 of Flavobacteriaceae bacterium NBU2973. GTDB lineage: Bacteria > Bacteroidota > Bacteroidia > Flavobacteriales > Flavobacteriaceae > JAOEIQ01. Next base: position 112,137 of record JAOEIQ010000001.1, read on the forward strand.
AATTAGAAGAAAATCCAGCGCTTGAAAGTGGTAAAGAAAATTCCGATTCTCTGGATGATGATTTTGATAATTCCCAAGACGACTTTAATGATTCAGACACAATTGATGCTGACGATATTAATATTGACGAATATTTAAGTGACGATGCTGTTCCAGATTATAGAACACAAGCCAACAATTATAGCCCTGATGATGAGGAAAAAAGTATTCCTTATGCCGCAGGAATGTCGTTTACACAACATTTAATTAATCAATTAAACACTTATAGGTTAAATGAAGAAGAACGTGAAATAGCAGTTTTTCTAGTTGGTAGCGTAGATGAAAGTGGCTATATACGTCGTGATTTGTCCGATATTATGGATGATTTAGCCTTTACACAAAATGTTTATACAACTGAAGACAAGATTGAAACTGTTTTACAAATAGTTCATCAATTAGATCCAGCTGGAGTTGGTGCTCGTAACTTACAAGAGTGCTTAAGTATTCAATTGAGAAGAAAAGAACAACGACCAGATGTTGAATTAGCTCTAAATATTATTGAAAAAGCTTTTGATCAATTTACAAAAAAGCATTACAAAAAGTTGATGCAAAAATTTGATATAAGCGAATTACAACTTAAAGATGCTATAGAAGAAATTGAAAGTTTAAACCCAAAACCAGGAGGTTCTTATTCTGGAAATAATCGTATGGTTGAGCATGTCGTTCCTGATTTTGCAATCAAAATTGTTGAAGGCGAATTGGAATTAACACTTAATGGCAGAAATGCTCCAGAGTTACATGTTTCAGCAGAATATAATAACATGCTTAAAGGTTATAAAGCCTCTAAAGAGAAGTCTAAATCGCAAAAAGATGCCGTGTTATTTATTAAGCAAAAACTAGATGCTGCCAAATGGTTTATAGAAGCCATTAAACAACGTCAACAAACGTTGTTTGTTACTATGAGTGCGATTATGCATTATCAAAAAGACTACTTTTTATCTGGCGATGAGCGCAAGTTAAAGCCTATGATTTTAAAGGACATTGCAGATGAAATCGATATGGATGTTTCTACAGTATCAAGGGTAGCGAATAGTAAATATGTAGATACACCTTACGGAACAAAATTAATTAAAGAATTCTTTTCTGAATCTATGAAAAATGATCAAGGAGAAGATGTATCGACTAGAGAGATTAAAAAAATATTAGAAACAGTTATTGAAGAAGAGGATAAGAAAAAACCGCTTACAGATGAAGCTTTGTCTAAAATTCTAAAAGAGAAAGGCTATCCTATTGCTAGAAGAACTGTAGCTAAATATCGTGAGCAATTAGAGATTCCAGTTGCGAGATTGCGTAAAAAAATATGAAGATAAAAGACCAACTTTTAAGCGCAATATCCTTTATATTTCATCCATTAATCATGCCTTTATTGGGCGTGATTTTTTATTTCTCTAAATCTCCAAGATTTTTTCCTAAACCTATTATTATAAGTAAAATTATAGCTTTAACCGTTTTAACAATCGTCGTGCCTTTATTATTATTTTACTTATTAAAACTATCTGGATCTGTAAAATCAATATACTTAAAAACAGTTAAAGAGCGTATTAGGCCACTCATGCTAAACTGTTTGATTCTATTACTAGCAATAAAACACCTAGTGCCCAGTAACGAAATAATAGAATTATACTTTTTTTTTGTAGCTATTTTAATTTCAACTTTAGCTTGTTTAATATTAGCGTTTTTTCAATTTAAAGCTAGTATTCATATGATAGCACTTGGAGGTGTCTTTATGTTTTTTATTGCTTTAAGTATTCACTTTAGTATAAATATTAATGGAACATTAGCACTTTTTAGCTTAATAATAGGCGCTGTTGCGACTTCTAGATTACATTTAAAAGCTCATTCATCAATTGAGTTAATAATTGGATTTATTATAGGTGTTTTTCCGCAGTTAATAATGCTTAATTATTGGCTATAGGATATAAAACATTAAACCCATTTTAATTGCTCTCATATCGATAGTTTCTCCTGTATTTAAATTTGATTTAGTATCAAATATAGGATTTAAAGCATAATATATATGAAAGTTCCAAGTGCCATATCCAGCATTAAACGTTAATCCATATTGAAGTCTGTTAAATCTATCAAGACCATTAATTTTAACATCATCTGGCTCGCCTTCAAACTTTGTTTGATTGGCAAAAACATATCCAAGCTTAAAACCTGAATAAATTCGCCAAAACTTATAGGAACTTGGTGTTGAGTTTCTCCACCTAAACTCAAAAGGCACTTCAACTAAATACGTAAAGTATTTATTTTTGGTAAAGGTTGTTTCATCATTTACGACAAAAAAATCCGTTGAATTTTGATTATTTTCAGTTACACGAAGATTTTGGTTATATGAATTAACAGATAAACCTAAACCCAATGCAACAGCATAAGTTCTCTGTTTATTTATAGGCATATCTCTTAAAAATCCGGCGTGAAAACCACTTGAAAACCCTTTTTGTGAAACGCCATTGGGTTTTTTATCCAAAAAATTATAAGTAACAGATATATAAAACTGATCTTCTCTATATTTTAAGTCTTGAGGAATGGAGTCTTGCGATTGAGAAAAACTACAAAAACTCAAAAGAGATATGAGAGAAAAAAATAACCTTGACATATAATTTAAAATAAATGGTATTAGCAAAAAAAAAGTGCTGCATTAAAAACGCAACACTTTTATATAATAAATTAAGAACTTTTAATTTTTTAAACCAGCCAAAGCATCACCTTTTCTGGTTGTATAATTAATTTTTAAGGCATTTACCTTGCGTAATTCCTGTTTAATATCTGATACTAATCCCATGTTTGCTTCACTATCAACTTTTAAAGCTGTAGTAAGAAAAGGAACTAACTCCTCACGTTTAGAAGCTCTTTCTGCAGCAATGAAAGCTGCAATGTCTTCTACAGACGCAAATTTATCATTTAATTGAATACGTGCTTCTGTACCAAATTTCGCCTCGTAATTTCTACTTGGTTTTCCCGCATAGATATACATGATTAAATCCTTCTTATCAAGCTTTTCAACTTGATCTGCAGCAGGAAGCTTATTCTCAATCATTAAAGTATTTTCCCTCATTACAGTTGCCACCATAAAAAAGAATAATAACATAAATACAATATCTGGTAATGATGCCGTTGATATTGCTGGCAAGTCGCCTCCTTTTTTCTTTTTAAATTTAGACATAATAATGTTTTATTTAATTAGCTTTTTTAGGTTCAGCTTCAGAGAATTTTTGAGGTATCATAAGTTTTATCTCCTCTAGTTTCTCTTTTAGCTTATCCTTTTCACTTTTAGGAGTTCTTGGATCACTATATTTAGCATTCGCTTCAACAAAACTCATATTAAGAGCAGGAAATTTCTTTTTAAACTCTCTATCTCTTAACGCATTGTATGCTGCAATTATTTCATTTTGCACAGCTAAATATACATCGTATTTAGTAGCTCTATCATTTTGTAATGATATAATAGCCTTCTGGAAATTATCAGATGATTTAGGATTTTTTGCTCCTTGGCAATTTTTACATGCATCTTCTCCTGATCCACCTCCATTATCTAAAAAGGCAATAGCTTCTTTACGTAAATTTTTGATTTCAATCAATCCTTCGTTACCGCCTGTTTTTAATAACAATTGGTTATTTCTATTAACGCTTAATTGAAAAATATTTTTTTCTTTAATAATTGGTGGATCTTCCAGATTTTCCTCCATTGGAGGTAACTTTCTATTTAATCCCGAGTCTGTTTCAATGGTAGTAGTTACCAAGAAAAAGATAAGGAGTAAGAAAGCAATATCTGCCATAGATCCAGCATTTACTTCTGGTGCTGATCGTTTAGCCATAATTACTTAATCATTTTTTTAACGCCTGTAAATAGCATTGCTCCTACAGCAATAGCTGCTAAAAAGTAAAATAAACGCAATCCTGCTCCTACCATTTTAGAACCAGAAGCCGATAATACTTCTCCGTCTCTCATTGGAGTTTCAACTCCAGTAGACATTACATAAGCTATAACAGCAAGAATAGCGAAAGCTCCAACACTTTTAAGTGTACTCATCAATACTTTAGGATTAGTAAAAATATTTTTTAGAGTAAATACTAAAACTAAAGCCACTGCTATTGCTGCCACTATATAAGCTATAGACATTAATGGTGCAATAACACCATCTTCACCTCCTTTGATAGCATCATCTCCTGTTCCTATAATTCTAATTAGGAAAAATATAGAGATAACACCAACAACTGCGGCTACTATGGTTAATATTTTTTGTAAATTCATCTTCTTATTTTTTGTAAATTATTACTTCTTATACTTTGATAACATATCCATTAATGAAATAGAAGAATCTTCCATGTCATTAACTATACTATCAATTTTAGCAATAATGTAGTTGTAAAATATTTGAAGAATAATTGCTACGATAAGACCAAATACTGTTGTTAAAAGTGCTACTTTAATACCTCCAGCAACAAGTGATGGTTGCATATCTCCAGCAGCTTCAATTTTATCGAATGCTTGAATCATACCAATTACTGTTCCCATGAATCCTAACATTGGTGCTAATGCAATAAATAAAGAAATCCATGATACGTTTTTCTCTAATTGTCCCATTTGTACACCTCCATAAGCTACAACAGCTTTTTCGGCAGAGTCTAAATCATCATCAGCTCTATCTAACCCTTGGTAAAAGATAGATGCAACAGGTCCTTTTGTGTTTCTAGCAACTTCTTTTGCAGCATCAATACCACCTGAAGCTAAAGCATCTTCTACACTTCCAATTAATTTATTAGAATTAGTAGTCGATAAGTTTAAAAAGATAATTCTCTCGATAGCAATCGCTAGACCAAGAATTAAACATAATAATACTATACCCATAAATCCTGGGCCTCCTTCAATAAAACGTTTCTTTAATTCTTGATGAAACCCAAGGTCTTCAGCAGGTGCTGCATCATCTTGCGTTACACTAGCTACAGTAGTTGCAGTTGTACTAATTGTTGCAGTTGTAGCATTTACCGTTCCGAAAGCCATCATTAAAGTCATGGCTAGAATTGAAAATAATCTTTTCATTGTTCTTAATCTTAATTTTATTAGTTAAAGTGTTAAAGATATAAATAATTTTATAATTAAACTGAAAAAATAACAGCAGAGAGGAAGGGATTCGAACCCTCGATACCCTTTTGAGGTATACACACTTTCCAGGCGTGCGCCTTCGACCACTCGGCCACCTCTCTCTATTAAAAGTTTCCTTTTAATTATGGTGGCTCAAATAACAAAAAAAAATGTAATTGTTAAAATTTTGGACGTTAATTTTGTGTGAGTTCTCCCCTTAATGGTGTTTCAAATATGGTTTTAAACTCTTTAGGGTTTATATTTTGCCCAAGTAAATACATTAACTTTACGATAGCAGCTTCTGTTGTTATATCATGACCAGAAATCACGCCGGCTTTTTTTAAGGCAGTACTGGTTTCATATTGTCCCATTATAACACTACCTCCAGAACATTGTGTAACGTTTATTATGACAATACCTTTTTTTATAGCATTGCTAATTAAATTAATAAACCACTGTTCTGTAGTACAATTTCCTGCTCCATATGTTTCAAGAATTACTCCCTTTAAATCAGGAACAGAGAGTATGGTTTTAAGCACTAATTCTGTTATCCCTGGAAACAATTTTATTAACACTATATCTGTACATAAATTTTTTCTAACAATTAGAGAGTTAGAATGATTCGCCTGTAATAATTGTTTCTTATTCACTTTTAAATGAACACCAGATTCTACTAAATGAGGATAGTTTAAAGACTCAAAAGCTTCAAAGTGTTCTGCATTAATTTTAGTGGTTCTATTGCCTCTATATAATTTGTATTCAAAATACAAACCAACTTCTTTAATAACAGATGTGTTGTTTTGTTTTAACGCTGCTATTTGTATGGAAGTAATTAAATTTTCTTTAGCGTCTGTTCTCAAATCTCCAATTGGTAATTGAGATCCTGTTAAAATAACTGGTTTAGATAAATGCTCTAACATAAAGCTTAAAGCAGATGCTGTATAACTCATTGTATCGCTACCATGAAGCACAACGAATCCGTCAAAATTTATATAATTTTCTTCAATTATTTCAGCTATTTGAACCCAATATTTAGGATTCATATTACTGGAGTCTATAGGGTTTTCAAAAGAAATCGTAGTGATGTCACAATCTAAAATTTTTAGTTCAGGAATACGTGTAAGAAGATTATTAAAATCAAAAGAACGCAAAGCTCCAGTATCGGAATCTTTAATCATTCCTATAGTTCCTCCTGTGTATATGAGTAAAATGTTAGATTTCTTTTTTAACATACTTATATTCCAAAAACAGATTTTGAATTTGCTGTGGTAATTTCGGCAATTTTTTTGTTTGGTAACTCATATAATTCAGATAATTTATCTAATACCTTAACTATAAAACTACTTTCATTTCTCTTTCCTCTATAGGGTTTAGGTGCTAGATAAGGAGAATCTGTTTCAAGTACTATATGTTTTAAATCTATGTCATTAATAAACTGATCTATTTTTCCATTTTTAAAAGTTACTACTCCACCAATACCAAGTTTCATGTTATAAGATATGGCTTGTTGAGCTTGTTCTTTAGTGCCTGTAAAGCAATGAAAAATACCAAAGAGGTCGTTGCTCTTTTCCTCTTCTAAAATTTCAAAAATTTCATCAAACGATTCTCTACAGTGTATTACAATTGGTAGTTTATATTTTTTAGCTAGTTTAATTTGATGTCTGAATGCTTCTTGTTGAATCTTTAAAGTACTAGTATCCCAATACAAATCAATTCCGATTTCGCCAATAGCATAAAACGAGCGTTTTTCTAGCAAATCTTCTACAATTCTTAACTCTTCTTTATAAGTTTCTGGTTTCACACTAGTAGGATGTAAACCCATCAACAAGAATACATTTTCAGGATAATCTGCTTCTAATTGAAACATAGCATTATTATAAGATGAATCTATCGCAGGAATAAAAAATCGCTTAACTCCAGAATCAAAAGCTCTTTGAATCATGTCGTCTCTATCCTCGTCAAAAGCCTCACTATATAAATGTGTATGTGTATCTGTAATAATCATAGCGCAAAAATAAACTATTGCTTTATTATCTTTGCTAAAAAATACATTTTGAAGAATCTAGAGAAAATCTTGCTTAAAGATGGTTACGCAAAAATTAAGTTGCGATTTACTAAAACAAACCATTTTGAAATAAAGGCATCTATTAATAATGTAAAAGGTCGTTTTATACTAGACACAGGAGCATCTAATTCTTGCGTAGGTTTTGAAGCTGTTGAAAATTTTAAATTAAAAGTTAAGGATTCTCCCGTAAAAGCAGCTGGTGCTGGTGCGATTGATATGAAAACACAAATCTCTAAAAAAAATCTCGTTAAAATTGGAAAATGGAAGCATAAAAAAGTAGCTCTAGTTCTCTTTAATTTATCTCATGTTAATACTGCTTTAACTAACCATAATTCTAAATCAATAGATGGCATTATTGGAGCAGACATATTAAAAAAAGGAAAAGCCATTATTGACTATGATAAAAAGTATTTATACCTTAAATTGTAATCTGTAAATACAATTAATAGCCATTTTCATGCAAGCCTCAATAATTATTGCTGATGATCACCCTCTTATCCTTAAAGGACTTAAAGATTTTTTATTAGAACAAAACTATAATGTTATTGCTACAGCAGAGCATGGTAAAAAGGCTTTTACACTCATTAAAGCTCACAATCCAGACATCGCTATTCTAGACATTAATATGCCTCATCTTTCAGGAATTGAAATTGCAGAAAAATGTTTAGAAGAAGGGTTACATTCTAAAATTGTGATTATAACTTTTGAAAAGGATGAAACCCTTTACAAAAGAGCAAAAGAATTGAATATTTTTGGTTACGTTTTAAAAGAATTTGCTTTAAATGAAATTGAAAACTGTATAGAATCTGTTATTGCGAACAAACCCTATTTTAGCCCAGAGCTGCTTAAATTTTTAGAATCAGAAACACCTCCTGACGGTTTTAATAAATTAACGACTGCTGAAATCAAAATTCTTGCTCTTATTGTTCAGGATAAAAGTGCAAAAGAAATTGGTGAAATAACTTTCTGTTCTACACGAACAGTTGAAAAACACAAAAGTAATATTAGACGTAAACTAAAATTAGATTCTAAATCTGGCAGTCTCTTCTTATTTGCTAAAGAGTTTCAAGACTATTTATTAAAAAATCATTGATTTTACTCATAATCTAATTTACTAAAACACTAATATTCAGCATTTTAATTTTTTAAGAATTAAAAATACGTAGTTCTACGTATTGCGCCGCATGAAGTTTCAATATACTTTTACATTGCTATTAATTAATTTTCTGGGATAACTAAAGAATGCCCTGAACACCGAAACTAGTTCAGGGCTTCTTAAAAAAGAAGAACCATGTCTACTGCTATGAACAAGAAATATAAATTTTTAGACCAAGTCTTTTACATTGGGTTAGTTATTATGGTAATTACAGTTATTACCATAAATGTTTTAGTTAGTTTCTATTAATTATTAGATTTTTACTAGTAATTATGAAAGTGTTTGTAGGGAAAACACTTTCAATTTATACTTAAATTCTACACCTATATAGAATACTAAGTATAAACCAAAAAAGCACTTGAGAGATCAAGTGCTTTTTACATTTATGGTTACTTAAATTTAAAGTTCTAATGCCTTCTTAACATCATTATTCATTAATAATTCTGTTGGGTTTTCTAATGCCTCTTTAACAGCTACTAAAAAGCCTACAGATTCTTTACCGTCAATTATTCTGTGATCGTAAGATAAGGCTACAAACATGATAGGTCGTATTTCTACTTTACCATCTATAGCAACAGGACGCTCAACAATATTATGCATTCCCAATATTCCACTTTGAGGTGGATTAATTATTGGTGTCGATAGCATACTACCAAATACACCTCCATTAGATATGGTAAAAGTTCCTCCAGTCATTTCATCTACTGTAATTTGCCCATCACGAGCTCTAATTGCTAAACGTTTTACTTCAGATTCAACACCTCTAAAGCTTAAGTTTTCAGCATTTCTAATTACAGGAACCATCAAACCTTTTGGTCCAGAAACAGCAATTGACACATCCACAAAATCATAACTAATCATTTCTTTTCCATCTATCATAGAGTTAACTGCAGGATACATTTTTAAAGCTCGAACAACAGCAAGTGTAAAAAACGACATAAACCCTAAACTTACTCCATGTTTAGTTTTAAACGTTTCTTTGTATTCTTTGCGTAAAGCAAAAATTGGTGACATATCAACCTCATTGAACGTCGTTAACATAGCAGTTGTATTTTTTGCCTCTACTAAACGCTCGGCAACTTTACGACGCAACATCGACATCTTACTTCTTGAAGTTCCACGGTTTCCACCAGTTGGTGTCCCCATTGAAGGCACAGCATTCACGGCATCTTCTTTAGTTATTCGTCCATCCTTACCTGTACCTGTAACTTGTGAAGCATCCATTCCTTTTTCCGCTAAAACTTTCTTTGCAGCTGGACTTGGAGTTCCAGTTGCATAGGTTTTTGTATCACTAGTTACTGGTTTAACTTCTTCTTTTTTTGGAGCTTCTGCCTTCTTTTCTTCTTTAGCTGGAGCATCTCCTCCTTCTGGTTTAGCAGCACTTGTGTCAATCAAGCAAACAACTGCTCCAACCTCTACAGCGTCTCCTTCTTCTGCTTTTAGCGTAATCGTTCCGCTAGCTTCTGCAGGTAATTCTAGAGTGGCTTTATCACTATCTACCTCTGCAATAGCTTGATCTTTTTCTACATAATCACCATCTTGAACTAACCATTCTGCAATTTCTACTTCTGTTATGGATTCTCCTGGTGAAGGAACTTTCATTTCTAAAATCATCGTATTGTATATTTTAGTTTTGTGTGTTTGTTTTTATTATCGTTGGTTGTTTTTGCTTTTATCAAAAACAAAATCTATTACTTGTTGATGGCGACGTTTAGATCGTGTTGAGCTTCCAGCTGCAGGAGCACCATAAGGTCTTCTAGAGGCAGCTCTCCATTGTTTAGCTTCATCAATATGCATTAACATATGACTGTATGCTCCCATATTTCTTGGTTCTTCTTGTGCCCAAACAACATCATCTGCATTATTGTATTTTTTGAGAACTGTTCTAATCTCTTCAACTGGTAATGGAAATAATTGCTCGATTCTTACCAAAGCAACATCATCTCTTTCAAGTTTTTCTTGTTCTTCTAATAAATCATAATAGAACTTACCTGTTACAAAAACCAATGTTTTTACTTTACTTGCTTTAGCATTGTCATCATCTATTACTGTTTGAAAACTTCCATTTGCAAATTCATCTAAAGTAGAAATACATTTAGGATAACGTAATAAACTTTTAGGTGTAAAAACAATAAGTGGTTTTCTGTAATTAGCTTTCATTTGCTTGCGTAACAAATGAAACATATTGGCTGGAGTTGTACAATCTGCAACAAACATATTGTCTTTTGCACAAAGTTGAAGGTATCTTTCCATTCTCGCTGAAGAGTGCTCAGCTCCTTGACCTTCATAACCATGTGGTAACAACATGACTAATCCATTTTGAGTTTTCCACTTATCTTCCCCTGAAGAAATATATTGGTCAATCATAATTTGGGCTCCATTACTAAAGTCTCCAAATTGTGCTTCCCAAATGGTTAATGTATTAGGGCTAGCCATAGCATAACCATAATCAAAACCTACTACTCCATATTCTGATAATAGTGAATTAAAAATATTGAAGTTACCTTGAGTGTCGCTAATATTGTTTAATAAAACTACTTCTTCTTCACTATCTTCGACCTTAACTACAGCATGTCTATGAGAAAACGTGCCTCGTTCTACATCTTGACCAGAAATACGAACATTGTAACCTTCTTCTAATAAACTTCCATAGGCTAAATGCTCTGCCATAGCCCAATCAAGTTTATTCTCTTCTAACATTGTTTTACGAGACGTCACTAAACGTTCAATTTTTCTGATAAACTTTTTGTCGGCAGGTAAAGTAGATATAACGTCTGTTATGTTAGATAATTTATCTTTTGGATACGTTGTATCTACTGGCTGCATCATAACATCTTCTTCTGCACGAGAAAAATCTTTCCATTCTTCCTGCATAAACTCTGTTATAATTGTTTTATCTACCTTTCTTGAATCTTCTAATTCTTCTTCTAACGAAGCCTTATAGTCGTTTTCTAATTGCTGTACATAGTTAGTATCAATAACGCCTTCAGATAGTAGCTTCTCAGCATAAATATCTCTAGGATTTTTATGTTTAGCTATAGCTTTGTAAAGTAATGGCTGGGTAAATTTAGGCTCGTCTCCTTCATTATGACCATATTTTCTATATCCTAATAAATCTATAAAAACATCACGTTTAAACTTCATCCTAAAATGTAAAGCGAATAATGCTGCATGAACAACTGCTTCAGCATCGTCGGCATTTACGTGTAATACAGGAGACAAAGTAACTTTTCCTACATCAGTACAATACGTACTGGAGCGAGCATCTAAATAATTTGTAGTAAACCCAATTTGGTTATTTACAACTATGTGTACTGTTCCGTTAGTTTTATATCCATCTAATTGCGCCATTTGTACAACTTCGTAAACCAAACCTTGACCAGCAATCGCTGCATCACCATGAACAACTATTGGCAATACTTCTGATGGATTTTCTTTATAGTATTTATCTTGTTTTGCTCTTGTAATTCCTTCTACAACGGCTCCTACAGTTTCAAGATGCGAAGGATTTGGAGCTATGCTTAAATGTATTTGCTTTCCTGTATCTGTTTTACGATTACTAGTCCAACCTAAATGGTATTTTACATCACCATCAAAGACTTCTTGCTCATAATCTTTACCATCAAACTCGCTAAAAATATCTTTTGCAGATTTCCCAAAAATATTGGTCAGTGTGCTTAAACGCCCTCTATGCGCCATTCCCATTACAAACTCTTTTACACCAAATTCAGCCGCTTTTTCTATCATTGCATCAAGTGCAGGAATAAGCGATTCGCCTCCTTCTAATGAAAATCGTTTTTGGCCAACATATTTGGTGTGCAAAAATGTTTCAAAAGAAACAGCTTCGTTTAATTTTTTAAGAATGTGCTTTTTTTGCTCTGCTGAAAATTGAGGTGTATTATCGTTGACATTTAGTTTATCCTGAATCCATTTAATCTCATCTGGTTTGCGTATGTACATGTACTCAACTCCGATAGAATTACAATAAATTCTTTCTAAATGATCTCTTATTTTTCGTAATGTTTGCGAACCTATTCCTAATATGTCTCCAGCATTAAAAACAGTATCTAGATCTGATTCTGATAAGCCAAAGTTTTCAATTTCTAGAGTTGGTGCATATTTACGTCTAGCTCGAACTGGATTCGTTTTGGTAAACAAATGACCTCTCGTTCTATAGCCATCTATAAGTTTAACAACCTGAAACTCTTTTTGAACGTGCTCTGGTATTTGGGTAGAAACACCCTCTACTATTTCACCTTCTAAACCATAATTTTCTGACCCAAAATCATATCCTTGAAAAAAGGCTCTCCAACTTGGTTCAACAGAGTCTGGATTTTGTAAATATTGTTCGTATAAATCAGCAAAATATGCTGTATGTGCTGCGTTTAAAAAGGAATATTTATCCATTGTTTGCTTTGAGACATTCGCGTTTCAATAAAATTTTATCAAAAATACAACTTTTAGTAAAAATAGATAGGCTTTTGCTATATTTATAGAATGAGTTTTTAATTAAAAATCCAATCATGAATTTCATAAAAATAAATTACACTAAAATTATACTCTCATTTCTATTTGTTTTCTGTTTTTATTTTGAAAATTTTTCTCAAGAACCAGTAGAAAATACACCTAATCAATTTTGGAAGAATGTTAGTTTTGGAGGAGCTATTGGACTGAATTTTGCTAATGGTTTTTTCAGCGGCACTTTAGCTCCAAGTGCTGTTTATAATTTTTCGAATACTGTGGCAGCAGGTCTTGGACTGAATGCTACTTATAATAGCGAGAAAGATGTATTTTCTTCTACAATTCTGGGAGGAAGTGTTATTGGTTTATTTAACCCATTACGTGATATTCAATTCTCTACAGAATTTGAACAATTGCATGTAAACAGAAATTTTGAAGACGGATTTTCGGCTGTAGGAAGAGAAGATTTTTGGGCTACTGCTCTATTTTTAGGTGTTGGTTACAGATCTGGTCCTGTCACTTTTGGCATTAGGTATGATGTGCTTTATGATGAAGATGACAGTATTTATGCCGATCCTTGGTTGCCTTTTGTAAGAGTGTTTTTTTAGGTTCGAGAGCCTCACCTACCATGAAAGCATCAATTATTACCATATTGAGCTTTATACCAAACCTTTTGCCACTCTCTTTTTAATATTAAAAAGGATACATCTTCAGCAAGTTTTACAGCATCATTACCATCAAGCTTTCTAACTTCTTGTTCTGGTACGTCAACTATGTAAAGGAGGTTCAAATAATCCGTAAATTTTTCTTGAATTAGATTATAAACTGTTTCATGTAGCAGTAATTTTAAACTTGTTGGCAATATATCTTCATGGAAATCCAAATCAATATTGGCATATAGGAAATCTTTATTTAATTGCCTGATTAGCTTTTGGTAGAGACTGTTTTTTTGAGCAGAAGCTATTAAATCCTTAAAGTGAAGAGGTTTTTGCATTTAGACACTTCTATTCATAAGTGTTTTACCAAATTGTACTAAAACGTCTTTTTTGTCATCAGAAATGTTTATGCTTTCTAAAACTGCAAAAGCCTTGTTAGTATAATTCTGTATTTCTTGTCTGGAAGCTTCTGCTGCTCCAGAATTAATAAAAATCTCTTTTACTTTTTCAATTTTATACTCGTTTGTCATTCTGTTAGGTGCGAATAAAACTTCTAACTGATTTTTATCTTCTTTATTAGCTAATTCTAATGCTTTCAGGTATAAAAATGTTTTTTTATTTTCAATAATATCTCCTCCAACTTGTTTTCCAAACGTTTCAGGATCACCGAAAGCATCTAGATAATCGTCCTGAAGTTGAAAAGCTATTCCAAGGTTTCTTCCAAAATCGTATATATAATTTTGGCAATTTTCCGAAGCTTCCGCAACAATAGCTCCCATTTTCATAGCAGCGCCAACTAAAACAGCTGTTTTATATTCTATCATTTTTAAATACTCTGGGATGGTTACATCATCTCGAGTTTCAAAATCAATATCATATTGTTGCCCTTCGCATACTTCTAAAGCAGTTTTGCTGAATAATTTAGCTAATGATTGAAATACGGATGGCTCATAATTTTCAAATAATTGATACGCCATTATTAGCATGGCATCACCTGAAAGAATTCCTGTATTAACATCCCATTTTTCATGCACTGTTTCTTTTCCTCTTCTCAAAGGAGCATCATCCATAATATCGTCATGAACCAGAGAAAAATTATGAAACACCTCGATACTTAATGCAGCATTGAGCGCTTTATTATAATCCTCGCCAAAAATATCTGAAGCCATTAAAGTTAAAACTGGACGTAAACGCTTACCTCCTAGACCTAAAATATAATCAACAGGATTATAGAGGTTTTTAGGCTCTTTTACAATTTTATAATGAGACAAAAAATCTAAAAAAACGTTCTGATAGTGTTCTATTGTTTGCATGATACAAAAGTACAGTACAGCAATTTTATAACCAACACTGTAACTCTAATTACCTGTTAAATAAATATTAAAACTATGGAAACTTTTGATGTTTTTAAAGTTTCCTATTGTATCTTTGCCCTAATTATGAAAGAAAAAATTATACTTAAGTCAGCTGACATGTTTCTAACACTTGGTTTTAAGAGTGTTACCATGGATGATATTGCTAATGCTTTAGGCATTTCTAAAAAAACAATCTATCAGCATTTTGATAATAAAACAAAATTAGTAGAGTCTACTACAATGCATGTTTTTGAGACCATTTCTCATGGAATTGATTGTATCTGTGCATTAGAAAAAAACCCTATTGAAGAATTATACGATATTAAGCGTTTTGTTCTAGAGCATCTTAAAGATGAAAAGTCGTCTCCTCAATATCAATTACAAAAATACTACCCTAAAATTTATAACACTCTAAAGCAAAAACAATTTGAAGTCATGCACGAATGTGTCAACGATAATTTAAATCGTGGTATTGCTCAAGGTTTGTTTAGAGATACTATTAATGTAGAATTTATTACACGTATCTATTTTAATTCTATGGTAGCCATTAAGGATAAAGACCTTTTCCCTTTAAAAATATTTTCTATGAATATGCTTATGGAAAACTATTTAGAATATCACTTAAGAGGAATTTGTACAGATAAAGGAATAGATGTGTTACATAAAATCACAACAAAAAATCAATCATAAAATGAGACATAAACTCATACTATTATTATTACTTGTTTCAGCTTTTGCATACTCGCAAGACGAAAAAATAAACTTTACGCTTCAGGAAGCTATAGATTATGCTTTGGAAAATAATAGGACTTCCAAAAATGCTGAAAGAGATATTGATGCTGCCGTAAAGCAAAAATGGGAAACAACTGCAACTGGACTGCCCCAATTAAATGGAAGCATCGATTATCAAAATCAAATAAAACAACAGTTTGAAGCCATTGACTTTGACCAAGATGGTGTTCCAGATTTTGGAGCAAAACACTCCATGATTGCTTCTGCTCAACTCACTCAAAAAGTATTTGATGGATCCTATTTGGTTGGTTTACAGTCTGCAAAAGTGTTTTTAGAAATCTCCAAAAACGCCAAAGAAAAAACAGATTTAGAAGTGCGGAAATCAGTAATTAATGCCTATGGTAATGTTTTAATTGTAGAAGAAAACATTCGTATTCTAAATAGAAATATTACTATTCTAGAAAAAAATCTGGACGAAACCACTAAAATATATGAAAATGGTTTAGAGGAAGAAGAAAGTGTAGAGCAATTAAAAATTACGTTATCTGGAGTAAAAAGTAATTTAAATAACACCTCAAGACTAAAAGATATTGCATACAAAATGCTGAATATAACTCTTGGAAGAGATATAGATGCTAAAGCTATTTTAGTTGATACGTTAGAAAGTTTAGCAGAACAAAATATGGTATTGAGTTTATTAGAAGCTGAAGACACAGTAGAAAAAACTATCGACTATAAAATAGCTGAAAATGATAAAACATCTAAAGAACTTCTATTAAAACTTGAAAAAAGTAAAGCGCTCCCAACTTTAAATGCCTTTTTAAATGGTTCTTATATAGCTAATAGGCAAGTGTTTGACTTTACTGATTTTAGTAATCGATGGGTTGGAACTGCAACTTTTGGTGCAAATTTAAGCATCCCTCTTTTTAGTTCTGGAATGCGAAGCGCAGCAACACAGAGAGCAAAAATTAACCTAGAAAAATCTGAAGCAGACTTAAAGGAAACGGAACAAAAAATCAAACTGCAAATAGCATCTGCAAAAAGCGATTACAAATTTGCTATTGAAGATTATGAAAATAAAAAAGAAAACTTATCGCTTTCAGAACGTATAGAACAAAAAAATCAAACTAAATTTTTTGAAGGTATTGCTTCTAGTTTTCAGTTACGTCAAGCGCAAACACAACTCTACTCTGCACAACAAGAGTATTTACAATCTATGTTAGATGTAATTAATAAAAAGGCTGAATTAGAAACAGTCCTTAATGACATATCAAAAAACTAATCATTCAAAAAACATGAAAATCATGAAACATATAATCACATTATTTATTGTAAGTTTAATTATCACATCATGCGGTGAAGATAAAAAGCAATCTGTAGAAAATATTGTAGAAAAAGGAACCCTCGAAGAGATCCGATTAAAGAGAGGTGAGATTGTTGCAAAGCAGCAAGAAATAGCAGAACAGTTAAAACAACTAGATCAAAGAATTGCTGTTTTAGACACGACAAAAAAAGTTCCACTAATAACTACGTTTACAGCAACGCAAAGTGTTTTTAATCATTATCTAGAACTTCAAGGGAGTGTAAGCACAAAAAACAACTTGGTAATTTTTCCGGAATATTCAGGAATTTTAACTCGTGTTTATGTAAAAGAAGGGCAAAAAGTTAAAAAAGGACAAACTTTAGCTAAAATTGATGATGGAGGTATGAGTCAACAATTAGCACAAGCTGAAATTCAAACTAATTTAGCGAAGACCACTTTTGAGCGTCAACAACGATTATGGAATCAAAAAATTGGTAGTGAAATTCAATACTTACAAGCTAAATCTAATTACGAAGCTCAAGTACAAGCCGTAAATCAAATTAAACAACAAATAGGTAAAACAATAGTTAGAGCTCCTTTTTCTGGAACCATAGATGATGTGATTACAGAACAAGGAAGTGTTGTTGGTGCTGGGCAATCACAACTTATACGTATTGTTAATCTTGATGATATGTACATCGAAACAGATGTTCCAGAACGCTACATTACTAATGTTACTGAAAACAAAAATGTAGAAGTTGAATTTCCTATACTTGGAAAAACTATGAATGCTAAAGTGCGTCAAGCTGGAGATTTTATAAATCCTGCAAACAGAACATTTAAAGTAGAAATTGCTGTTCCAAATAAAGACAGGAGCATCAAACCAAACCTAACTGCAAAACTTAAAATTAACGATTATACCAATGAGACAGCACTTTTAATCCCTCAAAGTATTATTTCAGAAAATGCTGAAGGAGAGCAATATATTTATTTGGTTAGAAATAAAAATAACTCAAATGAAGGTATAGCTGAACGCGTTATTATCGAAACTGGAAAAACTCAAGGTGATGTTATTGAAGTTTTAAAAGGTATTGAAAATGGTGCCGAAATTATTCAAGAAGGAGCTAGGAGTGTAAAGAATGGTCAAACAGTAAAAGTATTAGACATTTAAACCAAGTATTATGAATACTAAAGATGACAAACATATTAATAAAGAATTTGGTTTATCGTCCTGGGCAATAAACAATAAAACCACCATGTATGTGGTTATGGCGTTAATTCTCTTTTTAGGTATTTCCGCATTCTTTGCGATGCCCAGAGAAAATTTTCCTGAAATAAAAGAGACTAAAATTTATATCAGTTCTCTTTTCCCTGGAAATACTGCAGAAGACATAGAAAAACTCATTACAGATCCATTAGAAGATAAATTAAAAACTGTTAGTAATGTAGTAGAAATTACCTCAACATCTCAAGAAGATTACTCAATGGTAATTGTAGAATTTGATGAAGATGTTACTATTCCTGAAGCAAAACAAAAGGTTAAAGATGAAATAGATTCTGAAACCTCTGGTGAAGATTGGCCAACTTTTAATGGTGCTAAAATTGAACCTAATGTTTTTGCCTTGAGCATGAGTGAAGAAATGCCAATTCTTAACATTAATATTTCTGGAGATTATACTGTAGAAAAATTAAAAGAGTTCGGAGAATATCTTCAAGATGAAATTGAAAACCTTCAAGAAATTAAACAGGTAGATATCAGAGGTGTTCAAGATAAAGAAGTTGAAGTAGCTGTAGATATTTATAAAATGATGGCTGCACAAGTTAGTTTTGGAGACATTATAAATACTATAAATGGAGGAAACATGACGATGTCTGCCGGAAATTTAATTTCAAGTGGCCAAAGACGTACGATCAGGGTTTTAGGAGAAATTGAAGATCCTTCAGAATTAGAAAACTTCGTTGTTAAGTCTGAAAATGGTAATGCTATCTATTTAAAAGATGTTGCTGAAGTTACTTTTAAAGAAAAAGACAGAACGACGTATGCAAGAGAATTTGGTCATCGTGTCGTCATGCTAGATGTTAAAAAACGTGCTGGTAAAAACATGGTTGCTGCTGCTACTCAAATTTATGATATAGTAGATGATGCCAAAGAAAATGTATTCCCTTCAGATTTAACAGTAACTGTTGCCAATGATCAATCAGATAAAACTATTGGTCAAGTAGATGATTTAGTAAATAACATCATTTTTGGAGTCATCCTGGTAGTGACCGTTTTAATGTTCTTTTTAGGATTTAAAAATGCCATATTTGTTGGTTTCGCTATACCAATGTCCATGTTTATGTCTTTAATGATTTTGAACATGTTGGGTTATACATTGAATACCATGATCCTTTTTGGTCTAATCATGGGACTTGGTATGCTTGTAGATAATGGAATTGTGGTTGTAGAAAATGTATATCGACTCATGGATCAAGAAGGTATGAGTAGAATAGAGGCTGCAAAAAAAGGGATCGGCGAAATTGCTTTCCCAATTATTATCTCGACGGCTACTACTGTAGCAGCTTTTATTCCTTTAGGGTTGTGGCCAGGCGTTATGGGTGAATTTATGAAGCTCCTGCCTATAACATTAGCAACCGTTTTAGGTTCGTCATTGTTTGTAGCTATATTTTTTAACTCTGTATTGGTATCAGAATTTATGAACACAGAAGATAAAGATATGCCTCTTAAAAAAATTATTACTCTATCGATTATTATTACAGTAATAGGAATTATCGTTTTCATAATTGGAGGTGACTATAGAGCACTAGGAACTTTAATGGTTTTTACTGCTATTATGCTTTGGGTATACAGATTATTTTTACGTAAATGGGCAAATAATTTTCAGAATAAAACGCTACCTAAATTAGAAAATTGGTATGAGAAACGATTACGAGGAGCACTGTCTAGGAAAACGCCATATTGGTTAATTGGAGGAACTTTTGCGTTATTAATAATCGCTTTTATGTCTTTTGGTGCTTCTTTAGGGTCGCAACGTACAAAAGTTGAATTCTTCCCAGATAATAAGCCAAACCAAATTATAGTATATATAGAATATCCTCAAGGTACAGATATAGAAAAAACCAATGCTATTACTAAAGAAATTGAAGAAAGAGTATTTACAGTTTTAGATCAATCTCAATATAAGGATGGCGATTACAATTTCTTGGTAGAAAGTGCTGTTTCACAAGTTGGTGAAGGAGCAGGAAATCCGCAAACAGATGGAGGTTCTGCAGCAGAGATGCCTCATAAAGGAAAGATTACAGCTTCTATGCGAGAGTATAAATATAGAAAAGGAGAAGATAGTGAGTTATTACGCCAAAAAGTACAAAAAGCACTAGTAGGTATCTATCCTGGAGTATTAATTTCTGTAGAGAAGGATGCTGCTGGACCTCCTGCTGGACATCCAATAAACATAGAAATTGAAGGTAATGATTATAAAGAGCTAATTGCAACTGCTGAAAAAATGCGCGACTTTATTAACTCTAAAAATATTCCTGGAGTAGACGAATTAAAAATTGATGTTAATAAAGATAAGCCAGGAATGCAAGTTGTTATTGATAGAAAAAAAGCAGGAGAGCTTGGTGTAAGCGCTTCTCAAGTTGGACAACAAATTCGTAATTCAATATTTGGAGCAAAAGCAGGTATTTATAAAGAAGATGGAGAAGATTACGATATTTATGTTCGTTTTAATGAAGCAAATCGCTATAATACAAGTGCGCTTTTTAACCAAAAAATAACCTTTAGAAACAATTCTGGGAAAATCATGGAAATCCCAGTTTCTACCCTAGCTAGTAATAATAATAATTCTGGATTTAGTTCTATAAAGCATAAAGATACTAAACGAGTAGTAACCGTTTATTCTGCTTTATCACCTGGTTTTACTGATGCAGGAGCAATTGTAGCACAAGTTCAGAACGAGATGAAGTCTTTTGAAGGTATGCCAAAAAATATTAAGATTGATTATACTGGACAAATCGAGGAACAAAACAAACAAATGGCGTTTTTAATGGGAGCATTATTTACTGGTTTAGGTTTAATATTTTTCATATTAATTTTCCAGTTTAATTCGGTGTCGAAACCTACAATCATCATGATTGCTATTTTGTTAAGTTTAATTGGAGTTTTTGGTGGCCTTGTTATTACTGGCAACCCATTTGTTATAATGATGACTATGATGGGAATTATCTCATTAGCAGGAATTGTTGTAAATAATGGTGTGGTGTTACTAGACTATGCACAACTTTTAATTGATAGAAAAAAATCTGAAAAAGGGCTAGACAAAAACCAATATTTAAGTACTGAAGATTTATTTGAGAGTATTGTAACTGCTGGTAAAGCACGTTTACGTCCAGTGCTTTTAACTGCTATTACAACTATTTTAGGGTTAATTCCTCTTGCAATTGGGTTTAATATAAATTTCTTTACAATGTTTAAAGATTTTAACCCGAACATTTATATGGGAGGAGACAATGTAATTTTCTGGGGACCATTAGCCTGGACAGTAATTTATGGGTTGTTAATTGCTACCTTCTTGACATTGATTGTAGTACCAATATTATTTTACTTAATCACTAGATTTAAAATGTGGCTTTACAGTAATCGTATTGAAGAATCGTCTAAATCTGATATTGAAGAGTTATCAGAAAACATCAATCTAGTATTAGATAAATAAAAAATAGGCATAATTATAAATTATGCTTAAAGAGAATCTTCTTTTTTATTCAAAAGAAGATTGATTAATAGCGAGAAAAGCCTCAACAGTTGTTGAGGCTTTTCATTTTAATATAAATAGTATTTTCTAGAACTTAATTGTAACGCTTCCATTTACAACAGTTCCATTAAATCCGAATTGGTTTACTTCCCAAGGATATCTAAATCTACCTCCTAAATCGGTTACAAAATCTCCTTTTGTATCAATCTCATCTGGATATACATCTAATAAGTTGTTTACAGATAAATTAGCTGACAGGTTTTTAGAAAACTCATAACTAATAATTAAATCAGTAATTACCTTTCCAGCAAAAGTTTGATCAAAAGCAGCATCATCTGTTGGTAGTGGCCCATTACCTAAATCAACGCCATTTAATCCATTGTTAGCGTGTTTCCAAGTAACTTCACCAAAGTAGGTGTTGTTTAATGTAAAGTTCCAATTGTTTAAACCATAATCTAAACCTAGAAGCACTTTAGATTGTGGTCTTGATGACTCAATTCTTGATTGCTCTTTTCTATTAAAAATATCATAACCGTTTTCTCCTAAAATACCTGGAGACTCTATTTGAAGGTCTGGAGTATTTGGATCAGTATCATCATTTGTTATTTCTGTTTCATTAAAATTAGCAGCTAACGTAACTCCTAAATTTCCATTACCTAATTTTAGATTGTTATAGCTCGCTACTAAATCTAATCCATTAGTTTCCGTATCTACAGCATTAACAAAGAATTTTAAACTAGTAATAGAATTGTCATCTAAAATTTGTTCAACTGGGTTTTGTGGGTCTCCAGGAGAACCATCTATATAACCTATTTCTCCCGTAAATAATACACGATCGTCTACTTGAACATTATAGTAATCTACCGATAATGACAGATTAGGAATTGGCTTATAAGTAATTCCAGCAGATATGTTTCTTGATGTTTCAGCTGTTAATTGTGGCACTCCTAGTCCTTCTCTAATAACAGGATCTACATTATTAAAAGTCCCTTGATTAGAAACCGTTCCTCCAGATACAAGAGTTTGAACGTTACTTAAATAAATTTGGTGTAATGAAGGTGCTCTAAATCCAGTACTGTAAGAAGCTCTGATAGCTCCTTTATCACCAAGAGAATAGCGACCACTTACCTTCCATGCTGTATTATCACCAAAATCACTAAAATCTTCATATCTCACTGCTCCTCCAATTAATAAGTCTTCTGTTGGTTCCCACTCTAAATCTCCATAAAGACCAATATTATCTCTTGTGGCATTTACTTCGTTTGCTGGTTGTAATCCTGGGAATGACTGCACGCCACCACCAAAATAAGATTCTGGTTGTCCTGCTGTAGATCTAAAGCGTTCTCCTTTAACTTCGGCACCAAATGCTACGTTTACAGTTCCAAAAGTTCGTGCTAAATCTAAATTTGCTATATGGTTGCTAAATGCATAGGCCCCAACATCAAAAGACGTTGGACTATCTGCTCCTAAATCAGGGTTTAAACTATTATTAACTTCATAGTCAACAGCATTTCTACCAAACGTTCCGCTTAAGTCTGCATCAAATCCAAAAACTTTAAATTTAGTTCCTACCGTAAACATATTATCTCTTACGTCTGTTTCAAAAGTTGGCTGGAAGCCTTGATATTCAAATCCAGCAACATGAAAAAAGTTAAATGGATCTGGAACCCAGTAAGGAGCTCTGTATAATGCAAAACTCTTACCTTTTCTAATAGACCATCCTCCAAAAGCATATACTTCACCTTGTCCATTTTCATAAGGTACTCCAGCATTAAAAAAGATATCTGTATTACGCATTTCTGGTTGACCAACTGTCATTCCTAAATCAGGATTTTGTCTAATCCATGGGTTTTCTGGTCCAACACCAAATAACACATCTTGACCAGGCTCTCCTGCACGATTAGTTTCTTCTTGTAAATAATAGCTTAATGAAAAGTTTAAATAACCACCTTTATCTCCAATATTCATTGCTGTATTTAAATCAGCTCCAAAGTTAAATCCATCACCTTCAGTAGTAACTCCAGATGATACATTAATTGTGGTATACTCTACGTTTTTCTTTAAAACCATATTGATTACACCAGCAATAGCATCAGATCCATATTGAGCTGATGCACCATCGCGCAATACTTCTATTCTTTCTATAGCTGCAGCAGGAATACTTTTTAGGTCAACTCCTACTTCGCCTTTTCCTGGAGTATCATTTATATACACCAAAGCACTCTGGTTTTTACGCTTTCCGTTTACTAAAACTAATGTTCTACTAGGTCCTAATCCTCTTAAATCAGCAGGATCAAAGTGAGCAGTAGCATCAGAAATTGTTTGATTAGTAGAGTTAAATGAAGGTACTTTATAAGTTAACATTTTATCTACAGTTGGCTGACCTGTATTTCTTAATTCGGCAACACCAATATTATCAATTGGTACAGGTGAATCTAAAATTGTTCTGGGTTTAGAACGGTTACCTACTATAACCACCTCATCCAGAGAAAGCCCTTCTTCTAGACTAACAGTAATACTTTGAGCAGAAGACATTTCAACTTCTGTGGTTTCAAAGCCAACAGATGATATAACTATTGTCACTGGAAAAGAATCTGCATTTAAAGAAAAATTTCCGTCAAAATCAGTTACTGTACCTGTTGTAGTTCCTTTAATAATCACATTTGCACCAGGCACTGGATTATTAGTACTTGCATCGTTAACGGTTCCTGTAATAGTGCCTTGAGCAAAAATTGAAACAGGAATTAAAAACGCAACTAGCAAATAAAATTTTGAGAGTAATGTTTTTTTCATACTATTTTAAAGTTGATTTGTATTGTCAAATCTCTAATAAAAATCTCATTTAACCTATTTTTCTTTAACAAAAATTTATAATTACACTTTATTTGATAGCTATTTGAGACTTTTCGACATTATTATAATTAATAAATAATGATAAAATCAATTGTCATTTAAATGTTTATCTTTTTAAATTTGCACAATTAAAAAAATAACATGTACAGAAGTCATAATTGTGGTGAATTACGTTTGTCACATATCAATACAGAAGTAACTTTAGCAGGTTGGGTTCAAAAATCGAGAGATAAAGGGTTTATCGTTTGGGTCGATATTCGTGATCGTTATGGTATAACCCAATTAGTCTTTGATGAAGAACGGACATCTAAAGACATGATGGAGCAAGCAGAGAAGCTTGGGCGAGAATTTGTAATTCAAGTTAAAGGTACTGTTATTGAACGTGCTTCTAAAAACAAAAATATTTCAACTGGTGATATTGAAATTTTAGTTTCAGAATTAACTATTTTAAATAAAGCTATTCTACCACCTTTCACCATCGAAGATGAGACAGATGGAGGAGAAGAATTACGTATGAAATATCGTTATTTAGATATTCGTCGTAATCCTGTTAAAAACAGTTTGATTTTTAGACATAAAGTAACTCAAGAGGTTCGTAATTATCTTTCTCAAGAGGGTTTTATTGAAGTAGAAACACCTTACTTGATAAAATCTACTCCAGAAGGTGCTCGTGATTTTGTGGTGCCTTCTCGAATGAATGAAGGGGAGTTTTATGCCTTACCTCAATCACCTCAAACCTTCAAACAATTGCTAATGGTTGGTGGAATGGACAAATATTTTCAAATTGTAAAGTGTTTTAGAGACGAAGATTTACGTGCAGACAGACAACCAGAATTCACACAGATCGATTGTGAAATGGCATTTATTGAACAAGAAGATATTTTAAATGCCTTTGAGGGTTTAACACGTCATTTACTTAAGGAGATTAATGGAATTGAAGTAGATAAATTTCCAAGAATGTTGTATGATGATGCGATGCGTTTGTATGGAAATGATAAACCAGATATTCGTTTTGGAATGCAGTTTGGAGAGCTTAATGAAGTTGCTCAACACAAAGATTTTAATGTATTTAATTCTGCTGAATTAGTTGTTGGTATTGCTGTTCCAGGAGGAAATAATTATACTAGAAAAGAAATTGACACACTAATTGATTGGGTTAGACGACCTCAAATTGGTGCTTTAGGTATGGTGTATTGTCGCTGTAATGACGACGGAAGCTTCAAATCTTCGGTTGATAAATTTTATAATCAAGACGATTTAGCAAAATGGGCAGAATTAACAGGTGCCAAAGCTGGCGATTTAATTTGTGTGCTCTCTGGAAAAACTAATAAAGTAAGAACGCAGTTAAGTGCTTTACGTATGGAGTTAGCAGAGCGTTTAGGCTTGCGTAAAGCCGATGAATTTGCTCCACTTTGGGTTATGGATTTCCCACTATTAGAATGGGATGAGGAAACCGAACGTTACCACGCCATGCATCATCCATTTACATCTCCAAAACCAGGGCAAATAGAGCTTTTAAAAACCAATCCTGGAGCGGTAAAAGCTAATGCATATGATTTAGTATTAAACGGAAACGAAATTGGTGGTGGTTCTATTAGAATTCATGACAAAGAAACACAAGCGTTAATGTTTGATTATTTAGGTTTCACACCAGAAGAAGCAAAAGCTCAATTTGGATTTTTAATGGATGCCTTTCAATATGGAGCACCTCCTCATGGTGGATTAGCATTCGGACTTGATAGATTGGTAGCGATTTTAGGAGGTCAAGAAACTATTCGTGATTTCATTGCTTTTCCAAAAAATAATTCTGGTCGCGATGTTATGATTGATGCACCTTCTCCTATTGATAAAGAGCAATTAGAAGAATTACACCTTAAATTAGATCTGAAATAGTTTTTAATAGAAATAAATTTTAAAACCTGTCTTGCTTTTAAAACCAGACAGGTTTTTTTATTACATTTAATCATGGCTAAAACAACATTACTAAAACGCTTCCTAATCTGGAAATACAAACACATTTCACATAGAAATTTTGTGCTTGTTTTAAGTGGCGTTATTGGTTTAGTAGCTGGATTGATTTCCGTGTTATTAAAAAACTTAACCTTTAGTATATCTTGGTTGCTAGAAAAAAGTGTCATTTTTTCTCAAAATAAAGTCTATTTTATTTTGCCCATAATTGGTCTTACATTAGTCTATATTTTTGTAAATAAAATATCTCGTAAACCTCTTGAGCCTGCTATACCATCCATATTATATGCCTTATCAAAAAAGGATGGCATTATAGCTTCTAATAAAATGGTACTACCACTAATAACAGCTCCTTTAACTGTTGGTTTTGGTGGATCTGTTGGGTTATTGAGTCCTGCAATATTCTCGGCTTCATCGGCAAGTTCAGCTATAGGTAAATTGTTTCATATAAACAGAAAAACTAGAACGTTACTTATTGGTTGTGCAACAGCAGGAGTAATCGCTACAAGCTTTAAATCGCCAATCGCTGCAGTCATTTTTGCAATAGAAGTTTTTAGTTTAGATCTTACTTTTGCCTCATTATTACCATTACTAATTGCATCATTAGCATCTATAATTACATCCTACTTTTTTGTAGGAAATGAGATATTATTTAAATTTCAAGTAACCGATAGCTTTCAAGTTCAAGATACCTTGTTTTATATTATTCTTGGAGTTAGTACTGGAATTGCTTCTATTTACTTTTCAAAAATTTATTTTGGAATCTTTGGTTTTTTTAATCGCTTTACTTCAAGACTTAAAAAATTACTAGTTGGTGGTTTAGCAATTGGTATTATGCTGTATATAATTCCTCCTTTATATGGTGAGGGATTTAGTTTTATAAACGATCTACTTTCAGGTAACCATATTACTGCTTTAGGCAAAACACCTTTTGATGCACATTTAGATAATGTTTGGGTGGTTATAGCTTTATTGTTTGGTATTACTGTTTTTAAAAGCATAGCTATGACCACTACTTTTGCTGCAGGCGGAACTGGTGGTATTATAATTCCAACACTTGTAATGGGAAGTGCTCTTGGTAATGTAGTGGCTAAAATTATAAATAATCTTGGTTTCAATTTTCAGGTTTCTGAAGCTAATTTTACTTTAATAGGAATGGCTGGTTTAATTGCTGGAGTACTTCATGCTCCACTTACTGCAATATTTTTAATTGCAGAAATTACTGGAAGTTATGAGTTATTTGTTCCTTTAATGTTAACCGTATCTATGTCGTTCCTTATAACAAAAAATAGTTTAGAACATACTATATATACAAAAGAACTAGCTGAAAAAGGAGCCCTCTTAACTCATGATAAGGATCAGAGTGTTTTAACTTTAATGAAGTTAGATTCAGTTATAGAAAGTGATTTTATAAAATTACACCCAGAAATGACATTAGGTGATTTACTTCATAAAGGCGTTTCTAAATCGAGTAGAAATTTATTCCCTGTGGTGGATGATAATGACCTATTAGTCGGTATTATTTTATTAGATTCTATTAGAGAGGTCATGTTTGATCAGAGTCTATATGCAACAACCTCGGTAGAAACTTTTATGCAAAATCCTCCTGATATAATTAAATATGAAACGGACTCAATGAAACAAGTTATGCAGAAATTTCAAGATTCTGGAGCTTGGAATTTGCCAGTCATAAAAAATGATAAATACTATGGCTTTGTTTCAAAATCAAAATTATTAACGGCTTACAGACGAGAATTAATTAATTTTACGCGTTAATTAAAGAACATGAAATATCTAATTTGGTTTTTCTTTTTGGTAGCAATGAGTATGATTATTGCTGGTTTTATTTTAGAGGTAGACTATAACCAAAAGCTAATAGGCTTTGGTGTGGTTGGTTTATTTGTTCTTGTTTTCCCTTTGTTTTCATATTACAGATGGAAGGATAAAAATGTAAAAGATTACATGCTAACCCAAGAAAATCTTGATAAAATGCGCGAAAATCAACGTGCTAAAAAATACTGATTATCAATATTTTAAAATAAAACGATTAATTTACTGATGGCATTGTTTTAAACTGTAACTTTGCACTTTAATTTATTATATTTTTACAATGACTGGAACAGTTAAATTTTTTAATGAATCTAAAGGTTATGGATTCATCACCAACGACGAAACAGGAAAAGACATTTTCGTACACGTATCAAATCTTAATGGAGTAGAGATTCGTGAAGGGGATAGTGTTGAGTACACTGAAGAAGAAGGAAGAAAAGGAGTGGTTGCTGCCAATGTGCAAGTTAACTAAATGATATATCTTTATTACAAGTTTCAACGTCTAACGAAAGTTAGGCGTTTTTTTTGCTCTTAATTCAAATTCCTTTTTTCAATAAAAAAGCGCTTCATTAATTGTGAAGCCTCCTCTGCAAGAACTCCGCCTACCATTTTTGTTTTGGGATGTAGCTTGGTTTTCATATTAATACAACCTCTTTCTTCATCTCTAGCTCCGTATACTACCCTGCTTATCTGACTCCAATATAAAGCTCCAGCACACATTTGACAGGGCTCCAGAGTAACATACAATGTACAATTTTGCAAATACTTTCCTCCTAAAAAATTGGCTGCAGCAGTAATGGCTTGCATTTCAGCATGTGCTGTTACATCGTTTAATTGCTCGGTTAAATTATGAGCTCTAGCAATTATACGATCATTAACAACTATTACAGCTCCTACTGGTATTTCGTTTATATCAAAAGCAGCTTCAGCTTCTTGAAGGGCTTTTTTCATAAAATAAGTATCGTCAAAAGGATTCTCCATAGGGCATAAAAATACAATAACAACTCGTACATTTGTATACCAATGCAGAAAATATTAGATCATATTAATTTTCCAAAAGATTTACGTAATCTTAATCAATCTGATTTACTTCAACTTGCCAGAGAGCTTCGGGAATTTATTATAAATATTGTTGCAACAAAAGAGGGACATCTAGGAGCCAGTCTTGGAGTAATTGAATTAACCATTGCTCTTCACTATGTTTTTAACACTCCTGAAGATTTATTAATCTGGGATGTTGGCCATCAAGCTTATGGTCATAAAATACTAACTGGAAGAAAAGAGGCTTTTCATACTAATAGACAATTTGGAGGCATCAGTGGATTCCCTAAACGAGATGAAAGTGATTACGATACTTTTGGTGTTGGTCATTCGTCTACCTCAATTTCTGCTGCTCTTGGTATGGCAATAGCTTCAAAATTACAAGGTGACTTAACTAAACAACATATTGCAGTAATTGGAGATGCATCTATTGCTAGCGGAATGGCTTTTGAAGGTTTGAATCATGCTGGAGTTACAGATGCTAACCTACTTGTTATTTTAAATGATAATGCTATTGGAATCGATCCAAGTGTTGGTGCTTTAAAACAATACCTGACTAATGTAAAATCGGGAACTCAAAAACAAGACAATATTTTCGAGGCTCTTAACTTTAATTATTCTGGCCCAATTGATGGTCATGACGTACCTTTATTAATTAATGAATTAGAGCGATTAAAGTTAGTTAAAGGACCCAAATTTTTGCATGTAATTACTACTAAAGGAAAAGGCTTAAAACAAGCTGAAAACGATCAGGTAAAATATCATGCCCCAGGTAAGTTTAATGCAAAAACAGGTGATTTACTTCCAAAACCGAAGACAATTGAACCACCAAAATATCAAGATGTTTTTGGATATACCATTTTAGAACTTGCAAAAGAAAACCAAAAAATTGTTGGCATTACTCCTGCTATGCCAACAGGAAGTTCTCTAAAATATATGATGGAGGCTATTCCTGAAAGAGCTTTCGATGTTGGTATTGCAGAACAACATGCTGTTACTTTAGCAGCTGGTATGGCAACACAAGGATTGATCCCTTTTTGTAATATATATTCAACTTTTTTACAACGTGCTTACGATCAAATAATTCATGACGTTGCATTGCAAAAGTTGCCAGTTATTTTCTGTTTAGATAGAGCTGGTTTGGTTGGTCAGGATGGTGCAACTCATCATGGTGTTTTTGATTTAGCGTATTTACGTTGTATACCAAACCTCATTATTTTTGCACCAAGAAATGAAATAGAATTACGTAACATTATGTATACTGCACAACTTGGATTAGACTTCCCAATAGCAATTCGTTATCCTAGAGGTAAAGGTGTAACTATTGATTGGGAACAACCTTTTAATCGTATTGATATTGGGAAAGGAACATGCTTAAAAGAAGGGGCAAAAGTTGCTATACTCTCAATTGGGACAATTTCAAATAATGTAACCGAAGCTATTAGTCAAATTTCTAATGAAGAAGCAATAGCACATTATGATTTAAGATTTGTTAAGCCTTTAGATGAAGTCTTGCTTCATAGAATATTTAAAAAATATGATTCAATTATAACTATAGAAGATGGTGTGGTTATCGGAGGTTTTGGTTCTTCTATTTTAGAATTTGCATCAAAAAATAGTTATAAAAACAACATAAAAGTTTTAGGTATTTCTGATGAATTTATTGAACAAGGAACTATCACAGAACAATACAACCTATGCGGAATAGGTTTAGAACATTTGATACAAGAAATTAAATCAATCCTCGCTATCGTTAGTAGCTAATTCAGGTTTTTCAGAAACGGTTTCTATCACTTCTTGATTAACAACATCATTATTGCTATTAATATCACAATAAACTAAAAAACAAACAATAGAAACAAAAAGAATTACAATAGCACTTAATAGATTCTTTCTCATTTTAGAATACGTTACGGTTTATTTAGATTCAAATATATTTATTTTATCGATAAAACGCAAATTTCATCGATAAAATAAATAAAGAGAGGTAGATTTACCTCTCTTTAAAATTATATATAGTGTTATTAAAATAAGCTATTAAAGCTTAAAGTTATTAACTAAGATGTTAACTTTTTACTCTTTAATAAATTTTATAATCTTTTTTCTTCCTTCTAAATTTAACCCAAGAAAATAAACTCCTGTATTTAAATTACTGACATCAAGCTTATTATTTTCAATAACTCCTTGATTAATAACTTTTCCTGTAATATCAACAATTTCATAGTTTAAACTATTGCCTAAATTGAAGTTACTACTTTTTAAATTTAATTCAGAAGATGTTGGATTAGGATAAACTGAAAAACTATCTACTCTATTAAATTCGTTGTTTGATAATGTTTCTTGAACTGTCGTATCGAACATTCCATTTCCATGAGTTCCAATTAATAATTTTTTATCAGAATCACGATAGACTAACTCGCTTATAACAGCAAATCCCATATCATTTTGACCTTCTAGTTCCCAATCTTGAGTTAATGGATCGGTTGTACTGTATAACCCTCTGGCAGTACCAACAAAGAAAATAGTTTCACTTCCAACTTCTGCTATAGCTGCAGAACGAACAGAATGAGTAGGTAAATTTCTCTCAACTAAAGTCCAAGTAGGGTTAGCATCAGTAGCATTTTCAGTGTAATAGATATTTGTAATACCATAATTAGCATAGGTAGCAATTACTTTATCTGGATCTGAAGGGTGAATTCCAAAGCCACTTACAATAGAACCTGCTGCTGTAGACGCACCAGAAGGTGTAATATTAACAGCTCCCGATAA
This sequence comes from Flavobacteriaceae bacterium NBU2973, assembly GCA_026162565.1. Taxonomy (GTDB): domain Bacteria; phylum Bacteroidota; class Bacteroidia; order Flavobacteriales; family Flavobacteriaceae; genus JAOEIQ01. Next base: position 144,205 of record JAOEIQ010000001.1, read on the forward strand.
ACTAGTCTGATTTTGAGGGTCATCTAACCTAAATATCCCTCCATCTTGTCCTCCTATTAACAAATAACTATTTGCAGTATCATAAGTACCTGGAGATGTTGCAAATGTTCTTAAACGTTGACTAATAGGTAAAGAGCCCATATCTATCCAACTATTTGCATTTAAAGCTTGCGTTACATTTTCTGAATTTGTTGTCATGTACAATGTATTTTGTCCTGCATAATACAAAGCATTATTATTATCAGGGTCAACATGAAAGTAAGTCACAAATTGACTAGAAGAACCAAAAGGAGCAATGAAAGTGTAACCTGTAGCATTAGAAAACTTGAAGAAATTACCATTCTGACTACCTAAAAATAATTGCAAATCTGCACCACCATTAATTCTTGAAATACCAACTCCAACTCCATCACCTCCAAAAACAGAACTCATCGTGGTATTATCTGATTGACCTACATCTGTACCACCTATAACGGTACCATTATCTTGTGCTCCACCCATGACAATATTACTGCCATTTTGAGGATCCATATCTACATGATAAAATTGATAGGTTCTGTAATCATTATTTAAGCTAATCCAAGGAATAGGATCCACATTTATATCTAGAGTTTTGTGTAAACCACCATCAGTTGCACTGAATAAAACGTCTGTATTATTTGGATCAAAAGCCATCATGTGTATGTCTGGATGATGCGTTACACCTCCAACATCATAAAGAGCATAGCTTTGGTTGTTTAAATATCCCCCAATTCTAGTAAATTCAGCTCCACTTGCAGTTACATCAGCAAGTTTATAAATATTTGTTCCTCCAAGAATTAAAAAGTTTTCATCATCAGGTTTTACTTCAATTGCCATACAGTAACCACCAAAAACAGTGAAAGGATCATTACTTGCTAAATTACCTCCTGGTTCATCAGGTAAAGTAGATGTATAATCTGTCCATGTATCAGTTGAAAAATTATATTGCCATAAGTCAGCTTCTATTAGAGCATTTGCTACATATAGTGCATAAATAATGTTATCATTTGAAGGTGCTTCAGCCAATATTATTCTTCCGGAAGTAGACCAACCTGAAGGAGAATTATTTTGAGAAATTCTTGCCCAAGAACCATTACCATTTGCAGAAGTATACACTCCATTTTGCCCTGAAGATCCTTCAATAGATGCATACACTCTTCCTGAATTAGATATAATTACATCTGTCCATCCTGTTCCTCCATTAGCCTCTTCTAATTCTACAGTAAAACTAGTGCCATCATATCTATAAATTTTACCAGTAGCAGCAACCATTAACTCACCGTTAGTAGGATTAACCACTAATCTATGAATATAGTCAAAAGCTGAATCAAAAACATCAAAAGCAGAATTAGTATCTACAATTTGAGTCCACGACAAACCACTATCAGTAGATCTCCAAATACCTTGCCCTCTGTATGCAGAACCTAAAGACGCACTGTTACCAGACCACTCACCTGTACCATAATACCAAATATTTTGAAAACCTGGTCTTGGGTCTTGAGCTAATGAGCTAACATTGTGAATTTCATCGTTAGCCGATACTTTAACCCAAGAATCACCTCCATTTGTTGTTCTAAATAAACCTCCACTTATTCCTCCAGCTAAAATGGTATTACTAGTAGCATCAGAAATATCAATTACTAATGCTCTTGTTCGACCTCCTAAATTTGAAGGCCCTCTAAACTGGTAAGTACTCGATGTGGTTCTTTGGTTATTCTCTGGGATAGCTAATAAAGCGTTTTCCAATTCTAAAGCTTTTTCTTCTAAAGGTATTTCTCCAGTGATTGGATTTTTCTGAAGATTAAACTCATGTAAAGCCCTTTCTTCTGCATAAAGCATCCTTTCCTCGTTGGTTTTTTTCTTTGTTTTAATTGGAGCTTCTGGGATATCAAATTCTGTTTGTTTTTTAGTTTGTATTGGCATTAACAAATAAAATCCAAATAAAACAGATGCTATAACAGCAATAGGTAGTCCTTTTTTCATAACGGTAGTTTTTGGTTTTTTTACAAATTTATGGATAAAATATTTTACTTAAAATTGAAAGCATTTATTTTTTGATAATTTAAAACTGCTTTACTATCAGATAGTGACGCTACATAATGACAAATATTTAGTAGTCTATTATACAGGTTAATTGAACTTAAGTCGATAGTTTCTGGTAAGCCTTTCAAAATTAATTGATCATAATTAGATTCTTTTTCTAAAAACTTATTATTTATAGCATTTATGTAGGTTTCCAAAAGTTGATTAATCACTTTATAACCTGCTATTTCTTTTTCTATCACATCTTTTGATTGATAGATATTATTAACACTAATCTTAAGAATATCATTTATTTGAGCTTCATATCTACTTTTATCTAACAAAGCTTTATCGAAGTCTCCTTTTAGTATAATATCTTCATTTTTAATAAATGTCATCACTGCTTCATTAATAAGTGTATTAATAGCTAGTGCTCTTAAGTAACTAATACGATCTTGGGTATTAGTTAGTTTATGATATTTTTTAGTATCTATAGTGTCTCTAACGAGATTGATTAAATATTCTAAAGCAAATTCTTCTTGAATTAAACCTAAATTAATGCCGTCTTCAAAATCAATAATAGTGTAACAAATATCATCTGCTGCTTCTACTAAATACGTTAAAGGATGCCTAGAATAACTTATATTTGAATCACTTCTTTTGATAAGCCCTAATTCTTTGACTACATCTAAAAAAGCCTCTTTTTCTGATTGAAAAAAGCCAAATTTTTTATCTGCTATATGATTAGATGGCTTTTTAGGAAGCGATTCTTTAGGGTATTTAATGAAAGCTCCAAGAGTTGCATAGCTTAATCGCAATCCTCCTTCTCTTCCTTCTCGACTGTCTGTTACAATTTTAAAACCATTAGCATTGCCTTCAAAATCACATAAATCTTGATACTGTTCCTTGGTCAGCTGATCTTTAAAAAATTTTCCTTTCCCAGTTTTAAAAAATTCGCCTATGGCTTTTTCACCAGAATGACCAAAAGGTGGATTACCAATATCGTGAGCAAGTGCTGCTGCTGCTACAATAGCTCCAAAATCATTAGGTTGATATCCTAAAACATTTTTTAAATGTGGATGTTTTTCTAAAATTTTTAAACCCACTTTTCTTCCTAATGAACGACCCACAACACTAACTTCCAAACTGTGTGTTAATCGTGTATGCACAAAGTCTGTTTGAGACATGGGAATAACTTGTGTTTTATCTTGAAGGCTTCTAAATTCTGAAGAAAAAATAACGCGATCATAATCTACTTCAAAACCTAATCTGGTCTCATCTTGCTCTTTACGAATACGTTTATTAATATCTCCAAAACGTTTTAGAGATAGTAATTGCTCCCAATTCATCATAATAATTTGTGATTTTGCATACTTTGAAACAAAAATAGTGTTCTTTAACGCAATAATCATAGAATCTTTTACCTTTATATAATATTAAAATCATTGTATAACACATGTCTGATTCTCTATTAAAAGTAACTGATTTATCTATTTCTTTTTTTAGTAATACTACTGAAAATAAAGTTATTAAGTCTATATCTTTTTCTGTTAAAAAAAATGAAATACTTGGAATAGTTGGAGAATCTGGAAGTGGCAAATCTGTCTCTTCATTGGCAATAATGGGATTACTACCAAAAACCATTTCTAAAATTACTGATGGAGACATTATCTTTGAAAACACCAATTTGCTGAATCTGACTAAAAAAGATTTCCAGTCTATAAGAGGGAATGTTATTTCAATGATTTTTCAAGAGCCAATGAGCTCATTAAACCCTTCTATGACATGTGGGAAACAAGTATTAGAAATTATATATCGGCATTTATCTCTCTCAAAAAAAGAAGCAGAAACTTATGTTTTAGAGTTGTTTGAAAAAGTTAAATTGCCTGATCCCGAAACGGTTTTTAACAAATATCCTCATGAATTATCTGGAGGACAAAAGCAACGTATCATGATTGCTATGGCTCTAGTTTGTAAGCCTAAACTATTAATAGCAGATGAACCCACCACAGCTCTAGATGTTACAGTACAAAAAGAAATAATTGCCCTTTTAAAAGAGATTCAAAAGGAAACTAAAATGAGTATCCTTTTTATATCACATGATTTGGCGTTGCTATCTGAAATTGCAGATCGTGTTTTAGTTATGTATAAAGGAGCAATTGTTGAAAAAGGGTCAGTTACAACTATTTTTAAAAACCCAGAACATATTTACACCAAAGCTTTAATAAATTCAAGGCCTTCATTAGATGCTAGATTGATACAATTACCAACTATTGATGATTACATAAATAACAAAACAAATACAACTACAATCTCTAAAGAAGAAAGACAAGACAAACATGAAAAACTTTACAACAAAAGCCCTCTTTTAAAAATCATTAATGTTGAAAAAACCTATATCTCCAAATCTGGTTTTTTAAAAAAACCTAAAGAGTTTAAAGCGGTTAATAATGTGAGCTTTGAATTATTTGAAGGAGAAACTCTAGGTCTCGTTGGTGAGTCTGGCTGCGGAAAATCGACTTTGAGTAATGCTATTATGCAACTCGATAAGGCAACTTCAGGTCAAATTTTTTACAAAGGTCATGATATTACTCATTTACCTGAATCTGAATTACGATCATTAAGAAAAGACATTCAAGTAATTTTTCAAGACCCTTTTGCATCATTAAATCCAAGATTAACTGTAGGAGAGGCCATTTTAGAGCCTATGAAAGTGCATAAGTTGTATGATAATGATCGTGAACGTAAGGAAAAAGTACTCAATCTTTTAGAACGTGTAGGACTTTCTAAAGAACATTATAATCGTTATCCTCATGAATTTTCTGGAGGACAAAGACAACGTATTGGTATTGCAAGAACAATTGCATTAGAACCAAAACTTGTGATTTGTGACGAATCTGTTTCTGCGTTAGATATTTCTGTTCAAGCTCAAGTATTGAATTTACTTAATGAGCTGAAAGAAAAATTTGGTTTCACTTACATATTTATATCACACGACTTATCTGTTGTTAAGTATATGAGTGATCAACTAATAGTTATGAATAAGGGTAAAATTGAAGAAAAAGGAGATGCCGATACTATTTATAATAATCCTAAAAAAGACTATACTAAAAAGTTAATTAATGCCATACCTAAAGGGTTATAGCATTAATAACTTTTTGGTCAACAACATGATGCTTTTTAAAAGCTTGTGAGTGTTTTTAAAACTTATGAATGCACGTTCTAACATATTTGTAGGTTTAGATAGATTTGGAGGTGCATTCATAAGTTATTTAGTTAAGTATGGTAGATTTGGGGCAAATCTTTGTTATGTTTTAGGGCATTCCAAATATGAGATTATTTTTTAATAAATACGTTTAAAAGCTTATTTATTCGATGAAATGCACAAAATTTTAACATTTGCCTTAAATACTAAACTTCTTTAAAAAAGAAAAAAGCACCTTAAAGAGTGCTTTTAGTCATTGATTTACAAATAGTTAACTACAAAACCATTTCTGGAATCTCTCCTTCAACTAATAAAACGCCTTCTGTTGCATTTTTTATATCATCAACAGAAACTCCAGGAGCTCGTTCTAAAAGCTTAAATCCATTTTTAGTAACTTCTAAAACTGCCATATTAGTGACTATTTTTTTTACACAGCCAACTCCAGTTAATGGTAAGCTACATTTTTTAAGTAATTTAGATTCTCCCTTTTTGTTAGTATGCATCATAGCAACAATAATATTTTCTGCACTGGCAACAAGATCCATTGCGCCTCCCATTCCCTTTACCATTTTACCTGGGATTTTCCAGTTAGCTATATCTCCGTTTTCAGCAACCTCCATTGCTCCAAGTATTGTTAAGTCCACATGTTGACCACGAATCATACTAAAGCTCGTTGCAGAATCAAAAAAACTGGCTCCAGGTAATGTTGTTATTGTTTGTTTTCCTGCGTTAATGACGTCTGCATCTTCTTCGCCTTCAAATGGGAAAGGTCCCATTCCTAATACACCATTCTCACTTTGAAACTCTACCTCTATATCGTTTCTTACATAATTTGCAACAAGTGTCGGGATACCAATCCCTAGGTTAACATAATAACCATCTTTCACTTCTTTTGCAATACGTTTTGCAATGCCATTTTTATCTAACATATTAATCTCTTTGTCTTACTGTTCTTTGTTCTATGCGCTTCTCATATACTTCTCCTTGAAAAATACGATTTACTAAAATTCCAGGAATATGTATTTGGTTAGGATCTAATTCTCCAGCTGGAACTAATTCTTCAACTTCAGCAACTGTTATCTTTGCTGCTCCACACATATTGGGGTTAAAATTTCTAGCAGTGCCTTTAAAAATTAAGTTTCCAGCTGTATCGCCTTTCCAGGCTTTAACAAAACCAAAGTCAGCTTTAAAGGCATATTCCAATAAGTGCATTTTTCCATTAAAATCTCTTGTTTCTTTTCCCTCTGCTACTTCAGTTCCATAACCTGCTGGTGTATAAAATGCTGGTATTCCTGCTTGAGCAGCACGACACCTTTCTGCTAAAGTTCCTTGCGGAATTAAATCTACTTCAAGCTCACCAGTTAACATCTGTCTTTCAAATTCATCATTCTCTCCTACATATGAGGAAATCATCTTTTTTATTTGCTTTTGCTGAAGCAATAATCCTAATCCAAAATCATCAACTCCTGCATTATTAGAAATACATGTTAAACCTGAAACACCTATTTTAACTAATTCTGCGATAGAATTTTCAGCAATACCAGACAGACCAAATCCTCCAAACATAAAAGTCATATTGTCTTGCACACCTTGCAATGCTTCAGAAACATTGGCTACTTTTTTTACAATCATTTTTTGTTGTTTTAAAGTTTAAAAATACGAAATAAAAAAGCCATTCTGAAAAGGAATGGCTTTCAATATTTAAGTTAGTTATTCTTAAAAATCAATCTCATCAGGCACTTCTTCAACCTCATCTAATAAGTTGTTTTTAGCTTCTTCATTAAATTTAGCGCAATCTACCTCAATGGATAAATTTGGTGGTCTTTCAAATTCATCTTTAGAAATATTTAAGGTTTCATCGTCGTAACAGCTCTTCATATACATTCCCCAAATAGGTAAGGCCATTGCTGCTCCTTGACCATATGTAATAGAGGCAAAACGTGTAGCACGATCATCTCCACCTACCCAAACTCCTGTAACCAAATTAGGAACCATACCCATAAACCAACCATCGCTATGGTTTTGCGTTGTTCCAGTTTTTCCGGCTATGGGATTTGTAAATTGATAAGGGTAACCTGTTATAATTTCTCTGAAGGCGGCATCATATTTATCTCTTCCAACTGTACGTAATCTCGATCCAGAACCACTTTGTGTAACACCTTCTAACAATTTTACGGTAGTATAGGCAGTTTCTGCACTCAAAACATCTTTTGTTTCTGGTGTAAACTGAAATAAAATCGTCCCATTTTTATCTTCAATTCTTGTAATAAATACAGGTTTAGTATAAACACCTTTATTAGCAAAAGTAGAATAGGCTCCTACCATTTCGTAGATACTTACTTCATGAGTTCCTAATGCAATTGAAGGAACTGGAAGTACATCTTCTTCAACTCCTAAATTTTTAGCCATTTTAACAACTTGTTGAGGCCCAATTTTATCCATTAAGCGTGCTGAAACTGTATTTACAGAGTTTGCTAAAGCAGCTTTCAATGTCATGTAACCATCATAATTTCCACCATCATTGCTTGGAGTCCAAGGCTCTGGGTTACCATATTTATTTGCTTCAATAGTTATTTGTTGTCTGGGAAGTGTATCGCATGGAGATAAATGTAATTGATCTATAGCTGCTGCATAAACAAATGGTTTAAATGTAGAACCAACTTGACGCTTACCTTGTTTAACCATATCGTATTGAAAATGTCTATAGTTCATTCCTCCAACCCAAGCTTTTATATGTCCCGTTTGTGGATCCATAGACATCATTCCTGGGCGTAAAAAATATTTGTAATAAATCATGGAGTCCATTGGTGTCATTACAGTATCAATCTCTGTTGGCTCACCATCTTCTTTCCATGCAAAAACAGACATATTAATTTTCTTTTTAAAAGAGTCTTTAATTTCTTTTTCTGATTTTTTGAGATCGTATTTCATTTTACGCCAACGCTCTGAACGCTTCATAGATAAGCTTAAAATTTTTTCTATATCTTCTTGCTTTATATCACTAGCGAATGGTGCATTTGGATTTCTTTTTTTGGTGTTTTGATGGAAAAACTCTGCTTGTAATCTAGGCATGTGACGAGCAACAGCATCTTCGGCATATTTTTGCATTCTTGAATCAATGGTTGTATAAATTTTTAAACCATCATTATATAAATTGTATTTAGAGCCATCGGGTTTAGGGTTTTCGTTAATCCATTTTTTCATCTCTTTAACCAAATGGCCTCTAAAGTAGGTTGCCATACCTTCACGATGGGATTCTGGTGTATAACGTAAATCTAATTCACTTTTTTGAAGGGAATCTTTAACAATATCAGTAATATAACCATATTTAGCCATTTGGGCTAAAACTACATTACGTCTATTTCTTGTTCCTACTGGATTTCTTTCTGGTCTCGGATTGTATAGTGACGAGTTTTTAAACATGCCTACTAACATAGCAGACTCTTTAATATCTAAATCTATAGGTTCCTTACCAAAATATATTCGTGCAGCACTACGTATACCATCTGCATTATTACCAAAATCATAAATATTAAAATACATGGCAATAATTTCTTCTTTAGTATATTGACGTTCAAGACGGGTAGCAATAACCCATTCTTGAGCTTTTTGTAATATGGCATTAGTTGTACTATTTTTATCTCTAACTCCAATAAATAATTGTCTTGCTAATTGTTGCGATATAGTACTTGCGCCTCCTTTTTTTCCTAGATAGGCGAATGCGCGAAGTGTCCCAATGGCATCAATTCCAGCGTGATCATGATGACGAACATCTTCTGTGGCGATTAGGGCATCGACCAAATGCTTTGGTAACTCATCAAATCCTATTGGAGTTCTATTATCCTCAAAATAAATTTTAGCTAATGTTTGATTATCTGAAGATATGATTTCTGAAGCTAAATTAGTCCTTGGGTTTTCTAAAACAGTATGATCAGGCATTTCCCCAAAAGCGCCCCAAGATGCAAGAAGAAAAAGAAAAATTGCACTCAACACTCCAGCGAGAAAAGTTATCCAAAACCCTCTAACATATTTAGAAAAATCTATTGCTTTAGTTTTTAAAGTTTTCTTTGATTTTGCCATACTAATCTATACTATTACTATTTTCTACTCTAAAACCAATATCAGTAATCCCTTCTAAATTTTCAACGCCTTTTACAACACCATTTTCTCGCATTGCATGTTGAATATTAATTTCAAAATTTCCTTTTTCAGGGAAAATGAAATTTTCTTTAAACCATAACTTATTCTCCTTAATATCGGAGAATCCAGTACCTAATAACTCTCCGTTGGGTTTTGCCATTAGATATTCTAAAGTATCTTTAATAGATTTTCCGTTAGGGTAATTTAATTCTACTAACAAAAATAAATTGCTGTACTTATAGTCATTGTTATTTCTAATGTTAACGAAAAGGTTGTAGGCTTCTATAGTATCCTGGGTTTCAAAATTGAATACGATAACATCATCTTTATTCCAAGTATTTGGCACTGTACTATATTCATCAAAAACACGATTAGAATCACATGATGATAGTAATACGCTTATTAAAATTAAGCACCAAAAATTAGTTCGCATTTTTAGAAGGCTTTCTTTTGTTGTTTTTATTTCGTCTATTATTATTACGTTTTCTAGAACGTTTTGGATTATCAAAACGTGTTAAACTATCTTGACCAACAACGTTTTCAAAATCTATTTTAGTATCTTCAATTAACTCTGCTGCATACTCTTCAAGGCTAGCCACTTTAGTTTTTTTCTTGTTTAAGTCTATGATTTCTTTTGCTTGATGAATAGTTAATTTATGCCAATTCATCCATTCACCTTCATAAGCGTACCACATCAATCCTTTAAAAATATCTGTTTTTTGACATACAGCTGTTCCTTTTTCGGTGTGTAATTTTGTTTCTGTTTTAGGAAAATCTTTTAGTGCGTCTTGATAAGAATCTAGTTCATAATTTAAACAACATTTAAGCTTACCACATTGTCCAGCTAGTTTTTGAGGGTTTAATGATAATTGCTGAAATCTTGCCGCAGATGTACTTACAGATCTAAAATCTACTAACCAGGTTGAACAACATAATTCTCGACCACAAGATCCAATACCTCCTAGTCGAGCTGCTTCTTGACGAAAACCAACTTGGCGCATTTCGATACGTGTTTTAAATTCTCTAGCAAACAGTTTAATTAATTCTCTAAAGTCAACTCGCTCTTCTGCAGTGTAATAAAATGTAGCTTTGCTTCCATCTCCTTGATATTCGATATCAGATATCTTCATTTGAAGTTTAAGGTCTATCGCAAATTGTCTAGCTTTAACTTTCATTACTTCCTCTTTCTCGCGAACTTTTACCCAAATATCTATGTCTTTTTGAGTGGCTTTTCTATAAATTTTGAGTACAGTTTCTTCATCGTCTTCTTTAATTTTTTTTCGCTTCATTTGTACCCGAACCAACTCGCCTGTAAGGGTTACCATGCCAATATCATGCCCACTATTAGCTTGAGTTGCAACAATATCGCCAATACTTAATGATAGATTTTCTGTGTTTTTATAATAGTGTTTTCTTCCATTTTTAAAACGTACTTCAACACAATTAAACGGAGTTTCGCCAGAAGGCAATGACATGTTAGATAGCCAATTAAAAACAGTTAGTTTATTACAGCTATCTGTTCCGCATGTGCCATTATTTTTGCATCCTTTAGGCAAGCCGTCATTACCAGGTGAACAGCTAGTACAAGCCATGTATAAGTTATATTTTGATTCTGATAGTTTAAAAAACTCCAGAAAACAATTAATGATTAGTTTATTAAAACGTAAATATACTACTATTTTATTAAGCTTTTCAGTGTGATTTGAGCTTAATTAAGCTCCACTTCATAGTTTAATCTGTTACTTAAATTACGTAGTTCTGTTTTAGATTTAAAAGCATTACTTAATAGTTGGTTACCCCAACTTATTTTTTTACTGTAATCTTCAAAAGATTCTTCTCTCCAATTAAAATCTGGCTTCCAAAATTTATTTGGAGACACATAACAAAATGTATAGTCAAATATAATACTTGATGCATTTTCGCCTCCTTTCTTTGGAATTGTATTAGGTGCCAATAATACAATATTATTGTCTTTACAAGATTGTTTTATATTGGCAATTAACGATGGGTAATCGTGTCTTAAGGATTCTAAATCAAAATCATTATATTCTGTATTCCCTATTTTTTGAATAGGCCTGATTTGAAGAATATCAAAGCTTTTAGCATCAAAATGATTGAAAAACTCCTGAAGCTCATAAAAGTTATCTTTATTGAAAGTGTAGTTAATTCTTACCTTAAAATCGTATATCTCTTTTAACTTTTTAAAAGCCTTAAATGCATTATGAAATTTCTCATAACTCGCTTTTTTCATGAAATTCTCATAGGTTTCTTTGGTTACTCCATGAAGCGAAATGGTAAACTCATCTAATCCAGCTTTTAAAAGAGATTCTATCTTTTGTTCTGTTAACAAATTAGCATTAGTAGTTAAAGAAATATAAGGCACTTTATACTGCTTACCAAGTCGAACTATTGTTTCTAAATTTTTATATAATGTTGGTTCAGTGCCACAACCTATTTGTAATTTTAAAGCACGTTTAAAAATAGTTTTTGCTACTTGGTTTAACTCCTCCTCTTTAAACTGACCTTTTAGTGTTTTTACATAATCAGCATCTGTAAAATAGCACATCTTACAACGTAAATTACACGCCATTACAGGATCTAGGTTAACTGCTAAGTAGCGTTTACCTAGTTTATGCAACAGAAACAAACCAAAAAATTTGATTCGATGGTTTTTTATTTTTCTGTTAATTTGTAATAACTTATATATATTCATGATTAAGATTTCTTATCTAATACCTCAAAAATATTTCTTAAATCTTTTTTGTATTTTAAATGATCTGCTCTTCCTTTCTTGAAAATATCATTACTATTACCTTTGCCTCTTCGCAAAGCCTTTTGCTCTTTGTAGGGTAGGCTATTAATTTCTTTACAGTTATTGGAACAGCAATTTTCCATTTCTTCCATACAAGTTTCGCACTGTATAAATAATAAATGACACGCCTCGTTGGCACAATTTACATGCGTATCACAAGGTTTACCGCATTGGTGGCAATTAGCAATAACATCTTCGCTAATGCGTTCTGCTCTTCTCTGATCGAAAACAAAATTCTTACCTAAAAATTTATTCTCAAGTCCTTCTTCCTGTATCTGCCTAACATAATTAATTATTCCACCTTCCAGCTGATACACATTTTTAAATCCTTTATGTTTGTAATAAGCACTTGCTTTTTCACAACGAATACCACCAGTACAATACATAACTAGTTTTTTATCTTCTTTATGTTCTCGCAACTGCTCTTCAATAAAATCTAGAGAATCTCTAAACGTATCTACATCTGGAGTCACTGCGTTTTTAAAATGCCCTATTTCACTCTCGTAGTGATTTCGCATATCAACTAGCACAGTGTTTTCATCCTCAATTAATTCATTAAACTTTTTAGCGTTAACATGTTGGCCTTTATTAGTGACATCAAAAGTATCATCGTTTAAACCATCAGCCACAATTTTATCTCTAACTTTAACTTTTAATTTTAAAAAGGATTTATTGTCTTGCTCAACAGCTATGTTTAAGCGTACATTTTCTAAAAACGAAATGGTGTCTAAATGAGATTTGAACTTTTGAAAGTTTTCAGCTGGGACAGATAACTGTGCGTTAATACCCTCGTTGGCAATATAAATTCTCCCGAGAACTTCAAGAGCATCCCAATTGATAAATAAATGGTTTCTTAAAATCTGTGGATTTCCAATTTTGGCGTACTTGTAGAAAGAGATAGTTAATCTATCTTTACCTGCTTGTTCAATTAATGCAGCTCTCTCTTTAGCACTTAATTTATTGTACAGTTGCATGCTATACCAATTTATAAGTTTAAAAAGAATTGTTTGGTTGCAAAGGTAGTATTTTAGTTCACTTTAGCACAAAAAAAGTGCCTTGATAAATCAAAGCACTTTTTCTAGACTAATTCGTTATTAATTTTTTAAATTTTGTTTAAAAAATAATACGAACTAGCCACCATCGGTTTTACAGCTACCATTAATAAGAATAGTAACTGAAACACCTAAAGCGTTGATAAACAATATTTTTGAAATAAATCTCATTAAACTTTAAGTATATTAATGAAATGGGAAATAAATCTTTTTCATAGCAATTTTCCCGCTTTTTATTAGTAGATGTAAAATATTGAAAAAGGTTGCGTCATAAAATTGTAATACGTTTAAAGATGTAGTATTTTAGCATTAAATAATAAGAGAAAATGAGTAAAGAACAAGAAGCAAAACTAAAAGCACTAAAACTTACTTTAGATAAGCTAGATAAGGCATACGGAAAAGGAACCGTTATGAAAATGAGTGATGCAGCTGTTGAAGATGTAGATGCTATTTCATCAGGATCATTAGGTTTGGATTTAGCTTTAGGAGTTGGGGGTTACCCAAGAGGAAGAGTCATTGAAATTTATGGACCAGAATCTTCTGGTAAAACAACTTTAACATTACATGCAATAGCAGAAGCTCAAAAAGCTGGAGGTATTGCAGCTTTTATTGATGCAGAACATGCTTTTGATCGTTTTTATGCTGAAAAACTTGGCGTTGACATTGATAATTTAATCATTTCTCAACCAGATCATGGAGAACAAGCCCTAGAGATTGCTGATAATTTAGTGCGTTCTGGTGCTATAGATATTATTGTTATAGATTCTGTTGCTGCTTTAACACCTAAAAGTGAAATTGAAGGTGAGATGGGAGATTCTAAAATGGGTTTACATGCGCGTTTAATGTCTCAAGCCTTACGAAAATTAACAGCTTCGATAAGTAAGACGAATTGTACAATGATATTTATCAACCAATTACGTGAAAAAATTGGCGTTATGTTTGGTAACCCAGAAACAACCACTGGAGGTAATGCGCTAAAATTTTATGCCTCAGTTAGGTTAGATATTAGAAGATCTACTCAAATTAAAGATAGTAATGGTTCTGTAATGGGTAACAAAACACGAGTGAAAGTTGTAAAAAACAAAGTTGCTCCTCCTTTTAGATTAGCAGAATTTGACATCATGTATGGTGAAGGCGTTTCTAAAGTTGGTGAGGTTTTAGACATAGCTGTAGAACATGAAATAATTAAGAAAAGTGGTTCTTGGTTTAGTTATGATGAAACGAAATTAGGACAGGGAAGAGATGCAGTGAAAGCTCTAATCAAAGACAATCCTGAATTAATGGAAGAGCTTGAGGCAAAAGTTAAGGCTCTTGTTGCTTCAGAACAATAATATTCTTTCAATTTTAACTAAAAAGGTCTCGTTAAATAGAGACCTTTTTAGTTTTGTACGCAACCTTTTTTAAATTTTTGTATCTACATAATAATTAAATGTATGTTTAGATGAGAAATCTTATCGTATTTGCCTTATTATCTATTGTGTTATTATCATGTAGTGTTGACGATAAAACAAATGATTTTTATTTAGAAACGCTCCCTATTGAAACGGTTGTAGTACCAGAATCTTTTGAGAGTGGCGAAACTTCTGTTATTGGTTACACTTATATAAGATCTAGTACCTGTCATATTTTCAATGATTTATATTATTCTATAGATGGAGACCAAAGAACAATTGCTGTTATTAATAGAGTTTATGAAGATTCTGGTAATGGCAATGGATGTTCAGATTTAGATGGAGAAATAGTGTCTAGAACTTTTGATTTTATGGTTAACAATGAAAGTGGTACATCCTATACTTTTAAATTTTGGCAAGGAGAAGATCAAAATGGTGAAGATATATATCTAACCATTGAGGTGCCTGTTGTAGAATAGTAACATAACATATTAATAAAATTTGAGTTTAGAGCAGCTCATACAAAACTGTAAAAAACAAGATGCTAAAGCACAAAGTCAATTATACAAACTCTTTTCGGGTAAGTTATTTACTGTTTGCTTAAAGTATTCACGAAATCATGCAGAAGCTCAAGATACACTGCATGATGCTTTTATTACTATTTTTAACAAAGTAGATCAATATAAAAGCAAAGGTTCTTTTGAAGGTTGGTTAAAGCGTTTAACAATCAACACTGCTTTACAAAAATATAGAACTAAAGGTGTGTTTGATATTGTAAATGAAGATGCTATTGAAGATGTTGAGATCGAAATTTCTGACGAACAAATTTCAATAGACTTCTTGCTTAAAATAATACAAGAATTGCCAGATAGATATCGACTTGTATTTAATCTTTATGTGTTAGATGGTTTTTCTCACAAAGAAATTGCAGAAATGTTAGATATTACAACAGGAACCTCTAAATCTAATCTAGCTCGAGCTAGATTGATTTTAAAAAATAAAATTGAAGAATATAAAGCCTCTTTGAGAGCACAATCATTATAATAATGAGTGATAAAAAACATATAGATAGATTATTTCAAGAACGTTTTAAAGATTTTGAAGCGAATCCTGATCCTAGTGTTTGGAGTAACATACAATCAAGTTTAAACGCAGACAAAAAACGCCGTAGAGTAATTCCGATTTGGTGGAAAATTGCTGGTGTAGCTGCACTATTAATGTTGTCATTTACAATTGGGAACTTTATTTACAATTCAAACTCAAACTCTGATAATCCAAAAGAAATTTTAGTAGATTCAGAAAATTCTACTCCTAAAGATTTAGAATTAGATTCAACTAATTCTAATAATTCTTCAAATAAAAATAATACAGTTACATCTTCTACAGATGATTTAAAATCGCTTAATCAAATTAATACCAATTCATCAAATAATAGTAATGAAGCTATTAATCAAAACCCTAAAAACGTTATTAAAAACAATTCGCAATTACTTACTAAATCTAACTTAAATAAAAATAACATTACATCTTCTAGTAATAAAAATGAGAATAAAGGTCAGGTAATAAAAAAGAACCTTAATACAATTTCTAAATCTAATACTAATGCTGTTGCTATTATTAAAAATCAACAGCTTGAAAATAACAATAACTCATCTAACAATATTGATGAAAAAGCGAATAGTGATTTAATAAAAAACACAATTTCCAAAACAACTGGTGTCGTTACTCAAACTGAAAGCTTAAAAGAAGAAAACAAGTTAAACCAATTAAAAACACTCGATGAAGTTGAGGAAACAACAAAAGAAAAAGAAGAAGGTACTCTGTCAATTGAAGAAGAATTAGCAGAAACGAATAATGAAAAAGAAGAAGAAATAATTGAAAAAGAAGAATTAAAAAACAGGTGGAATGTTATGCCTAACATTGCGCCTGTTTATTTTAACACACTTGGAAAAGGTTCTTCAATAGACAGTCAATTTGCTAATAATGACAAGTCTGGTACTTTAAACATGAGTTATGGTATTGCTGCTAGTTATGCAATTAATAATAGATTAGCAGTAAGAACAGGAATTAACAGGGTTAATGTTGGTTACGATACTAATAATGTTTTAATTTATCAAGGTGTTGAAACATCTCCAAATAACAGCAGACCAATAAAATCTATTAATTATAATGAAAATGCTCAAAATACTGTTGTTATAAGCGCCGATAATTTTGCATTTGCACAAGTCCCAGGCGTATTGAGTAATGCTATTGACGCTTCTCTAGATCAAAGACTTGGTTTTATTGAAGTGCCATTAGAATTATCTTATAAAGTTTCAGACAAAAAATTAGGAATTAATGTTATTGGTGGTGTGAGTGCTTTATTTTTAAATGAAAATGAAGTGTATTCCACTTTAAACGGAAACAGTAGATTATTAGGTGAAGCAAATAATATAAATGAAACAAGTTTTAGTGCTAATTTTGGTTTAGGATTAGACTACAAACTTTCAGATAAATTTGATATAAATCTAGAGCCTTTATTTAAATACCAAATGAATACTTTTAAAGACACTTCTGGTGACTTTAAACCTTTTATAATTGGTGTATACACAGGTTTTAGTTTTAAGTTTTAGGTTTTTTAGTTGGTTAGATAATTGTTATATCCTAATCGTTTAGGAAAGCAATGATGACAGAAAGCTACTCTTTGGTTTAGAGTAGCTTTTTATTTTTGCTTTTTTTTAAATCTTCTTCAAGATCATCCAAAATTATCTTCCTTGATTTCTTATTGAGCTCTTTAGTGTCATCTATACTTAAAGTCCTTGTTTCAATAAAATTGTGAACTCTAACTCTCAATAAACCAGGACCTCCACTAAAAAATGTCCAAGAAAAACGCTTTTTGTTATCATAAAACGACATAGGCACAATTGGTATTTTATGATTAATCGCCAACCTAAAAGCACCATCTTTAAAGTCGTCTAAAATAACCGATTCGTCTGGCACTCCTCCTTCAGGAAAAATACAAATACTTAAACCACTATCCAATCGCTTTTGAGCTCTTAAGTATACTCCTTTTCTACTGTCTGCATTACTTCTATCAACTAAAATACTACTCCTTTTATAAAAAAATCCAAAAATCGGAATCTTAACTAGTTCCTTTTTTCCTACAAATACAAATGGATTTTGTTTAACAGCTACAAGGATGAGCATAATATCTATCATAGAAACATGATTAGCGATAAACATATAACTTTTGCCTTTTTCAAGAGGTTCATTATAAGTTACTTTCCAAGGTAATCCCATTCCAATTAGAATACATTTAGCCCAAAATCGTGCTAATTTAAAAAAGAAAGGATACCAGGATTCTTTTAAAAGTGATACAAAAAGAAGTGGGAATAAGATTATTATTGGTAGAGCTACCAGAATGTAGAACCAAATTCTGTAAAATATCCAAAAGATGTATTTAAAAATAATCATTGGCAGTAAAACTAGTTAAATTAATTGAGGTATTATATCAAAAAAATTACCTTTGCCTTTTATTAATTTAATACGATTCCTGCTTTTTTAGGAAAATTATGGCACGAATACTCACAGGTATACAAAGTACAGGAACACCGCATTTAGGAAACATTTTAGGAGCTATTATTCCAGCTATCGAGATGGCTAAAAATCCTGAAAATGAATCCTTTTTGTTTATTGCAGACATGCACTCTTTAACTCAAATTAAGGATGCACAAGTTTTAAGAAATAATACTTATTCTACAGCAGCTACTTGGTTAGCCTTTGGTTTAGACATAGAGAAAACCGTTTTTTACCGACAGAGTAATGTACCTCAAGTAACCGAGTTATCTTGGTATTTAAGCTGCTTCTTTCCATACCAACGGTTAACATTAGCGCATAGTTTTAAAGATAAAGCTGACAGATTAGAAGATGTAAATGCAGGTTTATTCACTTATCCAATGTTAATGGCTGCCGATATATTATTGTACGACGCTCATATTATTCCTGTTGGTAAAGATCAACTACAACATATAGAAATGACTCGTGATGTAGCGTCTCGTTTTCATAATAAAATTGGTGCAGAGGTTTTTGTATTACCAGAAGCTGATGTACAAAAAGAAACTATGTATGTTCCTGGTCGTGATGGTAGTAAAATGAGTAAAAGTAAGGGCAATATCATTGATATTTTTCTGCCTGAAAAAAAACTTCGCAAGCAGATTATGTCTATTGAAACAGATAGCACACCATTGGAAGACCCAAAAGATTGGGAAACTTGTAATTGTTTTGCTATTTATAGTTTACTAGCTACAAAAGGTGATGTAGAAACCATGAAAGCCAATTACGAAAAAGGTGGTTATGGTTACGGTCACGCCAAGCAAGCCTTGTTTGAACTGATTCTCGAAAGATTTGCATCACAACGAGAGCGCTATACTTATTATATGGAAAATCTTGGAGAGATTGATGCTGCTTTAGCTATTGGCGCACAAAAAGCCTCTACAATTGCAAATGCTGTTTTAAAACGTGTAAGAGATAAGGTTGGCTACTAAATAACCTCAAACTGTTTTCCAGGTAATGGCCTTACCACACCTTTTAATTCCATATTAAGTAAAATAGTAGCGACTCTAAATGTTGGCATATTACATTTAAGAGCAATCATATCTAATAGCTCTTTCCCGTTGTCTTTTAAAAAATTATAAACTGCCTTTTCTTCAAGCTCTAATTCAACAAACAGTTGTTTTTGTACTGCAGGTTTTTTGGTTATTGAGCCTGTCGAAATATCTAATTCCCAACCTAGTATATAAATTAAATCTGCAGCGCTAGATAATAAATGCGCTTTTTGGTGTTTAATGAGATTATTACAGCCAACACTTTGTGAGTCTGTTATTCGTCCAGGAATTGCAAAAACCTCTCTGTTATAAGAGTTAGCAATATCAGCAGTAACTAAACTCCCTCCTTTTTCAGCAGATTCAACAATTATAGTAGCTTCGCTTAAACCTGCAATAATACGATTACGCTTTAAAAAGTTGTTGCGATCAAAAGGATGGTTACTCCAAAAATCTGTAAAAAAGCCTCCATGTTTTTCAATATCAGCAACATACTTTTTATGCACTTTAGGATATATCTGATTTAGACCATGTGCTAAACAACCAATCGTTTGTAAATTGTTTTTTACGGCTGCTTTTTGTGCAGTAATATCTGTTCCGTAAGCAAAACCAGAAACAATTACTGGATTAAAAGGGGCTAAATCTTCAATTAATGTTTCGCAATTAGCTATACCTTGTGTTGTGATTTTTCGTGCTCCAACGACACTAATAATACGTTGTTGTTTTAGGTTAATATTACCTGATTGAAACAATAAAATTGGACCATCAATACAATGCTTCAATTTTTCAGGATAGCTATCATCTGTAAAATAATGACAACTTATATTGTCATCTTTAATGAAACGTAATTCAGCTTCAGCTTCTTTAAAATGACATGTATTAAATAAATCACTAATTACTATTTCGCCAATACCATCAATCTTTAAAAGATTCTGTTTTGTTTCAGAAAAAACAGCTTCAGCACTACCACAATGATTGATCAATTTTTTAGCTGTTATGTCTCCAATTTTAGAAACATTTTGCAAAGCTAAAACCGCTAAAAGTTGCTGATCTGTCATTGTAAAAATTTGATAATCAATAAATATGTATTAAAAGCACAAGACATCTATTAGAAACTAATGTCCTAATTTCGAAGCAGAACAAGAATAAAATACTTGACTATCGCTCTGCGATTAAAAATAGTAAAAAAGAAACTGTTAATAACTTCTAGCGTTCTTGCTTTTTTGTTTTCTAAAATTTTTAACTTTGTTTTTATGCAATTAGAAACTTACATCAGCGATTTATTATATAGATATGAATGTGTTACCATTCCTGAATTTGGAGCATTTTTAACCAATACAGTTTCAGCCAAAATTCACGAATCAACTAACACATTTTATCCACCAAAAAAAATAGTTTCCTTTAACGAACAATTACAAACTAATGATGGTTTACTGGCAACTTATATTGCTAATGTAGAGAAGATTCCTTACGAAAGTGCTGTAAAAAAAATTGCTAAACGTACTAAATCATTTAAATCGTATTTAACACAAGGTGAAACATTAACTTTTGATAATATTGGTGATTTATCTCTCAATACTGAAGGTAATATTAACTTTGAACCTTCTTACCGCCTTAACTATTTAACAGACGCGTTTGGTTTATCTCAATTTGTATCGCCTACTGTTACTCGTGAGGTTTACAAAGAAACAGCTGAAGAGCTTGAAGAAGTAATTCCTATTGCTATTACTCCTGAAAAACGAAAAACTAGACCTTATTTACGTTATGCTGCTGTTGCTTTAATAGCTTTAACTCTTGGTGGTTTTGGTATGTCTGATTATTATAATGGTCAAGTAGAAACTCACAATCAGTTGGCTCAAGAAGAAGCTACTATACAGTTAGAATCTAAAATTCAAGAAGCAACTTTTGTTATTGAAAACCCATTACCTGCTATTACGCTAAATGTAAACAAGCAAGTTGGTAACTATCATATTATTGCTGGTGCTTTTAGAGTTGAAGACAATTCGATAAAAAAGATTAATCAACTTAAAGCTCAAGGCTATAAAGCTAGAGGTATTGGTAAAAATAAATATGGCTTACACCAAGTTGTATATGCAAGTTACCAAGATCGTATTGAAGCCCTTAAAGCCCTTAAAAAAGTAAAACGAGAGCACAATCGTGATGCTTGGTTATTGGTTAAAAAGTTAGACTAATTTTTCTTTTTCTCTTAAAATTTAAAGATAACTTTTGCTTTGTCCTCATACTTCCCGTTTGTAACTTTGCCAAAATAGGTTTCCGTTTATACGGAAACAAAAAATCTAGATTTTTTGATGGAAGCAAAAACACCTGAAAGCTCTAAAACCATTTTAACAGATCTTGTTTTACCAAGTGAAACTAACCCAATAAATAATTTATTTGGTGGTGAATTACTTGCTAGAATGGATCGTGCTGCAAGTATTTCTGCTAGAAGACATTCTAGAAGAATTGTGGTAACAGCATCTGTAAACAATGTGTCTTTTAATCGTTCTATTCCTCTTGGTAGTGTCGTTACTATAGAAGCAAAAGTCTCTCGAGCGTTTAAAAGCTCTATGGAAGTATATATAGATGTTTGGATTGAAGATCGAGAGTCTGGAGAGTGTATTAAAGCTAATGAAGCTATCTATACGTTTGTTGCTGTAGACGAAACAGGACGACCAGTAAGCGTCCCAAAATTAACTCCAGAAACTGATCTTGAAAAAGAACGCTATGATGCTGCTTTACGCCGCAAACAATTAAGTTTGGTTGTTGCTGGTAAAATGAAACCACAAGACGCTACTGAATTAAAAGCATTGTTTGATTAAACCTTTTTATAATTGTAAGGTCTTATTGATATCCTGAAACAAGTTCAGGAGGACAAGTTTTATAAAGATATGATGCAAAAGCATCAAATGTCTTTTAACCTAAATTTACATATCATGAGAACTTTATTAATTAGTATCGGTTTTGTTTTTACCTTATCTCTTACATCTTGTGCTACAAGAGTGGTTACAACTCCATCAAAAGTTACAGTTGTAAAACGTCCTGCTAAATATAAAATAGTTAAAGTACGTGGTAATCGCTATTATGTTTGGAATGGTCGTTACCATAAGAAAACAAGAAACGGTTATGTGGTTGTTAGGATATAGTTTGTAGAAGAGACTTCTCGATACAATTTTCTTTTATCTCGACTCCGCTCGATATGACAGAAAATTACTCGAAGTGACATTGATTTTAGAGATTGCCACGTTTTGTTTTAAAACAAAAACTCGTAATGACAAATATTAACGTTTTAATAACCAATAAGAAGGATTGGTTGGTTTACTATCTTTAAAAATTCCAAAACTTAAAATAGACTCACCACTAGTGTCTGTAGCAACTACTCCTATTTCTTGATTGAGAGCTATTTTATCTCCTTTTTGAACAAAAATTTTGGATAAATTTTTATATGTTGTTGAATAGTTTCCATGCTGGATTATTAAAATAGCTGGAGCTCCTTTGGGTTTTATTATGGCTAAAACTTCTCCTTGAAAAACTGCTTTTACAATTTCATTTTTATTGGTTGCTATTCTAATTCCGTTATTTACAATTTTTGTAGTTCTTACAACTGGATGTCTATGTTCTCCATAACTTAAAGTAACAGCACCTTCTTTAACTGGCCAAGGTAGTTTCCCTTTATTTGCATAAAAACTATTAGCTAATTTTTTAGCTTCTGGTGTTAAGGCAAATGTTTTAGAACTAGTGCTTTTACCAGCTTTTTTGTTTGAAGCTGCTATTGCTGCTTTTATTAAACGATCAATCTCACGATCTAACTTATTTGCTTCTTGCTGTTTCTTTTTTAATTGCGCAGCATATTTATTTAAGTTCGCTTTAATAGAAGCCATCATGACTTTTTGTTCCGATCGCTCTTTCTCAAGCTCTCTTTTGGCTATTCTATTGTCTTCTATTAATTTTTGTTTGTCTTGTTTTTGGCGCAATAGATCTGTATTTAAATCTTGAAGCTCTTGTGTTTTAATTTGTATATCCTCTGCTTGTTTTTTTTGATAATTGGCATATTGCTTAATATACTGTAAACGTTTATAGGCTTGCTGGAAATTAGAGGAAGATAATAAAAACATAACGCGACTTTGCTCATTTTTGCGTTTGTAAGATTTAACAATCATTGCCGCATAGTCCTCTTTTAGTTTTTTTAATTGCCCACGAAGATTGGTGATTGTTTTTTGATTATCGTTAATCTCTCTGGTTAATAAATTGGCTTGTTGATTGGTTACCTTAATTAAATTCTGCCTAACGCTAACTTTATAGTTAAGATCTTCAATAAGTGTTAAAACAGATTTTTCCTCTTTCTTTTCTTTAGACCGAATGTTATTAATAGCAATAATTTCACGTCGAAGTTCTTGACGACGTTCTTCTAATTCACGTTGCTTTTTACTCTGTCCTTCAGCCGAAAAAACACCTACAATTAGAAACAATAAAACAAATTTATATAGAAGGTTATTATGCATTAATCCAGTATAATTTCTTCGTAACCAGAAGGTATTCTAAAAGGAAATCTTAATTCTTCGTTTAATTTAACAGACTTGAACTCTAAATCAATTATAGTCTCATCATCTTTTTCTACAGCAATAATTTTTAATTGCTTTGGAAGTGTTTCATTCTCTATTTTTTGATAACTTAAATAGTCTATCTCTAAAAAACGACTCTCTTGAGATTGAGATATTTGTTGCGAGTCCATTTTAAAATGTGTTGGATTAAAGAGCAAGAAAATTTCGAATAGTTCTTGCTGTTTTTTAGGAGCTAATACATACGATTTTTCATGAGTAGAGGCTTCAAAATCGCTCTTGTTTAATTCGAAGATTGCTTCACCTAACAGTAAGTTTTCCAGTTTTTGATAATCTATTTCAGTACCCAATAAATCGCTTAACAATTTAAAATCACCATCAAAATACTGGTTGTTTAATTTATCGTAAAAACTCACATTATCAGGTGTTATTTTTGCCCTTGCTAAACCTAATGTAGCACTTAACCATATGGTTTTTCCTTTTTCTACTCTCAAAGTCACCGTGTAGCCACTAGACTTATTATCTTTAGTATAATCTATTTTTACTTTAGACTGAAGTGTTTTAAAATCGGCAACACTTTTGTTATGAGATTTGATAATCTGTTTTACAGAGACACCTTCTTCTAACTCACCAGAATTAGCGACACTTTTGGCAGATTTACAACCAAAAAAACTAATTAAAACAATGCATGAAATAAGTTGTTGAGTTTTTATCATTGTTGCTTATTAAGTAGGTTTTGTGCTTTTTTAGAAAACGCTTCAGATTTAGTAATATTACCTTTAAGGCGATAAGCAACACTCATTTGCTTGTAAAAATCGGCTTCCATTTTAGTGTCTTCAATAACATAATCTATACCTTCTTCTAAAGTTTGTAAGGCTTCAGTAGATTTATTTTGCCTATTTAAAGCCACACCATTTACTAGATACAAAACGGCTTGAGAAGGATAGTTTTCTAAAGCTTGTTGACTTAATTTTATAACCTCATCATAGTTTTCTAAATCGATATGAAGCAGTAAGATATTACGCAATATGCCAAAATTATTACGCTCTTTCTCTAACGCTAACTTGTAAAACTTAAGTGCATTAGCTTTGTCATCTTTTCGAAGATAAAATTGTGCAATCTCTACATTGGATTTACCGTTTTCTTCATCAGAAACCATAGAGGTAACCTCTAATAAATCTGTTTCGTATTTAGGATTTACCCTTACAAAAGACACAAAATCATTCAATACTTTTGCTTTAGCATCTGAATTAACTTTTGCGCTTTTTAAGGCTATTTTCATTGATGCAATTCCTTTATCAATTTCATTATTGCTTAAATAAAATTTATACAACGCTAAATGAACCATTTCAGATTCAGGTTTGATAGCTAATAAATTTTTTGCTGCCTTAAAAGCCTTTTCGTTCTCACCATTCTCACTATATCTGTAGATAAGTGTTAAATGACTGGTTTCGTCGTCTGGATTGTTAGCAACTCGTTCTTCTAAATTTTCTATACGATCTTTACTGCGGCCTGTAATATCATAAATTCTATTTCTTAAATAATCTCTAGGAAGAGACACGCCATATTGAGCATCCAACTCATCTAAAATTTTAAGGGCATTCTTATAATCTTTATCCTCAAAATAAGCAGTGGCTAAATCCTCTTTATAATCAGGATGGTATTTAACTAATTGCTTGAGGGTTTTTATAGCCTTATTTAAATCGTTTTGCTGATAGTAGACATCATACATTTCATCTAAATACCATTCATTACTTTCATCTTTAGAAATCGCTTTTTTTAGAGCTTCTTCTGCTTCACCAAAGTTTTTAAGCTTGTTGTAGTTTTTACCTAATTCGTAATATAAAACTGCTTGAGAGTTATCTAGCTTCAAACACTTTTCAAGTGCTTTTACAGCTTTATCATAGTTTTCAATACCTTTCTGCTTAAGAGCTTCAAAAAAATACTCTTGAAATTGATCTTCAGCAATTCCGAGATCATCATCTGGCGTGCGATTAAAATCTACTTGCGCAAATGTTGACAGTGGAATAAGAATTATTCCAAGTAGAAAAATCAATATGTATTTTTTTTGTCTCATTTATAAAGCTCTAAACTTTGTCTCAAGAACCATTCAAAATTTATTCCAAAACTGAATAGTCACCAATACTAATTTTAGAAAATTTACCATCATACTTCACATGATTTCCAATCATAGCCTCATCTAAATTAGCATTTTTAATAATAGTATGTGTTTGTATTAAACTATTTTTAACGATTGAGTTTTCTACAGTACAGTTATTACCTATTGAAACGTTTGGACCTACTGTAGTATTCTTTAAAACAACATTTTCGCCTATAAAGCAAGGCTCGATAATATTAGAATTTTCTATAGTTACTGAATCAGCAACTAGTTGCTCTTCGTTATCGGCTTTTAAAAACCCTAACATACGAGAATTAGTATCAATCGTAACTACTTTATTACCACAATCCATCCACTCATCAACAGTTCCAGTTTTAAAAACTCGTCCATCTGCCATCATTCGTTTTATACCATCGTTAATTTGGTATTCGCCACCATTCATGATGTTTTCGTTAAGTACTTCTTGCAATTTTCCTTTTAAAACAGCTACATCTTTAAAATAATAAATGCCTATTACTGCTTGATCACTTACAAATGTTTCTGGTTTCTCAACAAGTTCTACAATTTCATTTTTATCATTTAGTTTAACAACACCATAGGCTTCTGGATTGGCTACTCGTTTTGTCCAAATAACACTATCTGCTTCTGCATCTAAATTAAAATCTGCACGAATTAAGGTATCTGCATAAGCAATAACTGCAGGTCCAGAAAGTGACTCTTTAGCGCACATAATAGCATGACCAGTACCTAATGGCTGGTCTTGTCTGTATATAGATGCTTTAGCCCCAAGCCCTTGTGCTAATTGTTGTAAGCTGTTTACAACAGCGTCTCCAAACCAAGCTGGATCTCCTAATACAAAAGCTATTTCTTCTATTGGTTGTTTTAAAACTTTAGCAATATCTTTTACTAATCTATGTACAATTGGTTGTCCTGCAACTGGAATTAATGGCTTTGGTACTGTTAAACTATGAGGTCGTAATCGTGAGCCTCTTCCTGCCATTGGTACTATTATTTTCATGTTACTGCCTGCGAAAGCAGGTATCTTTTTTAGTTAAACTTAATTTCTAATTCTGTTAAAATTTATATTCCAATTTGTACTTAAATCTGCCCAAGTTGGATTCATTTCTTCTATTAATACAACTTTCCAATTTCTTTTCCATTTTTTAAATTGCCTCTCTCTTATTTCTGCATCTTTGATATTTTCAAACTCTTCAAAATAAATCAATTTATCACAATTATATTTAGCTGTAAACGCTTTAGGATAAACTTTTAGTTTATGTTCTTTTACTCTTTCATCGATGTCATTTGTTATACCAATGTATAATACGCCATTTGGTTTATTAGTCATGATGTAGACATACCATAAATTCATTACAGTCGATTTACAGATTCCTGCTTTCGCAGGAATTGGTTACTTTACTCCTGTACTCCCAAAGCCACCTTCGCCTCGAGAGGTTTCAGAAAGCTCATCTACTTCTTCCCATTCAGCACGTTCGTGTTTTGCTATGACTAATTGCGCTATACGCTCACCATTTTCTATAGTAAAATCTTCGTTAGATAAGTTTACAAGGATAACGCCTATTTCTCCTCTATAATCTGCATCAACAGTTCCAGGGGCATTTAAAACGGTTATCCCTTTTTTTGCAGCTAAACCACTTCGTGGTCTCACTTGTGCTTCTGTCCCAATTGGCAACTCTATAAACAAGCCTGTTTTTACAATGGTTCGCTCCAGAGGTTTTAAAGTTATAGGTTCACTAATATTAGCACGTAAATCCATCCCTGCAGACGCAATGGTTTCGTAATCTGGTAAGTCGTGATTGGATTTGTTAATTATTTTTATGTTCATTTATTACTTAATAATTGTTTCAATTCTTTCTTTTCTAAAATAATAACTGTTCCTAAAAACAGAAGTAAAAATACAGTTCCTATGATAATGTTCTTTTCAAAATAATAATAACTTAAAAATGCTAACGTCGAACTTGTTACTAAATACAATACTATGCGATTAACTTGATAAGGAACTGCATAATGTTTTCTTCCTAATACATAAGAAATAATCATCATAAATCCATATGCTAAAAGCGTTGTGTAGGCTGAAGCCATAAATCCTATTTTAGGAATAAAAATCATATTAAAAACAATCGTTACTAAAGCTCCTATTAAGGAAATATACATGCCATAATGTGTTTGGTCTGTAAGTTTATACCAAATTGATAAGTTATGATAAATACCTAAACAGAGATTTGCCAGGAGTACAATTGGTACAATATCTAAAGCGATTAAATAACTTTGATTTTTAATAATAATTGGTGTTACAACATCTATAAAAACGGTTACTAATAATAATCCTAAAGCACCACAAATAGTAAAATACTTGAGTATGGTTGCATAGTTAGCTTTGGCGTTTTCGGCTTTTGCATGATTAAAGAAAAATGGTTCGGCTCCCATTCTAAAGGCTTGAATAAATAGGGTCATAAACACTGCAATTTTATAGCAGGCACTATACGCTCCATTAATATCTTGACCTAATGCTTCAGGAATAAACCATTTGTCAAAGTTTTCATTAATAACAAAAGCTAATCCCGCAACCATTATAGGTAAACCATACTTAAGCATTTGTTTAAATATAGTAGTATCGAATTGCCATTTAGTTTTAAAGAAATAAGGAGATACAAGAATAAGTACTACAATACTTGCCAAAAGATTTGCTATAAAGGTATACTCAACTTTTTCTGAAACTGTAAACACATCTTGTAATCCTTGTATACCAAAACTTTTAGACAGAAACGCAATATTTAAGCCTACTATAACAAGTACATTAATGATTTTTATTGTTGCAAATCTGACTGGTCGTCCAGTTACTCTTAAATATGCAAAAGGAATAACAATTAAAGCTTCTATAAGAATAATACTAACCAGTAAAACATAGAATTCTGGATTGATACGAAGTGCTTCTGAAATTTGAGCTTTAAAAGAAAATAGTAATACCGCAAATAGTATGGTTGACGTTATTACAGAAATTAATGCAGTCGATAACACCTTTTGTTTTTCTTTATGCTTACTGAAAAATCTGAAGAATGACGTTTCCATTCCGTAGCTTAAAACAACATTAAAAAACGCTACAACTACATAAAATTCTGTATTTTCAGAATATTCATTGTTTTTAAAAACTCCTGTGTACAATGGAACTAATAAGAAATTTATAAGCCTAGGAAGAACTACAGCTAGACCATAAATAAACGTATCCTTAACAAACGATTTTAATACACTCAAGAATTGTGTTTTTGTAGGCTAAATGTACGTTTTTAGCTCAAAGCAACCAAAGATAAAATCAGTTCTTACTCATTGGAACACTCATCATTGGAGTTGAGGCTTTTTCTACAACATTTTCTATTTTAAAGTATTTCGTTATATCATCCTCTTGATAGCTAACCACACATTGATTATCTTCTAATTCGAATGGGATTTTTTCCGGGAGTTCAGACAACTTATTACCATATTCCTTTTTTGAATCTCCACTCATAATAATATCCTGTTTTTCATTGTTCAAATCTGTTTTAATTCTCCCAATAAATACTTTACTATTATCAGATTGAATAGTAAGTTTTGCTTTTTTACCTCTAAAATATACACTGTCCAATTTTACTGAATAATCTGAAACTGGAATATAGATATCAATTCCTGATCCTCCTCCTCTAGCTCCAGCAACCCAACTTTGACAATACACTTTGCCAAAACTTGTTGGTGCTTTATCTTGTAACTTTTGCGCGCTAGAACATTGAGAAAAACTTGTCATAATTAACGATAGTAATATTAAGCCTAAAAATTTATTTAAAGTTTTCATAAAATATTTTAAGTGTTTATAAATATACAGAATCAAAAGTTATTCCATAAAAAAAGCCTTACTAGAAAGTAAGACTTTAATATTATTTACATTTAGTAAAGCTAGCTTAGTTATTCAATGCTTCAGCCTTTTAAAATTTGACTACACTACGTTCCGTCTAATTGTTAAGTGCCTCTGCACCACCAACAATTTCTAAAATTTCGTTAGTAATAGCTGCTTGACGTGCTTTATTGTAAGTTAGCTTTAGTTGATCTCTCAATTCTGTAGCATTATCAGTCGCTTTATGCATTGCTGTCATACGTGCACCATGTTCTGAAGCAAAACTATCTCTAATACCTTTAAATAATTGAGTTTTTAAAGACTTTGGAATTAATTGCTCTACGATTTCTATTTTAGATGGCTCAAAAATATAATCTAGATTAACATTAGCATCTTCTTCAACTGGAACAATTGGTAAAAATTGTTCTGTCATTACTTCTTGTGTAGCTGCGTTTTTAAATTTATTATATACTAATTCGATTTTATCGAACTCTCCTTCAACAAATTTATCCATTAACATTTCTGCGATTTCAGCTACATTATCGAAAGTTAAGTTGTCAAAAACTTCACTTTTATTAGCGATTACAATGCCACTTTTTGAAAAAGCATCATTAGCTTTTTTACCAATAGCCAAAACAGACACATTTTTATCAGCATAAACATTACTAATTAAATTTTGTGTTTGTTTTATAATGTTAGAGTTAAATGCACCACACAATCCTCTATTAGATGTTATAGCAACAACTAAAACATTATTTACCTCACGTTGCGTTGCATATTTACTTCCAGAATCAGCATCTAAGGTAGCACTCAAGCTTTGTAAAAGCTCTGTTAACTTATCTGCATATGGACGCATTGCAGTAATAGCATCTTGAGCCTTCTTTAGCTTTGCTGCAGATACCATTTTCATGGCACTTGTAATCTGCATCGTAGAAGACACTGATGATATTCTGTTACGTATTTCTTTTAAATTTGCCATATTTTAAAATATGTGCTCACTTCAGTGAGCGTGAAATTATGCTCTATACTTACCTGATAAATCTTTTGCTACAGTTGTTAATGTATCTGTAACTTCATCAGTTAATTTTCCTGCTTTTAATGTAGCTAGTACATCACTATGTTTAGCTTTTAAGAACTCGATATAATCTCTTTCAAATTCTTTTACTTTCTCTACAGGAACGTCTCTTAATAAGTTTTTAGATCCAGCATAAATAATTGCTACTTGATCCTCTACTGTAAATGGATCGTTTTGAGCTTGCTTTAAGATCTCAACATTACGTTTTCCTTTTTCAATTACATTTAATGTAGCTGCATCAAGGTCAGATCCAAACTTTGCGAATGCTTCTAATTCACGGAATTGAGCTTGGTCTAATTTTAAAGTACCTGCTACCTTTTTCATTGATTTAATCTGTGCAGAACCTCCAACACGTGATACAGAAATACCTACGTTAATTGCTGGACGAACACCAGAGTTAAATAAATCTGACTCCAAGAAAATCTGTCCGTCAGTAATAGAAATTACGTTAGTTGGAATATAAGCTGATACATCACCTGCTTGTGTTTCAATAATTGGTAATGCTGTTAACGATCCACCACCTTTAACAATTGGTTTTAAAGAGTCTGGTAAATCATTCATGTTTTTTGCAATATCATCATCTGCAATAACCTTCGCAGAACGCTCTAATAATCTAGAGTGCAAGTAGAATACATCTCCAGGATATGCTTCACGTCCTGGTGGACGACGTAATAATAACGATACCTCACGATAAGCTACCGCTTGTTTAGATAAATCATCATAAACAATTAACGCTGGACGTCCAGTATCTCTAAAATACTCACCAATTGCTGCACCAGCAAAAGGAGCATATACTTGCATTGGAGCAGGATCTGATGCATTAGCTGCTACAATAACAGTATAAGCTAAAGCTCCTTTTTCTTCAAGAGTTTTAGCAATTCCTGCTACAGTAGATGCTTTTTGCCCTACTGCAACATATACACAGAATACAGGCTCACCTGCATCGTAAAATTCTTTCTGATTTAAGATGGTATCAATACAAACAGTTGTTTTACCTGTTTGACGGTCTCCAATAACCAACTCACGTTGTCCTCTACCAACTGGAATCATGGCATCAATCGACTTGATTCCTGTTTGCATTGGCTCGTCTACTGGTTGACGGTAAATTACACCTGGTGCTTTACGCTCTAGTGGCATTTCATATAAATCACCACCTATTGGTCCTTTACCATCAATTGGATTTCCTAAAGTATCAACAACACGACCAACCATTTCTTCTCCTACTTTAATAGAAGCAATGCGATTAGTACGCTTTACAGTTGCACCTTCTTTGATTTCTTTTGAAGGTCCTAGTAATACAACACCAACGTTATCTTCTTCAAGGTTTAATACAATTCCTTCAAGACCATTTTCGAATTCAACTAACTCACCATATTGAGCGTTAGATAATCCGTAAACACGTGCGATACCATCACCAACAGTTAATACTGTTCCTACCTCGTCTAATGAAGCTCCTGCTTCAAAACCTGATAGTTGTTGTTTTAAGATTGCTGATATTTCAGCTGGTTTTACTTCTGCCATCTTATTATTTATTTGGATATAAATATCCTAGTTTAATGTAAATTCTCTTTTTAACTTATTTAATTTATTTGCAACACTTGCATTGTATTGGATATCTCCAACACGTAAAATGAAACCACCTAAAATGCTTTCATCTATAATACTTTCTACCTCAACATCTTTGCCTGTAAGCTCTTTTACTTTAGCTAATACTTTTACTTTTAACTCATCTGTTAATGGAACAGCAGTTGTAACTTGTGCAACTTGAGTTCCTTTAGACTCATCAAACAAACGTGTGTAACTTGCAGCAACATGCGCTAAAAGTGGTAATCGCTTATTTGTAATTAAAGTATCTACTAAATTAGAAGTAATAGTGTTCATGTTTTTAAACACTTCTGACAACACTTCTTTTTTTGCTGAAGATTTTATTACAGGACTTTGAAGCATATTGTTCAAGTCTTTGCTTTCTGCAATTGCAGTTGCAATTTGCTTCATATCATTATTAACAGACTCTTCTGCTTTTTGATCTGTAGCTAGACTTAAAACTGCTTTTGCGTAACGTATTGCTGCTCTTACTCCTGCCATTATAATTAATTTAATGTTGCTTCACCTAACATTGTTTCAACTAATTTTAGTTGTTTGTCTTTGTTAGATAATTCATCACGAACAACTTTTTCTGCTATCTCTACAGATAGACCAGCAACGTGATTTTTTAATTCTGCCATTGCAGATTTCTTTTCGCTTTCGATAGCTGTTTGCGCCTGCTCAATCATTTTGCTAGCTTGTGCTTGAGCTTCCTCTTTTGCATCAGCAATCATTTTAGCTTTAATCTCACGTGCTTCTTTTAACATAGTTTCTCTTTCTACACGTGCTTCTTTTAAAATACGTTCGTTATCAGCTTGAAGATTTTGCATTTCTAAACGAGCTTTCTCGGCAGATGCTAAAGCATCTTTAATTCCCTCTTCTCTGTCGCTAACAGCTCCAAGAATAGGTTTCCAAGCGAACTTTCTTAAAATGAATAACAGTATTAAAAATGTCACTGCTGTCCAAAATACTAATCCAATACCAGGTGTAATTAAATCCATTTCTTTATTATTTTGTAATAATTTAAATTTTTAAAACATAGAAGCAACCAACCGTTACTTCTATGTTTCAGTTTTTGGTTTTTCTTATCCTTGTAAGAAAGCAACAACAACACCAAATAGTGCTACCGCTTCTACGAAGGCTGCTAAGATTAATGCAGAAGATTGAATCTTTCCGTGCATTTCTGGTTGACGAGCCATAGCTTCCATAGCTGATCCACCAATTTTACCAATACCAAGTCCAGCTCCAATAGCTGCTAAACCAGCTCCAACCGCTGCAATTCCAGTAATAGTCATAATATAAAATTTAAATTAATTAATGATGTGCTTCTTCTGTTGCCATACCGAAGTATAAGGCAGACAGTATTGTAAATATATATGCTTGTATTGCTGTTACTATAATTTCAATTACAGTAATAAACAATGAAAATCCTACTGATACTGGAGCAATTGCTACAGTTTTAAATACAAATATTAATGACATTAATGCCAAGATGATAACGTGTCCTGCTGTAATGTTTGCAAACAAACGAATCATTAATGAAATTGGCTTAACGAACATTCCTATAATCTCTATTGGCATTAAAAATATTTTCATTGGAACAGGAACACCTGGCATCCAGAAAATATGTTTCCAGTAATTTGCATTACCACTTAATGTTGTTATGATGAAAGTGAAAATTGCTAGCGTTGCAGTAAATGCAATATTACCACTTAAATTGGCTCCGTTTAAAATTGGAATCAATCCAAAAATATTATTAATCCATATAAAGAAAAAGATGGTTAATAAATACGGCATATATTTTTTGTATTTGTGCTCACCAATCATTGGTCTTGCAATCTCATCTCTAACAAATACTACTAATGGTTCTAAAAACCCAGCTAATCCAGTTGGAACACCATCTTTAGATTTTGCATAACTACGTGCTGCAGATACAAAAAGAACAATTAGTAATAATGCCGAAACAAACAACATTAATACGTTTCTAGTGATTGAGAAATTTAATGGCTTTACAGCATTTGTTGGGTGGTGTTCTTCATCAAATGTTACAGCTGTGGCATCATCATTTAACTGGTATATTTTTTCGTGAACCTTAACAAACTTTCCTCCATTAGCAGAAACAATTTCTTTTCCAGAATCATCATGATGAAAAGCACTTGACATAAATGTTGTTAAACCATTGTCAGTCCATAATATTACTGGAAGTGGAATCGAAACAGCATCGTGCCCTTCGCCCCAAAGATGAAAGCCATGAGCATCTTTAACGTGATGCAAAATCATTTCTTTTGGGTCAAATTTTTCGTCCTCTCCTGATTCCTTATTTTCTAATGCAAATCCTGTAGTTGAAATTGCTAAAAATAGTACTGAAAATAATACGCTTTTAAAGGTGCTTAATGTCATTATTTATGTATTAAAAATACCTTGCTTTAAATTCGGTGCAAATGTACGGACATTAAATGAATTGACAAACTATATTTTAATGATATTTTTTAGTGATTTTTATCAAGATTTATACGACTTAAAAACACTAATTTTTTTGAAGAAATATAGTTAGCGAGAAGACCTCAAAAAAGAGATAAATAAAGTATGGAATAAAGAAATTAAATACGTCTGGTTGTTTGTTTTCGAAATCTGAAACTAATAACGGAAGCAGAAAAACGATAGATAAAATCATTTTAATAAAGGTAGCAATCATAAAAACATTAAAAACATCTTTATTTCCAGAGTTGTATCTGTAATTAATTAATGTATACAAAGCAGTTGTTACAATAAAATGAAATGTATATAATTGCCATAATGGGAAGAAAAACTCAAAATCTTTTGCAAAATGATGTAACAAATAACTATGAATACCAAACAAAGCTATTGTTAACAACACTGCTTGAATTAAAAAGCTAGATTGATTTTTTTTAAATTCTGAATTCATTAATCTTCATCTTTTGAAGCTGCAATAATACGTCTTATTACATAAATTATAGCAATAATAACTGCACTTAATGACAGTGAAAGTGTATATAGATTGTGAGTATTAGGAAACTTCTCGTCTAACTTAACACCAATAAAAGTGCCTACAGCAATGATTGAGAGCATTTGTATACCCATACTAGATAGGCGAGCGTAGTTTTTAAGCTGTTTTTTCTGATCCTGGTCTTTGAGGTGCTTCTTCTTGTTTTCGTTGGTCATTACTCAATGCTTTTACAGCACCTTTCATACTACAAGTAGCATTAAAAGTTGCTCCTGGTTCTACAGCAAGTTTACCAATAATAACTTCTCCTTCAATATGAGCAGTTGATTTTAAAGATAGTGTACCTGTTAAATGTAATTTTCCAGAAAACTTACCTTCAAAATCTGCGTTTTCGCCTTGTAATGTTCCTTTTATATATCCAGATTTACCAACTACCACTTTTCCTGGTGTTTTCACATTGCCTTCAATAGCACCATCAATTCTAAATGGCCCTTGACTTGTAATATCACCAACTATTTTAGTGCCTTGTGCTATAATATTCTGAGATGATGTTGTTTCCATGGTAGTTTTTTGTTTTTTATTGTCTGATGAAAACATAACTGACGTTTTTATTGTTTTATTGCGATTCTAAATACTCCTGCAAATTCTTGTGAATTTGAATGGTCTTGTAGTTAGTTGATGATAAGGCAATTACAGGTTTAGTGATATTAGCTCTGTTATTCTCGTTTAAAATATCATTTAATCCTTGCGATGCTTCAATACTTTTTAAGCCATGAACAACAACAAATTTAGTGTCTTTATCATAAAGATCTTGAGACGTGGTTAAATCGAAATATCGAACTTTTGCTACGGCTTCATCTAACTCTTTCTTAAATTTTTTAATATCCTCTGTTGAAGCGTTTTTAAATTCGTAAAGCGCTTTAAAACTTGATTCAGAATCATTACTCACAAATTCTTTTTTTGCTAACAGAGGCATAGATACTTGCATCATTTGTTCTGCTCGCTTTCCTTCTGGTGTATTTGTGTAATTTAATGCAATAAAATTTATTGCTTCTTTGTAACTTTCATAGCCATATAGTCTTGCTTTAGCAGACGCTTTTAAAAATTCGAATTTAGGAACTATAGACTCTCCATCAAAAGCTAAAATCTGCTTATCAGCTTCGTTAATAACTGCAGCATAATTCTCTGTTTCGAATTCTCTGTATAATCTATTGTAAATAGCTTCTGGACTATTTTCATCCTCTGTTACACTTTCAGGGTTTAATAGAATAGCCGCATAACGTGAATCTGGGTATTTAGAGATAATGTCATTTTTAGCAATCTCTGCTTCATTATTCTCTCCTAGTAATTCATAAATTTTAAACAGATTATATTTAGACGGCAGAATCAGACGCTCCTCTGGATTACTTTTTAATAATTCTTGAAGCTTATCTTTTGCTAAATTATACTCTTTAAATTTCTCTTTGTAGATTATACCTAATTGATAGTAAGCGAAATTTCGTTCTTGATAAATACTATCTGAAGCTTTTTCTCCTGTAGGTATTTTAGCTATGTAAAATTGCGGATCGAATAATTCATCTTCTGATGCATTAGCTAAATCATCAACCTCTTCATCATCATCATTAAAGTTAGTAGTGTTTTTATTAGAACGCCTCCAATTATCCTCTAAAGGTCTATCTCCCCAAATTTTATTAAACTGGTTTTTTCCGTAGGAAACTGTTGTTTGATTGTAAAAGTAAAAAGACGATTGATTTGGTCCTCCTGGTATCCCTGGAGGTCCGCCAACAATATTATTATTAACTGTATTTAAGCCATTATTTTCTAGTGCTTCCAAAGCTTCTTGTCGCTCTCTTTCTTCTTCAGCTTTTTGTTTTAACTCATCTGTGTATTTTGTAAAATACGCAAGTTTAGCTTCATCTGTTAAACTCATTAGATTTAAAATACTATCGTCTCTAACGGCAATACCTTCATAGTAAATCACATCGTCTAAATTATCACGCTTTCGCTTAATAATTCTATAAGGTTTGCTATCTCTAACAAGATTTTGCATTGTACTATCATAATACGCTCCAGCTAAACTATACTCTGTATTGTCAAAGTTAATTTCAGCAAGGGTTTCATGATTTTTAGCTTTAAGAATTTTGTCTTGAGAACTGGTTCTTAAAGATTTATTGTAATATCTAATAGCTAAAGAATCTGAACCATTTGTTAAATGATATTCGCCTATGTGATGGTAAATTTTATCCAAATAAGGTCTGTTCTCACGATACTCTTCCATGTCTGTTAAAAGCTCCATGTGTGCTAATTTATCTCCATTTTCAAAATCGAAATTTTTAGCTTTTTGTAAATAGGCATTTACCAGATAAATTCTAGGAATCTTTCTGTTTAGATCTATTACTTCTTGAAAGGCAATGTTTGCACTATCCTTGTAGCCTAAAGCATTATAAAGTTGACCTTCAATAAAGTTATAACGCCCTTTTTCATCATTGTTTTTTGTAGCATTTGAAGCAATCTTCATTTGAGTAAGAGCACTATCTAAAGATTTTGTGTTTATGTATGCTTGAGCCAACATAGAAGTCGCATCTGCTAAATCTTGGTCTTTAATATTTCCTTCTTCTTGATCTAATAATCGCTTAAGGTTTTTAATGGCTAACTCATCATTTTCTAAACGAATATTAGCTTTTTCTCTCCAAATTTTTGCTTGGTTAATTTTATCACTTGCAGGATACTTGTACAAGATGTAATTAAATGCTTCTAGAGCAGGAACAAAGCGTTGATCGAAATAACGAGCTTTACCTAAAAGTAAATAGGCTTCATCAATTTGAGGATTTTTCTCTTTACCTTGAATATTCATTCCATGCTTTTGAACAGCCTTCACAGCTTTTTCTTCGGCACGAGTAAAATTTTCATTTTTAGATTGGCCAGGAAGTTGCACATCATCAGATACTTCCATTCTTTCTATAGGAAGTATGTCCCAATAATTATCGAAATAAGAATCTATAAGAGCACTCTTACCATCTTCAAGTGCATTGTACCCATTAAAAAGTGTATTGTATTCTGCAGTGACAGCATGAAAATTTCTACTAATAAAGTTGTCTTTTTTTCTAGAGCAACTCACAATTAATAGTGTCGCAAAAGCGATTAATGATATACTTCTAAAAGATGTTTTCATTTACTTAAAAATTTTTATCCCTCTTTTAGGAATAAAATAAAAATTTACTAAATAAATCAACCGCTTCGCTTTCGTGTAAAAAATTGTTTTTCTTTTGTTTAGTAAGTAAGAAAATAAATTTATTTAAACTCATTTCAAACGTTGGTAAATTTAGACATTATAATAACTGCAAAGTCAAGCTATTATTATGTAGATACCAACTAAATGTTGGTACTGGCAGTAAAAATAAGCATCTTTTTGGATTTACCTATCAAATCACTTTTTTTTTAGGATGAGCTCTGGGAAGCAAAGTGAGCTTCTAATTCTTTTAAAGTAGCCTCACTTGTTCGGATATCTTTGATGACTTCTCCTTTTTCTAAAACTACTATTCGCTCACAAACTTCAGTTACATGCATTAAATCGTGACTAGAGACTAAAACAGAAATTTCTCTATCGTCTGCTAGTTTTTTTATAATTTGCTTTAAACGAATTTGAGTTGTAGGATCGAGATTAGCAAAAGGTTCATCGAGTATTACTACTTCAGGATTTCCAATTAGTGCTGCAACAATTCCAGCTTTTTTCTGATTACCTTTACTTAAGTCTCTTAAATACTTTTTTGCACCTATAATTTCACCATTGAAAAAGTCTTCAAATTGTGATACTAATGCATCTACATCAGCTTTATTTTGACCTCTTAAATCGCCAATAAAATAAAAGTATTCTTCAGGAGTTAAATACCCAATTAAAAAACTTTCATCTATAAAAGATGATGTGAAAGGTTTCCAGTCTTCACTCTCACTTACAACAATATTATTGCTAGTTATTCTTCCAGTAGTTGGTTTAATTAAATCTAATAAAAGGCTAAAAAAAGTTGTTTTACCAGCTCCATTATTACCAACTAGACCAAAACTTTGCCCTTTTGGAATATCTAAGTTTTCAATATTTAAAACCGTATTAGAACCGTAAGATTTTGAAAGATTATGTGATTGTATCATGCTTTTTATTTTTTATGTGTTTTGACTAAATGCGTCAATCATTTTATATTTAGAATCTTGATATTTTTGAGTAATGAAATCCATTATTTTATGATGAAAAACAATTCCTAAAAGGCCAAGAATTAGTAATACAGCTATTGCGACTTCAAAACTTACTAACCAATTTACTATTCCGAAAATTGCCATTGGAATTATCATTAATGGAATACCTATAATCCATTGTACAGCTCCAGTTCCTTGAAAATTAAATGCAGCTTTTTGATCGAGCTCTATTTTTTTTCTATTAAAAGAGCCTCCATACAAAATGACATGTGTATTTACTCCAATATTATAGACTGCTGCTGCAAAATGGGCTAGCAAAATTTTCCATCCAAAATACACGTAAGGAATACTTAAAACAAATAATAAAACAACACTTAAAGTCATTAATGTATGTTTAGATCGTAAGTAATCTTTGTATGGAATATTCTGACTCATTAATAGTTTGTAATAACCACTATCCCAAGCAGGAATAAACTGCCCGAAATTAATTAAGAAAATCCCAGTAACAAATATTCCAATAAAAGCAAACATAAATGTCATTTCTCGATACATTGGCTGTGGATAAAAGAATAAACCGTAGAGTAATCCTAAACCAAGCATCCACAATGATGATTTTGTACGTTTATTTCTAGTTAGTAATTTAATATCTAATTGCATAAAAGGAGCCACAGATCCAAAGCGTTTTGTCCATTCTAAATTTGTAGATTTAGCTTGAGTAGCTTTAACCTTTAGTGAGCTATCTAAAAACAGCTTTTGTCTCAAAGATTTAAAGTTTGCAAAGTATAATGCTGCTAATAATGCTATTGGCATTAGAATGTAAATTGGATTCTCTGTTATGGTGATAACGGCATTACCTAATAATTCAGCAAGGTTAATAATATTAAAATGATTGAGTGCAAACAAGCCTCCAACAACCGCAATAATTGGTAAAAAAGATAATTCTGTTTCGGCAGAAATGCTCTCGAATACAAAATTGAGATAGTTACTTATTAATGTTAAAAGTAACATCACTAACATCCAAATTAAAATTGGACCAGTAGCATATCCTTTTGATATTAAAATAATTCCGAAAGGAATAACAGCAAATAATGGTAAAAAATTAAAAAAATTAGTTGCTGATTTTCCTAAAACATAATTAACAACTGATGAGCGTTTTATGGGTAATGTTAATAAGGGTTTGACACTCATTACTGGTAATTTTTGAAAAAAGAACCGAATGAATAAATCTCCTAAAAACCAGAAAAATAAAAATCCATTAGCGACAACAAATGGATCGCTATCTGGATATACTTTTTTAAGTATTGGATACAAGGCAAATCCCATTATAAGAAACATTGCCACAAAGTAAAGAGCAAAAAAAACGAGTAAAATATTGAGTAATAAATTTTTTTGCCAATAGCTAGAACGAAAATATTGTTTCCACTCTAAATTCAAGAAGTGCTTGATCATAATTTGGTTGCGTTTAATACCATTAGTAAACTTAAGTGTTAATTTGTTACAAAAATTATTTTAAAATATAATCAGAATATTGTTTTGCAAATTGTTTTGCAAGTTTAGGATTTACAATTTGAGTAGAAATTACTAAAATCATTACATATATAGAAAAAGAACCTACAAATAAAATATTTGCAGTTGTGGACCAATGTAGATTATCCTGAAAAAGAATTGGAGTATACGTGCCAATATTGATAAAGTGAATAATACCTCCTAATTGCATAATAACATTATCAAACAGCCATTTCTTATTGGTCTCTTTTTTAGTTTTTTTAACTTTTTTTGCTTTAAAAATCATTAGAAGAAATGGGGTAATAAACAGCAAGATTACTATAATATTTACTACAAGCTCTTTATTATTAATAGCAACAAATACTATATAAAAAGTGTATACTAATAAAGCTAAAAAGAGGATTTTTGGTGGTTTTAAATATTCTAAAAATGCTTTCCAAACTAGTTTTCTATAATATCTATTTAGATGTTTAGTTTTTTCTTCTACTACAGAAGAAAAGCCCATTATGCCAAATTTTTTAAATTCAATTTCTAAAGCATCTTCAAAAGTAATTTCACTATTATTAGATAATTTTTCTTCAATACTTGAGGCTAAA
Source organism: Flavobacteriaceae bacterium NBU2973 (assembly GCA_026162565.1). Classification (GTDB taxonomy): domain Bacteria; phylum Bacteroidota; class Bacteroidia; order Flavobacteriales; family Flavobacteriaceae; genus JAOEIQ01. Next base: position 185,900 of record JAOEIQ010000001.1, read on the forward strand.
TGATCTACCAATTCTAATTCTACATCATAGAAGTCGACATAATGTTTTTTTACAAAAACGTGCAGCTTTTCTATTTCTAGTTCTGTTAGTTTTATCATTACTCTAAACTAAATTTTGGGCTAATAAACGTTTGCATAGTTTTAATATATTCTTCCAATTCAGATAGTTTATTAGAGGTTTCTTTATTGCCCTTTTCAGTAAGCTTATAATATTTTCTTGTACGATTTTCAACTTTAGCAATTTCAACATCTAAAAACCCTTGCGCCTCTAATTTGTGAAGTGCTGGATATAATGCACCTTCAGTTATATTTAATTCTCCTTGCGTTATTTTTTTTACTTTTTGGGTAATTTCATAACCATACATTTTATCACTCTCATCTAAAAGTTTTAAGATTATAGTAATAAGACTTCCCTTATATAATTTAGAATTACTCATAATAAATCAAATATATACATAATTTTCTTATGCATATGTAAATTAGGTATAATTTTTTCTTAATTACATCTATTAACCTTTATTGCTTCCTTATTTTTGTCAAAAAAAATAAGCATGTCTCAATTTTATAAACTAGCTATACAAAACATTATTAGAGAAACTGAAAAAGCAGTAAGCATTGCCTTTACTGTACCAGAAAATTTAAAGAAAACCTTCACTTTTAAAGCTGGACAATATATTACTCTTAAAGCAACTATTAATGGAGAGGATATTAGACGTGATTATTCTATATGTGCTTCAAAAAATAGTGGAGAACTTAAAGTTGCAGTAAAAGAAGTTGAAAACGGAACCTTCTCTAAATATGCTAATAACACACTTAAAATTGGTGATATTTTAGAAGTTGCTCCACCAAATGGCCGTTTTATTTTTGAATCTAATAGCGAACGCTCAAGAACCATTACCGCTTTTGCGGCTGGAAGTGGTATTACGCCAATAATGAGTATTGCAAAAACGCTTTTAGAAGAAGAACCTTTTAGTAATTTTATACTAGTTTACGGAAACCGTACTTTAAAAGAAACCATTTTTGCTGATGAATTATTACAGCTAAAATCTAAATATGGAAACCGTTTTCATATTCATTTTATTTATAGCCAATCTCAAGAACAAGATGCTTTATTTGGGCGTATAGAAAAAAGTACTGTAAACCTCATCGTCAAAAACAAGTATAAAGAGGTTGCTATTGATGCCTTCTATTTATGTGGCCCTGAAAAAATGATTCATGTTGTTAAAGATGTTTTAATTGAAAATGGCGTAAAAGAGCAATCTATCTTTTTCGAATTGTTCACATCTTCTGAAAACACTCAAGAAATCAAAGCTGACGGAACTACACAAATAAAAGTTATTGTTGATGATGAAGAACATGAATTCAGTATGCCACAGGAACAAACTATTTTAGAAGCTGCATTAAAAGAAAACATAGATGCGCCTTACTCATGCCAAGGTGGAATTTGTAGTAGTTGTATTGCTAAAATTACAGAAGGTAAAGCAGAAATGAGACAAAACAACATTCTAACAGATGGTGAGGTTGCTGATGGTTTAATTTTAACTTGTCAAGCGCAACCGACAACACCAACTCTTGTCGTAGATTATGATGATGTTTGATTTCGAGAACCTCAATCACCAAACTACATAATAACATCTTTTATTTTAGAAACAATCTCTTCAGGTGAAATACTGCCAGCTGCTTGCTCATAACCATCTGGAAATTTATTACCATAAATAGAGGTTGGAATTTTTGGAAACTTTTTTCTATCAGAAAGTAATTGATAATTGTCTAGTTGATTAAAAGGCGTAAATCCTGCAAAAGGATGCGTAACGCCCCAAACTGTGATTACTTTTTTTCCTAACATAGCTGCTAAATGTCCATTACCAGAATCCATTGAGAGCATGATATCTAAATTAGAAATCACATTAAGTTCCTCATCTAGAGATAACTTTCCTGCAAGATTAATTACATTTTTATAGGTATCTGCAAGCGGTTGTAAAAACGAGATTTCTTTCTCTCCACCTCCAAATAAAAGAATTTTATAATCTTTAGATAAAGCTTCTATAACATCTACCATTTTATCTAAAGGATACATTTTACTCTTATAAGCTGCAAAAGGTGCAATACCAATCCATTTGGAGCTTTTATTTCCTGTTATCTTAAGAGTCTCTTCGTTAAGTGTTTTAGCTTCTGGAAAAGATGGTTTAGTCAAGTCAATCTTAAATCCTAATGTTTCAAAAACATCAGCATAACGTTGATGAGTCGCTTTTAATTGCTTAACGTTTTCTCCAGAGACTAATGCATTTTTTTGAGCTCTACCTTTATCAATCTGAAAAAAAGGACTATTTGAAAGGAAAAACTTTAAAATATTACTTCGTAAAACATTATGTAAATCTGCAATAGCATCGATATTTAGCTTTTTAAGCTCTTTTGATAATTTATACAAACCAAAAACACCTTTATGTCTACCCTTTACATCAGCAGCAAAAACTGAAACATTTGGTAAATCTCTAAAAAAGGGTTTAAAAAACTCCCGTGTTAAAACGGTAAGTTTTACATCAGGATTTTGTTCTGTAAATGCTCTTAAAACAGGAATACTCATTGCTACGTCTCCCATTGCTGAAAGGCGTATTACTAGAATATGTTTTGGAAGGTTTTGCATCTCAACTTGTGAGATCCTGAAAATAAATTCAGAATGACATATTTTACTTCTGTGCTCTTAACACAGGGTTTAATTCATCGTCATTGTACATTTTCATCTGCTTGTACACTTTCATGTACTTATCTCCATTTGAAATGTCATTTAGTAAATCATCAATAGCAGAACTTAAATCAATACGCTGCTCCAATAAAACATCTAGTTTTTTCTGGCAAGCTGCTCTATGATCTGCAGTTGCATCTTCACGAGTTGCCTCAAGATTCATGTGATAAATTTTAAGTGCAAGAATTGACAATCTATCAATTGCCCAAGCTGGGCTTTCAGAGTTAATTTTAGCATCAGATTTTACAGCTACATCTTTATACTTATTTAAAAAGTAACTATCAATAAACTCAACTGTATCAGTTCTGTCCTGATTAGACGCATCAATCATACGCTTTAACTTTAAAGCAGCAACAGGATCGATGTTTGGATCGCGAATAATATCTTCATAAGCCCATTGTACAGTATCTATCCAACACTTTCTGTATAATAAATGTGCGATCAGATCGTCATTTTTATCATACTTATTTGTAAATGGTTGATCAACTGTATTTAAAACTTTATAGGTTTTTATAACATCTTGAAAAATAGTATTCGCTTTATCTGAAAACATAATATTAGAGTATTTAAGGACTGCAAATCTACGGATTTTTTAGCAGGAAATAATCTTGTTATTAGTAACTTTAGCATTCAAAAAAAGAAACGCACATCATGCTTATTCATAACTTATCTGACGAAAATTCTATACTAAACACTTTTATGTCTGAAATTAGAGATCAACACATTCAAAAAGATCGCATGCGTTTTAGACGAAATATAGAACGTATAGGTGAAGTTATTGGTTATGAGATGAGCAAATCTCTTAATTATGAATCTACAAAAATTGAAACACCTTTAGATATCAGTTTAATTAACTTACCAAAAGATGATATTGTTTTGTGCTCTATTTTAAGAGCTGGTGTCCCACTTCATAATGGCTTATTAAATTATTTTGATACTGCTGAAAATGCTTTTATTTCTGCTTATAGGCAACATAAAGAAAATCCCGAAACTTTTGATATTGTTGTAGAGTATTTAGCGTGTCCAAGTCTAGAAGGTAAAACATTAATTCTTGCAGATCCTATGCTGGCGACAGGACAATCTATGGTTGCTACTTTCGAAGCTTTACTTCCTTTTGGCAAGCCAAAATCGGTACATTTAGCTTGTGTAATTGGTGCAAAAAAGGGGGTTGATTTTATTTCTAATTATTTTTCTGAAGACACACATCTTTGGATTGCGGCAATTGACGAAACTTTAAATAGTAAAGGCTATATTATACCAGGTTTGGGTGATGCAGGAGATTTAGCCTTCGGTGAAAAAACTCAGCATTAAAAAAGTTGATGACACCAAGAACAGTAATACTAAAAGTAAATCTATAACCCATTTTTTTTGAGCTTTTTCTAAATAAGTAGCAGTCATAATAGCTAACGACCCAAATAAAAAAATTAGTTCTCCACCAGTTTTTATTGGTGCTATTATTTCTATAACTATTGCGACAATAGACGCTATTACAATTAAAATATAAGAAGGCTTTATCTTACTGGTTTTTTCAGAGATAGTTTTTATAAAAAACAAAGACATAATTGCCAATAATATTACAATAATCAAAAACTTGATAATAGATTGATAGGTTTTAAATGATGAGAAATCAAAACTTAATCCCGGGTAAAAATTTTCTTGTGGTAAGTAAGAGTCATACAAAACTATATGATAGGATATTACTAATAATGCTAAAACAATTAATGCCACAAAGGGTATTATCCAGTTTTTAATATCATTTTGCGAATAATATAGTAATGCTATTAGTATTAAAATAAAAAATAAAATTGACCAGAAATAAAATAATGATGCGACTCCAATCCAAAAAGCAGCATCAACCAGTTTTTTTTTAATCTCTAATTTGGAGTGAAGGCTTATTAAACGCCTCAAGGCAAACAAAATAAAAAGATTAGAAAGTAATAAGTTGGTTTGCGCTATACTCTCCGGAATTAAAGTTATAAATAACCCAAACAACAGAATGGCATAACTGTTTTTTTGAGTTAGATTATTCTTTCCAATTATAAAATCTAAAACAAAAACCGAAAAAATAGCTGTAAGTAAAAGACCTAGTTGTTTTAATATTTCATATACACTGAAATTACCTAAAATATGATCAAACTTTACTAATACAAACACAATGCCTATTAAAAAAGCAACTATAAGAATATTTATTGGTTTAGATTTCCCGAAAAAGCTTGAAAACATTTATAGAGTTTGTATATTTGCTGCGTAAATATAAATATATAAAGATGAAAGATTTCTTTTACGCAATACAAGATTTATTTGTAAACTATTTATTCGCTCCACTAGATTATTTAAGATCGCTTGAGTTAGAAAACTGGTGGTTGGCTAATTTAGTGTCTTGGATTTTTATTATAGTTGGTATGGTAGCTTTTGTTTATTGGATGAAACAATTAGCAATTTTTAATGCTAATGGTGAAGAAGATAAAAGTATTTCTTCTCACTCATACCTATAAATCGAAACCTATATCTTTACGATAATTCATCTTATCAAAATGTAGTTTATCTATGTTTTGATAAGATTTTTTTAGTGCCTCATTATACGTATTTCCGTAACTAGTAATTGCCATTACTCGTCCTCCAGAAGTCACTACTTTTCCGTTTTCTTGTTTAGCTCCAGCGTGAAAAACTATGGAATCTTCTATAGATTCTAATCCTGAAATTTCTTTACCTTTTTCATAGGCTTCAGGATAACCTCCAGACACTAACATAACCGTTGTAGCAGCACGATCATCTATTTCAATATCTAAGGTATCTAAAGTTTGATTACCTACAGCTTGAAATAGCTCAACTAAATCATTTTTTAATCGTGGTAAAACTACTTCAGTTTCAGGATCTCCCATTCTAACATTATACTCAATTACTTTAGGGTCATCTCCTACTTTAATTAAACCGATAAATACAAAACCTTTATAAGGCAAATTATCCTTTTGAAGTCCTAAAATAGTTGGTCTAACTATTCGTTCTTCAACTTTTTGCATTAGAGCATCATTTACAAAAGATACTGGAGAAATTGCCCCCATTCCGCCTGTATTTAAACCTGTGTCGCCTTCACCAATTCTCTTGTAATCTTTAGCTGTTGGTAATATTTTATAGTTTTTTCCATCAGTTAGAACAAAACAACTAAATTCTATACCATCTAAAAACTCTTCAATAACAACTTTAGAACTTGCAGAACCAAATTTAGCATCTACTAACATATTTTTAAGTTCTAATTTTGCTTCGTCTAAATCGTTTAAAATTAGCACACCTTTACCTGCTGCTAATCCATCAGCTTTTAAAACATAAGGTGGTTTTAAGCTTTCTAAAAAAGCAAATCCTTCTTCTAAATTAGTTGCATCAAAACTTTGGTAAGCTGCAGTAGGAATATTATGTCTATACATAAACTCTTTAGCAAACTCTTTACTTCCTTCTAGTTCTGCAGCTGCTTTTTCAGGTCCAATTACTGCAACATTTTTTAAAGCATCATCACTTAAAAAGAAATCATGAATGCCTTTTACTAAAGGATCTTCTGGACCAACAACAACCATATCTATATTCTTTTCAATAACATGTTTTTTTATAGCTTCAAAATCAGTCACATTAATATTAATGTTAGAAGCTATTTCAGTAGTTCCTGAATTTCCAGGAGCTACATATAAATTGTTACAATGTTGACTTTGATTGATTTTCCAAGCGAAAGTATGTTCCCTTCCACCAGAACCAAGAATAAGAATGTTCATTTAGTTGTGTGTTTGCGCAAAAATAATTGGTTTTGCGTTTAAAAAACAATTATTTTACAAAAACATATTTAGAGTTTTTCTTTTGAATTTATTTGACACTACTTTAAAATTAAATGGTTTTCCGATTAAGGAAGCAAAAGCGTTGTTAAAAAGAATTCAAAGTAACAATGACTCTGAATTTCAAACGTATATTCAAGATAAAAAACAGGAGATTCTTGACTACCATCTAAAGTATAATCCGTTTTATAAATCATTTATTGGAACTAAAGATATTTCTAATTGGAACTCTATTCCAGTAATGACAAAACGTTATTTACAGCAACCTCTTGAACAAAGGCTTTCTGAAGGTTTTACAAAAAACAGTGTTTATGTAAATAAAACTTCAGGGTCTTCAGGTGATCCATTTATTTTTGCAAAAGATAAGCTATGTCATGCCTTGACTTGGGCAATAATTCAAGATCGTTTTGGATGGTATAAACTTGATTTTAATTCCAGTAAGCAAGCTCGATTTTATGGAATTCCTCTAGACACTAAAGGGTATTATAAAGAGCGATTTAAAGATGCTTTGAGTAAACGTTTTCGGTTTTCAGTTTTTGATTTAAGCGATGAAGCTTTTACTAAACATTTAAAAAAGTTTGAAACGACTACTTTCGATTATATAAATGGCTATACAAGTTCTATAGTACAGTTTGCGAAATTTTTAAAGAAAAAGAACATTGTTTTAAAAAACATATGCCCAACTTTAAAAGCCTGTGTGGTTACTTCTGAAATGCTTTTTGATGATGACAAACAACTTATGGAAACTGTATTTGGAATTCCAGTGATTAACGAATATGGTGCTTCTGAACTGGACTTAATTGCATTTCAAAACCCTGATGATTACTGGCAACTTAATAGTGAAACATTATTTGTAGAAATTTTAGATGAGAAGAATAATCCTTTACCAAACGGTCAAGAGGGTCGTATAGTCATTACATCACTTTATAATAAAGCACATCCTTTTATTCGGTATGATATTGGTGATATTGGTATTATTTCAAAATCTAGCACTGCTAAAAAGCCTGTTTTAGAAAAACTTATTGGTAGAACTAACGATATTGCTTTTTTGCCAAGTGGTAAAAAAGCAGCTGGTTTAACCTTTTATTATATTACTAAAAGCATTATCGAAGATAATGGCCTTGTAAAAGAGTTTATAATTGAACAAGTATCCACAACCAATTTCAATATTAAATATGTAAGTTCTGTTAACCTTACTCAAGAAAAAATAATGACTATAAAAAAAGAAATGGAAAACTATCTTGAAAGTGGTTTAGATATTACCTTTGAGCGACTTGATAAATTAGAAAGAAGCCAAAGTGGGAAATTAAAGCAGTTTACGAGTTACATAAAACACGATTCATGAGAATTACTATCGTTGCTGGAGCCAGACCAAATTTTATGAAAATAGCGCCAATTATTGAAGCTATTTCTCATAAAAAAGAAACAGGTCATGATATTGATTATCGTCTGGTACATACAGGACAGCATTATGACAAAAATTTAAGTGGTACTTTTTTTGAGGAACTTAATATACCTTTTCCTGATAGCAATTTAGACGTTAAAAGCGGAACGCAAGCAGAACAAACTGCTGCTATTATGATTGGTTTTGAAAACGAATTAACACAAAATCCATGCGATTTAGTTATGGTAGTTGGCGATGTAACCTCTACAATGGCCTGTACAATTGTTGCAAAAAAAGCTGGTATTAAGGTGGCTCATGTGGAAGCTGGGATTCGTTCTGGTGATATGAATATGCCAGAGGAAATTAATCGGATTGTAACTGATAGCCTAACTGATTATTTTTTTACAACCTCAAACCATGCTAATAAAAATTTAAAAAAATTAGGTGTTGCTGACGATGCCATTTTTTTTGTAGGTAATGTTATGATTGATACACTTCTAAAAAATAAATCAAGATTAACAAAACCTCAACTTTGGAATGACCTGAAACTAGAGTCAAAAAAATATATGGTCATGACATTACATAGACCTAGTAATGTTGATGAAGAAAAGCAACTTAAAACCTTAATTACTCAACTCTCATCATTAGCAAAAGATTATCCTATTATATTTCCTGTTCATCCGAGAACAAAAAAACTTCTTCAAGGCTTACATTTGAATTTTGAAAATCTTCATTTTGTAGAACCTTTAGGCTATTTAAATTTTAATTACCTAGTGAAAAATGCCTTTGCAGTATTAACCGATTCTGGTGGTATAACAGAAGAAACCACTGTCATGAATGTACCTTGTATTACTTTAAGAGATTCTACAGAAAGACCAGAAACTTGTGAAATGGGGACAAATGTTCTTGTTGGTAGTGATTCAGTAAAAATTGAAGAGGCTTTTAAAAAATTACTTTCAGGAAATTGGAAACAAGGACAAATTCCAGAATTATGGGATGGTCATGCAGCAAAAAGAATTGCGGACTCTTTAATAGATATTTATAATTTATAATGAAAGACATACTCATTATAACAAGTTATTACCCTCCTGAAACTGGAGCGGCGTCTAATAGAATTTCTCATTTAGCTGAAGGTTTACAAAAACATAATTATAAAGTTTCGGTTTTAACTCCTTTACCAAACTATCCAACTGGTAGAATATTTGAAGGCTATAAAGGTGTCTTTAAAAAAAAGAGTGTTGAAAACACTGTTAGCGTCACAAGACTTTGGGTTTATGCAAGCAATTCTAAAAACAAACTATTGCGTTTATTATCAATGCTATCTTACAGTTTTAGTTTGATTTGGTTTTTTGTTTTTAATAAAATTCCCAGGACAGTTATTATACAATCTCCTCCATTGCTGGTTGCTTTTACAAGCTTACTTTTTTTAAATTCTAAAAAACATAAGCTTATACTTAATGTTAGTGACCTATGGCCAATTGCTGGATTAGAACTTGGAGCTTTTAAAAAGAATTTTAGTTATAAATTATTAGAAAGGATTGAGCGATATAATTATAAAAAAGCAAATGTAGTTTTAGGACAAAGTGAAGAAATTTTAACACATGTAAAATCTTTATTCCCAGATAAAAAAACGTTTTTATATAGAAACTTTCCTGATTTTAAAGCTCCAGAAATAATTAAAGGACCTAGTAATAATAAAAAATTAAAATTGGTTTATGCTGGATTGTTGGGTGTAGCTCAAGGTATTTATAAACTTCTCGATAATTTAGATTTTACTAATATTGAATTCCATATTTATGGTAATGGAGCAGAACGTGAATTAATAGAAGCCTTCATTTTAAAAAATCCTGAGCTGTCAATTCATTATCATAGAGAAGTTACTCGAAAAGAGTTACACAAAGAACTTTATAAATATGATATTGCTATAATTCCATTACTCAATAGAATTTATGGTTCAGTTCCTTCTAAAATATTTGAATATACTAGATTGGGAATACCTATATTATATTTTGGTGGCGGAGAGGGTGAAACTATTATAGAAAAATATAATTTAGGTTGGGTTGCTGAAGCTGGTAATTATTTAGAATTAAACTCAAAAATTTACAGTATAAATAAAGAGAATTTAAGTTTTAGCTTTAGGAAAACTATTCAAAAAACTGCTTTGCAAAATTTTGATTTTCAAAAACAGCTATCCGCTTTATTAAAACAACTTTAATACGCCTTATCTTCTCCTTTTAAGGCATTTATAAATGTCTGAACTATTATTTTTATATCTAACAGAAGGGACCAATTTTCTATATAGAAAATATCATATTTAACACGATTAATTATATCCTTATCAGTTTCTATTTCGCCTCTAAAACCGCTAACTTGTGCTAAACCTGTAATACCTGGTTTCACAAAATGACGCACCATAAACTTATCTATTTTTTTAGCATACATATTGGTATGGCTAACCATATGAGGTCTAGGGCCAACAACTGACATATCTCCAAACAAAACGTTAAAGAATTGCGGTAGTTCATCAATACTCGTTTTTCTAATAAACTTCCCTATTTTAGTAACTCTTTGGTCTCCTCTTGTAGCTTGATGTAAATGAGCATTTAGATTTGGGGTCATGGATCTAAATTTATAACAATCAAACTCTCTATAGTTAAATCCATTACGAGATTGTTTAAAAAACACTGGGCCTTTAGATTCAAACTTGATAAGAATTGCAATAATTGGTGTTAGCCAAGATAAAATAAAAATAATTACAGCTGAAGAGAATACGATATCGAAAGTTCTTTTGATTAATTGATTAAATGAATCTTCTAACGGGATGTTTCTAAAGGACAAAATTGGAATAAAATCATAATATTCATACTTTAATTTTTTAGAATACACTTCCCTATTATCTGGTAAAAATTTTAAGATTTTCAGATTATTGTCTGCAAAGTCAATTACCTGATGTAACTGTTTATTTGATAATTCTGAAATAGAACAATAGATTTCGTCTACAAACTCATCTGCTACATATTTAAAGCAATTTTCTAGAGAGACGTTTGAGTCTTTAAAATCAAACGTTTTCTTATACTTGTACCCATATTCTGGATATTTGTTAAAAAAATCCTTTAATGCTAAAGTTTGTTTATTTTCTCCAAAAATCACAGTATTCCTGTAGTTACCACCAAAAGATGATCTATACTTTTGTAATAAATAGTAGATAGTAAATTTAATAGATGCAATTAAAAAAAATGAGACCAAGACATATTTAATAATTGAATATGGTTCTATTTTTAAATCTAAATTAAGCCCTGAAAAAGCAAACATTATTAGCGTAAATAATATAAGTTGCTTTAAAATAAATGATAAAACTGTTACAGCTCTGGTATACCTGTATACCTCATAGAATTTTGATGTTAACGATAAAATAATCCAAGAAACAGATATAACAACAATAAAAAATACAGGGTCTATGCTTTTAAAAAAATAAAATAATGCTAAACAGTTTAAAACCACTAAATCAATTACATATGAAATAGGTCTTAAATAGCCCGAATATCTTCCTTGTTTAAATAAACTCAAATTACTTTCTTATATGTTTAGTAAAATCCTTGTGTTCTTTTTTATAAAGTTCTTCTTCAGATAAACTTTTAAAATATTCAAAGGTAATTTTCATACCTTCAGTCCTATCTATTTTTGGTTGCCAATTTAATAATTTTCTTGCTAAAGAAATATCTGGTTGTCTTTGTAAGGGATCATCTTTAGGTAATTCTTTGAAAATAATTTTTTGATTCGAGTTGGTTAGTTTTATAATCTCTTCGGCAAAGTCTAAAATAGAGATTTCATTTGGATTACCAATGTTTACCGGTAATGAATAATCACTCATTAGTAATCTATATATTCCCTCTACTTGATCATCTACATAGCAAAAGGATCTTGTTTGAGAACCATCTCCAAATACGGTTAGGTTTTCACCTCTTAAAGCTTGACCCATAAATGCGGGAATTACCCTTCCATCATTTAAACGCATTCTTGGGCCATAGGTGTTAAAAATTCTAACTATCCTCGTTTCTAGCCCATGGAATCTATGATAGGCCATTGTAATAGATTCTTGAAATCGTTTAGCTTCATCATACACTCCTCGCGGCCCTATTGTATTAACATTGCCATAATATTCCTCTGTTTGAGGATGAATAAGTGGGTCGCCATAGACTTCAGAGGTTGAGGCTATTAAAATTCTAGCTTGTTTCTTTTTAGCTAAACCTAATAAATTATGTGTGCCTAAAGCACCAACTTTTAATGTTTGAATAGGAATTTTTAAATAGTCTATTGGACTTGCTGGTGAAGCAAAGTGTAAAATATAGTCCAAATCGTTATCAACGTTAACATATTCGGTTACGTCATGAAATTTAAATTCAAAATTACCGTTATCATTTAAATGCTCAATGTTTTTTAAATCTCCTGTGATAAGGTTATCCATTCCTATAACATAGAATCCTTCAGCTAAAAAGCGGTCACATAAATGAGATCCCAGAAAACCTGCTGCACCAGTTATTAATACTCTTTTCATTTTAATTAAACCGTTTTTCTACCAATTGAGCTATAGTAAAAGCCTTCGGATTTTAAGTCACTAATATCATAGAGGTTTCTCCCATCAAAAATAACTGGACTATTCATTTTGTCTTTTAATTTAGAAAAATCTGGTGTTCTAAATATACTCCATTCTGTACAAATTACAAGTGCATCTGCATCAGCAACTGTATCATACATATTTGACTCTAGGTGGATTTTATCACCAAATTTTTTCTTGATATTTTGCATAGCTTCAGGATCAAAAGCTTTTATTTTTGCACCTCTAGCTAATAAATCTTCTATGATATAAATGGAAGGAGCTTCACGTATATCGTCTGTTTCTGGTTTAAATGCTAATCCCCAAATTGCTATGGTTTTGTCTTGTAACTGATTTTTAAAGTAATCATCTATTCTTGGTATTAAGACTCTTTTTTGAATATCATTAACCTTTATTACAGAGTTTAAAATTTCAAAACTATAATTATTGTCTTTTCCAGATTTGTGAAGTGCTTTTACATCCTTAGGAAAACAGGAACCTCCATATCCAATGCCAGGGAATAAAAAACGTTTACCAATTCTGGAGTCGGTTCCCATACCTACTCTAACTTTATCAACATCTGCTCCCACTCTCTCGCAAAAGTTAGCTATCTCATTCATAAAAGTTATTTTGGTAGCTAAAAAAGAATTAGCTGCATATTTTGTTAATTCTGCAGAACGCTCATCCATAATAATAATAGGATTTCCAGAGCGTACAAAAGGTTTGTAAAGCTTTTCCATTAGCTTTGTTGCTTTTTCAGAACTGGAACCAATTATAATTCTTTCGGGTTTTAAAAAATCATCTACAGCAAAGCCTTCTCTTAAAAACTCTGGATTAGAAATTACATCAAAATCAATGCTTGTTTCGTTTTCTATTGTGGCTTTTACTTTATCTGAAGTTCCTACAGGAACAGTACTTTTATCTACAATTACTTTATATTGCTTTAAAAGTTTGCCTATATTTTTTGCTACTCCAAGAACATAGGATAAATCTGCCGAACCATCTTCATCTTCAGGTGTTGGCAATGCTAAAAAAATAATTTCACCGTGTTCTAAACCCTCTTCTAATGATGTAGAAAACTTTAATCTATCAGCTTTAATGTTTCTTTCAAATAAAATATCAAGATGAGGTTCATATATAGGCACCTCTCCTTGTTTCATTTTTTTAACTTTATCTTCATCGATATCAATACATAATACCTCGTTTCCAGTCTCTGCTAAACATGTTCCTGTTACAAGCCCTACATAACCCGTTCCTATCACTGATATTTTCATGTAAACTTATTTTTGCTCTATAAATTGTTTGTATTTTTCCTCTACGAACTCTTTTATTTCCTTCTCAAACCTCTCTTTAGAAAATTTAAGTGCATTCTCTCTAATAGTTTCTGGTTTAAAATTTAGCTTTTCAAAAGCTTCTACTGCATTTATAATGGCTTCAGGATTTTGATTATTAAAAAGATACCCTGTTTTGTTATGAACAACCGTTTCTCTAACTCCTCCTTCATTAAAAGCAATAACTGGTGTTCCACAGGCTTGAGCTTCAACTGGAATAATCCCAAAATCTTCTTTAGCAGCAAAGACAAAGGCTTTAGCCTTTTTCATAAGCTCTTTTAATTCATGAGCATCAACAAATCCTTTAAGGTCTATGTTTCTGTTTGCTATATTTTTTATGGCAATATATTCAGGTCCATCTCCAGCAACAATTAGCTTTTTATTTGGCATTTTATTAAATGCCTCTACAATCATCTTTATTCTTTTATATGGTACCATTCTAGAAGCTGTAAAGTAATAATCGTCTTTTAGTTTTTCAATTTCAAAATTATTAACATCTACTGGAGGATAAATTACTGTACTTTCTCTGTTATAAACTTTTTTAATTCTTTTAGCTATATAGTTTGAATTAGCAATAAAGTGATCTACTCTATTTGTTGTTGATATATCCCATTGTCTTATTTTGTGCAATACTCTTTTAGCATACATACCCTTTAACCCTTTATTAAGGTTAGAATCACTTAAATATTGATGGTATAAATCCCAAGCATATCTCATAGGTGAATGGCAGTAGCAAATATGTAGTTGGTCTTGGGTGGTTAAAACCCCTTTTGCAATAGAAGCTGAAGAAGATAAAACTAAATCGTAATCTGAAAGATTAAACTGTTCTACAGCTAAAGGAAACCATTGAAGAAATTTTCTGTGATTAGATTTTGCTGTAGGAAGTTTTTGTATAAAACTAGTTTGAGCTTTTTTTCCGTTTAAAATGAAGTTTCTATCTTTTTCGTTTAAAAAATCTACCAGTGCATAATGATCAAAATCGTTCCAAATATTATTAAATGAGTGTACTACTTTTTCTGCGCCTCCACTAATGTAATACCAATCATGTACTAATGCTTTTTTCATGTAACTTACTTCCTAAAATCTCAAAAACAAGAAGCATAAGCAAAAATGATAATATTGGATAAATTCCTGCGCCTCTTAAATAATTTATCACCAACAAAAATACATTAATTATTAAAAAATAAATTAAAATCGGTGCGTAAATGAAGGATTTGATACTTTTTTGATAAACGTACTTTTGAAGCACGCCAAATAAAAACATAATAATTAAGGTTGCCCATCTAAAATCAATATATAAACCACCAAATGTTGTTAGATAAACATATGTTCTTGGAGAGGGATTACCATAAGAGATTCTGTTAAACAAGCCTATTTTATTTATAAATTTAGGGATGGCCACAAATGTATAACTGCCTTTTGTTTTAGTAAGATCCTGATTGTCTATAATATGATTAAACTCAAAAACACCATGGCAAATATATTGCCCTGTTTGTAAAAAAATTAAAGTGTATAGTTTTAAAACTTCTGGGTATGATTCGTTATTAAAAAAGTTTTCGACATAGGGCTTGGGTTTGAGCATGTCGTTATATTTACTATTTAACATCCTGTTGTAAAAAACTGAATTGTCTGAATAACTGTTCTCCCTCTTTAATAAAATAGTTAGAGAAATGGTTAAAACAACCAAACAACCTAAAATTAATACAATTATTTTTTTAAAGTTTAATTTACTTCTATCGTAAATTACTAGAAATAATAAAACTATTAGAAAAATTTCAAAAACTGGTTTTCTAGTCCCTTTAAGGATAGCTTCTATTAGAGGTAATAAAAGAACTATATAAGACAGAATAGCTAATAAATGAGTTCTCTTAAATTTGCTTGCCAAAACAATAACAACAGGGAAGAAATAGAGGCTTTTAAAAATAGATGCCATTGAAAATAAAATATTACTTCTATGGTAATTTAAATCATTAATCCATCTGTTTACCTTAAACTCATTATTAAATGATAACTCTCTTACAAAAAATAAATCTATCCATCTTAAAATAAAACTACTTACAATAATTAGGATAAGTATTTTTAAAATAGTTTTAACTTTAAACTTATGAGTTGTTTCAGCAGATTTATTAAATCTGGAACATAAAAATCCTAAAATTAATGCCAAATATGAAGCAACAATAAAGGCAATTGTATCTGTTTTAATAGCCTCTGTTATGGTAACTGGTAAAAAAGCAAATAATACACCCCAGAGAATTAAGCCTAAAAAAATACTTCCAAAAAATAATTGATATTTTTTTACAAAACTCATTTGGCTAAAAAATGAAAATATAACAACCACATATAATCAAATATATAACGATTAAGCTACACATAGATTTTAAAAAATAGATTTCCTTTTTATATAGACTGAAATATTGTATGATGTTAGCAAGAAAAATAACACTTAAATGGCAAAAAGTAAGAAGGGATAGAGTCATTACATCTTTTAACAAAAATAATGCTATACTTGATAATACAATTAACAACAAAAACCTAGTGTTATTTCTTGCCGCTAAGTTTTCGCGATCTATGATATTAGAATTTAAAGCGCTTGCTATCCACATGACCATTTGAGCAGATAGTAAAAAATAAACGACTCTGTTCTCCATATAAGTTTTGCTAAAATACTCTGATATGGAATTAACTAAATAGGGAGCGCATAAAAATATTATAATTGATAGTGTAAATATGAAAATAAAAAAAAGAAAATAGTATCTATCTAATACACGAGGATCAAAAGTGTATATTTTTTTAAAAAAAGCAATGTTTACTACTTGATGTATCATTACTACAATTGCAGCTAATCTAAAATAAAAGGCATAAACTCCTACGGTTTCAAAATCAAAAAACAACTCTACTAAAATACGCCCAGAGGTAGTTATTAAAAATATTAAAAACGTTGAAATTAGTAAGTGAACACTAAAGTTTAATATGGTTTTATAATCTGTAATTAATATGCTGGTCTTATTTTTAAAATAACCATATATCGCATACATAACATATACTAAACTATATAGTAATATAAACTTATTTATTGTTGAAATACCTATTGAAACTAAATCCAATCTTGATAATAAAAAGAAAGCTAACAAGATAAGGTACACTCCAGAATCAAAAAAAACTGCAATAGTAGATCTTTCGTGAGATTTAAATTGAGTAGAATAAAATACCTGATTAGCAATAATATATGATATATTAAAAGCTAAATAGAAATTAATATCTAAATTAAAACCAAAATATACGATTTGATTTATTACAAATGGAATCAATAAAATTATTGGATGTAAACTAAAAGTTGCTTTTAAATCTCTCCTCTTTTTTCTTAAAATAAAATATGGGTAAGCACCTGGTACACCAAGATTTATTAGTGTATTAACAATCATACCTAATCCAGCTAAAGCGTACTCTAAAACGCCAAAGTCAGATTCTGATAAAACATCTGCAAGTAGTAATGGAACAAAGTAAACTGTTGCTTTTGCAAGAGTAAACGCAAATCCAAAAACAGCATGATTTTTAAGTAGTTTTAAAATTTGCAAACTATCAGTTATTAATAAATCTAATATAACAAGTTAATCAAGTTTAAAAGTAGAATAATAATTCTATTAAAGGCTTATAGAAGTTTACTATATTACCAAAAATGAAAACAGATTACTAAAAAAGATTAAATAAATTTATTCTTTTATTTCTATAATAACTCCATTAGTGTCTTCCTCTAAAATATTAATTTTAGGTGAGTCATTTTCAACTTTAAAAGTACCAATTGTTACAGGTCTATTTTTATCACCATAATCAAAATGAGCGGTGTATTTGCCTTTAGAATCCTTTTCATTAATTGTTATTTTTTCAATGAAACTATCATAACACTTATTAACCCATAAAGCCTTAAATTCTTTGTTTTCGCCTATTTCATTATTAGCATCCTGCATACCTGACATATCTTTAGAAGAGCCATCACCAAATTTATCTATAATCACATCTCCTATTAGGTGATCTTTTCCTGTAAGATAAATTCCATGTCTATCTGAAGATTTTATGTGCACCTTTTTTATTTGTACATTTTCTGGATTATTATTCCAACCATCAACTGCAAGTGCGGCATGATAGTTTTTATATTTGTCGCCTCCAGAACCAAGTCCTTCAATTATTAATTCGTTTATGCTTATGTTTTTTGTACCAGCATAAATATGACAGCCTTGACTTAATAAACCATAAATATTTTTGTCTTTATTAGATTTTATGGTTAAGTCATTAATAGAAATATCGTTAGATTTTCTTGATAAAAATCCTACATACGAACTTAAACTACCTTTAAATGTAATATTTTGCGATGGAGTAGAGTCATTTTCAATAATTTGAATAACACCTCCAAATTCAGCATCATCAAACTTTAAAGTTATATTTTCTCGTCCTTTAATAAAAATAGATGTCTTGTAATACCCTTTAGGGAAACTCATTTCAATTTCTTCGTTTTGAGCTAAATCTAAAATCGTTTCAATTTTCGATTTTTTACTAAAAGGATGATTGGCCGCATACGCAGAGTCAGGAAATATACCATAACGTCTAACATCACCTACTTTGTAATCTGGATTTAAAGCATAATCTGAATCGTCGAATGTTTTAACAGCCTCAACCTTATTATCTATAACTTGTTCTTTTTTAGTTGAGTCATTTTTACAAGATGCTATAAAAACAATTAATGTTAAAAGTGTAATCAGTTTTTTCATTAGTAAATTTTATTTCTGCAAATATACTATTATTCCTTTTTTATCTATACTAATGAGTCATTGTTTCTTGCTCGTATTTATAAAACAAGAAAATAAAAAAGCTTAAAAAAGCTGTTCCATGGTGTCTTACTAAAAAGGATTCGAATAGACAGGTTATGGTTACACATAAAACACAATAGAATAGATACGATTTATTTTTGTAGCCATATCTAATAAGTGTAAGGATGATTAGTAAAAAACTTATAAATCCTAAAACACCTGTTTTAATATAATCTTCTAGATATTGATTGTGAGCATTAAATTTTTCTTTAATTCCTGCAATAAAATTCAATTTTTTATACTCTTGTTCTAAAGTGGATAAGTAATCTCCTGTGCCAACTCCAAACACAGGATTCTTCTTTATTATTTTAAGAGAAGCAAGGTTAATCATAACACGTTGCTCAAAGGTGTTTTTTACAAAAGTGATACTGTTTTTTGTTTTTATGATATCGAGATCTAAATCTGTAGTTTTAATTAAAATATCCGCTTTTTTTCTTAATTCTGGTGAACTGTAAAATCCAATAACACTTATAGATAGTCCTAGCGCAACAATTGATAATTTAATCCCTAAATTATAATGATTAAAGTGTTTAATAAAGAAGATGATTAAACAAAACACAAGTATTAATAAACTTGAACGACTAGATAATATTAAAAGAAAAGCAAGAAGTAATACTGCTAAAAGACTATTAACGATTATATGTGTTTTATTATATAATTGATGCGTTATTATCATGATAGCTATCACTAACAACACTCCTATATAGTGCTGACTTATACCAATTTTTTCTAAAGCAAAATGTACTGTTTCTCCAATAGGTCTATCTAAAATATAAAACTGATAAAACAGTATATAGAAGATTGTGTATACTAAAGAGAATTTTAAAACATTAAATAATTTTATATAGTAAGATGCCTCAAGTTTTTCAGACATAATAATCAAAGGAAGCACCACTAAGGGCGAGAGTCTTGTAATTATGTTTAATCCTCTAGATATATCATCTGTATAAGTAAGCCCAATACATTGAATAATAAAGTAAAAAAAGAAAAGGTAGATGAGTTTGTTAGCTCTTACTTTACGAATTTTACTAATAATGTTATCGTGAGTATCTATAAAGAAAAAAAGGGCCAAAGCTATAATAACTCTAGAGTTCCAATTAAATGTAGTTGGAAACGACAGAATAAACAACGCTAACAAAATAAAATATATTTGCTGTCTGTGTATTCTAGATATGTGCTGTCTTAAACTACTCATTTTGGGTTTTAAAATGCCTAACGACAATATTTGTTAGGTCGTTAGGTAGCATTTTTATATTAGAATCATTGTTAATTATCTGCAAATAATCAATAACTGTAGGTTCTCCTGAAGATCCTTCATCAAAATTCACTGTGTAATTTGCTTTAGAGTTACGGCAATCTATGGTTACGTTACTAATTTTTGAATTGTTTAGTTTATTCATCCATAAAGCGGAAATAAATTTTAATTCTTCAGTTTCGGCATCTTCTAGTCCATTATTGTAGTTAATTGTTCCTAATCCAACTTTTTTAATGAGAAGTTTGTCTATAGAATTATTATTGCCTGTTATATAGACACCATGCCTGTCTGATTTTTCAATAATTGCTTCAGAGATATTTATGTATTCTGGATTATTGTCCCATCCATGTATTTGCAAAGCAGCTACAGAGAAT
This sequence comes from Flavobacteriaceae bacterium NBU2973, assembly GCA_026162565.1. Classification (GTDB taxonomy): domain Bacteria; phylum Bacteroidota; class Bacteroidia; order Flavobacteriales; family Flavobacteriaceae; genus JAOEIQ01. The sequence goes on from JAOEIQ010000001.1 coordinate 206,260, forward strand.
TTATAATACTCATCTCCAGATCCTAAATCTTCTACTATTAATTTTTTAATGTTAAGGTGTTTTGTACCACCATAAATATTGCACCCTAGACTTCTTTTATTGTAGTTGTTTTTTAGCGTGTCTGATGCTATAATTAAAGTGTCTATTGAAATATTTTGAGACTTACGAGAAAAGAATTTGTTATACGTTTTTAGAGTGCCTAATAAATTTATGTTACGAGACTCTTTTCCCAATTCATCTTCAATAATTTGAATTTGCCCAGAAAAAGAAACATTATTAAAATGTATATTAACGTCTTCTCTTCCTTTTAAAATTAAATTAGTATTGTAATGTCCAGTAGGGAAAGTGATTTCTTGACCCGATTCTGCAAGGTCTAAAATAACATTAATTTTGTTTTTTTTATATTTTTGGTGATTACCAATTTCAATATTAGGAAAAATTCCATAACGTCTAACGTCTCCTAAAGAATAGCTAGAATCAATAACATACTCTGCCTCATTTATATTGTTTGAGTTATTTAATGGCGTTATTAGATTTTTATTCTTCTCATCACATGAAAAAAATAATAATAAAACCAATACAATGTAGTTACTTTTGATAAACATCTTCGACTAGATTAGGTATATTAACCTTTTCGAGAGCGACTCTAACATCATCAATGTTTTTTTCAATGAATCTTAATTTTTGGCCTACATACATACCTGGTTCCAATAGGCTTTTTGAAATTGTAGAATTACTTCCAACTGTAATTCCTTTTTCTATAGTTACGCCAGCATTTACAATGCAATTAGAGCCAATGTAAACGTTGTTTTTAATATTTACCTCTCCATCTATTCTTATTCTACCATCTCCATGAGTATCATGTATATAACCATGAGTCCATACTTGGGAAGCAGCACCAGCAATAGTAGAAAAATTACCTATGGTTATATTTCTAGTTAAATCTATAGTATGCCTTGCAGTGATTTTAGCTAACTCGCCTAATTTTAAAACAGCATCTCCATAAGTTACACCCAAAGGTGCTCTTGAGATAATATTGGAGTTACCAATTGCTCCTCTAGCACAAAAATCCATTGCAAAAGGACCTTTTATTATGTTTAAATGACCTATATAAGCTCTTTTGGCAAGTTTAATTGAGTTAATTTTTATAATGTTAAAGTGACCAATTTTAGTAAATTCATCTAAATTTAATGTGTTTACTAAAAGAATAGAAAATCCAATTTTAACAGACCAACTTACCTTATGACCTATCATTTTTAAAAATAATACAGCTATTTTACTCGGCAACAAACAAAAAAGAGCTGTTAATAGTCTTTTCATATTAATCGGCTTTTAAGTTTCTATTTCTTGCTCCAACAATTATAGCATTTTCAGGAACATCTTTAGTAATAACTGCACCAGCACCTATCAAGGCATTTTTATGTATGGTAACTCCTGCTAAAACTAATGCGTTCGCGGCTATCCAAACTCCATCTTCAATAACAATTGGTTTAGAATAATGTTTGTAAGGTGGAGGTTTTGATAAATCTAATGCAGCTGTCTCAACCATAACGCTACGTGAAAGAGTCACGTTATCGCCAATTTTTATGGGTGATTTAGCGCCTAAACAACTATTTGGCCCAATAGCAACACCATTACCAATGGTAATGTTTTTTCCGTATTTAATTTCTGTACTATAGTGACAAACACTATTCCCAGAATTTGGAATTAAAGCTTTAAACCTAAAATGACTCCATATTCTAGAGTAAACCCAATATAATTTTATAAAAAAAAGTGCCATCCATTTTATGAGTAATAATTTTGATAGCCATCTTATAATTTTTTTCATTGTAACAATAATCTGTTAATATAAGGATCATAATCGTGTTTGCCAATATCAATTGGCTGGTAATCTTCAATTCTAATTGGATTTAAAGAGTATTGAACTTGTAATAACAAGCGTTTGTCTTTCTCTGGAAGCAGCCCTTTGTGAAACCCATAAGTATCTACAATAAAAGAAGAGCCTTTTGGTGCTGTAAAGTATTTAATTTTGCTTTCTCCAAAAGCATTGATGATTTCAGAATCTTGATATCTTCTAATTTTCATTAGTTTTTCGCTAGAAGAAGAGCCTTCTACATAGACATGTGGTCCATTTTGCATTCCAACATCTGTAAGATATATAAATAGTTTACAAAATTTAAAGTCATCTACGTCTCTGTGAAACAATTGTGCTTGTTCTGCTTGTTCTTTTTCTGGTAAAGACCACCACATATTAATATTACTTATGGTTGGTGTAGCCCCAAGAAAACTTTGTACCGCATTTAGCACATCTGTATTATTTGCAATATCTAAAATCTCTTTAATTGATGATAGATCAGCTCTTTTGTAATTTGCAACGTGAACCTCTTTAGGTGTTTCGGAAAATTTAAAGGTTCCTAAATCTTTTCTAAAAGGATCATAACACTTAAAATCTGAAACTTTAGTTATCAAGTTTGAAACTTCTTCTTCAGATAGTAAAACTCCTAAATCAGTATATCCTTTAGAATCAAGCTCATTTTTATCTATCATAAGAGGCTTTCCAATTTTAGGGATAATTTCTTTCGTCCCTATTTGAGAGGCTCTTTTTTTAATAAAATAATCTCTAACTTTTTTTGATCTAGTAGATCTCATTAAATGAAATTTCACTTTATTAATTAATTTTTCCATATTTACGATGAAGGCTTTAAAATTCTAACAAACTGTTTCTTATTATTTTTATTAGAAATGATGATTTTTCCTGAAAGCAAGGTATAAATTATAGCAAACAATACAAAAGATGTCAAAGTATATATTCCTTGCGCTCCACTGATAAAATTAATTACTGGCATGAAAAAATTAATAATCAAAAAATAAAATAACAGAGGTACAAATTGAAATCTTCCTAGTAAAACTTTATTATAAGTGCTTTTTTGATAAGCCCCAAAGAAAAACATAAATACCAAAGATACCCAACCAAAATCTATAAAAATAGGACCAAAAAAAGTAGTGTAAATTCCTGTTCTAGGTGGACTCTCTTGGATTTTTTCTAAATCAATATTAGTTCTAAATATAATGTTACTAAATTTAGCAAAGACATTAAAAGTGAAAGCTCCATAATGATGATTTGAATCATAATTATGATATAAATAACCAAATTCATAAGCACCATGTAAATAGTATTGAACAAAATTTATTATTCCTAGATGAGCAGATTGATAAGTTTTATTTTTACTATTTATAATAGAAGATTTAGTTGATTCTGTTGGCTCCACTGTGAAATTATAATTTGCTCTTGTTAAAATGTGTTTTATTGAAAGAGTATCAGATTTCGTGAAATCTGTAGTTCTAGTAATAAATAAATTAACCGAATAAATACCTAAAAAGGCAAAGATCGTTGTTAATATGATAATTTTTTTTAATGAGAGTTTTAGCTTTTTGAAGAAAAATAAATAAAGTCCAAAAAGAATAATTAAAATAAATAATCCCGAACGCGAGCCCAGTATAATAAATTCAAATGAAGCAGAGAAAAATAAAAAGATACTTATAAAGAGTAAGCCTTTTCTTTTGAGTTGTAAATGATAGTATATAAATAATGGCAAAAAGCTAAAAGGGTTAGTAATAGCTGAAATTATACTAATAATTGAAGGTCCTGATTTAGACAATAGAACCCTATTTTCTGACATTGTATTAGAAAAAGAAGTGTCTCTCAAATAAAATTTATCAAATATTTTTAAAAAAAAACCTATTAATGCAATAGCGATTATTACATACATAATTTTTTTGAGAATTTTAGCTTCTGTAGTATAGCGTAAAAAAGATTTACTAGAGACTGTTTTTATTGAAGTAAGTCCTAATAAAAAAAATAAGTAATTTAAAAAAATAAATAAAACAGGGAGAAAAGTAAGGTTATATTTAACTTTAAGCGGGAAAAATAAAAAAAGTAACAGCCAAAATAATAAGCCTGTTAAAGTAACTCTTATTGGGTTGTATTTTCTTATAAAATTAATATTCATAAAAAAGATTATTCTTAACGTTTTATACCAATATTAAATTAAAATGCCCTATAACGACATTATCCTCAAGGTATAATGAGTCACAGTGGATTAAGTTAAAACCAATTTTGGTGTTTTTACCAACTTTGTGCCCTAATAATTTAAGTAAAGACCTTAAAAGAAAACTAGGTAAAAAAAGTATAATTAATGTAGTTAAAATATTTTTCAAAATATCTTTCTATCTTAAAATATCATTAAACGCCTCTGTCAATAATTCTATGTTTTTATTAGACATACAATTAGAATCTGTATAAGGATCAGATATAACACCTTTATAACTAGTTTTGTTTAAAATGTTAATGAAATTAATTTTATCACCTATAGTAAGATTGATATGGTTTTTAGATTTGACCTGATTAACAACTTCATTTAATTGATTGTTTATATCATCTATAAAGATACAATTTTTAGCTTGATTGTTTATAGTTTTTATAAGAGTTGCCACAGGTTTATTGCTTAATACACACTCAATCGCTATAGTTCCTGTAACTGTTATTACCAAATCTACTTTAGGGAGTACATTATCCATTTTGGAACCATGTAGTAAATGTTTGATTTTTGAGTTGTTTTTAACCAAATCTAATAATTCTGGTGTTAATTCATATTTAGATTTAGGGTTAGGTTTAACATATAATACCTCATCATCTTTCAAAGCGTTAGCCAATAATTTAATAAGCTCTGTTTGGTCTCTATGTTTGCGCCCCCAGACATCTATATTAGCTTCAGGTTGCATTTGAAGAGGATATAATATTTTAAACTTATTGTCTTCAGAAACAGTTTCAAAAGCATTTTCGTCCCACTTAATTATATTATACTTTTTATCCTTTTCAATCTTGTATTTTACAATTGGATTTGGTGTGTTATAAACTTCCCCTTCAGCATAGGAGTATATTTTTTTTACTTGATCTTTAAGAATATCTATTTTAGAAATTGGAGCAGCTTTCATATAATCTGGCGCAACTTTTCTATAAATAATTTGATCTATAACTTGTTTTGCGTCCTCATTATTAAGAGTTTCCCCACTTCCTTTGTATGGTATAAGTGAATCGTATTGATAAAATGAAAAGCGACCTATTGGATAACGACAAGTAGAAGGATTTAAATATAAAATTCCTTGTTGCTTACAATTAGTAATTGTTAATAGTTCATGGAAAGCTGTTGATTCTCCAAAAACTACATCAGGTTTAACTTGTTCTAAAATTTTTCTTATCTCATTATTATAATAATAGAAGTAAGTTTTGTCAACTTTTTTAAAATGGTTTTGTTGCCTATCACTTTTAATAATATCTTCAACAAAAGGATCTTTAGTATATCCGTTTATTCTGTTTTTTGGATATTTTATTATATGAAAAGTATTATTGTTTTTAGGCAAAAATTGTTTGTTTTGAACAATCCAATGAATAGTATAGCCGTTTGAGCTTAAATTATTAGCTATAGCCTCAAAAAAATACGTTTTATGTCTATTCTCAACAAAAAGTAATGTCATTCTATAAGCCTTCGATCATTTCTAGGGTTAATGGTTCGCCTCTTTCTATATTAGATATAAACTTCTTTCCGAGTATTTTATTGTAATACTTTGGATGTAACCCATAACCAGGTCTAATTGAACGAATGTTTTCTTTGGTTAAAATATCTCCTTTTTTTACATCCTCGACAACAAAAAGCGATCTAGCAAATTTTCTATTTTTCTTTACTTTTTCAGAAATATCATACGATACTTTCCCTAAAAGTTTTTCAGTGTCTCTAACTTTAGACACCATTTCAGTAAATTCTGTCACATCGAGAGAAAAATCAGCATCTGGCCCTCCAACAGATTTATCTAAAATAAAATGTTTTTCAATAATTCTAGCTCCTAATGTTACAGCTATTGTTGGAGCTAACGAACCATATGTATGATCACTAAAACCTACTTCAACACCAAATCTGTTTTTTAAATCTGGAATTGTATTAAGGTTCGCTAAATCTAATGGTGCTGGATAAGAAGATGTACACTTTAAAAGAATAATATCAGTATTACCTACTTTTTTACAAGTTTCAACAGCTAAATTAATATCCTCTTCTTCTGCAATTCCAGTAGACATGATTATAGGTTTGCCTTTTGAAGCTGCATACTCTATTAATGGTATGTCTTGAATCTCAAAAGAGGCAATCTTATAAGCTGGAACATTTAATGATTCTAAAAAATCTACAGCTGTAAAATCAAATGGTGAAGAAAAACAGATTAAACCTTCTTCTTCGGCAACCTCAAAAAGTTTTTTATGCCATTCCCAAGGAGTGTAAGCTTCTCCATATAATTCATGGAGTGATTTACCATCCCATAAGGTTCCTCCGTCAATTTTAAAATAATCCTTATCGCAATCTATAGTTAATGTGTCTGGAGTATACGTTTGAAGTTTTATAGCGTCTGCACCTGTTCGTTTTGCTGCTCTAATAGTTTCTATTGCTACCTCTAAATCGCCATTATGATTCGCTGATAATTCTGCAATTATAAAACACGGATTATCTCCGCCTATAGTTTTATTTCCTATTTTCATTTGTAAATCTATTTCCTTTAACAAAAGTACACTTTTCTGTTCTTATATCTATTAGCTCTACTAAACCGTTCTGCGCTTTTACTATAATATTTGGTTCTGTTTCAATAATTTCGCCATCAATTAAATTATCTAATTGACTAGAATCTAAAATTGCAACTTTATCTATAATAATTTTATCTCCATCATAAAAAGTAAATGCGCCTGGATAAGGATGAGCTTGTGCTCTTACCCAATTTTTTATAGCTTCTTTTGTCCAACTCCAATTAATTTCACCATCTAAAGGTGTTCTTTTTCCAAAATATGTGGCTTCATCTTCATTTTGACTTACAAGATTTAAGTTATTAGAAGAAATATCACTTAAAACTTGTTGAACAAGCGGATAATATTTGCTAGCATATTTTTCAAGCATAATTGCCCCTGTGTCTTCTTCCAGAATAGGGACTTCTATTTGATGAATTATTGTACCTGTATCGCAACCCGAATCTATAACGTGAGCTGTGATTCCTGCTTTTGTTTCTCCATTAATTATAGACCAAACATGTGGAGTTCTGCCTCTATATTTAGGCAAAAGAGACCCATGAATATTAAAAGTTAAAACATTGGCGTGTTTTATTATATCGTTTTCTATTAAAAAAAGGTAATTAATTGATGCTATAACATCTACGCTAAAGCTTTTAATAAATTCATAGCCTTTTCCATTTCTTGGGTTACCTATGTATATTGGTATATTGTTTGCTTCAGCCAAATCAATAATACCTTGAGATTTTTTATCTGTAAAAATAAATTGAATATTATAATCCTTAACCATTTTAGATAAAGTATCTAAACCTAAACCTCCACTACAAAGTACTCCAATTGTAAGCATAGTTTTGTTAATTAAATTTAAGTGTCTTGAAGCTATTTTATTGTCAAATAATATTTTTTGAGCATTAATCTTTTCTTCATAGTCAGAATTTTCTAATATCTTTTTTACTCGTAAAGTAAAATCTTTTGCGTTATAGTTTTTAAAATTACTGCCTTTATAAATTGCTTGATTATCTGTGAACCCTTTATAAATTAATTCTTGATTATCTACATAAAAACCACTTAAAATAGGTATCTTAAAACATGACAGTTCGTACAAGATAGTACTGGCAGGCGCAATAGCAAAATTACAGTGTTTCATTACACTTACTAATTCTTCTTCTGATAAGTTTTTATGAAGTTTAATAACTTGGGAGTATTCCTCTTGCAAACTAAAAATATCTTGATGCTTGTAGGCTCCGCCAAGGACAACATGTATATTCTTAAATTCTGGTATTTGCAATAAACCTTCTACAGCTTTTTGAGTAAGATTATAAGGATCTGCTCCTCCAAAACAAACAAAAGCCGAGTCTATCTTATTAATTTTACTTTCTTTTTTTGCTTGTTCAAGAAATAAAGGTCTTAATAATGCATATTGAGTACCAAGAGCTAATGCTGTGTAAGGTTCTTTCGTGTAGTGCTCCTCTTTTAAATAAGGAGAGTGGTTTATCACTACATCAGCATACATATGCTCTTTGGCTAAATCATCTATATAAATTAATTTATATCCTTTTTCTTTTACTGATTTCTGATATTTTGAATCAAATTGATAGCCATCTGCTATAACTAAGTGTTTTTGAGGACTAAAATTTGACAAAAGCCAATTTGGTTCTTCTGCAATTGTAATTTCTTTGGGAATAATAGATTTGTGATAGCGATTTGGTATTACAGAAGCAGTAGATGTTTCGTGAGTTAAAAAAATAAACTCAATAGACTCTTTTACAATTTCTACTAAACTAAATAACCTGTATAGATGACCTAATCCTGTTGTAGAACTACCATCTGCCCTAAAGATTATTTTCTTGGTCATGATTTAACATAAGGTTAAATTTTATTTCTGCTAATTTCCAGTCTGTTTCTGTGTCAATATCTTGAGCATGCAACTCTGATATGATTATTGCTCCAGAATTATTAGTAAACAATTTCTTTTCTTTAGTAAAAGTTGTTTCATTTAACCAATAAAACTGACCAGAATCATGATATCTCGGTTCCAAATCTTGAGACCTAGAGTTTAAATGATCAGGCCATACCATAGAAACTTTATTAGAATTCATTTTTAGAGATCTCTGTATTGGAAAAGAAAACTCCAAAACCGGAAAAACACTATCAAAATTATTTTCTTTTAGTTTTATATAAGCCTCTTCTAACTTTTCTGACGTAATAAAAGGTGCTGTAGGTAAAATACAGCATATGCTTTCAAACTTTTTTTTATTTTCTGAGTACTTATCCAGTACTTCACTAACAACATCAGCTAATACAGCAAAATCGTTAGCATTATCTGCACTTCTTAAAAAGGGAACTTTTGCACCATATTGAATAGCTATTTGTGCAATGTCTTTATCATCTGTAGAGACCATAACCTCATCAAAAAGCTCACTTTTTAATGCTGCCTCAATAGAATAAGCTATAATTGGTTTACCCAAAAACGGTTTTATGTTTTTTTTAGGAATACGTTTACTACCTCCTCTTGCTGGTATAATTGCTAGATTAGCCATTAGAGTAAGTTAGTACTTTTTCTATAACAAATTGCTGTTCCTCTTCTGTAAGTGTTGGATACATTGGTAAGCTAATACATTTAGAGTAGTAATTTTCTGCCACTTTTAAATCAGCAGCATCATAACCAATTTCTTTGTAATAAGGCAACGTATGTACAGGAATATAATGTATTTGAGCAAAAATATTATGCGATTTTAAATAGTCGTATAAGCCTTTTCTGTCTTCTACTTCTATAACAAATAAGTGATGTGCATTATACATCCCTTTTGGCAAGCTTTGGTATTTCATTTTACCCTTAAATGCTTGCTTATATGTTTCAGAGATTTTATTTCTTTTTAAAACGCCCTCTTTGTTTTTCGATAACTGTGTGATGCCTAAAGCTGATTGTATATCGGTAAGTCTATAATTATAGCCTAAAGCTTGCATTTCATAAAACCAACCTCCATGATCCTCACTCATGTTTTCTTTGGTTATACCATGTGTTCTTAAATAAGATAGCTTTTCATAAATGGCTTTAGAATTAGTAGTTACCATACCTCCTTCTCCGCAAGCAATATGTTTTACTGGGTGAAAAGAAAAAATGCCTATCTCTGCATATTTACCATTACCGCACATTTGTTTTTCTCCTTTAGAATCTGTAAAAAATCCACCTGGAGCATGGCATGCATCTTCAATAATCCATAAATCATGTTTATCTGCTAATTCTCTAAAAGCTTCAAGATTTACAGGTAAGCCTGCAAAATCTACAGGAATAATACCTTTAAAAAACCCTTTAGGCTTGCTTTCTATAAGCTTTTTAGTACTTTCTAATGATAATGTATATGTTTCTGGATCAATATCAGCAAACCATACTTCTCCGCCAGCATATCGAACACAATTAGCAGAAGCAGCAAATGTAATTGGTGTTGTAATAACACGCTCATTTGGTTTTAAATCTAAAGCCAAAACAGCTATATGCAATCCAGCAGTAGCATTAGAAACAGCAACCGCATATTTTACACCAATATATTCTGCGAATTTTTCTTCAAACTCTCGAACCTTTGGGCCTTGAGTTAAAAAATCTGCGGTTAAAGTTTCGATTACAGCATCTATATCTGTTTGATCTATATGTTGTCTTCCGTATGGTATTGCTTGCATTATTATACAGTGAAATTAGGATCTACATGCTCTTTAATAAGTTTTCTTAAACTATCAACTGTCTCCCAGTCGTCATTTTCTCCAGAATTATAACTAAATCCTAACGGAACTTTTTTAGCATTGAATGTTTGTTTAAACTCTTCTAAACTCCATTTATGAGTTGCTGGTAAAATAGTATAATATTTACCCAAATCATACGTATAGAATGAATCTGATGGTGTAATCATTTCTTCATGAACTTTCTCTCCTGGTCTTATACCTATAACTGGTTTTTCGCAATTTGGACCGATTGCTTCAGCAACATCCATGATTTTATATGAAGGGATTTTAGGTACAAACAATTCTCCTCCCCAAGCATGCTCTAAAGCATGCATAACCATATCAACGCCTCCTTGTAACGAAATGTTAAATCGTGTCATGTTTGGATCTGTAATTGGTAATTTACTTTCTTCTTTCTTTTTATTAATAAAGAATGGAATAACAGAACCATTAGATCCCATTACATTACCATATCTAACAACAGAAAATCTTATTGGGTTTTCGCCCTTAATATTGTTAGCGGCAATAAATAATTTATCCGAAGTTAATTTTGTTGCTCCATAGAGATTTATTGGAGCACAAGCTTTATCGGTGGAAAGTGCTACCACTCGTTCTACTTTTGTTTTAAAACAAGCATCCACTACATTTTCTGCACCACCAATGTTAGTTTTTATACATTCGTCTGGATTGTACTCTGCTATGTGTACATGTTTCATGGCTGCGGCATGAATTACATAATCAACTCCTTGAAAAGCTCTTTCTAAACGTTCCTTGTCTCTTACGTCTCCTATAAAATAACGAAGTTGAGGATGTTTATTCCCAGGAAACTCTTGAGCCATTTGAAACTGCTTCTGTTCATCTCTAGAATAAATAACAAGTCGTTTAATCTCTGGATGTTTATTTAAAATATGTTTTGTGAGTGCTTTACCTAATGATCCTGTTCCTCCAGTTATAAGTAATGATTTTCCTTTTAAATTGAGCATGTAAATTATTTTATAGTATGTGCTGCAAAAATACAATAATTATAAACCTAAACAACTTCTCATTTGAGTAAGAATATATTAGATGAAATTTATTTTTATTTGAAGAAATTTCCCTTTAATGCTCGTTCTTTTATTCTCCAACCTTGAATAATAGCTGTGTCTAATTTATCACAATTTAAAAACCAAAGTTCTATTATTCTATGATGCTCTGGTAACCGTTTTTAAGATCTTGATGGGAATTAGCATTAATATTTGTATTGTAAATTTTATAATCACTTTAATAGCTTTTAATGCAGCTTAAATAGTAATCGTTAACTGTTTATCTAACATAATCACTCAACATTTTATTTAGACTATCATCCCAATTTAAAATATTGATCCCAAATGTAGTTTCTACTTTTTTGGTATTTAAAACACTGTATTTAGGTCTTTTGGCTAGTGTAGGATATAAGTGTGATGGAATTGGGTTAAGAATTGTGTCTCTGTTATAATGGCTTAATATTTTTTGAGCAAAACCATACCAACTTGTATCATCATTATTAGAGAAGTGATATAAACCATAATGAGTACTCTCCTGTTTTATAATTCTTAAAATGAAGATTGCTAAATCTTCAGCGTTAGTAGGAGAACCTATTTGGTCACTCACAATATTTATTTCTTCCTTTTCCTTTGAAAGTCTTATAATTGTCTTCACAAAATTATTTCCATATTTAGAGTAAAGCCATGATGTTCTGAAAATAAAATAGTTTTCTAATATTTCTTGAATATGTTTTTCTCCTTGAAGTTTAGATTTCCCATACACATTGATTGGATTAGTCGCATCAGCTTCTATGTAAGGCGATTCTTTTTCACCATCAAACACAAAATCAGTAGAGATATGAATCAAAATTACATTGTGTTGGCTGCAGTTTAAAGCTAGGTTTTTTACAGCTTCAGAATTTATTGAATACGCTTTTTCTATTTCTTGTTCAGCTTTATCAACTTTGGTATAAGCCGCACAATTTATACAGTAATCAAAACTAATTTCATTAAATAAAGAGACCAGCTGTTTTTTATTAGTAATGTCTAATTCAGAACTAGATGCAAATACAAAATTTATGTCATGGTTTATTGATAGTTCTTTAATCGTACTACCCAATTGACCATTAGAACCTGTAACTAAAACCTTTTTAAGCATTTAAATAACTGTTTAATGACGGTAGGTTTTGATCTTTGTTAGATAATATAATATCTAAATCAGGTAGCTTCCAATCTATGTCTAAAGTTGTATCATTGTAAATGATGCCTCTTTCAAACTCTTTATTGTAAAAATTATCGCATTTGTATGAAAATACAGTATCATTCTCTAAAACTAAAAACCCATGAGCAAAACCTCTTGGAATATAGAGTTGTTTATGGGATTCTGCATTTAATTCTATGGATATGTGCTCTCCAAAGGTTTTAGAATCCTCTCTAATATCTACTGCAATATCTAAAACACTTCCTTGTATTACTCTAACTAGTTTGGCTTGAGCATAGTCATCTATTTGAAAATGTAAGCCTCTTAATACGCCTTTAGATGATTTTGATTGATTGTCTTGAACAAAATTTGGATTTAATCCTGTTTCCTTTTGAAACTTTTTAGAATTAAAGCTTTCAAAAAAATAGCCTCGTTCATCTTGAAACATAAGAGGTTCTATTATAAAGCATCCTTCAAGTTTTGTTTGATGTACTGTCATTTTTACTTTAATTGCAATAAATATTCTCCGTAACCACTTTTTAATAATGGTTTTGCGAGTGCCTCTAATTGCTTTTTAGAGATCAAATTCATTTTGTATGCAGCCTCTTCTATAGATCCTATTTTTAACCCTTGACGCTCTTCAATAACTTGAACAAATTGCGAGGCCTGTGTGAGAGAGTTAAAAGTTCCCGTATCAAGCCAAGCAGTTCCTCTGTCTAGAATACTAACACTCAGTTTTCCTCTTTTTAAATATGCTTTGTTTACATCTGTAATTTCAAGTTCGCCTCTGTTACTTGGCTTTATATTTTTAGCAATATTTACAACCTCATTATCATAAAAATAAATACCTGGAACTGCATAATTAGATTTAGGATTTATAGGTTTCTCTTCAATAGAAATAACTTTTCCAGATTCGTCAAAATCAACAACTCCGTAGCGTTGAGGGTCTTGCACATGATAGGCGTACACAATGCCTCCATCTGGATTAATGTTAGATTGTAATAAGTTTGATAAGCCCGAACCATAAAAAATATTATCTCCTAAAATTAGCGCTACACTATCAGATTCAATAAAACCCTCTCCAATTATAAAAGCTTCAGCTAAACCATTAGGATTTTCTTGAACTTCATAACTAAATTTACAGCCTAGTTGGCTTCCGTTACCTAATAGTTTTTTAAATAGTGGTAAATCGCTAGGTGTGGATATGATTAAAATTTCGCTAATACCAGAATAAATTAGAGTTGATAAGGGATAATAAATCATAGGTTTATCGTAAACAGGCATTAATTGTTTACTAATAGCTATCGTTAAAGGATGTAGTCTAGTTCCAGATCCTCCTGCAAGTATTATTCCCTTCATAATTTTTGATATTTATTAATATACCAATCTATTGTTTTTATTATTCCAGATTTAAAATCTTCATCTGCTTTCCATCCTAATTCATCCTCAATTTTACTAGCATCTATTGCATATCTAAAATCGTGTCCAGGTCTATCGTTTACAAAAGTAATTTGCTCTGTGTAAGATTTACTTTTTGGTATTTTTAAATCAAGTATTTCGCAAATTGTATTGGCAATGGTAATATTTTCATTCTCGTTATTTCCTCCAATATTGTATGTTTCACCTTTTTTCCCATTTTTAAAAGCTATATCTATTCCTTTGCAATGATCAATCACATATAACCAATCTCTGATATTTTTACCATTACCATAAATAGGTATTTTTTCTCCTTTTAGTGCTTTTCGGATTATCGTTGGAATTAATTTTTCGTCATGTTGTTTGGGCCCATAATTATTAGAGCAATTAGTGGTAACAACATTTAAACCATATGTATGAAAATAACTTCTCACCAAAAAGTCAGAGGAAGCTTTAGAGGCACTATAAGGGCTATTGGGAGCATAAGGCGTTTGCTCTGTAAATAAACCTGTTTCTCCTAAACTTCCATAAACTTCATCTGTGGAAATGTGCAAAAACCTTGAATTAGTATGTTCCTTTTTAATAGTATTAGAGGTGTCCATCCAATTATTTTTAGCCACATCTAATAAATTAAAAGTCCCAACTATATTGGTATTAATAAAAGCATTTGGGTTTTTAATAGAATTGTCTACATGAGATTCAGCAGCAAAGTGAATAACGCCATTAAAATCATATTCTTTAAACAGCTTTTCTATTAAGTCTCTATCACATATATCTCCTTTAACAAACTTATAGCGACTATGGTTCTCTATTCCTCTTAAATTAGAAAGCTCACCTGCATAAGTGAGCTTATCTAAATTAATAATCGTTATTTCTTTATTATTATATAAAAAGTAAGGAATAAAATTTGAACCTATAAATCCAGCTCCACCAGTAACAAGTATTGATGTTCTATTATTCATATTCTTTTACAAATCTAATAAACTTAACTAAAATATAAATCAAGCAGAGTAGTATAAATGATATAACAGGAAATATTAAGCTATGTTTATCTCTAAATTCTCTTACAGGGCTACCTATTTTTTGAAAGCTAGAAATGGTATCAAAAAACACGTCTTCTTGTATTTTTTCTTCATCTAATTTACTCAACTCATTACGTAATTGTATTTCACGGTTAAGCAATTCAAATTCACGTGTTTTTTTAGATTCTGTTGTTAAAGACAAATTCTCTCCTAAAGAAATTTTATTTTCTTTGGATTTAGATTCTTCTTCTAAAACATTAATATAAATACTTTGTAGTTTTTGTACTTCATCAATATCTTTAAGAATATTTGCTTTTTGTATAGAAATCATAGAATCTCTTTTCTCCATTTTTTTAATGGAATACTTATTTGTAAAAGATGAATTAAGTCCATCTTCTAAATTTGGAAAAATATCTTTTTTATATGAGTGTACTTTTATTTGAAACAAATTTCCAGAATAAATACTTCTATTCTCAATGTAATCGTCAAAATCTATGTCCTGTGCTCTTATGCTGTCAATCGATTTTACAAAACGATCATATTGAACTATTCGTTCATTTTCTGTTTCAGGTCCAGGGGATATCTTGAATGATATTATCTCTTTGGCGTTATCCTCATTTACATTAAAAATATTAGATAATGTTTCATAGTCTTTAGTTGATATTAATGAGTTATAATATTCTATATTGTCGACTAGTTGATATTGAGAATCAAAATAAGGCCTAACCAACATTTGTGAAGAGTAAATAGTAATTTTACTTTTTTCTAGTATTTTACCTCCTATAAAAGATAAAACAACAACACCTACAATAATCTTCCAATGCTTAATAATTGGTTTAATTGAGTAAATTATAACAGAAAAAATAGTAGTAAAAACTGCTTTTATAAATGCAAAAAGCTTGTTAAATAATTTGCCAATAGCATTAAATAACTGCCCTAAATCTATTTCTTCTGATGGTTGTTGGTTTGGTAATTTTTCACTCATAGCTCTATTAGTTAAATATCTGTTCTAAAATCTTTGTTGTAATTAAATATGTTGGTTTAACTCCTGAAGTTCCTAGACCTCCAGAAGCTAAAGTGCTTCCTGTTTCTAAAGGATTATCACTTGCATAATAAGCATAACGTACTTTTACGCTTTCTCGTATACTCCCTCTTATTTTAGAGGCCGATTGAATTGCTTTTTGATAATGTGCTCCTTCCATTTCAAGACCAATAACGTTCCATGTAGAGTCCTGAAAAAACTTTAATATATCCTTATTTTGTAAAGAGGTTCCTAAAACAGTAATCATAGAACCTTCAAAAATTTCTAAACCTTGTCCTTTAAGTTCATCTGCTTTTAATTCATTTTTAAAAGGATAGTTATCTGCAGTACCCTCAAAAATGTGTGCTGAAGGAATCATTATATCTCCTTTTCCACCTTCTAGAATTCCTGCTTTTCCCATTATTGAAATAGATTCTACATTTAAAAAATTTGTTTTAGAGTTAGATTTATAGGGTTTCAAAAGCTCATCAATAGTTTCGTAGGCCTGTTCTCCAAAAGCATAATCCATTACAAATAAAACTGGCTTGTCTTCGTCTTTTAAAATATTTTTATTTAAATATTGACTCTTTACTGTTTTAATTTTAGCGGTATCAAATATTTGAACATTGATATTTGTACCTGATTCATCTTCTATGTAAATCATCCCGTTTTTTAACGCTTCCTTTTCCACCTTTTTTCTTAAAGAATCGGAATGACTTATCTGCTCAAAAATATCAAACTCATCTTGAGTTTTTAATTGTTTTGATAATAAGTTAGGTGCAAATAGCGAATTCATAACACTGTGCATATTGGCACTTATTATATGAATTGGCCTATCAATTAAATCTTGGTCTTTTAAAACAGACTTGATTTTATGAGCCCAAATCTCTCCATGAATATGATGCCCTAAACGCTCTCTTAAAACAGGCGAGAACGTAATAGTTCGTTTTTTGTTTTTAGCAATTTCATCAATAGCTAATTTACCAAGCCAGTAAATAATATTTAAAAATCGTTCAGGATATTGTTTGGTTGAAAACGTATTATAAACATGTAAAACCTCTTTAAAAGTTCGTCCTAAAATATTAGCCGTATGTGTTACTGCTATCTCTCTTTCTGCTTGTGTTAGTTTTTTAGTTTTTAAAACTGCAGCTTCTAACTTTTCCCAATCTCTTGTTGTTTCTGAATTATCATTGATTAGAACACGATTTGCAATTTTATGAGACTCAATAAACAAAAACGTTAAATGGGTTAAAATATCATAAATTTCAGATCGTCCTCTGGTAATTTCAATATTCATTTGTTCAGAATCAATCCTGTAACAATTTCTGCGTCTTTTAGGAGGAATAATTACTTCAAAATGAGAGTTTTTATAACCTTCTTCTGATGTTAAATTTATAAATCGACACTCTTCTATTCCCAAAGGAAGTCTATCTATAACATACAACAATCCATTAATCTCTGCTTTATCTTCTGCTATAGAACCATAAATTTCAGGACGAAGGAGTAGTAAAGCATTTCTTAAAGTCTCACCAGAAATTCCCATAGGTTTGTAAAAACCTCTATTAAATAAATGCCTCATTGTGATGTATAATCTCTCAATGGCATTGGATGATTCTTGAGCTCTTGTT
Source organism: Flavobacteriaceae bacterium NBU2973 (assembly GCA_026162565.1). Lineage (GTDB taxonomy): Bacteria > Bacteroidota > Bacteroidia > Flavobacteriales > Flavobacteriaceae > JAOEIQ01. The sequence continues at coordinate 223,867 of JAOEIQ010000001.1, forward strand.
CTTCCTTGTATCTTAATGTTGTTCATATAATGTATCCAAGCAAAAATAACAGAATTTTTTGGTAAATAGGTTAAAATATAATGGCTATAGTATAAAGATTCAAAGTACTTACAAAATCATACCAGCAGCTACAGTTTCATTGGTAGAATCATCTATTAAAATAATACTTCCTGTTGCTCTATTCTCTCTATAAGTATCTATCATTAATGGTTGAGTTGTGCGAATTTTAACTTTACAAATATCATTCATTTTTAAAACCTTATCATCATAATTTCTCTTAAGATCATTAATATCTATTTTGTAGATAACATCTTTAATGATTGCTTTCTGAATATTTGTTGTGTGTAAAATAGAGTATTTAATTTTAGGTTTTGCATTTTCATTATTAAGCCAACACAACATTACTTCAATCTCTTTTTCTATTTTAGGTTGGTTATTTAAGCGAACTATCATATTTCCTCTGCTAACATCTAAATCGTCTTCTAAAGCTATTGAAACTGACATGGGAGCATGTGCCTCTACTAATTGATTATCATATAGCATTATTGATTTAATTTTAGAAATAAGACCAGAAGGCAAGACTTTAACCTCATCATTTACTCTAAAAACTCCACTAGATATCTTTCCTGCGTATCCTCTATAATATCTATATTTTTCATTTTGAGGTCTTAATGCAGTTTGTACAGGAAAACGCGCATCTACTTTATTAATATCGCTACTGATATGTAATGTTTCTAACATATGTAATAAAGGTGAGCCTTGATACCAATTCATGTTGATAGAACGTTTAACAACATTGTCACCTAACAATGCACTTATTGGGATAAATCGAATATCTTTTACTAATAATTTAGATGAAAACTCTTCAAACTCTTCAATGATTTTGTTAAAAAATTTTTCTTCATAATTAACTAAATCCATCTTATTTATGCAAACTAAAATGTGTGGTATTTGCAATAGAGAAGCAATAAAAGCATGGCGTTTTGTTTGCTCAACTACTCCTCGTCTTGCATCTATTAGTATTAAGGCTACATTAGCTGTTGATGCTCCAGTTACCATATTTCTTGTATATTGAATATGTCCTGGTGTATCAGCTATAATGAATTTTCGCTTAGGTGTAGTAAAGTATCTATACGCTACATCAATTGTAATGCCTTGCTCTCTTTCATCTCTTAGACCATCTGTAAACATTGCTAAATCAACTTCTTGAATACCTTTCCTTGAGCTAGTCTTTTTTATTTCTTCTAATTGATCTTGAAAAATAGATTTTGAGTCATACAATAAGCGACCTATGAGTGTACTCTTACCATCATCTACGCTGCCTGCGGTTGTAAATCGTAATAATTGATTATTATTTAACATACTTAAAAATAGCCTTGTTTTTTTCGGTCTTCCATCGCTGTTTCAGAACGCTTATCATCACTTCTATTACCTCTTTCCGTTTGTCTCATTTTCGAAATCTCTAAAATAATTTTTTCTATAGTGTCTGCATGAGATTCAATTCCTCCAGTAATGGTTATATCTCCTAATGTTCTAAAACGAACTTTTTTTGTTAAAATTTCTTCATGGTTTTCTAAAATTAGATATTCAGAATAAGGAATCCAAGAGTTGTTTCTCCATAATACTTGACGATCATGAGAAAAATAAAGTGATGGTATGTCTATTTTCTCTCTTTTTATATAATTCCAAATATCCATTTCTGTCCAATTACTAATTGGAAAAACTCTAAAATGTTCGCCTTCAAAATATTTTCCATTAAATAAACTCCAAAGTTCTGGTCGTTGATTTTTTGGATCCCATTGACCAAAATCGTCACGATGAGAAAAAAATCTTTCTTTAGCTCTTGATTTTTCTTCATCTCTCCTCCCTCCTCCAATTGCGCAATCAATTTTATTAGTCTCTATTGTGTTTAATAAAGTTGTAGTTTGCAAGGCATTTCTAGTGGCATTCTTTCCTTTTTCTTCTGTAACCTCTCCTTTTTCTATAGATTCCTGAACCGACCCAACAATTAAATTCACATCTAATTTATGTACTAATTCGTCTCTAAATTTGATAGTTTCTGGGAAATTATGACCCGTGTCAATATGCAGTAATGGGAATGGTATTTTACATGGATAGAATGCTTTTTTTGCTAGATGAGTCATTACAATCGAATCTTTTCCGCCAGAAAATAAGAGAACTGGGTTTTGAAATTGAGCATAAACTTCTCGCAAAATATAAATCGCTTCACTTTCTAACTCATCTATATAGTTTAAATAATATTTACTCATGTTTAGATGCTTAATTTGGGTTTTATAAAGCTCATAATTTTATCTACTGCTAAATCAACACTTTCTTCTTCAGTTTTAATAACAATATCAGGATTTAGAGGTACTTCATAGGGTGAGGATAATCCTGTCATGTTGGTGATTTCTCCCTTTTTAGATTTTTTATATAACCCTTTTACGTCTCGCCTTTCACATTCAAATAATGAGGTGTCAACAAATACTTCAATAAAGTTTTTAGCTTGAACAGTTGCTTTAACATTTTCTCTATCTTTTCTGTAAGGAGATATAAAAGCAGCTATTACAATTAAACCAGCATCAATCATTAGCTTCGACACTTCTGCAACTCGTCTAATATTTTCTTTTCTATCATTTGGAGAAAAAGATAAATCTTTATTTAAGTTTTTTCGAATATTATCTCCGTCTAAAACATATGTTTTGAATTTTTGGTTATGCAATTTCTCTTCTAAAGCATTAGCAATTGTTGATTTTCCAGAACCAGACAATCCAGTAAACCAGATTAAAAAAGAGTTGTGTTCATTTAACTTTCTTCTATCTGTTACAGAGGTTTTATAACTGTGCTTTTTAATATTTGTTGACATAACTTCTTGTTTAAAAAGCTAATTAAAAACTGATTTTTGTGAAGATACTATAAACTTAGAATTTAGCAAGTTTTCTTTATTATAAAGCATTGCTTTGTTTGTGTCTAATGATATAACTTCTATATTAACAGCATTGCATATTGCATGTCCTGCGGCAGTATCCCATTCCATTGTTGGAGCATAGCGTGGGTATATATCTGCCTCTCCATCTGCAATTAAGCAAAATTTTAATGAGCTTCCCTTCGAAATTATTTTAATATTTTTATTTTTAGATTTTAACGTTTCAATAAAGTTTTTTGTATCATCGTTTAAATGGGATCTACTACTAACTACTCTTATTGTATCACTAATTTTTTTTCCTTGTTTAAGTGGTAATGTATTATTTAGAACTTCACTTATTGAAGAATCATGTCTATTAAGTTTAGCTTTATAAGCTGTTTTAGTTGTTACATCTCCAAAAAACAGAGTTTTAGTAGTTGGTGCATAAATTACTCCTAATAAAGGTTTTTTGTTCTCTATTAAAGCTATATTAACAGTAAACTCTCCATTTTTTTTAATAAACTCTTTTGTTCCATCTAAAGGATCTACAATCCAGCAAGTTTGCCAATTTTTTCTCTCACTATAGGATTTTTCGTTATTTTCTTCACTAATTATTGGTGTATTAGTTGATTCTAAAAAAAAATTAATAATGTTGTTTGCTCTTCTATCTGCTTCTGTTAAAGGGGATTTATCTTCCTTATAATCTACAATAAAGTTCGAATTATATATCTCCATTATAGCTTCCCCAGCTTTTAGCGCAGCTTTAATAGCTGTTTCTAAATTCTTATTCATTGACAAACTTCTTTAATTCTTCTGCAATTTTTCTGTCGTTAGATAAACGAGGTATTTTGTTTTGTCCACCTAGCTTTCCAATAGATTTCATATAGTCTTTAAACCCATTTTTCTTAATTTTTGTAATCTTTAATTGTTGTAAAACTTTACCGTCAATTAAATCAAAATAATAACTGTTTTGTTGTTGTAAAGATCGATCAATTTTCTGCTCTAAAATTGAAATATCATCCTGCTCATTTTCAAACTCAACAAACCACTCGTGGAAAGGTAATCCACTTTCTGGGTTAATTTGAGGAGCCACTGTAAACTCTGTAATTTGAATACTAGTATCACTTGTTGCTTCTCTCATAGCTTGCTCAACCTCTTTACCAATAACATGCTCTCCAAAGGCTGATATAAAATGTTTGATTCTTCCAGAAACGATTACACGATAGGGTTTTATGGAAGTAAACTCTACTGTATCTCCAATATTATAAGCCCAAAGTCCTGCTGTGGTAGAAATTATCATCACGTAATTTACACCTACTTCTACATCTTTTAAGCTTATACGATTCGGGTTTTCATTAAAAAAGTCATCTGCTTTAATAAACTCATAAAAAATTCCCGAATTAAGCTGAAGTAGCATTCCTTTTTGATCTTGCTTATCTTGAAATGCGAAAAACCCTTCACTTGCAGGATACAGTTCTATACTATCAACTTTTCTTCCAATTAAATTTTCAAATTTAGCACGATAAGGTTCGTAATTTACACCTCCAAATATAAATAGATTAAAATCTTTAAATACATCTCCAACTTTTTTACCTGTTCGCTCTATAATTCTCTCAAAATACATCTGTACCCAAGACGGAATACCAGAAATAATAGACATATTTTCTGGTAATGTTTCGTCTACAATAGCCTCAACTTTAGTCTCCCAATCTTCAATACAATTGGTTTCCCAACTTGGTAGTCTGTTTTTTTGAAGGTATCTAGGCACATAATGCGCAACAATTCCTGATAGTCTCCCTAATTGAATGCCATTCTGCTTATTTAATATTGGGCTTCCTTGTAGGAAAATCATTTTACCATCAACAAATTTTACATTACCTGTTTCTGCTATGTACATTAAAATGGCATTTCTAGCTGCTTCAACATGAGTTGGCATGCTTTCTTTTGTAATAGGAATATATTTAGCTCCTGATGTGGTTCCTGATGTTTTTGCAAAGTAAATTGGTTTACCTTTCCATAAAACATTTGCTTCTCCAGAAACTACTCTGTCTACATAAGGTTTAAGTGCTTCATAATCTCTAACTGGAACTCGTTTTTTATAATCTTGATAATTATTAATACTTACAAAATCATGATCCTTGCCAAATACAGTTTTTGCGCCTTCGCTTATTAGATTTTGAAATACTTTTTCTTGAGTTTCAATTGGTTTATTAACCCATTTTTGGATTTTTTTGGAGATATATTTAGCAAAAGGTTTTGCTAATGCAGCTTTTAATGAAATCATTAATTAAAGTCAATAAAGTTTGTAGGGTTAATTGGGTAACCATCACTCCAGAGTTCAAAATGCAAGTGAGGTCCAGTAGTTAGTTTTCCTGTATTTCCTGCTGTTGCAATTACTTCTCCTGCTTTTACCAAATCTCCTTGGTTTTTGGTAACTGAAGCATTGTGCTTATAAACAGATAGTAAATTATTAGCGTGTTCTAAAATTACTACAAAACCCGTTTCTGTTGTCCACTCTGCAAAAATTACAGTGCCATCTGCGGTAGCTTTTATTGGTGTGTCTTCTGCAACAATTATATCTACAGCGTAATGCTTGTCTTTTGAATTGTATGGCTCGCTTATAGTTCCTTGAACAGGAGGAAATAGTACAAAATTTGCAGTATTATCCTGTTCAAATAAATTGTATTTATCTTCTTTATCTACTTTTTCTCTTAAAATTGAATCCTCTTTTATTGGGTTTAGATCTGCTTCTGAAACGTCTAATTTTGCTGCTTCAATAATGGAATCTCTATTAAAATTTACCGTTTTAACATCGCCTTGCAATACTTTTTTAATAGATGCATAATACCTATCATTCATTTGTAGTATTTGCTGAAGGGAATCTGTTTTAAAACTTAAACTTGTAGCTTTCTTTTTTAATGCTGTTGAAGAATATCCTGGAATATATTCTCTTAAAGGAGTATATGCTATAAGTAGTGTTGTGCCGATTATTAAGAAAATTGCGGCCAGAGACATCATTACAAATACATTTAGCCTAGTTAATTTAATTGTTAAGCGCTCTTCAAACGTATCTTCATTAAGTATAACAAGCCTATACTTATCAAGTAACTTTTTCTTTATTCGTTTTTTTTCTTTTTGGTCTTTAGCCATAGAAAACAAAATTAATTAAAATATTAAACCCTGCACTTTGTATATGTGAAAGTTATTGTAAAAACAACGATATTAAAGTTTAATTATTAAATTTGCAGTATAAATTAAGATATTATGATTTCATCTACTATATTATTAGGAATGATTGGTCCATGGCAATATGTAATTATTGGTCTAGCAATTTTATTGCTTTTTGGAGGTAAGAAAATACCTGAACTAATGAGAGGTTTAGGAAGTGGTATTAAAGAATTTAAAGATGCATCAAAAGACGATACATCTAAAAAAGAAAAAGAATAGCTTTTACATTTTAGTATAAAAAAAGCCAACGCAATGCGTTGGCTTTTTTTATCAGTGCTTTTTTACTTAATTTTTAGAGACCGAATAATAGATTCTAGCTCAAACATATAATCTCGTTTTTCTACAGAAGGGGCAAATGCAAATCCCTCAATTACTAAATAACGATTATTAATTTTATCTTCTATAACATAGTTAGCAAATGGCCCAGCCATAAAAGCATTAGCAACTTCCCAAGTACTTTTTGTTTCATAAGTAGGTTTGTTATCTACAATGGTTTTATAAAGAGATGGTGTATACGCTTTTTCTGTAATCATGTACGAGTCTTCGGTTGGTCCTGGAATATGTGCCTTCCCTACTGAATCTCTGATTTTTATAATCTCTGAAATAACAGTGTCGTCATCAGTTATTGCATCTAAAGGAATTTGATACATCATAATATTGGTTGTTCCTGTTTTGATGTCTTTTCGTAACCACACAAAACCATCTTCTTCTTTAGCAATGCGATATACAGAAGGAAACTCTAAAGTAGCACCAAAACGTTTTTCAATAACATCTGAAGTATGTAATGACTTTTTTATACGTCGTTGTTTTTCGGTTATTTCAGCATTTTTAAATACGCTTATAATTTTTGATGCATTGTCATTTAAAACCTTATTGATCTCCGGGTTAGTTTTCCCGCTAACAACAATTAGTTTTTGAGGTCTTGCAAAAACATCTTCTGCAAACTTGATAGTTGCATCACCACCTTTTTCAATTTTTAAAATGATTCTACCTTTAGTAGTAAAATCGCTAAAAACTGCTGTTGGCATTTGTCTGATAGAAAATAATGGCTCTTCTTGAGGTAAACCATCAATTGGAGCAGCTAAAATATTTCTGATGGTTTCTCCTACACTGCCTTCCCATAAATCATTATCTACAACTGCTGTAAGATTGTTAATGTTTCCTGAAGAACTAGATAATGTTCTTTTACCTGAATTTCCAGAGTCTTCGCATGAATATATGGTGAAAACTAAAGCGAATACATAAATGAGTTTTTTCATTTCTTGATAGTTTGTTTAGAATGTTAAATTATTCAGAAACTATTAATATAGTTCCTAAAGATAATTTAGTACCACTAATATCGTTCCAATCTTTAATATTTTGAACAGAAACTCCAGGAAATTTTTGAGCAATGCTCCATAATGAATCTCCTTGTTTTACTTTATAAGTCTTTTTACCCTCTGTATTTACTACAGTTTTAGGTTTGCTATTACTTTGAGGTGCAACGGCTTTTCTTGGATAAATGGTTAAGCGTTGTCCTATTTTTAAGTTGTTGCTTCGTAAGCCATTCCATTGTTTAATTTGGCTAACTCTAACACCATATTGTCTAGCTATTTTACCCAGATAATCTCCAGATTTAACACGATATCTAACTCGTGTATCTGTTTCAAAAAATTGAGGTAATGGTTTTTCGCGTTTACTTAACTCCTCTTTAGCTTGAGCATATATGTCTTTCTCATTATTTACAAAAATACCTAGTGCCGATTTTGGTAACCGTAAGGCATAATCTTTTCCTTTAATTTTAGGTATGATATCTAACTTGTACGAAGGATTTAAAAACTGAAGCTCTTCTATTTTTACGCCTGTAACCTCTGAAACTTGGTCGAGAGTAATCATGTCTTTTACACGAATAGTGTCTGTTTCTATATAATTAAACTCTGGTTTTCTTGCTTCAAAACCATGCTCTTCGGCATATTCAAATACATACATAGTAGCTAAAAATAGTGGCACATAACCAGCAGTTTCACGAGGTAAATAGCTTCTTAAATTCCAGTAATTTTTATACCCTCCAGATCTTCTAATAGCTTTACTAACATTTCCTGGACCAGAGTTATAAGCCGCTAAAGCTAAATCCCAATCACCAAATATTTCATATAATTTAGACAAGTACTTTGCTGCAGCATCAGTAGATTTTAAAGGGTCGCTTCTTTCATCCACATAACTACTTACATCTAATCCATACTGCTTACCTGTAGCAAACATAAATTGCCATAAGCCTGTTGCTCCAACTCTAGATTTTGCTCTTGGCTTCAAAGCAGATTCAACTATAGATAGATATTTTATTTCAAGAGGAATATTATAATTATCCAGCTCCTTTTCGAACATTGGAAAATAATAATGACTTAATCCCATTAACTTTTCTAATGAATTCCTTCTGTTTTTTAAAAACGATTTGATAACACGCTCAAGTGTCGGGTTATATTCTACATTAAATGGTGTTCTGGTATTTATCTCTGCTAGTCGAGCCTTTAAAGTATCTGTTGGTAGTTCTGGATAATAGACATCTGTATTATAATCTAAATCTGTAACTGTTTTGTAAATTGTATCATATAAAGACGTACTGTATAATTCTTCAAGCCATTTTTTATCAATTTCAGCTGCAAAGGCATCATCTATTAAAGGTTCTTTTTCTTCAACTGGTTTTATCTCTTGAGATGGTTGAGCTAAACTAACATCAATAGGTTTTACTGCTTCATCTAATTTTGGTTCTGATGGAGTTTCTTTAAAATAGGCTTGACCGTTTATTATGGTGTCTATAACATAATTTTTTCCTGATATTAGTTCAGACTCTTTTAACCTATTTGAATTAGAAACTTGAAGTGAATCTTGTGCTAAAATTGAATTAACTTGAAAAAAAGTAAGAATAAAAATAATAGATTTTAGCTGTCTATACATCGTTTAGAATTTGTTATATAACGAGAGTGTGGCTAAATTAGTGTTTTTTAAGGAAAGCCAATAATGGGGTTTTTGAAAGGTATTAACCTCTATATAAAATAACTTTTTACTCTAAAATTGCAGCAATTCCAGGGAGTGTTTTTCCTTCTAAACTTTCTAACATCGCGCCTCCTCCTGTACTGACGTAACTCACCTTATTTTCAAACCCAAACTGTTTAACTGCTGCTACAGAATCTCCTCCTCCAACTAGTGAAAAAGCGCCATTTTTAGTAGACTCTGCTATAGCATAACCAAGAGCAATAGTTCCTTTAGCGAAGTTTTCCATTTCAAAAACACCTAGTGGTCCATTCCAAAGTATTGTTTTAGATTCATTTACAACTTGAGCAAATTTAGCTTCAGTATTTGGACCAACATCTAATCCCATCCATCCATCAGGAATCTCATTTACAGCAACAGTATTGGTATGAGCATCATTACTAAACGCATCAGCAATAATAACATCTACAGGTAAGTGGACTTGTACATTTTTAGATTTTGCTTTGTCTAAAATTTCTAATGCTAAATTCAACTTGTCATCTTCTACTAAAGAATTTCCTATTTTACCACCTTGTGCTTTAATGAAGGTAAAAGTCATTCCGCCGCCTATTATTAGGTGATCTATCTTATCTAAAATATTATCAATAATGGTAATTTTAGAGGATACTTTTGCACCACCAAGTATTGCTAAAACAGGTTTATCTCCTGTTTCCATTACCTTATTAATGCTTTCTATTTCTTTTGCTAATAAATAACCAAAGCATTTATTGTACGGAAAAAATTCTGCTACTACAGTTGTTGAGGCATGAGCTCTATGCGCTGTTCCAAAAGCATCATTTACATAAATATCTCCCAATTTAGAAAGCTGTTCTGCAAAACTTTTGTCTCCTTTCTCTTCTTCTTCATGAAAACGTAAATTTTCTAATAGTAAAATTTGTCCAGGCTCTAAATTAGCAACGGCTTCTTCTGCTTCTTGACCAACACAATTAGCAACAAATTTAACTTCTACTCCTGTAATATCTTCGACAGTGTCTACAATATGACGTAAAGAAAACTCATCTTGAACGCCTTTTGGCCTTCCTAAATGACTCATTAAAACACAGCTCCCTCCATCTTCTAAAACTTTAATAATTGTTGGTTTAGCAGATTGTATTCTTGTGGTGTCTGTTACTTGAAAATCGTCATTTAAAGGCACATTAAAATCTACACGAATTACTGCTTTTTTATTCTCGAAGTTAAAGTCGTTAAGGGTTTTCATTTTCAAAGGGTTTGAAACACAAATATAATAGATTCCCTATTATTTAAAGATAGTATTTCTGTTATCTTTGCCTTATGTTGTTTTCAGAAGTTTTAGGTCAAAAACATATAAAAAACCACTTGACTCAAAGTGTTAATAATGGTCGTATTCCTCATGCGCAATTATTTGTTGGCCCTGAAGGATCCGGAACCTTACCAATGGCTATCGCTTATGCGCAATATATTTTATGTGCCAATATAAATGGAGAAAACAATACTGGAAATGAGGCTTGTAATTTAAAGTTTGATTCTATATCTCATCCAGATTTACACTTTGCTTTTCCTGTAACTTCTAATGATAAAGTTAAAAAACATCCCGTTTCTAAACACTTTTTAGAAGAATGGCGAGAACTCTTAAAACAACAACCTTACGGAAATTTGTTTGATTGGTATAAACTTTTGGGAGTAGATAACAAGCAAGGACAAATTGGTGTTGATGAAGCTATTGATATTGTAAAATCGCTGTCTTTAAAATCGTATGAAGGTGGTTATAAAGTCATGTTGATTTGGATGGCTGAAAAAATGAATACTGCTGCCGCTAATAAATTATTGAAACTCATTGAAGAACCACCAAATAAAACGGTGTTTATTTTAATTGCTGAAGATGAAGAACAGATTATAAATACGATTCGCTCTAGATGTCAATTATTACACTTTCCTCCTCTTGCAGAAGACGATGTTAAAGATGGTTTAGTAAAGCAATACGATTTAGAGACCTCTATAGCAACTAAAATTGCGCATCAGGCAAATGGTAATTATAATAAAGCTTGCGATCTCGTTTATCAAGATAGTGAAGACTTACAGTTTGAAGAATGGTTTGTATTCTGGATTCGTTCGGCTTTTAAAGCAAAGGGCAATAAAAGTGCTATTCATGACTTGATATCTTGGAGTGAGGACATAGCAAAAACTGGTCGTGAGACTCAAAAACAATTTTTACAATTTTGTATTAACTTTTTTAGGCAAGCCATGCTTTTAAACTATAAAGCTAACGATCTCGTTTTTATAGAACCAAAAGCAAAAAACTTTAAGTTAGAAAATTTTGCCCCTTTTGTACATAATGGTAATATTTTGGAAATTAGTGATGAGCTTCAAGATGCTATTTACCACATTGAACGCAATGGGAATTCTAAAATAATATTAACCGATTTGTCTATTAAGTTAACACGCTTGCTACACACGAAATCAACCTAAACAACTGATTACTATATAATTAAAATAAAAAAAGCCAATATTTAATATTGGCTTTCTATGTATATTTAATTTTAAGTTTACTTCTCCTGTTTATATTGAGCGTTTAGTAAATCTAAAATTGTTTGAGTTAAATCGCTAGTATCTTGTCCATACATTACAGATCCTGCTTCGTTACTTCCTAGTATAAAGTTATACCCATTTTTCTTACCATAGTCTTTAACAAAATTCTTTACTTTTTTAATTAAAGAATCATTTTTAGATTGACTTTCTTGAGCTATTTGCTGTTGTTCAAACTGCACACGTTGTGATAAGGCTGTTTCTTTATCTTGAAGATCTTTAGATAGTTTCTGAACCTCTTTTTGAGACATACGTCTTGCTTTTATTTCAGCTTCGTTAATTTCTAACTGAAACGCTTGGCGTAAACTATCTGTTCTTTTTTGAAAAGCATCTATTTTAGATTGCAAATGCGCTTCAACATCTTTCTTCTCTTGATAATCATTTACTAAAGTGGCATTATCAACATAACCAATTTTTTGAGTCTGTTGACAAGACATAAAAGCCAACATAACTAAAACTACTAATACGAAATTTTTCATTTATCTATTTTTTAATAATTGTCAGTTAATAAATCATAAAAAAAATTCGTCAAACTGAAACAAGTTCGGAATGACGTTTAAAAGATGATTATCATATTAAACAGACATTCAATTATTTTTTATAACTGCGCAAAAATAAAAAAGTAAATGAGATAATAGGTATTAAAAATTACAATGAATAGTGCTTATAATTAAAGTCTATTGAATTAATTAAAATAAATAAATAATAATTATTGAATATAAATCAAAATAAGACGATTTAAAGGGTTTTTATTTTATCGTAACCCAATCTTATCTTTTGTAATAAAGAATAAGTCTATTGAGTATTAAAATGAGATTAGTCCTTTTTGAGTATATAAATTACAGAAGAATATTCTTTTGTGCTTTTGGCTTTAATATTTGAAATCACACCAATAGAAAAAGCTCTAAATACATTCATCCATCCGGTTTTATATTTTTCAGAAAGTAATGACACATAATAAGCATCAAACTTCATTGGTAAAGATTTTTCTAATCTAAAATTATGTTTACCAAATAGTTTTGAAATAGAGCTTCTAGAAAAATGCCACAAATGTCTTGGCACATCATATGCAGCCCAAAACGATTTATAAAATTTCGCATCATAACTTTTATAGTTTGGTACAGCTATAATTAAAACACCATCATCTTTTAAAAGTGATTTAATTATTTTGATGTGCTCTTCTAGTTTTGGTAAATGCTCCAATACATGCCAGAGTGTGATTACATTAAAACTCTTTGGATGAAACTTTGACAACTGCTCTATTTGAAAAACCGAATTATCGGTTTTAGAGTTAGCAATTTGCCTGGCATTTTCATTTGGTTCTATTCCAGAAACTAACCAATTATTCTCTTTAGCAACTTTTAAAAAATCTCCCGTTCCACATCCAATATCTAAAAGATTTTTTTCTGAAGAACTAAACGAATTAATAAGTTTTAATTTTCGTTTTAAAGACATATTTCTAACCAAATGGTATACTTTCTCAAAGAGGTTTCTCTGTGTGTCTGTATGTGAAATATAATCTTCAGTTTTATAATATTCAGAAAGTCTATCTTCTTTAGGTTGCGGGACTGTTTCTAACATGTCTAACTCTTCGTTATATAACAATTGAAATAGTTCTCCTGAAACAGAATAATCTTTTACATTTAAATATGTCTGATTTTTTATATTCATAACTGGTCATTTCGAGAGCCTCAAAGACCGTTTTGGTGGCAGAGGCTCTCGAAGCCACCATCTTGTTCCACGTGGAACATTTAAAATTTAACGTCCCATATAAACCAAAAGAACAGAAATGTCATTGGGTGAAACTCCAGAAATTCTAGAAGCTTGTGCTATTGAAGTTGGTTTAATTTGTTTTAATTTTTCTCTTGCTTCCATACTCATAGATTTGATTTGAGAATAGTCAAAATTCTCTGGTATTTTTACATACTCTAACCTATTAAGCTTATCGGCATTATTCTTTTCTTTCTCTATGTAACCAGCATATTTAACTTGAATTTCTGTTTGCTCTAATACTTCTCGATCTAAATTATTATCTTGAATATATGTCTCAACAACTTTAAATTGTCGTACATCTTCAAGTGTAATATTTGGTCTTGCAAAAAGCTTAAACATCTTATCTTTTTGTTTGACAGTTGCAGAATTTTTAGATTCTAAAACAGGATTTGCTTCTTCTGGAGCGACACTAGTATCTCTAAAAAATTGTACAAATTGTTCAGCTTTATTATGCTTTTCTTCCATACGCTTTAAACGTTTTTCAGAAGCAATTCCTAATTCATATCCTTTAGGAGTTAATCGCAAATCAGCATTATCTTGACGCAATAACGTTCTGTATTCTGCTCTCGATGTAAACATGCGATAAGGCTCTTCAGTGCCTTTTGTAATTAAATCATCAATTAAAACTCCTATATATGCTTCATCTCTATTTAATGTAAATGGTTCTTTTTCTTGAACTTTTAAACTAGCGTTTATTCCTGCCATTAAACCTTGAGATGCTGCTTCTTCGTATCCAGTTGTCCCATTAATTTGTCCAGCAAAATATAAGCCATCAACTAACTTTGTTTCTAAAGTGTGACGCAATTGTGTTGGTGGAAAATAATCATATTCAATAGCATAACCAGGCCTAAAGAATTTCACATTTTCAAATCCTGCTACAGAACGTAATGCTTTAAATTGAACATCCTCTGGAAGTGATGTAGAAAACCCATTAACATAAACCTCAACAGTATTCCAACCTTCAGGTTCTACAAATAATTGATGTCTATCTTTATCAGCAAATCGATTAATTTTATCTTCAATAGACGGACAATATCTAGGCCCTAAACTTTTAATTCTACCGTTGAACATAGGAGAGCGATCAAAACCTTCGCGAAGTAAATCATGTACTTCTGTACTTGTATAAGTCATATGGCAAGCACGTTGCTCTTTTAATGGTTTCGTGGTATCTAGATATGAAAATTTTTCTGGATTATCATCTCCAGGTTGAATGATCATTTTAGAGTAATCTAAAGAGCGCCCATCCACTCTTGGTGGTGTTCCTGTTTTCATTCTACCTGAATCAAAACCTAAATCGACCAATTGCTCTGTAATACCAGTTGCCGCTCTTTCTCCTGCTCTTCCTCCACCAAATTGCTTTTCTCCAATATGAATTAACCCATTTAGAAAAGTTCCGTTGGTTAGAACAACAGATTTAGTTTTGACCTCAATGCCTAATGACGTTTTAACGCCAACTACTTTACCATTTTCAACTACTAAACCAGAAACCATCTCTTGATAAAAATCAAGATTAGGTGTGTTTTCTAAAAGCAGCCTCCAGTCTTCAGCAAATCGCATACGATCACTTTGCACTCTAGGACTCCACATGGCTGGTCCTTTAGACTTATTCAACATTTTAAATTGAATAGCAGACGTATCACTAACAATCCCAGAATAACCACCAAGTGCATCAATTTCTCTTACAATTTGCCCTTTAGCAATTCCGCCCATAGCTGGATTGCAAGACATTTGAGCAATGTTTTGTAGGTTCATGGTTATGAGCAATGTTTTACTTCCCATGTTAGCAGCAGCAGCAGCAGCTTCACTACCAGCGTGACCACCTCCAACAACAATAACATCGTAAACTTCGTTAAACATAGTATTAAAAACGTTCCACGTGGAACATAAGTTTTTTCTTAATTAAAATTTTTGCAAATATACGTTGATTCTGTGAGAATTAAAGGCGTGTGTTTATGTAGAAATTTTCCTTGTTTCTCATGACTGTAGCATCCTCATCAGTTTTATCCTTATAACCACAATAGTGTAATATACCATGAACCAAAACACGTGCTAACTCATCTTGAAAAGAGACCTTAAATTCTCTAGCGTTTTCTACAACACGTTCGACTGAAATAAAAATATCTCCTTGTAAGTTTTTTCCTATAGAATAATCAAAGCTAATAATATCTGTTAGTGTGTCGTGATTTAAATATTCTAAATTGATTTTATGTAAATAATTATCGTCACAAAACACATAATTAATATCTCCTTCTACACAGTTTTCTGATTCAATAACAGACGATATCCAGTTGGAAATTTCTGTTTCATTTTCTAATTTAAAATCTGTTTCGTAATTAAAATTAATCATTTATTTGTTTGTCTTCAAACTTAAAAACCTTGGATTTTTTATCATACACGAAAGATCTAAAAGTATCACCAAGAAAAACGCTTGACATATGGTCTAGTCCTTTTTTTTCTTTTAGTTCCTTAATATGTTTCTTTTTATCAACCTTTAAAAGTTTCGTTTCTGTAGTAGCATCTTGATCAATAATATTGTCAGCATCAATTACTATTTCAAAATAATGGTGTTTAACAGGCTTGTAATATATATCTTCTAGAATTAATTTTGGACCAAATCCTGTTGGAGTATTAACTTTGATTTGACGCATCATTTGTTGTTGTTGCCACATCATCATCATTTGGTGATGCCATTGATGGTGCCACCACCAATTATAATTATAGCTATAATCTGCTTTATCTACATAATCTGCTCTAATGACAGATTTACCTTCTTTACTAGTGTTTACTGTTACCGTAGGCTCTTTTGAACCTTTTGTAGCCTGTTTGATGAAATCTTCAAGACTAGTAAACCCTATAGACTTTTTTGTGATTGTTCCATCACTCAAATTTAGAGCCTCTAACTTATCAGATGATAAATTAATAACATTAAATGTCATTTTTTTCTTACTAAGTAACAACTGAAAAAGTTTATCTTCATTTACGTATGTTGATGTTTTTTTATGCTTTTCAAAAGCATTAAAATTATACGATTTAGATTTAATGTCTAAATCACCCTTAGCATTAGCTGCAAAACGTAAAACATTTGTTGATTTACCTTTATTATCATCTCTAGTTAATACAATATCATTATCAATAACATAAGCTTTAATAGAGTTGATTGATCCGTTTTGGACATATTCATCTGTTTTTACTGCGTCTATAGTTTCGTCATCTAATCCTTCCAAAACACCCTTATTCTCTTCAGATAAAGCAACTCTTAAGCTGTTTATATTATTGCAATCCATTATTGTTTTAACATATAAATCGTCGTTTTCGTTAGAGAATAATAAATGGTTTTTATCTTCTTTTCTAATAGCAGTTTTGAAACCTTTGGCCGGAAATGTTTTAGATCTAGTATGAGTTCCTGTTTCAAGATTTAAGTCTATAACCTGCATCAATTCGTCTTTTTTTTCTTCATATGAGGCGATTATTGAAACACCATTATCGTTACTATGATAAGAAACTATAGATGGTTGCTTTTTAAAAACAATTGGTTGTAACCTAATCAAATTACCATCTTTATTATTTACAGGGATTAGTTCATGTTGTTTAGCTTTTGTGTTTTTTGCAATAATCAAATGAAAGCTATCATCACTATTAAAATCACCTGAAAAAGTACCAATAACTTCATAACCTTTTTCTAATTTAAGCGTACTTGAATTGGGTGGAGAAAATGAGAATGAAATTGCGATTAATAATAAAAGCGTAAGTAGTTTCTTCATGATACTATTGTTTTGGAGCAATATAATTAATATCCTGATATTACGTTTATTTAATCATTCTTTTGCTTAAAATACTCTTGTACTTTCTTTTTATAAACTTGCTGCAAAGGTAAGGCTTGCCTGTTTAAAATTTCTGTAGTATTAAAATATTGTTTCGCGGTTGGAATTTGGTTTGTAGAATTGTTGTTAAAGTCTTCCTTATTAGTTTTAGCCTCTCTCTTATTCTCTTCTCCTTGTTTAAATGCAGCATTTTCTAATTTTAGTAATTGATGCTGCAAGTCCATCATTTTTTGAAGTGTTTCGTTAGTAAAACCTTTATTTAATAAATCAAGCTCTACTTCTTCCATTTCTTTTAAAAGGTTTTTAGCTGATCCTTCTTTTCCTTCTTTCGCTAATCTATCTTCTAACGCTTGACGTAATTGCTGCTGCTGTTGGTAGATTTTAAATAACTCACCATTAAGCATTTCATTCTGCTGCTCACCATCTCCTTGTTGGTTACCTTCTTGACCTTCATTTCCCTCTTTGCTATCTTGTCCTTGTTCTCCCTCTTTTTGACCTTGTGGTTTTTCTCCTTCTTCACCTTCTTTCCCATCTTTCTTTTCATCTCCTTCTTTTTCTCCCTCCTTTTTACCTTGTTGCTTTTCCATCTGCTCTTTCATCTCTTGATTAAGTTGCTCCTGACTCATGATAATATCTGGTAATTGCATATCTCCTTGATCTTGACCTGGAGAAGGATTCATTTGATTTTCCATGTTATCTAAAACATCACTTAAAAAATCAGCGAGGTTATTAGCTGATGTAACTGTATATTGTTGCGAGGCAACTCCTTGATATAATCTATTTTCTGAAAACTGTGCTAATGATTTATCTATTTGATAGAATACTTCAGTAATTTCCTTATTAACACGTTCAGAAATTTTAGGTTGCCGTAATGATAAGGCGAATAAACTATCATCTACATGTGCAAAATGCTCTTTTAAATTACTCTGCTTACGTAAGTAGTTAGCATATTTATTGTGGTTAACTTGAATGCTTTTAAATTGATTCATCAGCTTTTCCTGATCGAAGGAAAATAGCACCAAATTATCGAGTATTTGTCTTAAGGTATCAATATCTTCCTGTTGTTGGTCTCCACCTCCACCTCCCATTGGCATAGCTTGAGCCATCTCTTTTGCCATTTGCATCATTTTTTTTGCTGCTTTCTTTTGGCTTTTTTGAGCATTTTTTTGATTTTCCTGTTTTTGAGATTCTTGTTGAGGGCTAAATTCTTGTTGATCACCTTCAGCTTCTTGTTGTTCTTTCTTTTCTAGTTCTTTTGAAGCTGTTTTTTGCTCCTCTTTTACTTCTTGTTCAGTTAGTTTATCACGAGGAACATCCATTGGTTGCTTTAACTCTTTATTATCTTTTTGGAGGTCTTCTAGTTGTTTTTGGAAATCTTCAAATTTCTTGTTCAGCTCATCTTGCTTGTCTTTCGTGTTTTTATCTTCAGGTTCGTTAGATAATTTTTCCTGATCTATCGCAAGTTTAGATAGTTCTTCTTGAAGTTTCTCTAATTTTTTAGCAACGTAATAGCGCTTGGTTAGCTCTAATAATTGCTGTAAGCTTCTTTTCTTGTTTTTATTTTGTTTTGCCAACTTATCTAACTTTTCTGAAAGCTCTTCTTTAGATAATTTTTCGCGGAGCTTCTCTAATTCTTCAAGTAATTTTTCGTCTTGTTTAAGTTGTTCTTCGTTTTCTTTTAAACGCTCTTTTAAATCTTCTTTAAACTGATCTTTTTCTTGGTTATCTTTTTGAAAATCTTCAAGGTTATCTTTTAATTTTTTGTTGAAGTTTTTCATCATGTCTTCTTGTCGTTTTTGACGCTTCAAAAACTCTTCAAACTTCTTTTTATCATTAAAGTTAAGTTCGGATTTTTCTTTTTGAGTTTTAGAAAACTCTTTTAACTCTTTATCTTGTTCTTCAAATTTTTCGAGTGATTTGTTTAAATCCTGAATGGTTTCATTTTGCTCTTGAAGTTGTTTATTCTCTTCTTCTGCCTTGGTTCGCTTTCTATAACTAAACACTTGACTTTTTGTGCTCTTATACTTTCCTATAGCATCGTTATCAAATACTTGAAAATATAAATCGTAGGCTATGCCTTCTTGAATTGGCAAATTATTAGGAAATGCATTTACAAATTCATCAAAATTAGATTTGGCAATCTGCAAAGGTTCAACTTTTTTATTTGTCTCATTATCAGAAGGATAATATACTAATTGCAATTTACTCAAGCCATAATCATCACTGATTTGTCCATAAAAATAAAGCGTCTGAAGATCTAGTGTATCTTGTTCCATTTTTACATTCAGTTCTGGGTATTCATCCTTAACCACGTCAATACTAAATGCTAAATTCTCGTAATCTTTTAGATTGCTGTTGCTAGTACTTAAACTATAATCTAAATTGTTATAAATACGTTTAGAGACCTCAAACTTACCATCAGGCAAGTTGTTAAATTGAGTTGTGTCTTTTGCATATAGAAACACATTATCTGTTGATTTTGTGTTTAAGTTCCAAGTAACTTTTGTGCCTTGTGGAATAACAGCATTGCCAGAACTTTTTATAACCTCATCCTTTTTTCTTGTGTGTGATGGATAATCTAAAAACATCTCAAAACTCAATAAAGTAGGAACCTCTAGAACACTTAAAGTATAGGGTTTTGAATTAACCTCATTAGCTGAAAGATTAAAAGACACATCTGTTTTAGGTCTCGTAAATACATACTCAAACTCTCCTACTCCTTTTTGTTGTAAAAAATACGTTTCGTTATTATAGTTTATTTGAACATTCTCTGGAGTTACCTCTCCAGAAGTTCTTACTTGTAATTTAAAGTCTTTGTTTTCAATGGCATTTAAATTCTCATTAATTACAAAGAACTGAAAGGGAGCTGGAGGTTCATAAGCTGTTTGGTAATTAACAACTCGTTCGTAACTATCGCTAAACCAATTAAACTTACCTGAAACAAATGAAAGTAACAATATTACTACTGGAATAGCGGCATATTTTAGATACTTAATATTATCCTTGAAATTAACAGCTAACTTAAACGGAATAGGTTTTAATTCTGCAGATTTTTGTTCAATACTTGCTAATAATAATTCAGAATCATTACTATTTTCTTTAAGCTGAAGTACATTAAGAAGTTTGTCATTAACCTCTGGAAAATGATTACCAATAATTTTTGAGGCGTCTTGATAATTAATTCCTTTTTGGAGTTTAAAAAGTTTCCCTAAAGGAATAGCTATAAACTTTACAAAAAGCGCTAATTCTACAACAACAAATAGCCAAAATAAAATGGTTCTACCTGTTGGGTTCAACCATAAGAAATATTCTATAAGTAGTGTGATAATGAAATACAGCAAGCCAATACTAAAAAATAGTATAGCGCCTTTAAGCAATTCATTAGAATAAAACTTTTTAATGAACTGCTCTAACTTGTTTTGTATGGTATTAAAATTACTCATATAGCATTCTAACTGACTAATCTACAATTTTATTTTAATCATAATTATGTAAATTTGGTAAGATTCTGTTAATTATCGAGGAGACTTGTTAAAATATAGATAAACGGATCGTAAAACCCATTATTACTATGAAAGACCTGAAGTATTTAGCTGCATTTTCAATACCTATTGTAGCTTTTTTAAGTATTTATTTTAAAGGAATTTGGTCCTTTTCCACCCTTGTTTTTGTTTTTGTTTTACTACCTGTTTTAGAACATTTAGTTTCTACTGATACGTCTAATTTAGATGAAACAGAAATAGACAATAATCTCAAAAAGAAAATTTTTGACTGGTTGCTATATCTAAATCTTCCTATTGTTTATGGAGTGTTATTTTATGGATTATCTGAAGTTGTCTCATCATCTTTAGAAACTTACGAATTTATTGGATTAGTTTT
Source organism: Flavobacteriaceae bacterium NBU2973 (assembly GCA_026162565.1). Lineage (GTDB taxonomy): Bacteria > Bacteroidota > Bacteroidia > Flavobacteriales > Flavobacteriaceae > JAOEIQ01. The sequence goes on from JAOEIQ010000001.1 coordinate 245,047, forward strand.
TTCGGTTGGAATTGTTTTAGGTGTTAATGGAATTAATGTTGCTCATGAATTAGGACATCGACAAGCTTCAAAAGAACGTTTTATTGGTAAAGCCTTGCTTCTACCTTCCTTTTACATGCACTTTTACATCGAGCATAATTTTGGCCACCATTTACACGCAGCAACACCTGAAGATCCAGCAACAGCAAGGTACAATCAAACAGTATATTCCTTTTGGTTTACCTCAACAATTAGACAGTATATTAGTGCGTGGGACATTCAAAAAAAGCTCCTTAAAAACTATAAACTCACATTCTTTTCGAAGCATAACGATATGTTTTGGTATCTCATTATACAAGCTATCTACCTATTAATTGTGTTTTCAATATTCGGATTAACAGGTTTGTTATTCGCTATTCTAACAGGAATAGTTGGTTTTATTCTATTAGAAACCGTAAACTATATAGAACATTATGGCTTACTTCGATTAAAAAAATCATCTGGTCGTTATGAACGCGTTAGAGAAATTCATTCTTGGAATTCCAACCATGTTATAGGACGTATTGTTTTATATGAATTAACAAGACATAGTGATCACCATTTTAAATCCTCAAAAAAATATCAAATATTGGATTGTCACGATGAAAGTCCACAGATGCCTTTTGGGTATCCAACATCTATGGTATTGTCTCTATTTCCACCTTTATGGTTTAAGATTATGAATAAGCGTGTGCCGAAAGAAATGATTGTATGACAAATATTGACTTAAAAAAATCTTTAGAAAAAATTAAATCAATAAATTGGAAAAAGAAATTTAAAAATGTAGATGAGTCTATTTTTGAAGAAATAAATCAAATTTATTTTAGCATTTTCCCTTTTTTTCTTATACCTAGCCAGCTATATAATACAGAACAATTTAATGGTAATTATTATAGAGTAAGACCTTATAAAGAAATTAAAAATCATCATAGTTTTTCTGAATATTCTTACCCTCCTCATGAGTTCGTTAAAAATCAAAGAGCTAATATTAAAAATCATCCTGTCCTTTATTTAAGTCTTCACCCTAAAACTTCTGTTTTAGAATATATAGTTAATCAAAAAGACGATTCATACAATGAATTATTATCATTATCTGTTTGGAATGTAAATTGTGATCGTGATATTAGAGTTATAAATTTATTAAATGAGAAAACAACTAAAGGAGCAACAAGTTTTTTAGGGTTACATAATACACAGTCCTTTAAGGAGTATACTGAATCTAATTTTAATACAAAAGATTCTAAATATCTAATAGAGCTTTATCAGTATTTTATTAATTCATTTTGTGTTAAAAACGATCATATATTTTCCTCTTACATTGCTCATAAATATCTATACACAAATGAACATCAAGTAGATGTCTTGATATATCCAAGTTTAGCTCAAGATAACACTTCAATTAATTTAGCTTTTAATAAGAGTTTTTCAGATAAATATTTAAACCTTAAAAGAGTTTATGTGATCAATTCATTTAAAAAAGAAGTTGAAAGTCCAACAATCTATGGTGATGTTAAATTTTTTAAAGACAATGAATTTGAAAAAGAAATGATTTTAGATAGTTATACTAAAATGTACTCGCTTTTGAATATAGATTTTGGTGATTCAATCATATAAATAATCCTATCTTTGCACTCTTAATCGTAGTTTATGAGTCAAAATGTTCGTGTAAGATTTGCACCAAGTCCAACAGGACCATTACATATTGGAGGTGTTCGCACTGCGTTGTTTAATTATTTATTTGCTAAAAAACATAAGGGAACTTTTGTGCTTCGTATAGAAGACACAGATCAAAATCGCTATGTTGAAGGCGCTGAAGATTATATAATAAACGCTTTAAATTGGTGTGGTATTCCGTTTGATGAAGGTGTTGGTAAAAACGAAAAATTTGGTCCATACAGACAAAGCGAACGTAAACACTTATATAAGCAATATGCCGATCAACTAATTGCATCTGGAAATGCTTACTATGCTTTTGATACTGCAGAAACATTAGACTTTCATAGAAAAGATCATGAAGCAAAAGGCAAAACCTTTATCTATAATTGGCATAATCGATTAAAGTTAAGTAACTCGTTATCGCTCTCAAATGAGGACGTTCAAGCTAAATTAGATAATGGTGACGATTATGTTATTCGTTTTAAATCACCTCAAGATGAAACGCTACACTTGAAGGATATTATTAGAGGTGACATAAAAATTGATACGAATATTTTAGATGATAAAGTGCTGTTTAAAAGCGATGGTATGCCAACCTATCATTTAGCAAATATTGTAGATGATCATTTAATGGAAATTTCTCATGTAATTCGTGGTGAAGAATGGTTGCCATCTCTGGCTTTACATCAACAATTGTATGATGCTTTTGGTTGGCAAGCACCAGAATTTGCGCATTTACCTTTAATATTAAAACCTACTGGAAAAGGGAAATTAAGTAAACGTGATGGAGATAAGTTGGGCTTTCCTGTATTTCCTTTAGAGTGGACAGACCCAAAGACTGGAGATATTGCAAGAGGCTACAAAGAAGATGGTTATTTTGCTGAAGCTGTTATAAACTTTTTAGCGTTTCTTGGATGGAATCCAGGAACAGAACAAGAAATTTTTAGCCTCAACGAGTTGGTCGCTTCTTTTGATCTTGAAAAAGTGAATAAGTCTGGCGCACGATTTGATCCTGATAAAACCAAGTGGTTTAATCATCATTACATGCAAGAGCAATCTAATAGTAATTTAGCAGAAGCCTTTAAAAATAGTCATGAGGAATTAGCTGATATTGATAGCAGCTACATAGAGATGGTTATTGCTTTAGTAAAAGAGCGTGCTACTTTTGTGTCTGACTTTTGGAATTTAAGTCATTTCTTTTTTATAGCTCCAACATCATATGATGAAAAAGCATCTAAAAAGGCATTAAAAGACGGTACAAAAGAACTTATGGAAGAGTTAATAGCTGTTGTTGAGGCAGCTGATGATTCCTCAAAAGATGATCTTCAAAATGCAGTGAAAGGTTGGATAACCTTCAAAGATATAGGATTTGGTAAGGTAATGATGCCGTTACGTTTAGCGCTTGTTGGAGCGCTTCAAGGTCCTGATGTATTTGATATTATGTTTATGATTGGTAAAAACGAAAGTATTAAGCGAATAAAACACTTTATTGAAACGATCTAGAAGGTTATTAAAGCTGTAAACACCAGCATACTTTGGTTACCTTCAAATTTTTCAAGTCCATTAGCAAAATCTTGATCATTTAGTTTATCAAGTATATTGGTAAATCCATAAATATATTGTGCCCGCAACTTAAAATGACCAAAACCTAACGTTGCACCTATAGCACCATTGATATTAAACTGTGAAATATCACTAATATCTTCTGCTAATAGGGCGTCATAATTATTGATGAAATAGGTTTCTTGTTCATCATTTTCTAATTCTAACTTGCTATTATATTGCAACATGGGTCCAATGTCTATTGTAAAATGATCTTGAAACGGTTTAATATGCATTAGTAAAGCTACTTGAGCTGTAAATAACTTATACTCTATTGCTTCATCTGCTAAAACAGTAGCTTGTTGCCTACCAGAAATTTCAATTGTATTTTGCGACAGTTGCATGCCATAACTAATGTTATACCATTTATGTGGTAAATCAGCAGTAGCAGTAGCATGAACCATCCAACCATTACCAGATTTAGTTTCAAAATTATCTGTGTTAATATCAAATTGTGTCAATCCACCACCAATAGCGAAGCCATTTTTTATATCATAACTTCTACGTTGTGAATGCGAAAGTGTAACAAAACCTATAGTTAGTGCTACTAATAGTATACGTTGTCTAAATTTCATGATGTGATTGCTAGTGATTGCGTAAATATAACTTAATTTAGTAACGATTTATTTTAATCTGTTCATTTAGTTTTTATATTAAGGTCAGATTAAATTCGCTTTTAAAAAAATAGTAAACTATTAAGCTTTTATCTAGCTTATTTTAACCATTAAAAAAACGTGTTATGGGACAATTTCTTTTTATTCCTTTTATTTTTTTCGGACTTATCATTTTTATCTCTTCATTTTTTATTGTTAAGCAGCAAACAGCAGCTGTAATAGAACGTTTTGGTAGGTTTCAAAGCATCAGACAATCTGGTCTACAATTAAAAATTCCTTTAGTTGATAGAATTGCTGGAAAATTAAGTTTAAAAATTCAGCAATTAGATGTTATTATCGAGACTAAAACGTTAGATGATGTGTTTGTAAGACTAAAAGTGTCTGTACAGTACATGGTGATTAAAGACAAGGTTTATGAGGCTTTTTACAAGCTTGATTATCCTCATGATCAAATTACGTCTTTTGTGTTTGATGTGGTTAGAGCCGAAGTACCAAAAATGAAATTAGATGATGTTTTTGTTAAAAAAGATGATATTGCCATTGCTGTAAAAAGAGAGCTACAGGAGTACATGTCTGAATATGGATATGATATTATTAAAACATTAGTAACAGATATTGATCCTGATGCGCAAGTAAAAGAAGCCATGAACAGAATTAATGCTGCAGAGCGTGAAAAAACTGCTGCACAATTTGAAGGTGATGCACAACGTATTTTAATTGTAGAACGTGCCAAAGCGGAAGCTGAAAGTAAACGTTTACAAGGACAAGGTATTGCCGATCAACGTCGTGAGATTGCTCGTGGTTTGGAAGAATCTGTAGAAGTTTTAAATAAGGTTGGTATTAACTCACAAGAAGCCTCTGCTTTAATTGTGGTTACACAACATTACGACACACTTCAAGCTATTGGAGGTGAAACTAACAGTAACTTAATTTTACTACCAAATTCTCCACAAGCAGGAAGTAATATGCTTAACGACATGGTTGCTAGTTTTGCGGCTAGTAATGAGATTGGTGAAGCTATGAAGCAAGCAAAGGAGAATAAGAAAAAAGAGAGTTAGAGTATTTACCAAAGCTTTTAAAAATAAAAACCTCAAACTGATAGTTTGAGGTTTTTTTTAATTACTATTCTTACTATTTAGATAGCTTTAGCTTCTGCTGCTAATAAGTCATTTTTATCCTCTAATGCTTTAACTATAAAATCGTTAATAGCATCATTTCGTTCTAACCCATTTTTAAGCAGGACATTTAACGAAATCATCGTTGCGATACGTGTGCCTGTTTTTTTAGCAGCAGTGCCAAATAAAGGCTCTAAATCGTCGTATGAAATGTTTTTAGCCAGCTCTTGAATTTCAGCTTTAACTTTTTGCTGCTTTTCTTCTGAATAATTCGTGTATTTTTTTCCCAATTGCTGAATAACACTAATCGCCTTACGTTGCTGTTGTGATTTATTCGAAGGATTCTCAACTGTACTTGAAGCATCATTTTCTTTTGGTTTCTCTATACCATGTTCAACTCGAGTTTGTTTTGCCCAAGTATCGCGCAAACCAACTGTTTTATTAAATACTAATTTTTCTGAAGTAGAATCATCATCTACATTAAAATATCCTAAGCGTTGAAACTGAAAACGCTCTCCCACTGTCGCAGTTTCTAAACTAGGTTCTAAAAAGGCCTCTTTTACATTTAAGGAGTTGGGGTTTATAAACTCCATAAAATCTTTTCCACCATGACTATCTGGTGCTTCATCATTAAATAAGCGATCGTACTCTCTAATTTCAGCTTTTATAGCATGTTTTGTTGAGACCCAATGTAATGTGCCTTTTACCTTCTTTGAGGTGTCTGTATCATAAGTACAATGAACTTCTGTAATATTTCCAGCTGAATCTTTAACCACATGATTAGCTTTAATGATGTAAGCATTTTTTAATCGTACCTCTCCACCTAATTTCAATCTAAAAAACTTATTACTGGCTTCCTCTTTAAAATCTTCTTTTTCAATATAAATTTCTCTTGAAAAAGGTACTTTTCTGGAGCCAGCAGATGTATCTTCAGGATTGTTTTCGGCCTCTAGCCATTCGTCTTTATCGTCTGGATAATTTGTAATTACAACTTTTAAAGGATTTAAAACAGCCATTACACGATTCGCTGTTTTGTTTAAATCTTCACGAATACAAAACTCAAGAAGCGATACGTCAATAACATTTTCACGTTTAGCCACTCCTACTCTTTCAATAAACTGACGTATAGAATTTGGTGTATAACCGCGACGACGTAAACCAGAAATTGTTGGCATACGTGGATCATCCCAACCTGATACAATACCTTCCTCTACCAGACGCAATAACTTACGCTTACTCATTATAGTATAACTTAAGTTTAATCGTGCAAATTCTCTCTGTTTTGGCGGCATTGGTAACTTATCCTTACTGTAGTCATATACATGATCTCTAAACCAATTATATAGCTTTCTGTGTGGTTTAAATTCTAAAGAACATAATGAGTGAGAAATTTGTTCTATGTAATCACTCTCTCCATGAGTCCAATCGTACATTGGATAAATACACCAATCGTTTCCTGTTCTGTGATGATGTGCATACATAATGCGATACATAATAGGATCGCGCATCAACATATTTGGATCCTCCATGTCAATTTTAGCACGCAAAACATGTGTGCCAGCTTTAAACTCACCATTCTTCATTCTAGTGAATAAATCTAAATTTTCTTCTACGGTTCTATCGCGATAAGGACTGTTAGTTCCAACTTGCGTTGGTGTGCCTTTTTGTTCCGCCATTGCTTCTGATGATTGACTATCTACATAAGCAAGTCCGTCTTTTATCATCTGTACAGCCCAATCGTATAATATTTGAAAATAGTCTGAAGAGTATAATTCATTCGCCCAATTATAGCCCAACCACTTAATATCTCTTTTTATAGCATCAACATATTCTTGCTCCTCTTTTGCTGGATTGGTATCATCAAAACGCAAATTTACTGGAGCATTGTACTTTTCTCCTAGTCCAAAACTTATTCCAATAGCTTTAGTATGGCCAATATGTAAGTAGCCATTAGGTTCGGGTGGAAAACGAAAACGTAAGTCATTTTTCGATAGTCCATTGGCTAAATCTTCTTCTATAATATGCTCAATAAAATTGAGAGATTTTGTTTCTTCTGACATATAAAAAATTAAAAGGCAAAGTTATTAAATATTAGTGTAATATATTTGTTGAAATTATATTGATTTGGGAGTTATAAAAGTTGAAAATATTCGTGTATTTGCATACCATGGTTGTTTACCTGAAGAAACAAAAATAGGTAGTGACTATAGAGTTGATCTGAAGGTAAATACTGATTTACAAAAATCTTCAACAACAGATGATTTAAAAGATACTGTTGATTATGTATTTCTAAATCATGTTGTAAAAGAAGAAATGGCAATTGCCTCTAAACTACTAGAAACTGTAGCTCGAAGAATTTTAGATCGTATTTTTATTGAAGATAAGCTAGTTACAAAAGCTTCAATAAGCGTTAGTAAATTAAATCCTCCTATTGGTGGTGATGTAGAACGCGTAACGATTAAAATGACTGAAAAGCGAAAAAAATAATCTCTTATAGTGTAAACTGTATAGTTTTTTTATATTTGCCGTCTATGGTGTCGTGGCCGAGGGGCTAGGCTTGGGTCTGCAAAACCTACTACAGCGGTTCGAATCCGCTCGACACCTCTAAACCTCTGATTAGTATCAGAGGTTTTTTATTTTCAATTTGTTAAATTGACATCCAAATATTTAAAAATCTTGAGTTTAGTAGCCCGTTTTTTATTCCTTTCTAATTTTGGACTAATAGTAATTAATTTATTATGCTTTTTAGTTTTCGGTTTTATTATATGCTCACTAATAAAACCTAAAAAGATACGAATGATAATTTCAGTTCTTTTATCTCTGATTTTCTCTTTACAAATTATATCGTTGTTTTTTAATCGTGAATTTATTGGCTATCAGTTTTACGTTCATTTGAATGTCAGAGACACTACTAGTATGCTGCACCTTTATAAATCACAGGTGTTTCTCCTGTTAATCATATTTGTAATAGCGCTTGTTTTATTTTTCAAGTCGCAATTCATATTTAATTTTCTAAAAAATAAGCTTTCATTAAAACCTATAAATAATTGGATCTTTAAACTTATGCTGCTTATAGCTTCTGTATTAGTTATGAGCACGAATAAAGGTTTAATTTATAAAAGTTTAGAAACCTTTACTATTATTACAACAAACAAGGAGGACTTTGATAATGCTATTAAAAGTATCGGTTTCAGTAGTTATACAAAACCAGAACAGATACAAGCAACAACAGGTAAAAACATCATAGTTTTATCTTTAGAGTCTTTAGAAAAAGAATTCTTAGAGTATTCTTTTTCTCATCTAACTCCAAACTTAAGAAGAATTAAAGAAGAGTGGGATTTTTTCCCATTGCATCAAAATCATGGAAGTGGGTGGACTAGTGGATCCTTATACACATCTTTGACAGGCTTTCCTGCTTATTTTGGGTATGATGGTAATGATATTTTTAAAAAAAGCTATAACTCAAATATAAGTAGCATCGTAAAAACACTTGAAAAAGCTGATTATGATGTCTCATTTTTTATTGGAGATGCTAATTTTTCTGGTACTAAAGAAATGCTTTTTAATTTTGGTTTAACTAGTATATATGATAAGTATAATCTTGGTAATGAAGGGAAGGATAAGGATGTTTTTGATGCTGTAAAACAAAAGCTTTTAAAACATAGATTTTCAAAAGAGCCCTTTGCTTATTTTGTATCAACTACAGATACACATTTCCCTAATGGTATTTATGACTCCAGAATGGAAGCGTTTATTAAAAAACAAAAAACTGATTACGAATTCTCAATTGCATCTCTAGATTATTTAATAAATGATTTTATTTCATTTTTACAAGAACATAAACTTTTAGAGAACACTGTTGTTTATATTTTTCCAGATCATTTAAAAATGGGGAGTGCTAATCTTTTTAAAAAAGGCATAGATAGATCATTATATTTTATTACAAACTCTACTAATTTAGATGACTTTGAAAATGAAGAATTCTATCAAATTGATATTCCGAAACTTATTTTAAAAGGAGCTGAAATAAATCATAATCAAAAATTTCTTACTGATATTATTGGTGATGATAAGGAAATATTTATAAAAAATAATATTGAAAAAATAACTAGTGTTAATGTTTCGGGTTTAACAATTATAGGAGATAAACCCAAAAAAGGACGATTTATAAGCGTGTATTATGAGGATTATAAAAAGGACACATTACGTTTTATTGCCCATGCAGGAGGTGGAATTAAAGGGTATAAATACACTAACTCATTAGAAGCTTTAAATGAAAATTATAACAACGGTTTTAGATTGTTTGAATTAGATATTATAAAAACAAGCGATGGTAAATACGTTGCAGCGCACGATTGGAAGAATTGGGCAAAAATAACAGACTATAAAGGAACATTACCTGTAGATTTAAAGACATTTTTAAATCATAAAATTCATAAACAATTTGCACCTTTAGATCTTAAAAAAATCAACAAATGGTTTACTGATCATCCTGATGCTATTTTAGTTACTGATAAAGTAAAAGATGTGAAAGATTTCATTCCTAAATTTATAGACAGATCCCGATTAATGATGGAAATATTTGATAGAGAACAACTTACTGAAGCTAAAAAATTAAATATACGCTCTGCGATGCCGTCTCAAAATATAATAGATAATTTAAAGGGAAATAAAGTAGAAAAATTACTTAATCTTGGAGTTAAGGATATTGCTATATCAAGAAATTATATTGAAGGAAATGAAGATTTTTTACTTGACTTGAAAAAAGCTGGAATTAATGCCTATGCTTTTCATTTAAATTTTAATAAGAAATTTGATGAATCTTATGTTTTAAAATATGAAATGGATTATATCTATGGAATTTATGCTGATAATTGGAAGTTTAATCCTAATTAATTTTATCTTTTATAGGATTAATATTTTCTATACGCTCCTTATTTTTCTCATAAGCTTCTGGGAATAGGCCTTGCACTAATAACAATACTCCAAAACCTAAAATAACAAGAGCAATCACTTTTTTAGTTTTAAAAATAAGTCTTGGTGTGAGTTTATTTTTTAAACGTTTTGCTACCATTATTTTTAGTAAGTCTGTAACAAAATAAGCGATTAACATCGTACTTAAAAAAACAATAACACCATTTTTTGATGTCGTTATAGAGTTGGCTATAACTATAAATCCTAACCAACCTAGAAGTACACCTATATTAATAAAATTCAATAGAAAGCCTTTTAAGAATAACTTACCATAGTCTTTTTGAATTTCTACTTTTTGATATTCTTCAACTATGTCTCTGAAAGATTTTGATGTTTTAATAAAGGACATTAAACCATAGACTACTAATAATGCGCCTCCAAAAATGAGAAAGTTTGGGTCGCCTTTAATTTTATCTACTAATCCACTAGTACTATAGAAAGCAACAATAATAAAGATTATATCAGCTAAAATAACACCAAAGTCAAAGATTAGTGCCGAACGAAACCCTTTAGTAGCACTGGTTTCTAATAGCACAAAAAACACAGGACCTATTGTGAAGGCTAAAATAACTCCAAAGGGAATGGCTGTTAAAATATCGTCAAACATAGAAGGCTTTGTGTTTTCACAAAGTTAGGAAAAGTATGCTATTAATTTACTCGCTTAATTCGACCTCCAAATACACGACTTTCATCAACTACTCTTGGGTTTCCGTAAATATAAACATCTCCGCCAGCACGAATTTTTATATCTACTTCTTCAGATGCGCTAACATGTGCTTCTCCTACAGCTCTAATAGCAACCTTTGTATCTTGAGTTTTACAATCCTCACCTTGATACATGCCTCCTGTGTATAATGACACGTCTTGATGCTTAGAAGTGCCTTTTACTTTGACAACACCTCCTGTTACAGCTCTAATATTTAAGTACGTAACATCAACTTCAGATTCTATTTTTCCTCCTTCTTGAGCTTTAAAATCTATTTCAAACTGTTTAATCGAATTTTTTACTAAAACTTTAGCACCTTCGTTTGCATCTACAACATCAACTTTGGTATAATAAAGAGTTACTTTAGTATCATTACCATCTAAAATTTCTTCTAGATTCATTTTAATTTTTAGCTTTCCATTTTTGTTAACTATAGAAACATCTTGAGCGTTTTTACCAGAAATAACTACTTTGTTTTCATTAGATTGAATCATCGTTACTTGGATTAAATCGTAAACCTTTACGGTTGAAAACTCTCCGATAGTTTTTTCAATATCATCTTGTGCAATAATTATACTTGTAAAAAGCATAATTATAAGCTTTGCTAAATTCTTCATAAGGTAACTATTTTATAACGAAAGCAAATATCGTTCGTTTACAAGAAACATGTATAGTTTTTTAAGCAACTTTAACAGCTGTTCCAGATACAGATACTCCAAAAAACATTCCTGTTCCACCAACAGATTCAAAATCTATTTGTATACCTATTACAGCATTAGCTCCAAGAGCTTTTGCATTTTTCCGTAGTTCCTGAAAAGCTGTTTCTTTTAACTCATCAATAGCTTTTTCCATAGCTTGAGAATAGTTATCATACTTAACCGTAAATCCTGCTTTTACTAATTCTCTTGACTTAATACTGACACCTGTTACAATACCTAAATAATCTGCTACTTTATGATGTTCTATAGAATTGGTTGTTGTTAATATCATGTTCGTGTTTTTTACAAATATATTTAAAAGATTACCACATCATTCAGAATAAATTTTGAATTCCTAACAATGACATTAAGACTCAAGTGCTCCTATTAAATGAAAATCTAAATGTTTTTTTACTAAATCGGTTTCTTTCACTTTAACAATAACTTCGTCACCTAACTGGTACATGTTTTTTGTGTTACGACCTACTAATGCAAATTGACTTTCGTCAAACTCGTAATGGTCATCATTTATATCGCGTATTCTGACCATTCCTTCGCACTTATTCTCAATAATTTCTACATAAATTCCCCAATCTGTAACACCAGAAATGACGCCTCTAAATTCTTCATCTTGGTGATCTTGCATAAAACGAATTTGCATGTATTTAATGGAATTTCGTTCTGCTTTTGTAGCTAAATATTCCATATTACTGGAATGCTTACATTTTTCTTCATAAGCATCTTCATTTACCGGTTTTCCTTCATCTAAATAATGCTGTAGTAAACGATGTGCCATAACATCTGGATAACGACGAATTGGTGATGTAAAATGGCTGTAATAATCAAAAGCTAAACCATAATGACCAATATTTTGAGTCGTATATTCCGCTTTACTCATAGTACGAACAGCTAGTGTATCGACCATATTTTGTTCTTTCTTTCCTTTTACATCAGATAGTAATTTATTTAAAGAAGAGGCAATACTCTTTCGGTCTCTAAAATTTAATTTATGACCAAAAGTTTTAACAACACCTTGTAAAGCTGCTAATTTACTTTCGTCTGGTTCGTCATGTACACGATATACAAAGGTTTTTTTAGGTCGTTGTTTACCTATAAATTCTGATACTTTTCTATTGGCTAATAACATAAACTCTTCAATAAGTTTATTAGCATCCTTACTCTCTTTAAAATAAACACCTACAGGATTAGCTTCTTCATCCAGATTAAATTTCACCTCAACTTTATCAAACGAAATAGCTCCAGTACTCATGCGTTTTCGTCGCATAATTTTTGCTAATCTGTCTAGCTTAATAATTGCTTGAGCTAATTTTAAAGATGTGTTATAAGATTTTCCTGTTAAAGAAACTTCTTTAGGTATTTCTGTATTGATATTTGTGGTTTCGAGAACCTCAACCACCGAAACATTATTTTCAATTACTGCTTGTGCTTCTTCATAAGCATAACGCGCGTCACTATACGTTACTGTACGACCAAACCATTGGTTTTTTATCTCTGCTTTATCATTAATTTCAAACACAGCTGAAAAGGTATATTTTTCTTCATGCGGACGTAATGAACAGGCTTCATTCGATAAAATTTCTGGAAGCATTGGTACAACTCTATCTACTAAATACACAGACGTTGCACGCTCATAAGCTTCATCATCTAAAATGGTTCCTTCTTGAAGATAATGTGATACGTCTGCGATATGAATTCCTATTTCATAGTTACCATTTTCAAGTACTTCAAACGATAGAGCATCGTCAAAATCTTTTGCATCTTTTGGATCTATAGTAAAGGTTAAATCTTTACGCATATCACGACGTTTAGATATTTCGTCTTCTGTAATAGACGTATCTAATTTATTAGCATATTCTTCAACTTTATAAGGAAACTCATATGGTAAACCAAACTCTGCAAGAATCGCGTGAATTTCTGTGTTGTGTTCACCTGGTTTTCCTAAAACTTTAGTAACACGACCATAAGGTGAATCTGCTTTGTCTGGCCAATCTTCTAGTTTTACTAATACTTTGTCACCTTCTTCAGCATCTTTAATTTTATTAATTGGTACAAAAATATCTTTATACATTTTTGGAGAATCAGGGATTACAAAAGCAAATTTTTCATTCACTTGAATAATACCTACATATTCTGTTCTAGCGCGCTTGATGATTTGAGTGATTTCACCTTCTAATTTTCCTCGTTTTCTACGTTTATACACATAGATTTCTACTTCATCTCCATCTAAAGCTTTATTTATATTATTAGATGCTATAAAAATATCATCATCAAAATCTTCACTAATTACATAGCCTGATCCTCGAGAAGACAAGTCTAAAATTCCTGTATGATATTCTGCTGATACAATAGCTTTAAATTTACCGCGATCTACTTGTTCTATCTCTTGTTTAGCTGCTAGCTTTGCTAACGTTTTAATAATCTGATTACGACTACTTGCGTCGTTGACTCCCAATTTAGCAGCAATTTGTTTATAATTATATGATTGGTTTCTGTCTTTTTTAAAAATACCTAAAATGGTATTAGTAAGGTTAGAAATTCCTTTTTTGGAATTCTTTTTTTTCTTTCTATTCATGTATTCTTGTAATCATTTTCTTTTCCTATGAAAGATAGGAATCTGTTTTGTAATAACTTAATAAAAAGGAGAAGAGAACTTATTAAGTTTTACACAAAGTTACAGTATTAATATTTAATCATGTTTTGTTAAGGTTAATAAATTAAAAAGCCTTTGTGAAATACAAAGACCTTTAATGTGTTATTAAACTTCTCGATACAAAATTCTTAAAAAGAATTTCACTCGAAGTGACATTATACTATTCTATAATAAGTTTTTGAGTTGATATACCTTTATTAGTTGTTACTTCAACAAAATAGATACCTTGAGATAAGTTAGACACATTAGTAGTAGTTTTTTCTGAACTAAAAATAAACTGACCTAACTCATTAAAAATACTTACATTTTTTAATTCTAAACCTTGTTGCAATTGAATTGAAAATTGCGTTTTTGTTGGGTTTGGGAAAAACTTATAATCTATAATTAATTTTTCTTCAATATTTAAACTTTCACAGTTTAAACTAAATATTACTCCAGAATCTACATTGCTCCATGTATTAGTACTATAGTTAACATCATCTACTTCTATACAAGATAAATCAGGATTATTTTCAGCATCAAAGTTAAAAAATGGAATATTAAAATTATTTCCATTTTTGACATTTAAATACGATAAATTATTATTGGAACAATTTATTATCTCTAGTGAAGTATTAAAGGAAGCATTTAAAGAATTTATATTATTATTTGAACAACCTAAAGTTTCAAGTAATAAATTTTCTGTTACATCTAGATTATTTAAATTATTAAAAGAACATCCAAGAATTAATAACAAAGGATTATTTGTTACATCTAAAGTATTAATATCATTTACTTCACATACTAAAAAACTTAATTGAGTATTTTGTGTTACATCTAGATTATTTAAATTATTTTCTGAACAAATTAATTCTTCTAGGTTAATATTTTGCGTAACATTTAAATTACTCAAATTATTATTAGAGCAATTTAAATTAGTTAACAATATATTTTGTGTAATATCTAACAAACTTAAATTAGGATTAAAACTAGTGTCTAAATTTGTGAGCTGAATATTTTGTGATAAATCTAAACTAGTTAAATTATTAAATCTACAAACTAGAGAATTTAAAGCACTAAAATCTTGAATACCTGTTAAATCAGATATATTTTGAAAAGAAATATCTAATGAAGTAATTGTTTCTATATTTTCAGTAGGTACAGAGCCATCAATAGGAGCTACATCATAATTTAAATTTATTAAAGCTTGCTCAAAAATAGGATCAGGTATTATCGTTTGGCTTTTTACTGAAAAAGAAACTAGTAATAAAAGAAGTGAAAATTGTTTCATAGATAAATAAATTAATGAGAGTAAAAATAAAAATTTAAGGTTATCCACATTTATATATATATTATAATTTTTCTTTTAAATTTTAAAAAATAAAATGATAGTTATTATAGTCTGTTAATAGTTGGTATAACTTTTTAATATTTCTGTTTGATATATTACTTATGTGTTTCTATTAACAGGTTATTATATATCTAATTACTTAATTTTAAGCACTATTTAATTTACTATTAACAGCTGTTTATAACCTCTATTAACAACTAACTTTTAATAACTAATTTTTAATTTTCTGTTTATAGTCCCTTTTTTTATGTGAATAATTACTTTTTAAAAAGTGATTAATAATTTAGGTTAATAACAATCAGTTTTTGATTAAAAAAATAATTAGATAAACCTAATTTTTATTTTCAAGACTTGTAAACAGTTATTAACAAATCATCAATACTTTTAGACCTAGTTTTAAACAGTAACGATAAATACTATTAAAATTTTGATTTTATAAACTTAAAAAATATGGATAAGTAAAACCTCTTAAGTTATGCATACTTATTAGCAATTAGTAACTTTGTATTCTAGTAATTAAATAAACAGATTGCCACGCTAAGCTCGCAATGACACTAAAATTAAAATCATGAAAATTTCTATTGGAAACGATCACGCAGGAACCGATTATAAATTTGCGATTATAAAACATCTAGAAGCTAAAGGGTATTCTATTACTAATCATGGAACAGATACAAACGATAGTGTAGACTATCCAGATTTTGTACATCCAGTTGCAGAAGATGTTGAAACTAAAAGTGTAGATTTTGGAATTTTAATATGCGGAAGTGCTAATGGTGTTGCTATGACTGCAAATAAGCATCAAAAAGTACGCGCTGGAATTTGTTGGACTAAAGAAATAACAGAATTGACTAGACAACATAACAATGCTAATATTTGCTGTATTCCTGCTCGTTATACAGCAGTTCAACAAGCTGTTGCTATTGTAGACACATTTTTAAACACAGAGTTTGAAGGTGGACGCCATGAACGTCGTGTAGATAAGATTGCTATTTCATGTTAAGCATACAAACCAAAACTTTTAGTGAATTAACTACTAATGAATTATATAGTTTATTAGCGCTACGTAGTGAGGTTTTTGTTGTTGAACAGGATTGTGTATACCAAGATGTAGATGGTAAGGATTATAAGGCCTTACACTGTTTAGGTTTTAAAAATAACACGTTGGTGGCTTATACACGCATTTTTAAACCAGGTGATTATTTTAAAGAAGCTAGTATTGGTAGAGTAGTGGTTTCTAAATCAGAACGGCAACATAAGTACGGTTACGATATTATGGAAGCTTCAATAGAAGCTATTAAACATAATTTTAATGAACGTGTTATAAAACTATCTGCTCAAGTCTATTTAAAAAAATTCTATAACAATCTTGGTTTTAAAGTAGTAGGAGAGGAGTACCTTGAAGATGGTATACCACATATTGAGATGATAAAAAACTAATCTCTATCAGCAATATGTGTTATTAAAATCTCCACACGCCTGTCATATTTAGGATTTCCACCAAGCGGTTCTTTTCGTTTCATTCCAATATATTTCATTCTATGTTTTTTTACTCCTTTTCGAAGTAAGTAGTTGTAAATAAATTTAGCTCTAGTAACAGATAAGTTTCTTTTATTGGTCTTTCTATCAACAGCATCATATGTATCATGAGTACAACAAACATGACCTTCTATAGTAAAATATACGTCATTACGTTTTACTAAAATATCTGCTATTTCTGTTAATGTTGGTATAGATTCAGGTATAATTGTTGGATAACCTGTTTTAAAATAAATATTCTTTAAACGTATTTTATCTCCAACTTTTAACTCTCCTTTTAAAATTGTTTGAGTTGTTGGTGTTTCTATAGTATTTACCTCTTCTTCTTTAGGATATACAGCTTTTACTAAAATATCCACACGTCTGTTATTTTTTCTAGTTGTATTAATATTTTCTTTAGTCTGTAAATCTATTTCCCCTTTTCCATCAATGATTTTCATCAATTCTTTAGGAATTTCATTTGCTTCTAGATATTGTTCTACTGAAGAGGCACGTTTGTTAGAAAGTTTCATGTTATAAGCATGAGATCCTCTATCATCACAAAACCCATGAATAGTAATTTGCTTTACAGTTACAGTATCTAAACCTTGAATAAACAGATTGAGTTTGTTTTGTTCTGAAATAGTAATGGCATCTTTATCAGTCTCGAAAAATACCTTATGAGTAAATTCTTGACTAAAAGATAAATTAAAAAGAAGAATAAAAAGCGTAATAAAACGCATGCTATATTTAAATTCTATTACTATCTAAATATAGTTTTTATTTTTTAAACACTTTATTTTTGACGTTTTTAAGGTCTAAAATAAGATTGGTAAGTAGTTGTATTAGAAAGAATACTCGTTGCTTTTTTAATCTCTGGATTCTCTTTTAAATAATATTCATATAATCCTTCTCTGTAGACGTAGCGCTTAATAATTTCATCTGTTAGTAAGACTTGTAATTGTGCTTTGTTAGCATCTATAGCATTATTTTTTGAGGTACTTAAACGTTGAGTTAAGGCACTATATTCCGCACTAATATCATTTAATAGATCTTCTTTTTTAGCACTTTTAATCGCTTTATCTAATAGCTTTTCAGTTTTGGTCTCAAACGTAAAATTATTAGACTTTAAATAGCTTTTAAAGTCGTTATAATCAGCATCAGAAAATGTAAAATCAGAAATATCTTTTCCTTGATTTTTATAATAATAGTTTGTTGCATAATCAAACACTAAATTTGATTCTACAATAGCATCTATAATAGACTTATTATTAACAATAGTCATATCGACATCTGGCATGACGCCTCCACCATCAAAAACTGGACGACCATTTTTGGTTTTAAATTCAGAATAATTGTCTTTAGATATTCTAACAGCATTTCCATCCTTATCGCGATTCCAATAATCTAATGATTGTATACATCTTCCAGAAGGTGTATAGTATCTAGAGATTGTTATTTTAAGTTGTGTTCCATAAGTAAGAGGTCTTGGTCGCTGAACTAATCCTTTTCCAAAACTTCTTGAGCCTACAACAACAGCACGATCTAAATCCTGTAATGCTCCAGACACAATTTCACTTGCTGAAGCACTACTTCCATTTATTAAAACAACCACAGGAATTTTAGTATCTAAAGGTTCGTTTTGCGTATAGTATGTTTTATTGAATTTTTTAACTTTGGATTTTGTAGTAACCACTAACTGTCCTTTCGGTACAAACAAATTTACTATGTTAACCGCTTCAAGTAAAAGACCTCCAGGATTGCTTCTTAAGTCTAAAATAAGTTTATCAGCTCCTTTTACTTTTAACTCGCGAATAGCGTTTTTCACTTCTTTTGAAGCACTTCTAGTAAATTTACTTAAAACAACATAACCTGTTTTGTCATCAACCATAGAAAAATGAGGAACAGCACTAATATCAACTTCAGATCTGTCTATAGTAGCTTTAGCAGTTTTTCCTTGACGAGTATAGGTTACTTCAACCGAAGTTCCTGCAGCTCCTTTTAATAATTCACCAGCATCATCTTTAAAATCAGCAACTACTGTATTACCTACTTTAATGATTTCGTCTCCAGCTTTGAGTCCAGCTTTATCAGCAGGATAGTCTTTGTAAGGCTCTACTATTATTAATTTATCTTTAGCTGTACGAACACTAGCTCCAATACCTGTGTAATCTCCTGTATTATTTATCCTTGAAGCTTCTACATCTTGCTCATTATAATATTGTGTATAAGGATCGAGCTCATCTAACATACCTTTAATAGCAGTATCCATTAAATCAGCAGGATTCGTATCATCAACATAATTCATGTTGAGCTCTTTAAACAGTGTTGTAAAGATTTCTATTTGTTTGGCAATTTCAAAGAAATCACTTTTAAAGGCTGTTCCAGTAAAGAAAATTGTTAATGCTAAAACAGGAATAACCACCTTCTTTTTTAATAAAGACTTTACTTTCATTTGGGTTTTATTTTAAGCTTTATGTATAGTATTTACTCGGAAACAGCTTCTAAAAACGTATTGAGGAGCTGTTTCATTTTGTGATTTACAGTTTCAAAATCTGTTCCATCTTTACCAATGTACAAAATCATGAACGCATATTGTGTTGTAATCTTGTTAAAAAGTTCAACTTTATTTAAGCGATAAGCTTCTCGTAACAGGCGTTTTAAACGATTTCTATCTACAGCTTTTTTAAAATTACGTTTACTAACAGAAACTCCTGTTTTTATAGGAATAGAGGAATCATAAGAAGTTTCAAGGTATATTAGCTTTAAAGGAAACACTTTAATAGCCTTACCCTCATTAAAAAGCGTATCAATAAGCTTTTTGCTTTTTAGCCTTTCAGATTTATTAAACGTTAATCGCATAGGAAGCTAAAAATAGCATTTCTGCTTTATTTTTTATTGTTATCCCTATCAATATCTGCCATTAATTCTAACGGATCGATAACCACAGACGCAACTGCCTTATTAGTGTTTAATACATACGTTGGATTTCCCCAAGCCCAGTCTTTTAATTGGGTAGCATTAGTTGTTTTTTCTCCTCGCATAATTTCTAAAGGAATGTAAAAATCTTGTGTACTACCGTCTTGATAAGTAACAGTAACATCTATTGGCATGGGCATTTCCCCTATTCGTTCTAAAGTAACAGAGTTTTCATCAATACTTTTTACTGCATAATCAATAGTATTAGTGGTTCTAGCAAAATCTGTTAAATACCAATCTAATTCTAAACCAGAAACTTTTTCAGCTACACGAATAAAATCGTTAGGAGTTGGGTGTTTAAACGCCCAATCTACATAATACTGCTTCAGAGTTTTTGCTAGATTTTCATCTCCAATTACATAACCTAATTGTGTTAAAAATACGGAGCCTTTACCATAGGCTCCAATACTATATACTTGATTGTACGTATAACGATCTGAATGCGTTGTTAATGGTTGCTCCTTTCCAGATGTTGCAACATATAAATACCCTCTGTAAGAACCTTTAGATGGATAATCTTTCCCTCCTTTAAGAATATCGTTGGAAGCCCTTGCGCTAATGTAACTAGTAAAACCTTCGTCCATCCAAGCGTGTTTTGCCTCGTTAGTAGCCATTAAAAATTGAAACCAAGTATGTGCTAACTCATGAGCTGTAACACCAAATAAACTTCCGAATTCTCTCTGTCCAGTGATTAGTGTACACATGGCATATTCCATTCCCCCATCTCCTCCTTGAATTACAGAGTATTGTTTATATGGATAAGGACCAATTTTCTCGCTAAAATAGGTCATTAACTCTGCAGTTTTTGGTTGTAATTCTTTCCAGTTATCTAAATATTTTTGCTCAAGCGTGTTTTGATACAGGAAGTATAAGTTAATTCCGTTGTCCATTTTAAAAGTATCCACATTAAAATCTGGATCTGCTGCCCAAGTAAAATCGTGAACATTAGGCGCTTTAAAATGCCAAGTTAATTTATCTGTATTTGGTCTATTTACAGTTCCTGATTCATAACCATGACCAATTTCATTTGGGTTTTGTAAGTTACCAGTTCCTCCAACAACATAATCTTTGTCAATAGAGATTTTAACATCAAAATTTCCCCAAACACCATGAAATTCGCGTGCGATGTATGGATCTGCATGCCAACCCTCAAAATCGTATTCTGCCAATTTTGGGTACCATTGCGTCATAGAAAACTCTACTCCTTCTTTATTTTGACGACCTGAACGACGAATTTGAACTGGCACTTGTGCGTCAAAATCCATATCAAAGGTTACAGATTCTCCAGGTTGAATAGGTTTATTTAGTGTTACCTCTAGAATAGTTCCTACTGTTTCATGTTTAACCGTTTGTCCATTTTGAATAAGAGAGTTAACTTTTATGTAACCAATTTCATTTGGTTGCAGTTTAGAAATACGACTCTCATATACTGGATTTTCTCTCGTTCCAAGATTATTAACCATTCTACCATCAGGATCTGAAATACTCTGTAAACGCATATCCATTTCGCTTCCTGGCTGAAATGCATTAAAATACAAATGATAAAAAACCTTATGTAATACATCAGGAGAGTTGTTAGTATAAACAGCTTTTTGTTGCCCTTTATATTGAAATGTATTGACATCAACATCTATGTCCATAGAGTAATCAACATGCTGTTGCCAGTAGGTTGATTTATTTGCTGGCGGCATTTCAGGTTTTGGTTCTTCTATTACAGAAACCAACTCTTTTTGAGCTTTACAAGATGTAACGATTAAAGAGAAACTAAATGTTAATAAGATTATTTTTTTCATGATGAAAGTATTTAAACAAAAAACCTCATCATTTAAAGATGAGGTTTTTAGATATTTTATATTATTATTTAGACATTTGGGAAGCCATAATTAATGCATTATAGGCATTTGCCATTTTACCAGATTTAGTTAATGTATCAAAAGCTCTTACATCGTTAGCATCACCACCAACAATTACTTTTGTTTTAACAGGTAAACCTGAATCCATGATAATTTGCTTTACTTGAGACGCCTTTAATTTTGGATAGTAACTACGTAATAGAGCAGCAATACCAGCAACTGCTGGAGCAGCCATAGATGTACCTCCTTTAGTATCGTACTCGTTTTCTGGAGTAGTCGAATACACTTTTGCTCCAGGCGCAAATACATCGACATTTTTCTTACCATAATTAGAAAAACCAGCAATCATTTCGCTGCCATATTTTGGTGCTAATGCGCCAACTCTAATGTACGTATTTCCAACTTCAACATAGTTTACATTGTCGTCTGGAAAATTTGGAGCTGTATCTACATCTTTACTATCGTTTCCAGCTGCATGAACAAAGACAACATCGTTGTCACTAGCATACTTTATGGCATCTCTTACCCAATCACTATGTGGTGAGTAACTTTTACCAAAACTTCCATTAATTACTTTTGCTCCATTATCTACAGCATAACGAATTGCTTTAGCGACATCTTTATCATATTCGTCACCATTTGGAACTGCTCTAATAGACATAATTTGTACATTATTAGCAACACCATTGGCGCCTTTACCATTATTACGTTCTGCAGCAATTATACCCGCAACGTGAGTACCATGACTTTCAGACTTTTTTACTGGCTTTACATTTCCGTTTCCGTAGCCAGGTTTATCATTCCAGTCGTCTGGATTATCACCAGTTTTACGTCCTCTAAAGTCTACATTATAATTGTAATTTAACCTTTCAGCATAAGCTGTAGCATATTCTTTAATATCTTCTAAAGTTAAATCGCGATCATACAAAAACATCTGAATACCCTTTGCTTGGTTAAGACCTTGATCTTCTGTTTTTATTTTCATCACATCTTCTTTGGTGTAGTCATCTTTACCTAAATGCTTACGTAAAGCTTCTTGAGCAGGTGGAATTTGTTGTAACAAACCATCAATGTTTTGTTTAGTTTGCATCGCTTCATTTTTACCTTTTTCTAATTCAGCTTTTGCTTCAGCAAATCTAGGCGCATTGGAATCGCCAGCAGCTACTATTCTAGTCATCTCTAATTGCTCATCGTAAGCGTCACCTAAAAAGTTCCAACCATGAATATCGTCTACGTAGCCATTATTATCATCATCTTTTCCATTATTTGGTATTTCATCAGTATTAGTCCAAAGTACATCATCTAAATCTTCATGATCGATATCTATACCAGAATCAATTACTGCCACAATTACTGTTTCTCCCTTTTGCCCTTTGATGATTTCGCTATAAGCTTTATCGACACTCATCCCAGGAATAGTATCTCTAACAAGATCTAAATGTCCCCAATTGTGTTTTTCACTTTCGGTTAACGGACTTTCTTTTAAAGGCGTTGTATCAATATTTTCAATTGGAGTTGATAAGACAGTTGGTGTGGAACCACCACAAGCAGACAATAAAACTGCTGCAATGGTAGATAGTAATAAAGGTTTATACGTTATTTTCATAGTTATTAAATGTTCTATATTATTTTAAATCAAAAAGTTCGTTACAAGTATAGGTGTTTTTTAATCTCACGCCTTTTTCAGTATGTTGTACTGTAATAATTTGGTTGTGAGCATCGTGTTCCAAAAATAAGTAATAATTATTATCTGCTGCTAGATTTAAGAATTTTTCTTTTTCATCCAAAGTCAGTAATGGTCTAGTGTCATAACCCATGACGTAAGGTAAAGGTAAATGACCAGCAGTTGGTAATAAGTCTGCCATAAAACAAATAGTTTTTCCTTTATAATTAATCATAGGAATCATTTGTTTTTCAGTATGACCATTAGCAAAGAATATATCAAAACCTAGTTCAGAATTTTTTACAATATCATTTTCTGGTAGTGCAGTAAATTTTAATTGACCACTTTCTTCCATTGGAATAATATTCTCTTTTAAAAAAGAAGCTCTCTCTCGTCTGTTAGGTTTTGTCGCCCAATCCCAGTGATTTTGATTACTCCAAAAAGTAGCGTTTTTAAAGGCTGGTTGTAGGCTGGTTTTATCGTCATTCCACTCAACACTTCCGCCACAATGATCAAAATGAAGATGCGTCATAAACACATCTGTGATATCATCTCTATGAAAGCCATATTTTAATAAAGATTTATCAATAGTGTCATCTCCCCAAAGATGGTAATAACTATAAAATTTATCGCTTTGTTTATTTCCCATTCCAGTATCGATTAGTATCAATCGATTACCATCTTCAATTAGTAAACAACGCGCAGCAATATCAATCATATTATTTTTATCAGCAGGATTGGTTCTGTTCCATAAAGATTTGGGAACCACACCAAACATGGCGCCACCATCAAGCTTGAAATTTCCTGCATTTATTGGATAAAGTTGCATAGTTTGCAAAATAATGAATATGATAGAAAATGTTAATAGGATTTATGAGTTTATTAAGAATATTTACTAATTGATAGCTGGAATACTAGGCAAAAAACTTTTAAAAGAGAATTTATTGCTATTTTCACAAGGTAAAATAAAATCTATGTTAGAATTAGCAGGTATTATAATTTTTGGAATATTAGCTCAATGGTTTGCATGGCGTTTTAAAATACCAGCTATCCTACCATTAATCCTAATTGGGTTATTAGTTGGTCCCATTGCTGCAGAGTACTTATCTGAAGACGGCTCAAAATGGATTGAACCAATTTGGAATGGCGAGAAGGGCTTATTTCCCGGAGATGGACTGTATTATTTTGTGTCTTTAGCTATTAGCATAATTTTATTTGAAGGAGGTCTTACACTTAAGCGAAGTGAAATACGTAATACTGGACCTGCTATAACTAAGTTAATAACAGTTGGATCTGCCATTACTTTTTTTGGTGCTGGTATAGCTGCTCGTTATTTATTTAATTTAAGCTGGGATTTATGTTTTTTATTTTCAGGATTAATAATAGTTACTGGACCAACAGTAATATCTCCAATTTTAAGAAATATTCCTCTTAAAAAAGATGTCTCTGCAGTATTAAAATGGGAAGGTATTTTAATAGACCCTATTGGAGCTCTAGTAGCCGTTTTGGTATTCGAATTTATTAGCGTTGAAGACGAAAGTGGTTTTACAAAAACTGCACTAATCGAGTTTGGTAAAATTATATTATTCGGTACAACATTCGGATTCACTTTTGCTCATGCTTTAGCTTTCGCTATAAACAAAAAATTTATTCCTCATTATTTACTAAACGTTGTTTCGCTATCAACAGTTCTACTTGTTTTTGTTGAATCTGAAATATTTGCTCACGAATCGGGATTATTAGCAGTTGTTGTAATGGGAATGGTTCTGGGTAATAGTAAACTTGAAAACATAAAAGAACTTCTATACTTTAAAGAGTCGTTGAGTGTTTTACTAATCTCCATACTTTTTATATTACTTTCAGCTAATATTAACATGGAAGACATGAAGCTACTATTTAATTGGAATACTGTTTTCTTGTTTTTACTGGTTGTGCTTGTTATAAGGCCTTTAGCTGTATTTGTAAGTACATATGGCTCTTCACTTAATTTTAGAGAGCGTTTATTTATAAGTTGGGTTGGACCTCGTGGTATAGTTGCAGCAGGTATTGCATCATTATTTGGAAGTAAACTTATGGGTGAAGATGTAGCTGGTGCAGAATATATTACACCTTTAGTGTTTATGATAGTTCTTGGTACAGTGCTCTTAAATGCTACGACTGCTAGGTTTTTTGCTAAAATAGTGGGTGTATTTTTAAATAGATCTGAAGGGATATTAATTATTGGAGCCTCCGAATTTTCGAGGTTATTAGGAAATTATTTAGAAGAAAACAGTAGGCATGTCGTTTTAGTTGATAGTAATCAAGACAATATTAACAAAGCAAAAGAGCTAGGACTTGAAGCTATAAACACTAGTATATATTCCGATTCTATTTTTGATGATGTAGAGTTAAGTGATGTTGGTTATTTAATGGCGCTTACAGGAAATACAGACATTAATGCGTATGCCATTAATAAGTTTGGCAGTCAATTTGGAGAAAATGGATCATTTAGATTAGTATCTAAATCTGAAATGAATGATGGCAACAACAATCCTAATGAAGGTTTATTCAGCCATACAGATGATTACAATAGCATTATGGAAGTTACCGAAAAATACCCTTTATTAAATGAAATTGCTTTATCGAATAAAGACGAGTATAAAAAGTACATTAATAAAACTAATAACGATAAAGAACGCATTCCAATTTTTATAAAAGACAATAAAGGAGAGATACATATTATATCCTCTTTTAATGAAAATACTCCAGAATTAACTAAAGGAAGTAAGTTGGTGTATTTAGGAAAACCTTTTGGTATGGAAAAAGCCAATGGCAATTAATCATTCAGTTTTAAAACAGCCATAAACGCTTGTTGCGGTATTTCTACATTACCAACTTGGCGCATACGTTTTTTACCTTTTTTCTGTTTTTCTAAAAGTTTACGCTTACGTGAGATATCTCCACCATAACATTTTGCTGTTACATCTTTACGTAATGCTTTAATAGTTTCACGAGAAATAATTTTTGCACCAATTGCTGCTTGAACAGGAATATCAAATTGTTGACGAGGAATCAGTTCTTTTAATTTTTCACACATTTTCTTACCAATAGTATAGGCGTTATCAAAATGAATTAAAGCTGAAAGCGCATCTACTTGTTGTGCGTTTAATAAGATATCCACACGCACTAATTTTGATGCTCGCATGCCAATTGGTGAATAATCAAAAGAGGCATACCCTTTCGAAACTGTTTTTAAACGATCGTAAAAATCGAAAACAATTTCAGCTAAAGGCATATCAAAACTTAATTCAACGCGCTCTGTTGTTAAATAAGTTTGATTAGTAATTTGTCCTCTTTTTTCAATACACAAGCTCATTACTTGACCTATAAAATCTGATTTTGTAATGATAGTTGCCTTGATATATGGTTCTTCTACACGATTTAGAGTAGAGGGTTCTGGCAAATCGGTTGGATTGTTAACGATAATAATATCGTTAGGATTTTTATTAGTAAACGCATGATAACTCACGTTTGGAACCGTTGTAATAACAGTCATATTAAACTCACGTTCTAAACGTTCTTGGATAATTTCTAAATGCAACATGCCAAGAAATCCACAACGAAAACCAAATCCTAAAGCCGCAGAACTTTCCGGAGCAAATACCAAAGATGCATCGTTTAGTTGAAGCTTCTCCATAGAACTTCGAAGCTCTTCGTAATCTTCTGTGTCTACTGGATAAATACCGGCGAAAACCATAGGTTTTACATCTTCAAAACCTTCAACAATGTTAGTGGTTGGGTTTGCAAAGTCAGTAATAGTATCACCAACCTTAACTTCTTTAGCAGTTTTTATACCAGTAATTAAGTAACCTACATCTCCAGTTTTTACACTTGCTTTTGCAACCTGTTTAAGTTTAAGCGTACCAACTTCATCAGCAAAATACTCTTTACCAGTGGCAACGAATTTTATTTTTTGTCCTTTTTTAATTTCACCATTAAATACCCTAAAGTAGGTTTCGATTCCTCTAAACGTATTGTAAACAGAGTCGAAAATTAAAGCTTGTAATGGCGCTTCAGGATTTCCTTTGGGAGCAGGAATTCTGTTAATAATAGCAGCTAAAATATTATCGACACCAAAACCAGTTTTTCCACTAGCATGAATCACTTCTTCTGGATCACAACCTAAAAGGTCAACAATATCATCTGTTACTTCTTCAGGATTTGCACTTGGTAAGTCTACTTTATTTAAAACAGGAATAATTTCTAAATCGTTTTCTAATGCTAAATATAGATTAGAAATAGTTTGAGCTTGTATACTTTGAGCAGCATCAACAATTAATAGCGCACCTTCACAAGCAGCAATAGATCGGGATACTTCGTATGAAAAATCTACGTGACCAGGCGTATCTATTAAATTTAAAATATACTGTTGACCTTCATACATATATTCCATTTGAATGGCATGTGATTTAATGGTGATGCCACGCTCACGCTCTAAATCCATATTATCCAAAAGCTGATCTTGCTTTTCACGAGCAGTTACAGAACCTGTATAGTCTAACAGTCGATCTGCAAGTGTACTTTTACCATGATCAATATGTGCAATGATGCAAAAATTTCTGATGTGCTTCATAAATCTATTCTTCGTAATCTGAAAATGTTTCGCAAAAGTACATGATTTTTTCATTGTATTTTTCAAACTTCTTAATGAAAAAAATCAAGTACTAGCAAAGTGATTCTTGAAGTATAACTAAATTTAGTAGAATTTACTCCCAAAGTTTAGTTTTACTAAAGACACGTAAATCATTTATTAAGCTTTAAAGTATTTTTATTTCTCAGAACATATTCGATGTAATACGGAAAAACCGCAGATAAAATCACTAAACAAATACTATATTGCGACTTTAATTACTAATTAAATAGCCCTTGAAACCCAATAGTAGCTTTTTTAAACTTTTTCTTGTAGTGCTTTTCCCTACCATATTATTTTCTCAAGAAATAGTTTTAAATGGAAAAGTTGTTGATATCAATAACAAAGAAATACCTTATGCTAATGTCGTTATTTTTTCATCGGATGAATCTCAATTAATTTCTGGCTCAAGCACTAATGAGTCTGGAGACTTTAGTGTTGATGGATTAGACGCTAACAATTACATTTTAAAGATAACATTCCTTGGTTATGAAGAAGAAAGTCGATCATTAACACTTTCTGAAACTACTAATATTGGAACTATAATTTTAAAAGAATCTGCCGAGACACTAGGAGAAGTTAGTGTTATTGCTAAAAGACCAACCATTAAAAAACAAGCAGATCGTCTAGTTTTTAATGTTGCCAATACTGCTTTAAGCGAGGGTAATATTTTAGATGTGGTTAGAAATACACCAACAGTATTAGTACTAGATGATGAAATTAGAATTAAAAATTCGTCACCAACAGTTTACATAAACGACAGAAAAGTTAATCTCTCTGGATCAGAAGTTTTACAACTGTTAGAAAATTCACCAGCTAATAGTATACGATCTATTGAGGTAATTACTACTCCAGGAGCAAGATATGATGCGTCAAGTGGCGTTGTGCTTAATATTGTAATGAGTAAAAACCTCATTTCTGGTTATAGAGGTAGTGTTTTTAGTAACTATACACAAGGAGTTTTCCCAAGATATAATTCAGGTATGTCTAACTTTTTTAAGAATGATAAATTTAGCTTATCTGCTAATTATAGTTACTCAAAAATTAAAGAAAATCGTGATAATGATGACAGAATTAATTATTTAGATGATGCTAATAATTTGGATGAACTATGGAAATCTAAAGTAATCAGAAACACTTGGTCTGAAACTCATAATGCTAATGTAAATTTTGATTATTTTATAAATGATAACAACACATTAAGTGTATCTTCTAATTTGTTGTTAACACCATATTTTAAATATAGAACTCAAAACAAAACAGCTATTTTTAATGATACTGATGATTTGCTTTCGAGTTTTAACGCTAACACATTATCAAGAGACGATAAGCATAATTTAGGGTTTGATGTAGATTATGTTAGCAAATTTACTAATGATAGTAAGTTAACTATTAACGCACATTACACAGATTACGATTATACTAGAGCTCAAAATGTCAACAGTGCCTATTTTTTAGGAGATAATAGCTTTGATTTTAGCACAGCTTTTAAAACGGACTCTAACCAAGAGACACATATTTTTACCTCTCAAGTAGATTATGATTTACCAGTTAATGAGAATTCATCTCTTGCTCTTGGAGTTAAAGGGTCGTTTGTAGATACCAATAGTGACATTGCGCAATTCGACATTATTAGTGGAGTTCCTGTTTTAAATCAAGGTAATTCCAACGCTTTTGACTATGATGAAAATGTGCTAGCTGCCTACATTAGTTATTCTGAAGCGATTGGTGATTTTAGTTTTACAGGAGGTTTACGGGTTGAGCAAACTAACATAGAAGGACAATCGTTAAGTGCCAAAAACACACAAGATTATTTTGAGTGGTTTCCAACAGTCAGTTTAACCCATCAGGTTTCCGATAATTTAAACGTTTACGCTAACTATAAGCGAAGCATTACAAGGCCAGATTATCAATCCTTAAATCCGTTTCAATTCTTTTTAAATGATAATATTATAGTTTCTGGAAACCCAAATCTACAACCATCCTTTACAAATAATTGGAGAATAGGAACCTCTATAAATAATACGCACACTATTGAAGCGTATGTAAGAACCACAAACGATAATATTAATGAGCTACCAATTCAAGAGAATACATCTAATATCATTACATACACTCCAGAAAATATAGGTAAGACTACAGATTTTGGGTTTAGCTATGAAACCTATTTTACACTGTTTAAAAAGATGGATATTTATTTTGGATCGGAAATGTATTACACAAAAGAGGTAACAAATATTTTAAATCAATCCATTGAAATAGATCAATGGGCAAACTATACGATTCTAAATGGAAGCTTAAGCTTTTTAAAGGATAATAGCCTATCAACAAATTTCACTTTAGTATACTCTAGTGATAATCTACAAGGGCTTCAAATTTCTGAAGAACAGTTTTTCTCTCAATTAGCAATTTCAAAAAGTATATTCAATAAAAAGGGAACGATTTCTCTAATAGCTTCTGATTTATTTAATAAAGAAGATTTTGCAACTTCAACTAGGTATTTAAATCAAAGTAATTCGCAATTTTCAGATTTAGATAATCGTTATATCAAACTAGGCTTTAGTTATAAGTTTGGTAATACCACACTAGAAACTAACGAAAAAGATAAGTCTAGAACTGAAAGAGATAGACTAAAAGAAAGAGGGTAAAATTATGTTGTCATTACGAGGGTTCTGACTTTAAACGTCTGAATACGTGGTAACCTCATTTAACGAAAAAGATTGCCACAGTATTCAAAAAGAATATAGCAGTAGCTGAAATACTTTATGATGTCGTCACTTCGAGTATTTTTCTGAAAGAAAAAAGTATCGAGAAGTTTTTCTTAAATTTAATAGAAGTGGATTTGGATTCCTGCCTTCGCAGGAATGACAATTAATCACGCCATTCAGGAATAAAGAGATCTCTACGAGAAGTTATTTCAGATTGTCAATCCTTTCAGTCTTGCCATTCTGCAATAATATATCTCTTCAAGAGATATATTTCAGAATGCCTTTAATCCTGCCATTCTGCAATAAATAGGTTAGTATCTCTACCACCTCCATTATTTCTATTAGATGAAAAAGCTAAATATTTACCATCGTTAGAAAATACAGGAAACGCATCAAACGTTTCTCCATGAGTTACACGTTTTAAATTTTTACCATCAATATCAATTAAGTATAGATTAAAAGGAAAACCACGTTCAGCTTCAAAATTAGAAGAGAATAAAACTTTGTCGCCCGAAGGGTGAAAAAACGGACTCCAATTAGCATTACCTAAATCGGTTAATTGACGTAAATCACTTCCATCTGCATTACAAATATAGAGCTCCATATCTGTTGGTTCTACTAACCCTTGAGCTAGTAAATCTTTATAGGCTTTAATCTCTTCGTCTGTTTTTGGCCTAGACGAACGGAAAATTAATTTTGTTCCATCAGGAGAGAAGAAAGCACCTCCATCATAACCCAACTCATTAGTTATTTGTTTTACATCTGTACCATCAATATTCATAGTATATAATTCTAAATCGCCGCTTCTAGTTGAGGTGAATACAATTTTATCGCCTTTAGGAGAGACAGTTGGTTCTGCGTCATATCCTTTTTCTTGAGTTAATTGTTTAACAATATTACCTTCTAAATCAGCGACAAAAATATCGTAGCTATCATATATTGGCCATACATATTTTCCGTTTTGGCGCAATGGCGCATCAGGACACGTATCTTGTTCCAAATGGGTTGATGCATAAATTATATGCTTGTTATCTGGTAAGAAATAAGCGCAAGTAGTACGCCCTTTTCCAGTACTAATCATAGGTGGAACTTTTTCTTTAAAAGTATCGTCAGCATTCATTAAAAACATTTGGTCACATCCTACATTCCAGTTTTTATAATTAGATTGAAACACTAGTTGCTTGTCATCAAAACTCCAATAGGCTTCAGCATTATCGCCTCCAAAGGTAACCTGACGAATACTTTTAAAATGTGTTTCTTCTGGGTAAATAAGAGGATTATTAACTGTAACAGTTTCTGTTTTTATAGTTGAAGTTTCTTTTTTATTTTCCTTACACGAGAAGATTGTAAGAAAAATAATAGCTATTATGTATACTTTGTTTTTCATCATAATTAGAGATATATTATAAATAACTGGCATTTAATGCCTAATTTTGGCAAAAATAAACAGTAATTGCTATGAAACGACTAACTACCATTCTTTTTTTTATTCTTATAGTTTCCTGTAATAATTTTGATACTACTAAAAGTCATATTAAAGATGATGTTGTTTTTTTAGCACAAGATGAACTTAACGGTAGAGAAACAGGAACTGAAGGAGAACAGAAAGCTGCTGAGTTTATAGCTAATCGATTTAAAGAAATGGGATTAGAAGCTAAAGGTAGCAACGGCTTTTATCAGGATTTCACATTTAAACCAAGCTCTGATCCACATCAAGAAACAAAGTTCACTAGTAAAAATGAAGATGGAACAATTACTGGAACTAATGTTGTAGCTTTTTTAGATAATAATGCAGAAAACACGATAGTCATTGGAGCGCATTATGATCATTTAGGTACAGGAGGAGAAGGCTCTTTACATAGAGGTGAGAAAGCAATTCATAATGGAGCAGATGACAACGCAAGTGGTGTAGCTGTTATGCTAGACTTAGCGAGAAAGCTTAATGGAGACTTTACCAACAATAACTACTTATTTATTGCATTTTCTGGAGAAGAGAAAGGATTACTAGGTTCTAACTACTTTACTAAAAATGCGACTGTAGACATGAATACTGTTAACTATATGATTAATATGGATATGGTTGGTCGTTTAAAAGAAGATAAATCTTTAGCAGTTCATGGTGTTGGGTCTTCACCAATTTTTTCGCAAACATTAATGTCTAATAATACAGACTTTAATGTGCTTAAAAAAGAATCTGGAGTTGGACCAAGTGACCATACAAGTTTCTATTTAAATGATGTGCCAGTTTTACATTTTTTTACAGGACAGCACGCAGACTATCATAAACCATCAGACGATTCTAACTTATTGAACTATGAAGGGATGGAAGCTATTTCAGAATACATATATACTATTATTTCAGATTTAGATGATAATGGGAAGCTAACATTTAGAAAAACAAAAAATGAAAGTGAAGAAGTACCTCGCTTTAAAGTTGCTCTAGGTGTTATTCCAGATTATATGTTTGATGGAAAAGGTATGCGTATTGATGGTGTAAGTGAAGATAAGCCTGCGCAAAAAGCAGGACTTTTAAAAGGCGATATTGTGGTGAAGCTTGGAGATAGTTTGGTTACAGATATGATGAGTTATATGAGAGCGTTATCTAGTTTCGAAAAAGGAAATGAAACCAAAGTAACTGTAGATAGAAACGGAGAACAAATAGAGGCTGATATAAAGTTTTAATAATTGGTAAAAATAGGTGACATAGAATTAGGTGAGTTTCCTTTGCTTTTAGCACCAATGGAAGATGTGAGCGATCCTCCTTTTAGGGCTTTATGTAAAGAGCAAGGTGCAGATGTTGTATACACAGAGTTTATATCAAGTGAAGGACTTATTCGTGATGCTGCAAAGAGCGTTATGAAACTTGATATTTACGAGAAAGAGCGCCCTGTTGGTATTCAAATTTTTGGAGCTAATATGGATAGTATGCTTCAGACTATCGATATTGTTGAACGCTCTAATCCTGATATTATAGACATTAATTTTGGTTGTCCTGTAAAAAAGGTGGTAAGTAAAGGAGCAGGTGCTGGTATTTTAAAAGATATCTGTTTAATGGAAAAGCTCACAGCAGAAATGGTTAAGCGCACCAACTTACCAGTTACAGTAAAAACGCGATTAGGTTGGGATCACGACTCCATAAAAATTGTTGAGGTCGCTGAACGTTTACAGGATGTTGGTATAAAATCTATTGCTATTCATGGGAGAACTCGAGCTCAAATGTATAAGGGTAATGCTGATTGGAAACCAATAGCTGCTGTAAAAAACAACCCTAGAATGCATATTCCTGTTTTTGGAAATGGTGATGTTAATACACCAGAACGAGCTGTAGAAATGCGAGACGAATATGGTTTAGATGGCGCTATGATTGGTCGTGCGAGTATAGGTAATCCTTGGTTTTTTAAACAGGTAAAGCACTATTTTAGAACAGGCGAACATTTAGAGCCTATTTCAATGCCAGAGCGCGTTGAAGCTGCTAGACGTCATTTACAAATGTCTATAGATTGGAAGGGTGAAAAGCTAGGTGTTTTTGAAACCAGACGCCATTATACTAACTATTTTAAGGGTATTCCTGATTTCAAAGAATATAGAATGAAGATGGTTACTAGCGACGACTCTAAAGATGTATTCGCAGCTTTTGATGAGGTGTTAGAAAAATTTGGCGACTATCAATTTGCTTAAGAAGCCTGAATAAGTGATTTACTAACTCTTGAAGAGGCTATTTTTGAAGCTAAAATTCCCAAGACTGAAATTGTAATAGCTACAATAACAACATTAATTAGCTTAATACTCACAGGATAAGGATGAATTGGCGTTATCATTACCAAAGCAAATGTTTTTTGTAACCATATTATAATCCAACCAAGTGCTAATCCTATTAATCCACCAATTATAGTCATTAAGCTTCCTTGGTAAAAAAATATGTTTCTTATAGAATTGTTAGTTGCTCCGAGATTATAAAGTGTTTTGATGTTTTTCTTTTTGTCAAGAATCATCATCACAATAGAGCCAATAACATTAAAAAGCGCAATAATTAATACCAGTGTAAATATTAGATATACTGCCAAGTATTCGGTATTGAGCATTTTATATAAAGCATCATTTTGCTGCTCACGATTTTTTATAATCACTGAATCGTTCAGAATATCTTGTATTGCTTCAGTCACTATTTCTTCATTTGCATCATCAGACAACTTAAATTCAATAGCAGAGATTTGATTGTTATTATAATTTAAAAGGGCTTGAGCTGTTTCTAAATTAGCAAACACATATTTCTTATTGAGTTCTTCATTAATATCAAAAATACCAACATTAACCACTCTTACAGAATTAAAAGCACCTTTAATGGATGAGATTTGTCCTTTTCCTGGTTTTGGAACATACAGCTGAACAGTCTTACCATAATCTAAAACACCAAAGGATAAATCTTGAGCAATTGCCCAGCCAGCAACTATTTGATCAACATCTTTAGCCATCCAGCTACCTAATTTAACAATAGAATCTGTTGTATTTACTCGAGGGAAATTAGAATCTACACCTTTAATATTAGCCAGAATATTTTTCTGATCATATTCAATTATTACACGCTCTTCAATTACTTTAGAAAAATATGCAATGCCTTTTGCGTCATTCAATTTTTCTAGGTCGTTTTCAGAAAGCGTAAATGTCTTTCCAATACTAGCAGTTGCTTTTAAATCTGGATCAACTATTGAAGAAAACTGCAAACTAAATTCTTTAAGACCAGCAAAACCTGAAAGGACTATAAACAGAGCTGCGGAACCAACAATCACTCCAATTGCAGCGATTATGGTAATATAGTTTATAGCATTATTATCGCTTTTAGAAAGCAGGTAACGTTTCGCTA
The DNA here is from genome assembly GCA_026162565.1 of Flavobacteriaceae bacterium NBU2973. Classification (GTDB taxonomy): domain Bacteria; phylum Bacteroidota; class Bacteroidia; order Flavobacteriales; family Flavobacteriaceae; genus JAOEIQ01. Next base: position 280,682 of record JAOEIQ010000001.1, read on the forward strand.
TGTAAAACGGAAATCTCATAGACCAAAAAGGTGAATTTTAAACATAGCTTTTAAAGGGAAATATTATTTTTTTTTGCGCTTATCTAACAGGTCAGGATCAGTAATAGGATTATCTAAACCTTTTAAAGAACGATCTATTTTTTCTATATATTCCAGCGAATCATCAATGTAGAAATCGAGTTCTGGCATACGTCGTAATTGGTGACGCGTTCGTTGAGCAATTTCATGTTTAATCAATGGCGCATTGTTTTTTATGCCCTCAAGAAGTTTGACACCTTTATCGCTAGGAAAAATACTTAAATATACTTTTGCTATAGATAAATCTACAGTCACACTAACTTTAGAAACCGAAATAATAATTCCTCTCATTCCGCCTTGAGTTGCTGCGTTTTGGAGGACATCTACGAGGTCTCTTTGCAAAACCGATGCAATTTTTTTCTGTCTATTACTTTCTTCCATAGGGCAAAAATACTATAAATTATAAGGATTGTTATATTTTTGAACACACAAGATTCATTCCAAATGCATTAATTTAGCTTTTATGAAGAAAATTGAACACATAGGTATTGCGGTAAAAGATATAGAAACTTCAAACGAGCTGTTTGCAGCATTATTTGGCAAGAAACATTATAAAACGGAAGAAGTTAAAAGCGAAGGTGTTATAACGTCTTTTTTTAAAAATGGCCCTAATAAGATTGAACTACTCCAAGCAACCAATAGCGATAGTCCAATAGCAAAGTTTATAGAAAAAAAAGGAGAAGGAATACATCATATTGCTTTTGCAGTAAAGGATATAGAAAAGGAAATAAAACGTTTAAAATCTGAAGGTTTTAAAATGATTCATGAAAAACCTAAAAAAGGAGCAGATAATAAGTTAATCGCTTTTTTACATCCTAAAGCAACAAACGGCGTCCTTATTGAGTTATGCCAAGATATAAAAGACTAAATTTCTTGTAGAGTTTTAAAATATATAGTAATATTGCACACTCTTTTTAATTAAAGAGGTTGGTAATTACCAATAGGTCCTATAACTCAGTTGGTTAGAGTATCTGACTCATAATCAGAAAGTCCCTGGTTCGAGCCCAGGTGGGACCACCATTTTAGAGAGACTTTAGTTTTTAACTAGAGTCTTTTTTTATGGATTATTCTTTACTTAATATATAAGCAGATGAAACTAATTATTTAGTTTAGACCACAGCTCTGGGCTAGACATTAAATATCTAGGTTTAGACATTTCTTCATTCCACCTTTTAGAAATATAATCACTAGCTTGGATTCGAGAATCAACATGCTTAAACAAGGGGTTTGTTATCCACATTGGTTGAGTAGACCAGTTAACATTTATATAACTAAATGCTTTAATAACATCTTGATTGTTAGTAATTGTTTTTATAAATGGCTCAAACCATTGAAGCCATAGTTTTTTTGCAATTTCTGGATTTGTAAGCCGTGAATCAAAAAACAAGCCATCATTTTCCCTTACAGGTGTAGCTTCGGCTATAAACACAGGTTTTTTATGTTTTCTAGCTAAAGTTAACATTTCTTCATCGGGATTTCCAAAATAAGAATAAGCGCACCAATCTACTAAATCGTCTCCAGGATACCATTTTTCAAGAACTTTTTGATTAGAACCACTACCTTTAGATTGCCAAACATAGGCAACATTATTGACTTCAATTTCATCAAACACTTTTCGAATTTGCTTCCAGGCTGCTAAATATTGTTTTCTATTATAATGGTTCCATTCCCAACCATCAAATTCATAACCAATTCTCAAAAAAACTGGTCTTTCCCCAAGACCTTTTATCCAATAGGCAAGTTCTTTAATTAGTTGATTATGCGTTCCATTGGCTACTTTTTTTTCATGATTAACCATAGATAAACCTATTGATATGACATTATTCCTATAATCATTGTCATCAACATAGCATTGAGCACAACAATCACCTGAACCCCAATTAGCAATGCTTTTTATACCATCGTTACCTGAATTGTAATGACCATAAGACTCTTGACCTGGAGAAAAGTTGGTATATACAGTTATTCCAGCTGGCATTTTAAAATAATCTGAATAACCTTTATTATAGTTATCTAAACCACCAGTTGCTCCTAAATCTTGACCAATAAAAAATAAGCATTTACCATCTTCAGGCTCAAACTTTGCAAGCTTTCTATTTGAGTTTTGACCAAATAAAATGTTTATAAGAAAAATGGGAAATAGTAATATTTTAATTTTTTTCATGAAATAAAAAGTTATGGCTAATTTAGTAATTTCAATTTTTAGGAAAACAATTTTACAATCAACTGCCTGAAAACTATTTATTTACATTTAAAAATTTATATTTGTAGCTAGTTTGCTAATAGATTTAAAATAGAAATAATCAACGAAAAACCAGCATTTCAGCGATATTTTTTGCTTTTTATGGATGTTTTTTTCGTTTTTTTATTTTTTTAGCTCACTTTTTTTTATACTTTTACAGTCAATTAATGAGAATGCGACACAAAACAATAATAGCCTCAATCTTATTATCTACAATAAGTTTTGTGAGTGTAGCCCAAGGAATTGGTGATCCTCCACCTCCGATGCCTCCACCACCTCCTGGACTTCCGATAGATGGAAGTGCTTTTGTTGTATTATTGCTTTCTCTTGGACTTCTTTTGGGAATTAAAAAGATAAAAGAATTAGATAAAAAATAATCTAATTTCTCATATCCATAAGCCTTTTTACATACTTCCCAATAACATCAAACTCTAGGTTTACTAGGTCTCCAATTTTAAAGTTTTTAAATCCGGTGTTTTCATAAGTATAAGGTATAATAGCAACACTAAAGGAGTTATTTTTTGAGTTTACCACAGTTAAGCTTACGCCATTAACAGTAATAGATCCTTTTTCTATTGTAATGTTTCCAATTGAAGAATCATAATCAAAAGTAAAAACCCAACTTCCGTTTACTTCTAAAATTTCAGTACACCTAGCAACCTGATCCACATGACCTTGAACAATATGACCATCTAATCTAGCACCAAGTTTCATCGCACGTTCAAGATTTACAATAGCACCAATAGAAAGGTCACCTATATTACTTTTTTGTATAGTTTCATCTATTGCTGTAACAGTATATTCATCTTCATTAATTGCAACAACGGTTAAGCAAACACCATTATGAGATACACTTTGGTCAATTTTTAATTCGCTGGTAATTGAGCTTTTAATTGTTACATGAAGATTATCGTCTTCTTTTTCAATTTTGGTTACAACTCCCAAATCTTCTATTATTCCTGTAAACATACTAACTTATATTTAGCTACATTTGTGAGTTCAAAATTACGAACAATTTAAGTAGTTTGATAATGACACAAGAAGAAAAAATAAAAGTTGGAATTTCTATCGGAGACCTGAACGGAATAGGGACTGAAATTATTTTAAAAACTTTTGAAGACAATCGTATTTTAGATTTTTGTACGCCCATTATTTTTGCTTCAACTAAATTAATGACTTTTTGCACACAGCATTTTAATAGTGAACTCAATTTTCAGAGCATTAAAAACCTCAAGCAGATTTCTAATAATAAAGTAAATGTTTTTAATGTTTGGAATAATGACGTGCCCATAAACTTCGGCAATGATGATAAACAAGCTGGAGAGTATGCTATTAAGTCATTAAAATCTGCAGTAAATGCATTAAAAAACAACTCAATAGATGTGTTGCTAACCGCTCCAATTAATAAAAATAATATCCAGTCTGATGAATTCAAATTTCCTGGGCACACCGATTATTTAGCTCAAGAATTAGAAGGCGATTGTATGATGCTTATGGTTTCGGGTGAGTTGCGAGTTGGTTTATTAACAGACCACGTTCCTGTTAAGGATGTTCCAATTACTATTACTTCAAAATTAATTACAACCAAAATTCAAACCATTCACAAAACCCTAAAACAAGATTTCAGAATATCAAAACCTAAAATTGCTGTTTTAGGAATAAATCCGCATACAGGAGATAATGGCGTAATAGGTTCAGAAGACGACACCGTTTTAAGACCTACTTTAAAACAAATAAAGGACAGAGGTATGTTGGTTTATGGTCCTTACGCAGCAGATAGTTTTTTTGGGTCTGATAATTACAAAAGTTTCGATGCCATTATAGCATCGTATCATGATCAAGGGTTAATTCCATTTAAAACATTATCGTTTGGTAATGGTGTAAATTTTACCGCAGGACTAAATAAAATTAGAACATCACCAGATCATGGAACTGCCTATGAAATAGCTGGAAAAGGAAAAGCAGATGCTAGCTCTTTTAAAGAAGCATTATTTACAGCTATAAAGATTTATAAGAACAGAGAAGAATACCTAAAATTAACAGAAAACCCACTTTAAAAACACAAGTAAGATATCAACAAAAAAATGTTGATAATCTCTTTTGAATAAAGAATTTTTTATATATTTGCACGCTCAAAATAGGTGTGATAATGAAGCATTTAAAGGAATTTGCAATTCCCTTTGTAGGATTAAAAGAAGGAAAACATCATTTTGATTATAAAATAGATAATACGTTCTTTGATTCTTTTGATTACGATGAGTTTAACAGCAGCGACGTGTTAGTAGATTTAACTCTTGAAAAAAAATCAACTCTTATGGAGTTGCATTTTGGTATAAAGGGTACAGTTAATATTAATTGTGATATTACTAACGAACCATTTAATCAAGCCATATCAAATGAGTTTGATTTAGTTGTTAAATTTGGAGAAGAGTATAATGATGAACATGATGAAATCTTAATACTACCTCACGGCGAATACGAATTGCATATTGAGCAATACTGCTACGAATTAATTGTTTTAGCGGTACCAACAAAACGTATTCATCCTGGAGTTGAAGATGGAAGTTTAGATTCTGAAATACTTGATAAGCTGAAAGAATTAAGTCCTGATAACAAAGAAAATAAAAAAGAAAACGAGGATATTGACCCTCGATGGAACACATTAAAGAAACTATTAACGGATAAATAATATAAAAAATGGCACATCCTAAAAGAAAAATCTCTAAAACAAGAAGAGATAAGAGAAGAACACATTATAAGGCAACTGCACCACAAATTGCTACGTGTCCAACTACAGGAGAAGCGCATTTGTATCATAGAGCGCATTGGCATGAAGGAAAATTGTACTATAGAGGTCAAGTATTAATAGACAATTCAGAACAAGAAAATTTAGCATAATTATTATGCACGCATATAATAAAACGCTCCTTTGTGAGCGTTTTTTTTATGTTTATTTTCTGAATCTATCAAAAAAACGTAATTTGCATTAAATTTGACTAAAAGGAGTAAAAAACGATCGAAAAATGGGAATTTTTCGATTTTTTTAACATTTTTTGTCTGATTAATAATAAAAGATGAGTAAAATCACAGCGGCAATTACAGCTGTAGGAGCTTATGTTCCTGAAGATGTGTTAACCAACAAGATGTTAGAATCTATGGTAGACACAAATGACGAATGGATTACCTCAAGAACAGGAATTAAAGAACGCCGCATTCTCAAAAAAGAAGGTGAAGGAACCTCTTATCTAGCCATAAAAGCAGCAGAAAATCTTATAGAGAAATCAGGAATAGATCCAAAAACTATAGATCTTGTTATTGTATCTACTGCTACTCCAGACATGAAAGCAGCTACAACTGCAGCTTATACGGCAAGTCAAATTGGTGCTACTAATGCATTTTCTTACGATTTAGAAGCCGCATGTTCAAGTTTTTTATACGGAATGTCAACAGCTTCAGCATACATAGAATCTGGTCGTTACAAAAGAGTGTTATTAATTGGTGCAGATAAAATGTCATCAATGATTAATTACACAGATAGAGCAACGTGCATAATTTTTGGAGACGGAGCGGGAGCAGTTTTATTTGAACCTAATACAGAAGGGTTAGGGTATCAAAACGAATATTTACGAAGCGATGGTGTTGGGCGTGAATTTTTGAGAGCTAAATTTGGAGGATCGAGCTATCCAACAACACCTGAAGCTCTAGCAAATCATGAACATGAAGTATTTCAAGATGGAAAACATGTTTTTAAATATGCCGTCAGTAATATGGCAGACGCAGCAGCTAAAATTTTAGAAAAAAACAATCTATCTAAAGACGATATTGCATGGTTAGTTCCGCATCAAGCAAATAAACGAATTATTGATGCAACAGCTAATCGTATAGAACTAGATCCCGAAAAGGTAATGATGAATATTCATAAGTATGGTAATACAACATCAGCAACATTGCCTTTATGCTTACATGATTATGAAAATCAACTAAAAAAAGGAGATAACATTATTTTTGCCGCTTTTGGAGGCGGTTTCACTTGGGGCTCAATTTATTTAAAATGGGCTTATTAATAACTAAAGACTAACTAATTAATCTAAATAACAGAATATGGAATTAAAAGATATTCAAAATTTAATCAAATTTGTAGCTAAATCAGGAGCTAGCGAGGTTAAATTAGAAACAGATGACATTAAGATAACTATTAAAACTGGAGCAGAAAACGAAACAACTTTTGTACAACAAATTCCAGTTGCTCAACAGTTAGCTCAACCAGTAGCAGCAGCTCCAGCACCAGCAACTGCAGCAACTCCAGAACCAGCAGCTCCAGCTGCAGACGATAACTCAAAATATATTACAGTTAAATCTCCAATAATTGGAACTTTCTACAGAAAACCATCTCCAGACAAGCCAGTTTTTGTTGAGGTAGGACAGTCAATCGGAGAAGGTGATGTGCTTTGTGTTATTGAAGCCATGAAATTATTTAACGAAATAGAATCTGAAGTTTCTGGTAAAATCGTTAAAATTTTAGTAGACGATTCCTCTCCAGTAGAGTTTGATCAACCGTTATTTTTAGTAGATCCATCATAACCGTTTAAAAGTTCCAATAGACAAATATCAAAATCCAGTAGTTGGAATTTGGTGATTGGAATTTGAATTTTTTAAAACTATAAAGTTATGTTTAAAAAAATATTAGTTGCCAATAGAGGTGAAATTGCTTTACGAGTAATTAGAACCTGCAAAGAAATGGGCATAAAAACTGTAGCAGTTTATTCTACAGCTGATGCAGAAAGTTTACATGTAAAATTTGCTGACGAGGCTGTATGTATTGGACCAGCTCCTAGTAGAGAATCCTATTTAAAGATGTCTAATGTTATAGCAGCAGCAGAGATTACAAACGCTGATGCTATTCATCCTGGTTATGGCTTTTTATCAGAAAATGCTAAATTCTCTAAAATCTGTGAAGAGCACGATATTAAATTTATTGGAGCGTCTCCTGATATGATTGATAAAATGGGAGACAAGGCCAACGCTAAAGCAACTATGAAAGCTGCTGGTGTACCTTGTGTACCAGGTAGTGATGGCGTTATAGCAAACTTTAAGGAGTGTGAGAAACTTGCTCTAGAAACGGGATATCCAGTAATGTTAAAAGCATCTGCAGGAGGAGGTGGAAAAGGAATGCGAGCAGTTTGGAAACCGGAAAACCTAAAAGATGCTTGGGATTCTGCTCGTCAAGAATCAAAAGCAGCCTTTGGAAATGACGATATGTACATGGAAAAGCTTATTGAAGAGCCACGTCATATTGAGATACAAGTTGTGGGTGACTCAAATGGTAAAGCATGTCATTTATCAGAAAGAGATTGTTCAGTTCAGCGAAGACACCAAAAATTAACCGAAGAAGTTCCGTCGCCATTTATGACAGATGAATTGCGTGATAAAATGGGTAAAGCTGCTGTAAGAGCCGCAGAATATATTAACTACGAAGGAGCAGGAACTGTAGAGTTTTTAGTAGATAAGCACAGAAATTTCTACTTCATGGAAATGAATACGCGAATTCAAGTAGAGCACCCAATTACAGAACAAGTAATTGATTTCGATTTAATTCGAGAACAAATTCTAGTAGCAGCTGGAGTGCCAATTTCTGGTAAAAATTATACACCTAATCTACATTCAATAGAATGTCGTATTAATGCAGAAGACCCTTATAACGACTTTAGACCATCGCCAGGTAGAATTACCACATTACATGCTCCAGGAGGACATGGTGTACGATTAGACACACATGTATATGCAGGTTATATCATTCCACCAAATTACGATTCTATGATTGCAAAATTAATCACGACTGCTCAAACTCGTGAGGAAGCTATTAATAAAATGAAACGTGCATTAGACGAGTTTGTAATAGAAGGTATAAAAACAACCATACCTTTCCATAGACAGTTAATGGATCATCCAGATTATTTAGCTGGAAATTATACCACCAAGTTTATGGAAGACTTTAAGATGCAACCTTTAGAGGAATAATAAAATAAAAACTCCGTCCCGATAGCTATCGGGACGGAGTTTGTTGTTTTTTAGGTGTTTCCTCTTTAAGTGATTGAGGTTCTCAAAATCACCTAAAGAATCAGGCCATCCACTAAATCTTTTTTGATAACAAAAAAGGATATCACTTTAATTACGAATTCCAAATTAATAAAATAAGCATACATGAGTAATCCTTAACACAAAAGGAGTATTTTAGAGAGATGAACTTATCTTATTGGGAAATAAAATCTTGGCTAACTAATGTTGACTATACCATTGTAGGTAGTGGAATAGTTGGTCTTAACTCTGCATTAAATTTAAAAGAACGCTTTCCTAAAGCTAATATTCTTGTTTTAGAAAAAGGAATTTTACCACAAGGAGCTAGCACAAAAAACGCAGGTTTTGCATGCTTTGGTAGTTTAAGCGAAGTTATAGATGACTTAAAATCGCATTCAGAAAATGAAGTTTTAGAACTTATAAAAAAACGCGTAGATGGTTTACAGTTATTACGAGAAACTTTAGGTGATCATACAATCGATTACCAAGAATTAGGAGGCCATGAGCTGTTTACCAATAGTGATGATTTATATGAAGAATGTTTGTCTAAAAAGGATGCGATTAATTCACTTTTAAAACCACTTTTTAATCAGGATGTTTATAGTTTACAAGACAATAGATTTCAATTTCATAATATAAAAAATAACTACATTTTCAATCAATTTGAAGGACAAATTGATACAGGAAAAATGATGGAAGCCTTGCTTCAAAAAGTACAGAAAAAAGGAGTTAAAATACTTAATAATAGCGCTGTAGAAGGTTTTTCAGAGGATTTAAATTCGGTAAAAATTAAAACCAATCAATTAGAGTTTTCAACGTCTAAATTATTAATAGCCACTAATGGTTTTGCTTCACAACTTTTAAGCGAAAATGTAAAACCAGCAAGAGCACAGGTACTAATTACAAAGCCTATAGATAACCTTCATATTAAAGGAACTTTTCATTTAGATAGAGGTTATTACTATTTCAGAAATATAGATAACCGTATTTTATTTGGAGGAGGACGAAACCTTGATTTTCAAGCAGAAGAGACTACCGAATTCTCTCAAACACAGCTTGTTCAAAATAAACTAGAACAACTATTAAAAACCACTATTTTACCTGATACACCTTTTGAAATAGAACATCGTTGGTCTGGTATTATGGGAGTTGGCAATCAAAAAAAAGCTATAATAAAACAAGTAAGTAATAATGTATTTTGTGGAGTTCGGCTAGGTGGAATGGGAGTAGCTATTGGAAGCATAGTTGGTAAAGAATTAGCAGATTTATTCTAATGACTATAAAACAAGAACTATACAATAAATGTCTTCAATTTATAGACAATCGTCTAGAAACCATACAGGATACAATTAACGACATTCAAAAATCATTAACTACAGAAACAAAAAGTAGCGCAGGCGATAAACATGAAACTGGACGAGCTATGCTTCAATTAGAAAGAGAGAAAGCAGGCAATCAGTTAGCAGAAATAGAACAAATTAAAGAGATGTTAAAAAAAGTTCAGATTAATAAGTCTGCTAATACTACTAAATTGGGTAGTTTAGTTTTTACAACCCAATTAAATTATTTTATTGCCATCAGTGCTGGGGAACTAAAAATTAAGGATCAAACTTTTTATGCTATTTCTCCAGCGACGCCAATTGCTAAAGAATTGTTAGGAAAGCAAAAAGGAGACAAAATTACTTTTAGAAGCAGTACCTTTGTAATCACCAAAATTTTATAATACATAGTTTTGCTTTATTGAAACTTTAGACAATGACTAACGTCAAGAAAATAGTTAGAGGAATCATAAAATTTAGAATTCCTATAATAGTAATACTTACATTGCTAATGGGGCTTTCAGGGCATCAAACCTTACAAAAGTTAAGTGTAGATAACTCCCTGTCTATCTGGTTCTTAGAAGACGATCCAAGTTATAAAGCGTATATAGATTATCAAGAAAGTTTTGGGTCTGATGAGATTTTTATTGCGATGCTTCCAGTAGAGAATGCTATTGGAAAGAATGAAATGATTAAACTTGAAGCGCTTCATCAACGTATTGAATCTTTACCATATGTCAACACAACTTTTAGTTTGGCAAAAGCTAAGTATCCGATTTATGCTAACAATAAAATTAATTTCGACGACTTATATAATTCAAAAAGAAGTGAAAAAGGCTTAAAAAATTTATTTTCAAAATTACCTAACATTACTTCTCAACTTGTAACTAAAGATTACAAAAACCAACTCTTTTATATTCAGTTAAACCCTACTCCAACTATAGAGAAAGAGCGTCAAGATATTGCTGCTGAAATGCGTTCTATTATTGAAAGCAATTATTCAAACTATTATCTAACAGGGCCACCGGTTTTAAATGAAGCTTACAGTAAGGGTATTTATAAAGAAAGTCTAACCTTTGGAGTTCTCACTGTGTTAGTAATTACTGTAATGCTTTTATTTCTATTGCCTAGTAAGCGCTATTTGATCATTGCTTTACTTTCTGTTGCTGTACCAGTAAGTTTACTGTTTGGATTAATAACATCATTAGGTTTTGCTTTGAATATGATTTCTATGCTCATACCAACTATATTAATGGTTTATAGTGTAAGTGACGCTGTACATATAATTAATATTTACCATAAAGAAGGTTTAGCAAATACATCGTTATCTAAAATTGATTTACTTTCTCTTGCAGTAAGAAAAAGCTTAACACCTTGTTTTTACACTACGCTTACAACGTTTGTTGGTTATTTTGCCTTATACATTTCGCCTTTACCAGCATTTAAAAACATGGGAGTTTTTACGTGTATAGGTTTAGTGTTAAGTTTTGTCTTGGTATATGTAATTACTATAATTGGCTTTAGTTTCATGAGTTTAAACTTTAATAAAGTCAAACCTTTATTAACATTAAAAGGGTTTTCTCAAAGCAGTTTTATTACCTGGCTAAATCATGTAACCTCTGTTTATAAAACATCAATTATTATAGGTTTTACTGCCGTACTTTTATTTGGTATGTATTCAATTTTTCAAGTTGATATAGATACAAACTCTAGAGATCTTTTAGCTGAAGGAAAAGCAAAACAAGATTTAAGAGCTGTTGAGGTAGAATTAGGAGGTAGTAATCGCCTTCAGATTAACATTTCGACCACTAATAAGGATATAATTCTTAATAAAGATGCGATTAAGCGTTTAGAAGTTTTTCAAAAAAAACTAGAAGACAATCCACTTATATCTAACCCAGTTTCAGTTATTACTCTAAAGTCGTTTTTAGAGAAAAGAACGCCAGTTCTATTTCAATCTAATGTTACTGAAGATAAATTAAAAAACACCTTATCAGAAATTGATACAAACGACAATAAATTTTTTAAACTATTTTCCGACGATTTAACAACGGCAGGCTTTACTTTAACTTTAATGGAAATGCAAACCTCGGAGTTAGAGCAAGTTTTAGAGGATATTAAAATTGCTTTTGAATCGTCATTTGATACGAATGCTTATAGCCTTAAAATTAATGGTTTTGCGGTCGTGTTTTCACAATTAAATAACTTTATATTAGAAACACAGTTTAAATCGTTTTTTGCCGCCTTTTTTGTGGCGTTCTTATGTCTTTTAGTGTTTATAAGAAGCATAAGAACTACGCTTTTAGTATTAATTCCTAATTTATTACCACTTGCTGTTTTGGCAATTTTAATGAGCTTATTAGATATTCCTTTAGATGTAACAACAGCTATGATTACGCCAATTATGTTAGGTATAGCTATGGACGATACCATTCATTTGGTGTATAAGTATAGACCTAGTAAAACTATTATGGGTTCTTCTGAATTACGAATGAATAATGCCATAAGTTATACAGGAGGCGCATTATTTTCAACAACAATTGCATTGGTAGGAGGCTTTCTAATAATAGCTTCTAGTGCCACACCATCTGTAAGAGATTTTGGTTTGCTTTGTGCTACAACTGTAGCAATTGCACTAATTACTGATATTTTTTATTTACCATCGTTGTTGAAGAAATTTGATTAATATTTGAAAAAAAATATCTCGCCATTGTTCAATTTTAAATCATGCTCTATGAGTATTGTTTTAGATTTATATTGAGCCTGAATCAACCAATTGTTTCCATTAAAATAGGATTGCATGACTGTAGCTTTAAAATGAGATTTTTCTACAATTTTTAGTTGATTAGCGTAAACAATTTGGTTATTAATAATATTAAATTCCCCAAAAAAAGAAGCTATTAAAGGCGTTTCAGGATTTTTAAATAATTCTTCTGGATGACCTTGAATTTCAATTTCATTATTATTAAGTAGAACCATATTATCAGCATACCCTAAAACATCTTCTTTATCGTGAGTTGCTACAATACAAGCAATATTCTTTTCTTTTAAGTATTTAAAAAGGTTGCGTCTTAAGGATTGTTTTTTAAAATTATCTATATGGCTAAATGGCTCATCGAGTAATATAATTTCTGGTTGTTTTGCGATGGCTCTTGCCAAAGCAACTCGTTGCTTTTGTCCACCACTTAAAGTTTTTACTTTAGTTTTAGCAAAGTCAGTAAGTTCAACAACTTCTAATAATTCAGCAACTCGTTTTTGTTTTTCTTCTGGAAAGAAATTGGATAAAAATTTGCCGACGTTCTCTTCAACAGAAATAAAAGGCATTAGATCAAACTCTTGAGCTACATATTTCATAAAATCGTAACCAACCACCAAGTTATATTTTGGTCCAAGAATTTCTTGATTTTTCCATAAAATATTACCTTCATCTAAATCATACTCACCATATAAAACTTTTAAGAGCGTACTTTTTCCAGAGCCACTTTCTCCAATTATGGCAAGATATTCTCCAGGATGAACATTAAAACGTAATTGTTTTAATACAGGATTTTTATCGTAGCTGAATGTTATATTTTTTACTTCAAGCATGATACAAAAATAGGCATTAAAAAACCGCTTGTATTACAAGCGGTTTTTAAAATATTAAGGCTTTATTATCCTTTTATTTTTTCTTTGGTTTTACTTGGCAGCACATCAAATCCCATATTATAAAGAGTGAAACCAAATATATCTGCATATTGCTCGATAGTTTTGCTAACAGGAGTTCCTGCTCCATGACCAGCATCTGTTTCAATTCTTATTAATGTTGGGTTAGAACCAGCTTGCTTACTTTGAAGCTCTGCGGCAAATTTAAAACTATGTGCAGGAACCACACGATCGTCATGATCACCAGTTGTTACCATTGTTGCAGGATATTCAACACCTTCTTTTACATTGTGTACAGGTGAATAACCTTTTAAATATTCAAACATTTCTTTGCTTTGTTCAGATGTACCATAGTCGTAAGCCCAACCAGCTCCAGCTGTAAATGTATGATAACGTAGCATATCTAAAACACCTACTGCAGGTAAAGCAACTTTCATTAAATCTGGACGTTGCGTCATTGTTGCGCCAACTAATAAACCACCATTAGATCCACCGCGAATTGCTAAATAATCTGATGAGGTATATTTGTTATCAATTAAATATTCAGCAGCAGCAATAAAATCGTCAAATACATTTTGTTTTTGCATTTGTGTTCCGGCTTTATGCCATTCTTTTCCGTATTCTCCACCACCACGAAGATTTGGTACTGCATAAATACCTCCTTGTTCCATCCAAACGGCATTTGTAATACTAAAAGACGGATTTAGGCTGATATTGAATCCTCCATAACCATAAAGAATCGTTGGGTTTTTACCATTAAGTTCAAGTCCTTTTTTATGAGTGATAATCATTGGTACTTTAGTGCCATCTTTAGATGTGTAAAATACTTGCTTACTCTCAAAATCTTCACTGTTAAATTCTATAGAAGGTTTCCAGTATAATTCAGATTTTCCTGTATCTACATTATACTTATAAATACTTGAAGGCGTGTTATAATTAGTAAATGAATAGTAATCTATTTTATCCTCTTTTTTTCCGCCAAATCCTCCAGCGTTTCCAACACCTGGTAATTCTACGTCACGAATAAACTGTCCATTATAATCGTACTGCTTTACTTTAGAAACAGCATCAACCATATATTCTGTAAAGAAATAACCTCCACCTGTTGAAGGGCTTAATACATATTCAGTTTCTGGAATAAAATCTACCCAATTTTCAGGAGTTGGATTAGATGCATCTACCGTTACTATTTTTTGATTAGGCGCATTTAAATTCGTTACTAAATATAACTTGCTCCCAACGTTATCTATTAGATAGGTATCACTATCTGTATTATCTAAAATAGTCACTAAAGGACTGTTCGGTTTCGTTAAGTCTTTTATGTATAATTTGTTTCCAGAAGTCGACACTCTTGGTGAAATAAGAAGGTATCTATCATCTTCAGTAACACCTCCATAAATATATCTGTGTTTTTCTGCTTCAGTTCCTCCGTAAATAAGTTTATCGTCACTTTGTTTGGTACCCAGTTTATGATAGTACACTTTGTGCTGATCTGTTTTAGCAGACAGTTCACTACCTTTAGGCTTGTCATAACTTGAATAATAAAACCCTTCATTTTTGTACCAAGACATTCCGCTAAACTTAACATCGATAATTGTATCTTCAATTATTTCTTTAGTTTCGGTATTCATAACTAAAATCTTTCTCCAATCACTTCCGCCTTCAGAAATAGCATAAGCAAGCGTTTTTCCATCTTTTGAGAAACTAGCACCTCCTAATGAAATGGTTCCATCCTCTTTAAATGTATTAGGATCTAAAAACACTTCTGCTGTACTTGGATCAGTTCCATTTTTGTAACGATAAATCACATACTGATTTTGAAGCCCATCATTTTTATAGAAATAGGTATAATCTCCTTCTGTAAATGGCGACCCAAGTTTCTCGTAGTTCCAAAGTTTTTCTAATCGATCTTTAAGCTCTTTGCGATATGGTATATTATCTAGATAACCAAAAGTAGTAAGGTTTTGTGTTTTAACCCATTCTTCGGTTTCGGCACTTCTGTCATCTTCTAACCATCTGTAAGGATCTTTTACATCAATACCAAAGTAATTTGTAACGGTATCAACTTGTTTGGTTTCAGGGTAATTCACTACAATTTCTTTACGTTCTTCTTTTTCTGTTTTACAAGAACTAAAAGTAGTTATTGCTAATAAAATGAGCATTACTTTTTTCATTTTTACACGGTTTTGGTTTAAAGTCTACCAAAAATAACGAAAAAAGCTCCTGCATTGATATGCAAGAGCTTTTTTAGGATTGTTTTAAGAATTTATTGTTTGATAAATCGTTGTGTTGATACGTTATCTTGAGAGAAAAGCCTTAAAAGATATGCGCCAGGAGCTAAATTAGAAACGTCAATCATATCAGATTTTAATTTTGCATTCATAACTCGTCTACCATTGATATCAAAAACAGAATAAATAGTCTCAGCTAGATTGTAAGTAGCGTTGATATTTAAAATGTTTTTAGTTGGGTTAGGATATAAAATTAAATCGGTTTTTTCTGATGAAGGTGTCGATAATGTATTGTTACCCTCAATGATTGTTAGCGGTTGATTAATAGGAGGATTAGTAATTAAATCAATTACTCCAGATGGCCAAAATACT
This sequence comes from Flavobacteriaceae bacterium NBU2973, assembly GCA_026162565.1. Taxonomy (GTDB): domain Bacteria; phylum Bacteroidota; class Bacteroidia; order Flavobacteriales; family Flavobacteriaceae; genus JAOEIQ01. The sequence goes on from JAOEIQ010000001.1 coordinate 296,644, forward strand.
TTTACAGAAGTAATTGAAGTATCAGAACCAATACCAAAATGCGTATTTAAACTTCCCATGTATCTAAACCCTTCACCACTTCTAACATCACGTATTTGCGTTCCAAGACCTGAAGTGGTTATCTCAATTCTAGCTCCAATACCGTTTCTATTACTTTGTACACCAATCGTGTAAATTTTAAGCCAGTTATTTTGTAGGTAAGAACCAGATATATTGATATATTTTCTAAAACCATGTAGGTCTATGTAACCATCATTATTTAAGTCACCAATAGCGTAGATAGAAGGTAAATCAAGCGAAGTATCTTGAGTAAAGGTCATATCTCCATTATTTATAAGGATTTCTCCATTTGATATAATGTCTACATAACCATCATTATTAAAATCGTGAGCTTCATTTTCTACACCAGTTTTTGTAAGAGCCTGAACACCAGAAGCAACAGAAATATCTTCAAATAGAGGCAAACCATCTAATGGTAATCCTTGACCATCAAGAGGAACTTCAGATCGATTCATCATTAACTTATGAGCATCATCTGTATCAAAGGAACCGATAAATACATCCATATCACCATCGTTATCAAAATCAGCCCAAGCACTAGACCAAGTTTGCATTGGGTCATCCAGGCCAACAGATACTCCTACATCAGCATAGGAAGCATTTCCGTTAGAGCTGTCGTTTCTGAATAGTTGATTTTTTCTTTTTTCAATATCAGAAGACCCACTACATTTTGCTAAAAATAAGTCCATGTCGTGGTCATTATCATAGTCTATCCAAACCGAACCATAATTCCCTCCAGAAGGATAAACTCCAAGTCCTTGAGGAACTCCATTTGGATCAGCACCTCGATAAAAATCAAGGTCATTAGTGCCATCGTTAATGTAGTAAACATTTGGCGCTTGGTCATGACAAACAAACACATCTAAATCACCATCATTATTTATATCAACAAAGTTTGTACGTTGTGTAAAAACATCATCGTCAGAATATGCTATCGCATAGTCTGTTCCTGAAGATATAGCATCAACAATAGTAACTCCTTGTGTTCCACCAAATACTAAATCGTTAAATCCATCTGCATTGTAATCACCTGCTGCAAGACTCCAAGTAGGTGGATAAGTTGGGTCTATACCATAAGTTGTAACAGCTGAAAAAGTACCATCTACTTGCTGATAATATATATTAATTGCTGTGGATTGTGAAGGCGAGCCTTGTTGAGTTATGGTAACAATATCATCTAAAAAGTCACCATTCATATCTACCAAACCTCTTCGTGTTCCAGTAGTGGAAAAATTTTCTTCCTCAAAAGTCACAGGAGGTAGTGGGACTTCAGTAACTTCGAAAGTGAAGTTATTTCCAGTAGAGTATCTGTTATCCCAAACAACGTAATATGTTTCACCAGGAATAGCGATAAAAGAAAATACTGACAAAGGACTAGATGTATTAGTTCCTGTTAAAACACCACTATCATCATCACCACCAAAACACACCAAATTACTACAATCACCAATGTAAACTTGTAAACGCGTATCTTTATCTCCATTAACCTCTAAATCAGAACTAATAGTAGTTAAAAATCCAGCAGAAGGCGTGTAAGCAAACCACTCACCTTCAGGTAAGGGATTTGTTATACTACCTGCACAAGCTTCGGGAATCAAATCGCCATCTATATCTCCAACGGTATAAGTACCAGTACCAGTAATTTCTGCTGCTGCTTCTGCCGCAAGACAAGTATTCTGTTGAGCGTGTAGTAATGGTGACATTACTAATAACAATAGTAGTAATAATTTATTTTTCATGATTAATAGCTTTTTTATTCACAATTTGTTTCTAATGAGTTAATCCAATTTTCGATTAATTGGATGCCTTCTATATGTCTTAAATTTCTGCCTATCAGAGGCATTTTATATTCTTCTTGTAAGGTATTTATTCTGTAAAATAGTGCTGAATTTTCTGCAGAACCTGCACTAACTAATACGGATGGACCATTTTCAATTTCTTGTTCAGCATCTATGCAAACTCCTAAATTATCAGGATTTGAAGTTTCAGAAAACCCAAAGCGCAAAGATCTGTAAGAACAAAATCCATCATCAGAATGGCAATGAGCACAATTAATGTCCAAGTATGATCGTGCTCTTAATTCTAAAGATTGGGATTCATCTTTCCAATTAATAGAAGACAAAATATTAGAAGGTAAATTATTTGATAAATAGTCAAATTCTATCCATTTACTTAATTGGTTGCTTATACCATCTGTATATTCATAATCTCTATTTAGATTTTGAGGTTTTGGTCCTATAGGAAATGGAAGAGTACTTCCATTATTATGACACGCAAAGCATTGGCTAAAAGGTGGCACTTGATAGTTCACAGTTTGCGTTTCTCCAACATCATCAATCCATTGTAAGCTAACTAAACTACCACTGGTCGTAAAAAAAGCTTCAGTTTGATCTTCGTTCCAGAGATAATTTGCAAAAGTCCACTCACCTTCTTTTTTTATCATTAAACGAGTCTCAATAATTTGGGTGTTACCAGAAGGCACCACATTATCATAATAAAAGTTTTTTATAAGAATAGATCCTTCAGGAAAATCTAACGATTTATTATCTGCAATATAATTTGCCTTGACATTTTCTGGCATCCACACAAAACGCTTCTTTTTGGCATAATCACTAAATAAAGATGAATTTAAATCATAAGGCAATACACCAAAAACAGGATTTAAATCAGACATGGTTCCTTTAAAGAAATTATATTCAGATAAGGTGTCGTAAGGAAAAGCTTGTAAATTGAAGTTAACAGGAGTTACTGGCAATACAGTTACATTTACAGTACCAGTTGCACAATTAGAATCTAAACAGACTATATACTGAAAAGCATCTTGGCCATAAAAGTCACTATGTGGTGTGTAAGAGATTGTATAATCAATAAAGTTTTCTGAAGTATTTATTTCTACAGAACCATTACTTGGTGATAATACTTCTAAAGTGCCTTCTATTGGAACATTTAAGTCATTTAAAAAGATATCAATATCAACTGAAGTATCTTGAAGCGTTTCTACTATATCAAGATTAGCTTCGATAAGAATAGGCACATACTCATCCTCTTCCTTGCAGGACAGGCCTAAAAGTAGAAATAGGATTAAAATTAGTATAGTAGATTTTTTAATCATTTGGTAAATTTGAGCATCTAAATTAACCAATAAGGGCAAATGCCTTACAATTAATTAGTTGTAATGCTATTTTTACCGTATGATTTACTACACGAGATTTTTTGAAACTAAATATTCTGCTATTTGAACAGCGTTAGTTGCGGCACCTTTTCGTAAATTATCACTCACAATCCACATATTGAGTGAGTTGGGTTGAGATCCATCTCTTCTAATTCTTCCAACAAAAACATCGTCTTTTCCATGCGCATAAATTGGCATTGGGTAGGTATTTACATCAGGATTATCCTGAAGCGTAACACCTTCGGTATTATTAAGTATTTCTCTGACTTCCGAGATGTTAAAATCGTTTTCAAACTCGATATTCACAGACTCACTGTGACCACCAGCAGTTGGTATTCGAACCGCAGTTGCAGTTACAGCTATAGTTTTGTCATCTAGTATTTTTTGAGTTTCTCTTACTAGCTTCATTTCTTCTTTCGTATAACCGTTTTCTTCAAATACATCACAATGAGGTAAGGCATTTTGATGAATAGGATAAGGATAAGCCATTTCTCCTTTTATACCTGCTAATTCATTTTCTAATTGTTTTACTGCTTTTACTCCTGTTCCGGAAATGGATTGATATGTAGAAACGACAATACGTTTAATCTTATATTTTTTGTGTAAAGGTGCTAAAGCCATTACCATTTGTATTGTAGAGCAGTTAGGATTAGCAATAATTTTATCATTTTCAGTAAGTTGAGATGCATTAATTTCTGGCACAACAAGACACTTATCTAAATCCATTCGCCAAGCAGAAGAATTATCAATAACAGTTGTTCCAACTTCAGCAAATTTAGGAGCCCATTCTTTAGAAGTGCTTCCACCAGCTGAAAAAAGTGCAATATGAGGTTTTTTAGAAATGGCATCATTCATTCCTACCACTTTAAAAGATTTATCTTTATAAATGATTTCTTTTCCAATACTTCTTTCTGAAGCTACTGGAATTAATTCTGTGATAGGAAAATTACGTTCAGCAAGCACTTTTAACATAACTTCACCAACTAAACCGGTTGCTCCAACAACTGCTATTTTCATAAGTAGATAATTTTATAGCACAAAAGTACGTATTAAATAAATTTGAAATTCTAAATTTTATATAAAAAAACCACTTCTTGATAGAAGTGGTTTAAATAGAAATATGTGATTAAAATTATTTCTTTAAAGCATCTCTAATTTCTGTAAGTAAATCAATTTCTGATGGTCCAGCTGGAGCTTCAGGCTCTGCAGGTTTTTTTGTTTTGTTGTATGCTTTTACTACCATAAACATAACAAAACCAACAAATATTAAACTAATTATTGTGTCAATCCATGCGCCATATTCTATTGCAGCAACACCAGCCTCTTTAGCTTCTTCAACTGTTTTATAAACTGTATCTCCTGGAGTCCAAAATTTATCTGCAAAACTTACTCCACCAGATACTAAACCAATAAGAGGCATTGCAATTTTAGAAACGAAGCCATTAATAACAGCTCCAATGGCACCAGCCATAATTACGGCAACAGCAAAATCAATCACGTTGCCTGTCATGATAAAATCTTTAAATTCTTTTAACATAATATATGTATTTAGTTAGTTAATAGATTACTAAAATAATTAAAAAACAGAAATGTTAAAATCTTAACAGAAAATTATTTTAAGAATACTCTTTTAACTCGTTGAGATATGGACGTGATTAACTCATAAGAAATTGTATTGGCTGTTTGAGCTAAAGCCTCTGCTGATGAATAAGAATCAAATACAACTACTTCATCACCTTCTTTACAATCAATATCAGTTATGTTTACCATAATCATATCCATACAAACATTACCAATAATATAAGCGTGTTTTCCCTTAATAGTTACAAAGCCTTTTCCATTACCATATTGTCTTCCTATTCCATCTGCATGTCCCAAAGGAATAGTGGCCGTTTTTTCAAAACCAAGAGCTTTATAGGCTCTATTATAACCAACACTTTCTCCTTTTTCTATCATATGAATTTGAGAGATTATAGATTTTAGAGATGCAATTGGTTTTAGGTTTTTATTTTCTTTATCAGAATTACCAAATCCATACAAACCAATTCCGCTTCTAACCATATCAAAATGTGCTTCAGGATAGTTTAAAATTCCGGAAGTATTGGTCATATGAAGCCAAGGCCTGTAATTAACCTTACTAAAAAATGCTTCAGCTATTTTTTTGAATCTGGAAATTTGATTTAAAGTAAATTCTTTTTCGTTTTCATCTTCGCTCGCTGCTAAATGAGAAAATAACGATTTGACGATTACTGATTGCGTGTTTTGTAATTTTGAAATAATATAATCTACATCATTTTCCCAGAAGCCTAATCTGTTTAAACCTGTATTAAACTTAATATGCACAGGATAATTGTTCTGATTTTCTTTTTCAGCAACAGATATAAACTCATTTAAAACTTTAGCATTGTATAAACTAGGTTCTAAACAACGCTCTATGATTGTTTTAAAATGTATTGGTTGGGGATGTAATACTAAAATAGGTTTGGTAATTCCAGCATCGCGAAGCGCAACACCTTCATTAACATAAGCAACAGCAAAATAATCAACCTGTAGATCTTGAAGATATTTTGCAATTTCAACAGCATCACTGCCATAAGCAAAAGCCTTAACCACAGCAAGAAATTTAGTGCTAGAATCTAGTTTAGATTGTAAATACTCAAAATTGTGTTTAAGCGCTTTTAAATCTATTTCAAGAACTGTTTCTTGGGCTTTAGGCATTAGATTTTTTTTCTTTTGGAGAGACTTCTTCAGCATCGTTTACCTTTAAGTTTCGAACTTTATCACGTAACATACTTTTGTAGAAAGCAGCTCGACTTAAAGGTTCATATTCGTCGACTTCACCTAATAAAACAATATCTTGACTAGATGCTTTTCTGTAACTATATTGCGCTAAATTTCCTGTTTTTGTGCAAATGGCATGCACCTTGGTAACATACTCTGCAGTTGCCATTAGATTAGGCATCGGACCAAAAGGGTTGCCTTTAAAATCCATATCCAAACCAGCTACAATAACTCGAATACCTTTATTAGCCAAATCATTACAAACCCTAACTATTTCGTCATCAAAAAACTGGGCCTCATCAATACCAACCACATCACAACCATCTGCTAGAATAGGAATATTTGCAGCTGCAGGAACAGGAGTAGATCTAATAGAATTGTGGTCGTGAGACACCACTTCTTCCTCATCATAACGTGTATCTATCGCAGGTTTAAAAATCTCTACTTTTTGCCTTGCAAATTGTGCACGTTTAAGCCTGCGAATCAACTCTTCTGTTTTACCAGAGAACATCGATCCACAAATAACTTCAATCCAGCCAAATTGTTCTTTGTGATTTACTGTATTTTCAAGAAACATTTTGTAATTTTAAAGACTAAAACAATGCTTTAATACGTTTGCATAAAGGTGAAGCAAATTTATTAAAAATCAAAAGCATTCAGCAGAATAATCTTATAAGTTATGAAATGAGCCGCAAGAACTATTTAATCAACTTAAATGTGAATTGCGAATGGCATCTGACAAATAACAAACAATAAAAATCTACAGATGAAAAAGAAGCTAGAATCTGAATTAATCAGTATTGCACATAGAATTTTAAAGTTAAAAGGTAAAGAGGATGTTATTAAAATGCATGCTGAAGTTGCTGAACTTTATGAAAAACTAACCGTTTTAAAATTTGCTCAAGAGAATTTTGAAGATGATCTTCCCACCATTGGTAATGACTCTTCTTTTTTCGATATGCTGGACACAGCATTTAATAATACCATAAGCGACAATATAGAAGTTGAGGATAAAACGTATGTTAATGTTGATGATGTTGAAGATGAGGAAATTACCGAACCTCTTATGGAGAAAATAAAAGATATGGTTGCACAAATGCCTCACGAAACGCAGCAGGTAGATGCTATTTTAGAAAAGGTCACAGGAACGAATGGTCGTTTTAAAAGTGACTTTGAAGAAATAACTGCAGATTTTCAAGAAATTCCGGAGTTTGAACCAATTGAAGAAGCTAAAAAACGTGAACAAGCAAATGAAAAAAAGTCTCTTAACGATACATTAAAAAAAGGACTTCAAATAGGATTGAATGATAAAATTGCTTTTATAAAACATTTATTTGATGGTAATAACCAAGATTACGATCGTGTTCTATCGCAAATAAACACAGCTTCAGATTTTAACGATGCAGAACGCCTTATTCAAAATATTATTAAACCAGATTATAATAACTGGGAAGGAAAAGAAGAATACGAAGAGCGTTTTATGCAAATCGTTGAGAGTAAGTTTGAATAAAGCCTTTCGACTTTGATAAGATGAAAATTCAAAAAATTATTTACTGGATTGCAACAATAGCCTTGAGTGTAATCATGCTATATTCTGCTCAAATGTATTTTTTTAAAACCGAGATGATAGAAGGTTTTTTTAAAAGCTTTAATTATCCAACCTACATCGTTATTCCGTTAGCTATTTTAAAAGTTTTGGGAGTAGTCATGGTCTTGTGGCGAAAAAGTGCCTGGCTAACAGAATGGGCTTATGCAGGTTTTTTCTTCGATGTGGTTTTGGCAACTGCTGCTCATCATCATGCAGGACATGGACTAGGTTTGTCATTTTATGCTATTCCTATAGTATTAATTTCTTATTTTTTAGGCAAAGACGTCAGAAACCTTTATGAGTAAACTCTACCTTGTTCCAACACCAATAGGCAATTTAAAAGACATGACTTTTAGAGCAATAGATGTTTTAAAAGAAGTCGATTTAATTCTTGCTGAAGATACGCGTACCTCTGGAAAACTACTGAAGCATTTTGAAATCACTACGCAGATGCAAAGTCACCATATGCATAATGAACACAAAACAGTTGATGGCTTAATACATAAGTTAAAAAGTGGAACGAGCATCGCTTTAATTAGCGATGCTGGAACACCTGCTATTTCAGATCCAGGATTTTTATTAACCAGAGCATGTGTTGAAAATAAAATAGAGGTAGACTGTTTGCCAGGAGCAACAGCTTTTGTTCCAGCATTAGTAAATTCAGGTTTACCAAACGATAAGTTTGTGTTCGAGGGCTTTTTGCCAGTAAAAAAAGGGCGACAAACACGATTAGTATTACTCGCTGAAGAAACCAGAACTATGATTTTTTATGAATCACCTCATAAATTAGTAAAAACACTTGGTCATTTTTGCGACTATTTTGGAGACGAGAGACAAGTATCTGTGTCTCGAGAACTCACTAAACTATACGAGGAAACCATTCGTGGAACGGCAAAAGACGTTCTAGCTCACTACACAAATAAACCTCCTAAAGGTGAGATTGTTATTGTAGTTGCAGGAAAAAAGTGATGGAAGAATTACTCCACGATATCAGACAATGTAATATTTGCTCAAAGCATTTACCATTAGGTCCACGACCAGTTGTTACTGCGCATCCAGAGTCTAAAATTGTAATTATTGGTCAAGCGCCTGGAACAAAAGTTCATAATTCTGGAATTCCTTGGGATGATGCTAGCGGAAGACAATTACGTAAATGGCTAAATGTAACAGACAAGCAATTTTACAATACTCAAAACTTTGCAATTGTACCAATGGGATTTTGTTATCCAGGAAAAGGAAAATCTGGCGATTTGCCTCCGAGACCAGAATGTGCGCTTGAGTGGCATGAAGCGATTATTAGTAAAATGCCGAAAGTAGAGTTGGTTATTTTAATAGGTATGTATGCGCAGAACTATTATTTAAAAGAACAAGCCAAGAGAACGTTAACCGAAACAGTTGCGAATTATAAGGAGTATTTACCAAACTATTTTACCTTACCACATCCAAGCCCAAGAAATAGATTTTGGCTAACCAAAAACCCATGGTTTGATATTGAGGTGTTGCCTGAATTGAAGAGTAAAGTAAACAGTTTTTTAAACTTTAGAAAATAACAATTATTTTTCCCAATCAGTTTTGCCTTTTTCTTTTTCAACAGAAATAATATCATTAGTAAAATATATATCATCTTCTTTTTTCACACATGAAAGTTTTACAGTGATTTTATATTTGTCTTTATCTAAATCGTGTAAATACTTTTTGACCTTCTGATATTCAGATTCATTAGTATAAATGTTTAATATATCTGAATCTTTTGTTTTAATTTTAAAATAAGGCTTATCTATTAAATCGTGTTTGATTAGTGTTGAGTATAAATTAAATATAGTGTCTCCTTTTTTTTGATTATTGTTATTATAAGAATTTTTAATAGTATTAATAGTTTTTTTAGAGGCTCCATAAAAACTCTCAACATTAATTAATTTTATATAAACTGTTCCTTCTAAAATTATTTTATCGGTCTTTTCGCAAGAAAAGGAATTTAATAATAAAACAATTACAATAATTTTTTTCATAGCACACTGTTTTTTTAGTTACAACCTCCATTGCCATTAGGAGCATTTGTACCATTGGTTGTATTAATTGTTACATTTGGGCTGTTTAAATTTCTTAAGTCTTGACCTAAATTACCTGGATTACTTCCACCTCCTAGCACAACATTTCCTAGCCCTGGCACATTAATACCCCAAGTACCTTGAGTGTCAGGCAATGACATGTTAGCTTGATTATTACCAATTTCTAAAATAAAATCAGTACAATTATAACTATTTAGATTATATTGAGGGATTGAATTACCTAGAGTGCTTATGTGATTTACTATACTATAAAAGCTATTGTTCGATAAATTAATAGTAGCACTAACGTGATAATTATGGCCACTATTATCTCTAAACTCCCCATTTGATATAATAGATCCTCCAGGTAATGGGTTAACGGAATTTTCTGGATAAACCCCAAAAACTTGAGTAATATTATTTTCAGAAATATTAGGGTCATTTATAGACATTGAAATAAAAGAATGACCTGGATCTGTTCCATTATTAGCGACTGCACTGTTAGGGACTGGTTGTTCTACATAAACGGTTAGACTATACGTTGAATTTGGAGAGATAAAGTCAATATTTAGAAAACAATCCATTAATTCACTAATATTTATACCTTGGGCAAAAGGAGTGTCTTCATACCAATTCCATTCTTCAATTTCTTCTTCTGTTAATGAATCTAAATAAGCATTTAAAAGGTCTTCAATCACAGCTACATCTTCATCACATACTTCTGGATTGTTGTTACGTTCTGGTATAAAACAAACCCAAGCATCCATATACTCTGCATTGACTGATAAAGTACCATTACCATTATAAGGTCCACACTCTGATGTTTTGTGAAAATTCTCCTCTCCTGGAGAGCCTGAACCACAATTTCTTATATAACGCTCTAAATTACAAACTGGGTCTGGCTGTCCTGAATTATCAGGATCTCCAGGTGTGCCTGTATCACCATCTCCTCCTACTGGATCGCCATTGTCATCATCTGTGGTATCGTCTCCAGAATTACTTCCTCCATTATCATTAGGGTCGTTTGTGCCATCGTTAACATCATCTTCTGGACAATTCTCTTCTGGTATTCCAGCATTTTTTAATAAACCATCTGTACTGTAGCTTTTTATTTGTCCTGTAAAACTGGTTATATCCACCTCGCCATTTCTGTAAGCTGTTGCATAGCTGGCTTCCATCTCATAAGCTCTTATTAAGGAGCTTACGTCTCCACTAACATCTTCTTTTACTATGTAATTATAAAACACCTGATAATCGTACTCATTTACTATTACGGGAAACGAAAAGGTAATGCTACCTGATTCTCCTACAATACCAATACCTCTATTTAAATCTACAACACCAAAGGTAAGTTCTAAATAATTTTCATTATCAGCAGATTTATTAGAGCTACTTCTTTTTGCTTTAAAGTAATCTGATACTAGAGGATGCTTACCACTTACATAAGGCACTGTAGTGAGTGTTTTAGTAATGGTTTCGGTAAAGGTAACTTGCTCCTGTTCTTTAACTAAATCGTCTTGAGGTTGGCAAGAAAATACTACTACTATTAATAATAAATTAAAGATAATGTTGGTTTTGATAATGATTCTTTTCATAATAAATTTGATTTAGTCTTGCCAATTATAAAAAAGATATCTCGAAAGAGAATCTAAAAATTAACAAATGCTAAATATTTTGGACTAACTTTTTATATTTATTAGGAGTAGTGCGTGTAATTTTATTAAATACAGAAAAAAAACTAGAACGAGTACTAAATCCTGATTCTAAACCTATAGAAGATATTGTGTAGTTGTTAAAACGTTTATCTTTAAGCATTTTTTTCACATTCTCAACCCTCATAATATTAATAATGTCGTTAAAATTATTTTTAGAATTTGAATTAATAATTTGTGATAAATAACTTTTACTAAGACCTGTTTCTTTAGACAAATCATTTAAACTAAATTTTGGGTTTAAAAAAAGCTTTTCAGACTCTATTAATGCTATTATTTCTTCAAATTTTTCAGGGTTAAGCTTTTTAATACTTGTAGTACTTTCTTCTTGTTTAATTTTTCGAATTTCAATTCGGTCATTAAAAATTGAATTTTGAAATATAGATAGGTAAGCAATCCAATAAATTAAAATAGAAATACCAATCCAAAGAGGGTAAAATTTGTAAAATCCTTTATTATCAAACCATTGATTTAAAAAAGTAAGAGAAATAAACCATGTAACACATAATAAGATTGAAAAAAACAGAATAGTTTTTAACCATTTTGTTGTTTTAAAAACGTTTTGCTTATAAGCTAATTTCTTTTGTTTTTTTTCATATAAGTAGATTGCTTTAAAAGTTAAAAAAATTACAAATAATGAAAAGATAAGAGAGGAAAATTCTGTGTATGGATTTAAAAGATTAATTAATCTATCCAATCTTGCATATGTTGCAATAATTTGATAAATAAGCATTAATATAAATGGTGAAATCATAAAAATGAATAATCTTTTTGTGGTATTGGATTGAAGATAACTTTTAACAAAAAGATAAAACATTGGAACCATTAAATATTCAAATGGGATTAACACAAAAGAATTGTTTTGATAACCAGGATCAAGCCCAATGTCTACAAGTAAATACTGTAAATTACTAAAACAAAGAGCTAGAATACTAAAAGCTAAAAATCTATTCGTTTGAGAATTTAACTTGTGATTAATTAATAGTATGAAACTAAAAATCAACCCATGTACAATACCGAGTAGAATTAGTACATTAAAAAAATTTAGATTCAAAGATTCAATCAAAGTTTAGATTTATTAAAATAACAAGTGTTTTAAATTTTTAACAATCTAGATTCCTGCTTTCGCAGGAATTTTAGTATTGTGATCCATCATGTTTGCCAGATTCCCAACCGTGTTTTCCTAAATATTGATCGCCACTTTCTACAGCGCCTTCTTCAATATTGGTTCCCATACTATCGTTCCAACGGTTTAAGTATCCGAATAATGAAATAACACCGAGCATTTCTACAATTTCACCTTCATCCCAATGTTCGTATAAACGTTTTTTAATGTCTGCATTTACAGCATTTGGCACCAAACTTGCCGCTAAACTAAAATCTAGAGCAGCACGTTCTGCTTCAGAAAATGCAGGATGTGTTCTATATTCCCAGATATTATCGAGTTGTTCTTGTTCTGCTCCATAACGCTCTGCAGCACGAATAGCATGTGCTTGGCAATAACGGCAACCAGTTGAGTTACTAGAAACCCAAGCAATCATTCTTTTAAGTGCTGAAGTCACGCGACCTTCATTTGCCATAACTGCTTTATTCAGGTTTATAAACGCTTTGCTTATTGCTGGACGTCGTTGCATAGTGAGTACAGAATTTGGACAAAACCCTAAAGTTTCATTAAAGAACTCTGCTAATTCTTTTGTTTCTAAATCATGATCTGGAGATAAAGGTGTAACTAATGCCATAGTCTATTTTTTTTCGTTTTTATTATCAGTATTTTTGGTTAAATATAATGCCTAAAGTAATAAGTGCCTAAAATACTTAAAGTGATTTAGTTTTTATCTGGCTTTTATTTTTTTGAATTTAAAACTTTAGTGCAATTCAAGTACTTTTAATTTAAAACTTTAAAAATGGCAACAAATAAAGTAGTAACACACTGGAAAGGAAATCTTCAGTTTGAATCGGATAATCCCAGTGGAAAATTGGTGTTAATGGATACCTCTCCTGAAAATGGGGGTCATAATTCTGGTTTAGGACCAAAAGCCATGATGCTATCCTCTCTAGCTGGTTGCTCCGGTTTAGATGTGGTATCTATTTTAAAAAAAATGAAAGTGCCATTTTCAGATTTTAGAATCGACACATATGGCGAATTAACTGATGAGCATCCTAAATATTACCATACTGTTTCTGTAGAATATCATATATATGGCGATAATTTAGATGAAGATAAAATTAAGAAAGCAGTAGATTTATCAATAGAAAAATACTGTGGAGTCATGGAAATGTTCAGACAATTTTCAGAAGTAAAAACATCGATTCACTATCACAATGCTTAAATCTTTATAATGCGTTGGACGCTAAAACCAAAACCTGAAACCCATAAAGTTGCTCATTTAAAAGAGGCACTTCAAGTAGATACAACTGTTGCAACACTATTATTACAACGTGGTATTGAAACTTATGATGAGGCCAAAACATTTTTCAGACCAAGTTTAGACGATTTGCACGATCCTTTTTTAATGAAGGATATGCAACAAGCCGTTGAGCGGATTGAAACAGCGATTTCACAGGGTGAAAACATTTTGGTTTATGGTGATTATGATGTAGACGGAACTACTTCAGTAGCGTTAATCTCCTCGTATTTAAAAACCAGAATTGATTCGGTTGCAACCTATATTCCCGATCGTTATGAAGAGGGTTATGGTATATCATATCAAGGAATTGATTTTGCTCATGATAATGAATTTTCGTTAATAATAGCTTTAGATTGTGGAGTAAAGGCTATAGAAAAAGTGGCTTATGCTACAGAAAAGGGTATTGATTTTATTATCTGTGATCATCACAGGCCAGGAAAAGAATTGCCAAAAGCTGTTGCAGTTTTAGACCCAAAACGTGACGATTGCGACTATCCATATAAAGAATTGTGTGGTTGCGGAGTTGGTTTTAAATTGATTCAAGCATTAGCATTAAAACAGAATAAAACTGTAAACGATTTAGTGCATTATTTGGATTTAGTAGCGACTGCAATTGCTGCTGATATTGTTCCAATGACAGGAGAAAACAGAGCTTTGGCTTACTACGGTTTACAAGTTATAAATGAAGCACCTAGAAATGGGATTAAAGCAATTTTAAAACAGGTTAAAAAAGAAGAATTTACCATTACAGATGTGGTTTTTATAATTGCACCTAGAATAAATGCTGCTGGTAGAATGAAACATGGAAACCATGCTGTTACGCTTCTAACAGAGACCGATTATAATTTAGCAGCACAATTTGCAGAAGATATAGAAACCTTTAATAATGATAGACGTGAAGCAGATAAACAAATTACTGAAGAGGCACTTAAACAAATTGAAGAGCAAAAAGAACAGGAACGCTTTACTACTGTTGTTTACGATGAAAGCTGGCATAAAGGTGTTATTGGTATTGTGGCTTCTCGACTAACGGAGACCTATTACAGACCGACACTTGTTTTTACTAAAAGCGGCGATAAATTAGCAGCTTCTGCGCGTTCTGTAAATGGTTTTGATGTCTATAATGCTTTAGATGCATGTAGCGAATATATTGAACAGTTTGGTGGCCATAAATATGCAGCTGGATTAACTCTAAAGGAAGAGAATTATGAAGCATTTAAAACCAAATTTGAAAGTGTTGTTAAACAAACAATCGACCCTAATCTCTTAATACCAGAAGTAAAGGTTGACCTAGAACTCAAACTAGAGCAAGTCGATAATAAATTATTACGTATTATTCGCCAGTTTGCACCTTTTGGCCCTGGAAATATGACACCAGTTTTTATGACACAGAGTCTAAAAGATACTGGTTATGGAAAATGTGTTGGAGAAGATGATAAGCATTTGAGAGTTACTGTTACTCAAAATGGAGCTAACAAAATAGTAGGAATTGGATTTAATTTAGGACAAAAATTTGAAGTTATTCAGAATAGAAAACCTTTTAAAGCCGTATACACAATTGACGAAAACAATTGGCAAGGAAATGTGAGTCTGCAACTAAAATTAAAAGATGTTAAATAACCGTTTTATATGAAGCAAAACGATCCTTATGCAGCTTTGCGAATTAGAGAGTTTAATGTTTTTTTACTACTACGCTTTGCATTAGTTTTTGGTTGGTCTATGCAGTTTGTGGTTATAGAATGGCAAGTCTACGCGTTAACAAAAAACCCACTCTCTCTAGGGATTATTGGGTTATGTGAATTTTTACCAGCTTTTTTACTCGCTCCATTTGCAGGACATATAGTTGATAAAAAAGAAAAGCGAAACTTATTTGCGCTTTGTATTGCTCTCTTTTCATTAATCAGTTTTGGTTTATTTTGGTTAACCTCAAATAGTATAGAATCTTCATGGAGCAAGCAAACAATTCTATTCGGAATTTACGGATTGGTTTTTTTTGGAGGCGTTTTAAGAGCCTTCTTTGGACCAACTATTTTTTCACTCATTGCGCTTCTAGTTCCTAAAAAAATATACCCAAATGCTGCAACTTGGAGCAGTAGTACATGGAAAGGTGCTAGTGTTTTTGGTGCTCTATTTGGCGGTTTTTTTATTGCATGGATAGGAGTTCATTATACGCTTGGTGTTATTTTTTTACTAGTAATGATAGCATTGCTACTCGTATTTTTAATAGCTAAAAAGCCTATTCTAAATCAAAGCGTTAACGAATCTGTAAAGGATAGTTTAAAAGCTGGACTCCGTTTTGTATTTACAGATAAAGTTATTTTAGGAGCTTTAACTTTAGATATGATTGCTGTTTTATTTGGAGGAGCCGTCGCTATTTTTGCTGTATTTGCTACAGATGTTTTAAATGCTGGCCCAGAAGGCTTTGGTATATTAAACGCTTCGTTATCTTCAGGAAGTATTATAACCATGTTGGCAACAACATATATTCCAATTACAAAAAATACAGGAAAAAAATTATTAGTGTCTGTATTTGGATTTGGTGTTTGTATGATCATTTTTGGCGCTTCAAAATTTATGTGGTTAAGTGTTTTAGCTTTATTCTTTTCTGGTGTTTTCGATGGTATTTCAATGGTAGTTCGTCAAACTATTTTACAATTAAAAACTCCTGATGATATGAGAGGTCGAGTAGGTGCAGTTAATTCTATGTTTGTTGGCTCTTCTAATGAGTTAGGAGCATTAGAAAGTGGTATAGCAGCCCGAATTTTTGGTGCACCTTTAGCCGTAATGCTTGGTGGAACAGTGACGTTGATAATCGTTGTGATTATAGGACTAAAAAATACACCGTTACGAGAATTAGATTTGCAAAAAGATATTGAGGAACATGAAAAAGAATAATTATTTTTATTTAGACTTATTATAAATAATATTATATTTGTTCTAAATATGTAATTATGAGTAACGATATTTATCCAATTTACCACAATTCGTTTGGAATTACTTTTCAATGGAAACGACAGTTAGGTAGTAAGGGCTTTAATAAAATTCAGATGGTTTTTAGAGACATGGGTTTCTATCTTACTTTAGAAGAAATTCAAAGTTTTAAAAAGAATGTTGAGGCGGCTTCGGTTTGTAAAAACTGTAATTGTTGTAATAAAGAAGGACGATATATTTTATTAAAAACGCCTTCGGATAAAATGGATATTGCTGTTAGTGAAAAAGAACTTTCTCAAGTTGAAGATTTAATAAATGGCACTTTATTCCAACTTCAATTAGATACTTATATAAAAAGTATTTGTGTAAATTAATTATTGGAGGTTACTAGACTACTTATATTCTTTGAGTTCAAGCTTGTTACCATCAAAAACGCCATAAGTATAATAACTTATCCAATCACCAAGATTAATGTATTTTGAGTTGTTACCTAAATCTATATTAAGAGGTAAGTGTCTATGCCCAAATACAAAATAGTCGCGGTGTTTTTCTTCTAATTTTCTTTTACTGTATTGTACTAACCATTCGCTGTCTTCACCTAAAAATTTAGCATCTTCATCGCCAGAGATAAGCTTGTTTTTTACAGATAAATAGTGGCCAATTCGCATACCAAAATCAGGATGTAACACACGTCTAAATAACCATTGACATAAAGGATTTGTAAACACTTTTTTCATACGCTTATACCCTTTGTCTCCTGGTCCTAATCCATCGCCATGGCCAATAAAAAAAGAGGTCTCATTAAAAGTAAATTCTCGAGGCTTGTGGTAAACGGGAATATTAAGTTCTTCTTCAAAATAACCGTTCATCCATAAATCATGATTACCAACAAAATAATAAATAGGAATACCAGAATCTGTAATTTCTGCAAGTTTGCCTAAAGTCCTTGTAAATCCTTTTGGAACAACGCGTCGATATTCCATCCAGAAATCAAATAAATCACCTAATAAAAAAATGGCAGCTGCATCGTGTTTAACCTCATTAAGCCAAGCAACAAATTTTTTCTCTCTTGGGAGAGAAGCTTCTTTTGTTGGAGCACCTAAATGGTTATCACTAGCAAAGTATATTTTTTTTCCATCAGGAACAGATATGTGAATAGGATTACTCATTGTCACTAGCAAACCATTCTGCATAAGAGGTTGCTGTTTCTTGTAATTTTAATGAATGAAGCTTAATGTTTTCTGGTAAGCGTTTCTTTATTTTTTCAGCAAAGTCTACGACCATCATTTCACTGGTTGGTTGATAATTTACAAGCAAAACATTATGGCCTCTATCTTTTAATTCTTTTGCCAACTCAACATGAGGCGTATTTTTATTGAAAACTGTAGCATGATCAAACACATCTACAATATCTTCTTTTACAATTTTTTTAAGGTCACCAAAATCAATAACCATCCCAAATTTTACATGCGATGTATCAGAAATAGGTTGTCCAATTACAGTAACGTTTAATCTGTAACTATGTCCATGTACATTTTTACATTTACCGTCATAACCATATAAAGCATGTCCTGTTTCGAAAGAAAATTGCTTGGTAATTCTAATAGTACTCATTAGCGCCTTTTATTTCTATTGACAATATAAACAACAATTAATACCACTGCAAGAATTAAGAACAATCCATTTCCGCTTAAAAAAGACATAATATCCATACTCTAAATTCGATTTAAATTTAACTTATTTAAAATTAGTTAATTAATTGTGCTTTAAGCACCAAAGTTAATTCTTTTGAGCTAGTGGTAAAAATTGTTTTCTGAAATTTATTATCAGAGGGAACCCTCTAGCAATAATCCAAAACGTAAAAGCAATGAATATGCCTTTTAGTTTTAAGTCTAATAAATCCATCCACAATAATATTGGTACAAACACTAAAAATGTAGATAGTAATAAAACATTTCGTAAGGCTTTCATTTTACCAAGACCTTTAAAAACACCATCAAAAATAAAAGCTAAAGCACAAAGTGGTTGCATGGCTAATACAATCCAGAACACGCTATAAAACTCATTGAGAACATCTGGATCATTAGAAAACAGATTACCAATAGGATAATAAACAATAGCGCCCAAAACAGCAATTATAACACCTATTGTTATTCCGTAGCGAATTAATTTATTACTCAATTTAATGAGTGTTTTATACTCTTTAGCTCCTAATAATTTTCCTGATAAAATGTTGCCAGCACTCGCATAACCATCAATTAAAAAAGCACCTAAAAACCACAGATTAATAGCGATTGTGTAGGCAGCAATATACTTTGCTCCGTAACCAGTTGCGTAAGCAGTTGCAAAATACAACGTGGCATTTAAAGCTAAAGTTCGTACAAATAAATTGAGTATCATGAGTACGAATTTTTTTATTTCTTTATTAAAAGGGAAAGTGACTTTTAGAGGAATGGTTGTCTTTTTTAAAAGATAAAAAGCTGCAAAAATTGCCATTAATAATTGTGCTATGACACTAGCATACGCTGCTCCTTGTATATTTAAAGCAGGAATAGCACCTTCAATACCATATACAAAAACAAAATCTAATATGATATTCGCAACAGCTCCGATAATGGCAATTATCATTGGATAAAACGTATTTTGTAAACCTCTAAAGGTCCCAAAAACAGCAATTACAAATAGCGTAAACGGAAAACCAAATACACGAATTTTATAATAATCCACACTTAAATTTAAAATTAAGTCAGACGCATTATATAGTTTGAATATTTGTGAAGCAAAAGGATATGTCGCTACTATTATTAAAATACTTAACGAAGTAATTAGAAAGATGGCTTGAGCAGGTAGATTTTTAACCTCATCTATTTTATTGGCACCAAGATATTGAGATACAATAGATGAGATGGCGCTTCTTGTTTGACCCAAAACCCAAATAAGCATTGATAAAAATGTACTCACAATACCAACTGCTGCTAAAGATTCTGTAGCATTTACATTTATATTACCAACAATCGCAGCATCTGTTAATGATAATATAGGCTCTGACACTCCAGAAATTAATGCTGGAATAGCAAGTTTATTAATATGTTTTAAAGAGATATTTGTGCTCACAGAACTAATTCGTAACAATAAAATGGATGCTCACTTTGTTTTGGAAAGTAAATATTACCCAAACGTTTATAACCACGAAGTTCGTAAAACTTTTGGTTTTTATGGTTCTGTGAAAACGTGTCTAATCTTATAGATGTATAGTTGTTTTCTATTGCATGAGTTTTAGCATAATCCATCAGTTTTTGTGCATAACCTTTTCCTTGTTCATCAGGATGTACTGCTAAACGATGAATATAAATGTTGTTTTTATTTTTGGTTAACCATTTTACAGGAATGTACTCTTCGTCCATAAAAGTTGAAATCACGATACAACCAATCAACTTCGAGTCATTTTCTAACACATATAATTCGTTTCGTTTTATATCGTTTTCAAAGGAAGAACGTGAAGGATAGGTCTCATTCCACTGATAAATCTCTTTGCTAATCATATAGTTAGCACAAGCGCTAGTGATTTCTAAAATAGTATCAATATCATTCGTATTGGCTTTCCGAATCATTAATAATGTGTATTTTTGCCAATAAATTTAGATTATAAATCTGTAATAACATGAAGAATATTTTAGTTCCTGTAGGCTCATCAAAAAATGCGCAAAGTCATTTGCAATATGCTGTGGATTTTGCAAAAGCATTTAACGCTAAATTATTTGTAGTTCAAGTTTACAATGTTTATACAAAAGCTGGAACGATGATCAAGGTAGACCATATTCTAGAGAGAGAAAGCCAAGAATTTTTAAAACGAATGGTGTCTCAAATTGATACTAAAAATGTTGAAGTTGTTACAAGAACTTTAAAAGGGAAATTGATAGATGTATTAGAATTAGCATGTAAAAACCATGAAATAGATTTAATTATTCTTGAGCCACGAACAAACTCTATTAAAGACGAAGTGTTTTTAGGTAAAACTTCTGGTAAGATAATCAAGCAAACCAATATTCCTGCCCTTATAGTTCCTGAAGGCTATGCTTATAAGCCGGT
Organism: Flavobacteriaceae bacterium NBU2973; assembly: GCA_026162565.1. Classification (GTDB taxonomy): domain Bacteria; phylum Bacteroidota; class Bacteroidia; order Flavobacteriales; family Flavobacteriaceae; genus JAOEIQ01. Next base: position 317,433 of record JAOEIQ010000001.1, read on the forward strand.
TACTAGAATATTAATGGCATTAAAATCTGCAGTAATTAAAAAAGATGATGTTTTGGTTCCTTTAAAATCGATACAGGATAATTTTAAAGCGGTTGCTAATTTATTATTAGTTAAAACGCCTTATTATAATAAAGGGGATTTTGATGTAAATGAAGAGTTATCAGATATAATTACCAATACAAATCTAGTTGAAGCTCCAACCACTTTTTTAGGTGTTTTAGAGCATTATAAATCTAACGACCCAGATATGCTATGTGTTGTGAGACGCAAAAGAGGTTTTTTTATTAAAAAATGGGAAAAGAATACAATTTTAAAAAAAGATTTCAATAGTAATATTCCTGTTTTAGTTTTAAGCGGGTTAAAGTAACCTCACTTCCAAAATGTTACTTTTCATTATATTTTCTCTAAAGGAACTGTTAAAAATATTGCAAAACCTCTTAATTTTCAGTAGTTTTGCAACTTATATGAGGAAACAGATACAAAAAAACAATGCGAGAATTTTAACTTTTAACTTCTTGGTTTTTAGAAATCAACCTAACAAGTTCATTCCTCCTTCATTATAATTTCTTTTCAAAATTATTAAATCAATTACACAATTGATTTAAATTCTATTGCAAGTTTATATTGTAAATATTCTTGCCCTAATTGCTTAAAATATTGTTATTCAATTGCTTTTTTAAAGCAATACACATCATTTATTTATGAAACTAATTTATATCAAACGACAAACAAAAACCGAAAACAGGTTCGCTCCCAACATGGGACGATTAGTAACCAAAGTTACATACATAAAAAAGTACTTTTTCGGGCTACCATTAAAAACTTTGCATAAATACCGAGAGACGTATTATGGTGAAGTTAAAGACTGCAAAGACTGCCATTTATTAGCATAATTTTTAAAACAAACTATTTAAACCATACAAATATTGATATATGAGACAATTAAAAATCACTAAACAAGTTACTAACAGAGACTCTAAATCGCTAGAGAAGTATCTTCAAGATATTAGTAAAATAGATATGATTACTGCCGATGAAGAAGTTGAACTAGCACAACGCATTAAAGAAGGAGATAAACGTGCGCTAGATAAGTTAGTAAGATCAAATTTACGTTTTGTGGTTTCTGTTGCTAAACAATATCAAAATCAAGGGCTAAAACTATCAGATTTAATTAACGAAGGTAATCTAGGTTTAGTTAAAGCTGCTAAACGATTTGACGAAACTAGAGGGTTTAAGTTTATATCCTATGCTGTTTGGTGGATTCGTCAATCTATACTTCAAGCTATAGCTGAACAATCAAGAATTATTAGATTACCTCTTAATAAAATTGGTTCTATTAATAAAATCAAGAAGGCAACAGCGATAATTGAACAAGAATATGAAAGACAACCAAGTGTATCGGAGCTAGCCGAGCATTTAGACTTAAGTTATGATAATGTATCAACTTCGTTAAAAAATACGTCAAGGCATATGTCTTTAGATGCGCCTTTACGTGAAGGTGAGACTTCTACATTTTACGAAGTTGTGAAATCTGAAAATTCCCCTAACCCTGAAAAAGAGCTTTTACAAGAGTCTTTAAAAACCGAAGTATCAAGAGTTTTAGATACACTTCCTAATAGAGAAGCTCAAGTTATAAAATTGTTTTATGGTTTAGACAATTACCCAGCTATTTCATTAAGCGAAATAGGAGATAGGTTTGATTTAACTAGAGAGCGTGTAAGACAAATAAAAGAAAAAGCCTTGAGATTACTCAAGAAGCCAAATAAAACTAAAGTTTTACAAACGTATTTGGGATAAGGCAGTTAAACTATAAATTCAATACTTTTTTCAACCACTTTTTTTAAGGCTTTAGGAAGTGTTTTCTCTTCCCAAGGATGTTTAGCTCCAAATACATGATTTGAGTTTTCTATCTCAAGAAGTTTACTTGAAGGGTTAAAACTATGAAGCGCTATGGCTTCATTAAATTTTACAGAAGGGTCATCTTTAGCATGGATAATTAAAAATGGAATGTTTATAGCTTTAGCAGCCGATTCTATGTTTAATCGTTTTTCATTGGTTTTATAATCTAAATAAAATTGATAGTTATGAGGCATTTGCTGCTTGGTTCGTCCATTTAAAACATATTTAACGCCATCTTTTTTCCAACGCTGCAAATCTCCAGTAGTAGAAGTACGACTGCCAAAACCACTGACGCTAGCCCAAGTTATAAGTTTGGTAATTCGAGTGTCTTCAGACGCTTTTATAATAGAGATACCTCCACCACGAGAATGGCCAATAACTGTTACATTATTTTTATCTATTTCGTCCCGAAACTGAAAATTTTCAGACAGTATATAATTTAAAACAGCATCTAAATCGTCTAACTCTTTAGAGTAATTATTTTCGGCAAAGGCTTCTAAATCTGGAAAATCAATAGGATTTTCAACAGTACCGCCATTGTGAGAAAAATTAAACTTCACAAAAAACAGGTCTGCTTCTTTAAAGGCTTTTGCCACCAAATCCCAACTTCCCCAATCTTTAAAACCTTTATAACCATGACAAAAAATAACTACAGGTTTTTTCTTACTGTTGGTATTAAAAAAGGCATCCCAAACAATCGGCTTTTTGTTATCTCTATAAATAATTTGATTTTTATAAATCATTTTTAAACCTCTTTTTCTAAAAAATCAATATTTGGATTACAAATTTCTAAAATGAGTTTTTTTAATTCTTCTCGAAAAGCATCAAGTGTTTCGTTAGTAATTAGTGTTTCCTTTTTTGCATACGATCCAGCTCTGTCTTTTGTTGCAAATTTTAAGAATCCTTGATTTAAGTTTTTAAATGAAATTATACCAGCTTCAAAAGGAGGGTTTAAATTAGATTGTTTTTGCATCATTAAAGCATAACAGAGTACTTGAAAGCTTTTACTGTATTTGTCGTAATCTGTCGTTATATCTTCCCAATTTATAATTTCAACTTTATTTTGCTCAACCTTTCCTGTTTTATAGTCAATTATTCTGGTCAGTCCGTTATATGAATCTACGCGATCTACTTTTCCTGTTAATTTAACTGGGAAGTCTAATTCTGGGATATCTATTTCAATTGTATTATCTACTTCTATTGCGAGTATTTTTATTTCATTTCCATTTTTAATATCCTCTAATTCTAAATTTAAAAAATTTGAAACATAACGTTTTGCAATTTCAAAAATAATGAGGTTTTTTCCTTTAGTGATGTCACCGTCTTTATATACATCTTTAAAATGTTTGCTAACGGCCCCTTCAATTTTAGGCTTCATTTCTTCTATAAATTCTTCAGTAAGAATTTTGCCCTCCAAAGGTTTATAAAAATCCTCTAAAGTATTATGAACAACAGTACCAAGAGTGTTTGCTGCAACCGTTTCTTCCACCTCTTCTTGCTGTTTTATTTTAAGTATTTTTTGAAAATAAAAATCTATAGGATTTCTAATATAATTGGTTAGTGATGAAGGAGAAAACCCACTCTCCGAGACTTGCTTTAGTAAATCTAGAACAGCAGCGGTTTTTTTGATTGAAGTTTTTTGAGATTCAATTGAGGGCACTTCAGGAGCAACAATATTCCGGTTTATTTTATGTATACCTTCAATTTCTATTTGTGTTAGAAAGCGACTTTTTTCACCACCTTTCAAAGCATCAATTTCTGAATTGTATAGAATATGAATATTTTGTGCTCTCTGTATTAGCCTGTAAAAATGATAGGTATAAACGGCATCTTTTTCTTTATAAGTTGGTAGGCCATTTTCAATTTTAACATCAAAAGGAATAAAAGAATTATTTGTTTTTCCTGATGGAAGTATGCCTTCGTTAACCGAAGCAATAATAACGGTTTTAAAATCTAGAACACGAGATTCTAACATTCCCATTATTTGTAATCCTTGTAGTGGTTCTCCTTGAAAATCTAATGTTTCTGAAGATAATACCTCCTTATAAATTGCTTGTAGTGTAGAAACATCATTTATATGATTATACGTTTTATTAAGCCTAGAAAGTTCATTAAACAACTCGTTATAACGGTATAAATACTCTAAAGCTAATAAGTTTTTAGATTTCTGCTTTTGAAGATTACTTTTTATTCGGTTAATTATTTTAAAACAGGATTCAATGGATTTCTCTGGAGTTTCCCAATTAGAGAATATAATGGAAATTAAAGTTTCATTAGCTACTGAAATTTGTTTTAATTGATTCGCGGATAAGTAAATTATATTGTTAGTTTCAATAGTATTTATAATACCTGATGCACTGTCATCTATAAATAAAGAGCGAATAAACTTATTGGACAATACATTAATAACATCTTTGTAATACAATGAGCCTTCTCCTTTTTTATGAATAGAAAATAGTAAATCAAAAAGCGAGGCAATAGGAATACTTTTTAGAGGCAGTCCCATTGTGATGTTTACATTTTCAAGCCCTTGAGGTAAGGAGTTTAAAACAGGAATTAATAAGTCTTCATCTGCTAAAATAACAGCTGTTTTTTCTAGAGATTCTCCATTGTCTAATAGTGACTTTAATATAGATCCTATTTGTTTTACTTGACCAATGTTTTTTGGGATTGCATAACTCTCAATTTGTTTTTCTTGAGCATAATAATTTGAGACCCAATTAAAAGAATTAGAATTGTAAAAACGCCAATTGGTTTTATACTGCCTCATAAACAATCCCGCATCATGATGTTTATTATTGAAAAATTGTGAGTCAATATCCCAATAGACTTCAGCTAAACCATTACCCAGTAGCTCTTGGATGATTATTTCTTCTGCGGAGTTTAACGCATTGAAACCAACAAATACATGCTTTTTAGTTTCATTATTTTGTATATAGGATTCTATATGTTCAACGGCTTCCCGATAAATGAGTCCCTGGTAACCCAATTCTTTCTCTAATAATTGTTCTGTGAAATGTGAATAAATAGAGTTGAGCTTACTCCAAAAAGACAAATAATTTTTAACAAAATCTGTTTTATCTTCTTTTAAAGACCAATGTTTTAAATCTTGAATAGCACTTAAGTAATTGAATATTTTTTCTTGCGGAATTAGATATCTATCTATTTCATTAAAATCTTGAATTAGTATTTGCGCCCATTTTGAAAACACTTCAAAACTATCACGTTCTTCTTTTGGAGTTAGTTTAGTATATGTTTCATAAAACTGAAAAAGGAGTTCAGTATTGGAGATTGGCTTTAATTGAGACAGTTTTTCAGTAAAAGTTTCTATGCTAACAATTTCGGGCGAGAATATTGTTTTGTTAGTTAGTATTGAAAGTTCATGTTTTAATAGTACGCTGGCTCTTCTACTTGGTACTATAAAAGTAAGATTAGATAATTTTAAATCTTTTTTTATTAAATCTACAAGTACTTCAGAAAGAAAAGTTATCATTATATAAAAATAAAAAACGCTTCGATAATTCGAAGCGTTTTTTATTATTTAATGAGTGTTATAAGGAAATTACTTTCTTAATTTAACTTCAACACGTCTGTTGTTTTTTCTACCACTTCTGGTTTTGTTAGAGTCGATTGGATAATCTTCTCCAAATCCAGCAGCTACTAATCTGTCAGCACCAATACCATTAGAAATTAAATAATCTCTTACAGCGTTTGCTCTTCTTTCAGATAACAATTGGTTAGAAGACTTACTACCTACACTATCAGTATGTCCTTCAATTGTAAAATCAGTTTTAGGATACTCTTTTAAGATAGCAGTCATTGCTTGTAATACAGAATATGTTTCTTCTTTGAAGCTAGATTTACCAGTATCAAATAAGATAGTTCTAGCATAGCTATTTAATGTAGCCATAACTTCAGCAGTAGGCTCTACTACTTCAGGACAACCATTGTTAGCTACAGTACCAACTTCATCTGGACATTGATCATCTTTATCAAATACACCGTCTCCATCTGTATCTGGCCAAGGACATCCATTGTTTGCAGCAGGTCCAGCTTCATTTGGACAGTTATCTTTTGCATCTGCAACACCATCACCATCAGCATCTGGACATCCAGCTAAAGATTTTAAACCTGGAGTTGTAGGACAGTCGTCATTTTTATCAGCAACACCATCACCATCAGCATCTGGACATCCATTGAACTCAGCTAAACCAGCTTCATTTGGACAATCGTCTTTGCTGTCTTGAATACCATCACCATCGGTATCAGGACAACCATTGAAAGCTTCTAAACCAGCAACTTCTGGACAAGCATCGTCTTTATCATAAATGCCATCACCATCAGTATCTTTACCACCAAACTTAACGTTTACACCAACTGAATGTTGCCAGTGCTTTGGTAAGTAATCTTCGAATGAGTGTTTGTAACCCATTTGAGCATTAAGTCCCCAATTATCATTAAACCAGTAGTTTAAACCTAATGATCCATTTAGAGTTCCAGCTCCAATTTTGTCAACCCAAGTGTAACCACCACCAACGCCAAGATAAGGTTCTAATTTATTCCAATTCAGTAATTCTCCTAAACTGTATTTAATCATACCATCAATTGCGATGTAAGATAAATCACTTGTAGTTCTTGAATCACCAACCTTTTCAATCATATTAACAGATCCAGTAGCTCCAAATGAAAAACCATCTCCTAAATATTTAGAAACAGTGATTGTAGATAATGAAGGAAGTATATTCCAGTGATCATTTACATTAAAGTGTTCGTCAAAATAATCGCCAAGAGGCGCATCTTCTCCAACAGGGTAAAGATCTACTGCGTTTACCCCAAAACTAAACAGCCAAGGGTTGTTATCGTCTTGTGCATTTATGTTGCTAAAACTTAATACAAGCAACATAGTGAACAATAATCTGCTAAGATTTTTCATATTCAAAAATTTAATTTTAAGTGTTAATTGTAAGCAAAAGTAAGTTGTTAAATTTTATTAACAAAGACAAATATATAAAAATATTGATATTTACTCTTATTTTACAAGTCTTTAGAGAAATTTATATGATTTCTAGTGCCTTACCTACCTTTACAAAGGAAGTAATAGCTTTGTCTAAATGTTCTTTTTTATGAGATGCTGATAATTGTACACGTATTCTTGCTTTTTCTCTTGGAACTACAGGAAAAAAGAAACCAATTACATAAATCCCTTCATGTAAAAGCATATCTGCCATTGTTTGTGATAGTTTTGCATCGTATAACATCACAGGTACTATGGCCGAGTCTCCCTCAACGATATCAAATCCCGCATTTTTCATTCCTTTTTTAAAGTAATTTGTGTTCCACTCAAGTTTATCTCTTAACGATGTATCATTAGATAGCATATCGAAAACTTTGATAGAAGCCCCGACTATTGCTGGAGCTAAAGAATTTGAAAATAAATAGGGTCTAGATTTTTGACGAAGCATGTCTATTACCTCCTTGTTGCCTGTTGTGTAACCGCCCATAGCACCACCTAAAGCCTTACCTAAAGTTCCAGTTATGATGTCAATTCTACCTAAAACACCTTTCTCTTCTAATGTTCCTCTACCTGTTTCACCAATGAATCCAGCTGCATGACATTCATCAATCATTACTAATGCATCATATTTATCTGCTAAATCACAAATTACATCTAAAGGCGCTACAAGACCATCCATTGAAAACACACCATCTGTTACAATAATTTTAAATCGTGCTCCATCTTTATTAGCCTGCTGTAATTGCTTCTCTAAATCTTGCATATTATTATTTTCATAACGATATCTTGCTGCCTTACACAAACGAACTCCATCTATTATAGAGGCATGATTTAATGAGTCAGAAATAATAGCATCTTCTTTTTCTAGCAGCGGTTCAAAGACTCCACCATTAGCATCGAAAGCAGCTGCATACAATATAGTGTCTTCTGTTCCATAAAATTCAGCTATTTTTTTCTCAAGCTCCTTATGAATATCTTGAGTACCGCAAATAAATCGTACTGAAGACATCCCAAAACCATGCGTGTCCATTGTGTCTTTAGCAGCTTGAATTACTTCTGGATGAGAGGATAGACCTAAATAATTATTTGCACAAAAGTTTAAAACTGTTTGACCTGTATTTAATGTTATTTCTGCACCTTGAGAGGATGTAATGATTCGTTCCTCTTTGTAAAGACCACTATCTTTTATTTCTTGGAGTTCTTTTTGTAAATGTTGTTTTATGTTTCCGTACATGGTGTTTTTTTACAAATTTAAAATTCTTTTATCTGAATTACATTATTAATGTAGACAAGAATTTTTTTGATGACCTTAATATTCATATTCTCAATTAATTGCTGATAGATTTCTAACTGATTTAAGTATTTATCATTTTCTAAACCGGTTTTATAATCTATTATTACGGCTTCGTTTTTTGAGTTAATTACAATTCTATCTGGAATATGAATGGTGCCATCACTTGCAATGATTTCTCTTTCATTATATATGATATGATTTGAGTCGTAATAACTGCATAGTTGTTCATGATTGGTAATTGCTAGGATTGTTTGTTTTAATTCAGATGCTTGTTCAGGGTTTATAATATTAGATTTTATAAAATCATTGATTACAAAATCAACATCATTAATGGTGTAAATTTCACCAAGAATTTTATGAATTAGATTTCCTTTTTCAATAGCTTCTTTTTGTTTAGTATCCCATAGCAAAGCAGACTTGGTTACAATTTTTAAATTATGATCTTTAATGTTTGAAGAGATAAATTGTTGCTCTTTTATTTTAATATTGTTTCTAGTATTTGCTGCTTGTAATTTTCTAGTGTTTCCAAAAGAATATTCTAATTGTGAATCTTGCCACAGATTATTTTCTTTTAAGTAGTTAATAAGTAAGCCAGAATATTTTTTCGGATTACCATTACCATTTTTATCAATATCCGTTTTTGAGATAATGTATAATTGCTCAATTGGTCTTGTTAGCGCAACATATAATAAATTTAAACTGTCTAATTCTAGTTCTGATTGATGCTTATTATAAATGAACTGCCCTTGCTCACCAAAATTTTCAAAGCTTTTGGAGTAGTTTAATAAGGCGTGAGAAAATCCATTGTAAGTTTCAGGATTTATTTCTAACCACTCTTTAGGTTCAATGTCTTCATAAATATCTAAATCTGCATATGGAAAAATTACCACAGGGAATTCTAATCCTTTAGATTTATGAATAGTCATTATCTGAATAGCATTCTGGCCTTCCGGAGAGACAATGCTTAAGTTTTCTTTTTTACTGTCATAATATTCTATAAAGGTTGCAATATCTGACCTGTTTTTTTGAGAAAAATCTAAAACAAAATCCAGATAAAATTGCATATAAGCATCTGAACTTGCTACTAAATTAAATTCTCTTACAATTGTCTCTACTAAATCGTAAAGTGAAAGTTTGGTTAAATCTGAATACTGTATATCTATTGAAAATTCAGAAAAACTTGAAAAGAATTCCGGGAGATTTAATCTTATAAATTTACTGAAATACGAATGTTTATCTTCAACGGAAAAAGTATCTGCTATAAAATTTAAAACAGAAGCCTTAATTTCTAGGTTAGTAGGATTAACTAATAACTTTAAAACATTATTGACAAAAGAAACTTTAGTTGAGGTTTTAATAAGTAGCGTTTCAGAGGAGATAATTTTAATGTCACTATTATTACTTAAATATTCTGCTAATAAAAAGCCATGCTTTTTCTTTCTAACTAAAATACAAATATCACTTAATTGATAATCATTCTCTTTACAGTATTCGATAGTCTTTAAAACTTTTGAAGCATAAATTTCATCTACATTATCACTTTTATCTACATCTAAAAATGAAAGGTTTACATATCCTTCATTATCATGAACCGTTTTTTGTTGCGCGTTTTTAAATAGCTTGGCATGTTCTATTTTTGAAAAAGCGTTTTCAGAAACATATTTGAAAAAATTGTTGTTAAAATTTACTATAGCTTTTGTGCTTCTGTAGTTTGTTTCTAACGAAAAAACATCTGGAGATACATAAAACGGGTTTTTGTCTTTATTATAAAGATTAATAAACTGCTCTGCTTCTCCACCACGCCATCGATATATTGCTTGTTTTGCATCTCCAACAAGCATAGCACTTCCTTTTGTGCTTGACAGAGAATTGTCGATTAAAGGAACTAGGTTTTCCCATTGTAACAAGGATGTATCTTGAAATTCATCAATAAAATAATGTCTAAATTTTTCGCCAATACGCTCGTAAATAAATGGTGTTGGTTGATCTTTTATTTCATTGCTTATTATAGAGTTAAATTCAGAAATCAATAATTTATTTTGATCTAGTTTTAGTTGTTCTAACTCTTTATTAATACTTGCGAGTATTGATAAAGGTGTAATATTTTTATAAAATGCGTTTAGAAACTTTTGTTTAAAAATTAATTCTTTAGTTTTATTAAAAGCTTCTATTAATTGTGGTTGAATTTCGTCTACTACAGAAGCAATTTCAGGAGTCACTCTTTTTGGATAAAGAGTTTCATGATTAACGAGCTGCGATTGCCAAGCACTTTCAAATTTTACATCCAGCTTTTTATTAGAAAGGGATTCAAAATATTTTGGCAGTGAAGCCCTTGAAAAGTCATCGAATTGTAATCCACACTCTTCAATCAGTATTAATGTGTTTTTTGAAATTAAAACTACCTCATCTGAAACAGCACTTAAGTCATCTTTTAATTGCGATTTTAAAACTTTAAAATCTTCAAGAGTTTTATCTTTTAGCGTTTGTATATAAGGTAAATCATTTTCGCTTATTAATAGTTTTGCAATTTTATTGAGATCGTAAGCAATATCCCAGCTTTTATCATCGTCTGTTTTTTCTAAAGCAAAATCTACTAAGGTTTTAGTCAGTTCTGTATTAGTTCCAGCTTTAGAAATAAGCATATCTACAGCCTCTTTTAATAGTTGATTCGTATCCAGTTCTACTTCAAAGTTCAAAGGTAGCTTTAGATCGTAAGCAAATGTTCTAATTACTTTGTGGGTAAAACCATCGATAGTAGAAATATCAAAAGCTGCATAATTATGAATAATAGTTTGTAATAATTGCTTTGCCTTTTGATGTAAAATATTTAGTTGAATAGGTAATTCATCACCTATGGCTAAAGCCATACTATTTGGATTAGTAATTATTTCTGGAGAGGAAAATTGTTTCAGAGTTTCTATAATGCGCTCTTTCATTTCTCCTGCAGCTTTATTAGTAAAAGTAACTGCTAAAATATGTTTAAACTGATCTTTATTGGTGGCTTTAAATAGAAGTTTAAGGTATTCCTTTACTAGCGTAAACGTTTTACCACTTCCAGCAGATGCATTGTATATTTTAAAGCTTGATGAATTCAATAAAATTTAATTTTTCAATAAAAATAAAAAAACCTGTTCGTTAAAACAGGTTTTTTTGATGGTTAAGTTCTTAATTTTTATAAATCGGTTACCATAATTTTTGTCTCTGGTGTTCCAGATTGGTCATCAAATAAAATAAAGAGTTTGTTATTAAAAACGGTAATACCCTTAATAGTATTTGTTCCACTATCATCTAAATCATTCGTTATTTCAGTAAAGGAGTCATCTTGAGTATTGTAAACTCCTAAAAAATTGTCATAATCTTCATTAATATTATCGTTATCTGCATCAATCGCAATATTACCAGCCACATAAATTAGATTTTGATATCTAGCAGAATAAGAAGAAAACAAAGCTTCAGGTAAGTTAAAACTTGTAAATGAATCATTATCTATATCGTAAATATAGCTTAAGGCTTCAGGTTCTGTATCACTAAAAGCCGATTGCCCTCCAAAAATATATAGCTTATTATTTACAACTTCTATATCAGCCCAAGCCTTGCCAGAAGGCAAATTTGCTGCAGTTTCAAACGAATTGGATAACCCATTATAGCGCCATAATTCGTTTGATGTTTCAGTGTCTAAATTTTCACCAATTATGTAAATGTCTTGATCTAAAGTCGTAAAACCAAATCTTGTTAATGAGCCAATATTATGATTTACAAAAGAGGGCGTACCAGCAATATCCAAATCATATTCTGTAATGAATTGCCCTCCAAAAACTTTAAGCTTATTATTAGACACATAAGCTCTTTTTGTTACAAAATCATTATTAGGATCTAAAGTGTTTTCTGTTAATGAACTGGTGTTTAAATCGTATTTATAAACGGTTGGCACATTTGGAACAACAGTATTGTCTCTAAAAGCAATGTATAAACTATTACTGCTATTAGCTCCTGTAAAACCTGTAGTGCCTAAAGCAAGACTTTTTTGAATAGTAGTAACTTCTGTAAAGTTTAATCCACCACTTGGAGGCATTGCAAAATCTTCTGAAGTTTTTGGGCTTAAGTTTACAGAAAGCGATCCTCCTTGTAATGATAATTCTGCTGTGATATTAGAATTAGAGTTATATGTGAATGTTTTATTGGTATCTTCAAATACTTTGTTTTCAACATCAGTAATATTTAAAGTGCTATTTTCTGTTGAGCGATAGTAATCTAACAAGAAGTCAGATACATCAGAAGCATTTTCATTAAAAGAATTTCCTTGACGATACTCTAGAGTAATTGTTTGCGAATTGTTATCATTTTTAAATAGAAACTCATCGTCTACAATATTAAATGCATCACTTACATCTAAATCGGTAACATTATTATTGGTTAAAGTAGCCGATTCTATTTTCCATATGCTTTCAGTTCCTCCAGTTATTTCTGTTATAAGCGCCTCTATTAATTGGTTTGCATTATCTTCCGGCGTATTACTGGAACTGTTATCGTCATCACTACCACAGCCTTGAGTACATAGTGTGAGTAAACTAAAAAAAATGACCGTTTTAATTGTTTTCATAATTTATAAGGTTTTTGTCCAACAATTATAATTTATATCAGAAAGCAAGAACATACCTATTAACAGGTATTTTAGATATAACGATTTTCAATAATAGAATAGGAATTTAATATTTTCAATTCACTAGGAATATCAGTAACTTTGAAACACTTAAAAATTAATAATCTAAAAACATATATTATGGCTTTTGAATTACCAAAATTAGAATACGCTTATGATGCTCTTGAACCTCATATCGATGCAAGAACTATGGAGATTCACCATTCTAAACATCATAATGGTTATACAAGTAAACTAAACACTGCAATTGATGGCACAGATTTAGAAGGGAAATCAATTAATGATATTTTAACCAATCTAGACATGAGTAATAGTGCTGTAAGAAATAATGGAGGTGGATTTTACAACCACTCTTTATTTTGGACTGTTATGAATCCTGAAGACAGAGGGTATTTGTCTGGAGAATTAAAAGATGCAATTGAAGCAGAATTCGGATCTAAAGACGCATTTATTGAAGCATTTAGCAAAGCAGCGGCTACTCAATTTGGATCAGGTTGGGCTTGGTTATGTGTTCACAAAGGAGGAAAAGTTGAGGTTTGTTCAACACCTAATCAAGACAATCCTCTAATGCCAGGAGTTAGCTGCGGAGGAACTCCAATTTTAGGGTTAGATGTATGGGAACACGCTTATTATTTAAATTATCAAAATAGACGACCAGATTATATAAGTGCATTTTTTAATGTTATAAATTGGAATGAAGTAGAGCGACGTTACGCCGAAGCAAAATAATATTTTTAATATACATCATTAAAAAAGGAGTGCAATTATGCACTCCTTTTTTGTTCCCAAATCTAAACATAAACTTAACCTACTTATGTCATGATATTTAGTATAACGATACTTTAAACAACATATTATAAAAAATAAAAAGGTGAACTAGAGAAGTTCACCTTTTTGCCCCAAATCTACCATAAACTTAACCTACTTATGTTATGGTGACAACAAATATATACGAGCTTTTAAAACCAACGCAATTTATTAGATGAATAGCTTATAAATCAGCCTAAAAGAACATGTGTGAAAAATATGTTTATTGCCATATTTAATAGAATTGAGAAGGTAATTTATTAAAAATGAAGAAGTTAATTTTGTAATATGTCATAAAAAAAGGTGAACAGAAGTTCACCTTTTTTTGCCCCAAATCTACCATGAACTTAACCTACTTATGTTATGGTGAATCTAAAGTAGACCGATTTTAGAGAAGAATAGCTATTTATTAGATAAACGGTATTTTTTTTGGGTTAAAATCCGTTTTTCATAGATTAAATGTTAATAATGAGTTATTTAACTAGTAGGCACGCTCCTTATTTCCTTCATAAAAGTTTATAAAAGCTTTATTAGAAACTCTATTCCCACCAGGAGTTGGATAATCTCCTGTAAAGTACCAATCACCTAAATTTTTAGGACAGGCTTTGTGTAGGTTTTCTACGGTTTGAAAAATGACTTCTACCTCTGCATTAACAGATGTATCACATATAAGTTCAGCAATCTTATTAGAAATTTCTTCTGGAGTAAATTGCTCATAAAATGCTTTAACATGATTAGTTACTTTGTGGTCTTTAAAATCCTCTTCAGATTTACATTTTTTGTAAACCGATTCTATAACCGCTTCTTTTTTATTTTCTTTTAGTAATTCTAAAGTAGCTCTAAATGCAACCAGATCTTCTAGTCTTGCCATATCAATTCCATAACAATCAGGATAACGAATTTGAGGAGCAGATGAGACTACTATAATCTTTTTAGGATTTAGGCGATCCATCATTTTAATAATACTCTTTTTTAAGGTGGTACCTCTTACAATACTATCGTCGATAATAACAAGGTTATCTGAATGCTTAATTACTCCGTACGTAACATCATATACATGAGCCACTAAATCATCTCTGCTGCTATCTTCAGTAATAAAGGTTCTAAGCTTTACATCTTTAATAGCAATTTTTTCTATTCGAGGTCTTTCAGATAAAATATCTATAACGGCCTCTTTAGATAAACCACCTTTACCATCTAGTATAGCTTGAGTCTTTTTTGAATTTAAATAGTCTTCAACTGATTCAATCATTCCAAAGAATGATGTTTCAGCCGTATTAGGAATATAAGAGAAAACGGTATTTTTAGTATCCTTATTAATAGCTTTTAGAACATTAGGCATTAATAATTTACCAAGTTCTTTTCGCTCTTGATAGATTTCGGCATCACTTCCACGAGAAAAATAAATCCGTTCAAAAGAACACGCTTTTCTTTTTAAAGGCTCTATTATTTTTTTGATTACAGTTTTTCCAGATTTTTTTGTAATGATGGCATGTCCTGGTTCTAACTCTTTAACATCCTCAAAATTTACATTAAAGACGGTTTGTATTACTGGGCGTTCTGAAGCTACCACAACCACTTCATCATCTTTATAATAATAAGCAGGTCTTATGCCAGCAGGATCTCGAAGGACAAAGGAATCACCATGACCTAATAAACCAGCCATAGCATAACCACCATCCCAATTTTTAGAAGATCGTTTTAATATTTTGGCAATATTTAATCGTTCTGCGATTAATGGTGAGCTTTCATTTTTACTGTAACCTTCTTTTTTTAGATCTTTATAAATTTTTGAAACTGCATCATCTAAAAAATGGCCAATCTTTTCCATAATAGTAATAGTATCGGCTTTTTCTTTAGGATGTTGTCCTAGCGCAACTAAACCATCAAATAATTGATTAACATTCGTCATGTTAAAATTACCAGCAAGAATTAAATTTCTATGCTGCCAATTATTTTGACGTAAAAATGGATGAACGCTTTCTACACTATTTTTGCCAAAGGTGCCATAACGAACATGCCCCAAAAGCAACTCACCTATGTAAGGAATATTTTTTTTCTGAAGAGCTACATTAGTTTGATATTCTGGATTTTCAGTTAAATCCTTATTAATACGAGCATTAATTTGAGCAAAAATATCTTGAATGGGTTGTTGAGCGATAGATCTAACACGACTAATGTAACGTTCTCCTGGAGACGTGTCTAATTTAATACTTGAAAAACCCGCACCATCTTGTCCACGATTGTGTTGTTTTTCCATCATTAAATACATTTTGTTTACACCATAAAATGCACTACCATATTTTTCTTTGTAATACTCAAGAGGTTTTAAAAGTCTAATTAATGCAATTCCACATTCGTGTTTTAAAGCGTCACTCATTGTTTAGTTATTGTTGTATTGTTTAATAAAAAACGCGCTCAATTTTTGAGCGCGTTCGTTTATGTTAGTTTTATATCGAATTGTGTTAAATCTTTAAATTGTTGCAAGCGTTTATGTACTTCTTGACTTGTTAAACTTTCCATTCGCTCTGTACCAAACTTTTCTACACAGAAGGATGCTAATGTTGAGCCATATATTACTGCATTTTTCATATTCTCAAAGGATATATCTCCAGTTTTAGCAATATATCCAGCAAATCCTCCTGCAAAAGTATCTCCAGCTCCCGTAGGATCAAATACTTCTTTTAAAGGTAAAGCAGGTGCATAGAATACATTTTCATTATGAAACAAGAGCGCACCATGTTCGCCTTTTTTAATTACGACATACTTAGGTCCCATTTCGTGAATTTTATTAGCTGCTACAACTAACGAATATTCTCCAGTTAGCTGCCTCGCTTCTTCATCATTAATAGTGATCACATCTACATTTTTAATGACATTATGTAAATCATCTAAAGCACTATCCATCCAAAAATTCATGGTGTCAAGAATAACTAATTTTGGTTTAGCTGACATTTGGTTGAGTACACTTTGTTGAACAGCTGGATGTAAATTTCCTAGCATTACAATTTCTGCATCTCTATATTCTTGTGGAACAACAGGATTGAAATCTGCTAATACATTGAGTTCAGTTATTAAGGTGTCGCGAGAGTTCATATCATTGTGATATTTACCACTCCAGAAAAAAGTTTTTCCTTCCTTTACTATTTCTACACCTGAAATATCAATATTTCTATTTTCTAGAGAGTCCAGATATTCTTGTGGGAAATCTCCGCCAACAATAGATACTATTGAGGAGTCTACATTAAAATGAGAGGCTGCAAGACCAATAAATGTGGCAGCTCCTCCAAGTATTTTATCTGTTTTACCAAAAGGGGTTTCAATAGCATCAAAAGCTACAGTTCCAACAATAACTAATTTGCTCATAAAAGCGCTTTAAATTTGGTGCAAATATAGTAGTTAATAATGATATGTATTGCGTACAAAAAAGTAAATTTATTTTCTGCCAAAATCTGCAGGTATTTCTCCCCAAGCTTTGGTTTCCCATTTTACAATTACAGTAGAATAAGAGTTTTGTTTTAACCAATTAACAGCTCTATCAACGAGTTCAAATAAGGGCTTATTTTTATCAGTACGCTCTAGTTTAGTATTACAATTTTTCTTTTTAACCCAACTTATAGCAGTTTTAGAATCGGTATACATAATTCTATTACTCTCTTGTTGTTTTAAAAAAGCTAATCCGTGAACTATAGCTAAAAATTCGCCAATATTATTTGTGCCTTCATCAAAAGGGCCTTGAATAAATAATTGTTTTTTTGTTTTAGTATCGACACCTCTATATTCCATTTTTCCTGGATTTCCAGATGAGGCTGCATCTACCGAAATAGAGTTAAAATTAGGTTGACCAATTTTTTTTAGTTGCTCATCAGATAATTCACTTTTAAATTTTTTGCTCTTACCAATATAATCTTTGTAATTTCCTTTTAATGCTTTTTTTGCAGCTTCAAAGGTTGAAAACGATTTATATTGAGCGCCTTTAAAATCTTTTATCTGCGCTTTACAATCCTCCCAAGTTTCAAAAACACCAGTATGATGCCCTTTCCAGACAGTGTAGTATTTTTTTTTCTTTTTAGTCATTTAGTAGTTTGTCTATAACTTTCGGGAAATACTCCATTTCTAATTCATGAATTTTAGAAGCAACATCTTCAGCGGAATCAGAAGATAAAACATCACATTTTCCTTGAAAAATGATTGTTCCCTCATCGTAATTTTCATTAACGTAATGAATGGTGATACCAGATTCTGTTTCTTTATTCGCTACTACTGCTTCATGAACATGCATGCCATACATACCTTTACCTCCATATTTAGGCAATAAAGCAGGATGAATATTAATCACTTTATCTGGAAATTCATTTAAAATAGCTTCGGGAAATTTCCATAAAAAACCAGCTAATACTATTAAATCTGGATTAGAGGATTTTAAGATGTTTAAAACATCATGTGTTTGCATAAATGCAATTCTGTTAAATGATAAAGCGCTAACTTTCAGTTTTTTACAACGATCTAGAACTTTGGCATGAGGATTGTTAGTAAGCACTTGAATAACAGACGCATGATCTCTGTTGTGAAAAAACTTAATTATATTTTCAGCATTAGTTCCAGAACCGGAAGCAAAAATTACAATACGTTTCATTTACAGATAGAGTGTTAAAATTGTTCAAACAAAAAAAAGAATAATAATTAACAATTAGATTGTAAAAGCTAAATTCTTCAAAAGTAATTTATTAAATTACAGACACATTTTTAAAGTAAAGGTGTGTATTGAAATAAAGTTTTTTTATTTTTGCGACCTAATTAAAACTTAAAATTAAAAATTATGTCAGACATTGCATCAAGAGTAAAAGCGATTATCGTAGACAAATTAGGAGTTGATGAAAACGAAGTAGTAACTGAAGCTAGCTTCACTAACGATTTAGGAGCTGATTCATTAGACACTGTTGAGTTAATCATGGAGTTCGAAAAAGAATTCGATATCCAAATTCCAGACGATCAAGCTGAAAATATTGCAACAGTTGGTCAAGCTGTATCTTATATAGAAGAAGCAAAATAATTCAATAACCATTTTATGGAAATTAAGCGAGTTGTAGTTACTGGTTTAGGGGCTTTAACACCTATTGGCAATACCAAAGATGAATATTGGGATGCATTAATAAGTGGTAAAAGTGGCGCCGCGCCAATTACTTATTTTGATACTGAAAAGTTCAAAACAAAGTTCGCTTGTGAATTAAAAGACTTTAACGCTACTGATTTTCTTGACAGGAAGGAATCTCGTAAAATGGACAAATTCACTCAATATGCTATGGTAGCTTCTGATGAGGCTATTGCAGATGCTAAATTGGATTTGGATGCTTTAAATAAATTACGAGTAGGTGTTATTTGGGGAGCTGGAATAGGAGGCTTGGAAACATTTCAAAATGAAGTTTTAAACTTCGCAGAAGGAGATGGCACACCAAGATTTAATCCGTTTTTCATCCCTAAAATGATTGCAGATATTGCACCAGGAAACATTTCTATAAAACATGGTTTTATGGGTCCCAACTATACTACAGTTTCTGCTTGTGCCTCTTCAGCTAACGCCATGATTGATGCTCTAAATACTATACGTTTAGGACATTGTGATGTTGTAGTTACTGGAGGAAGTGAAGCTGCTGTAGCTATTGCTGGAATGGGAGGTTTTAATGCGATGCATGCTCTATCAACAAGAAACGAAAGCCCAGAAACAGCTTCTAGACCTTTTGATGCAACCAGAGATGGTTTTGTTTTAGGAGAAGGAGCAGGCACTATTATTCTTGAAGAATACGAACATGCTAAAGCAAGAGGTGCTAAAATTTATGCCGAAGTTATTGGTGGTGGATTATCTTCTGATGCCTATCATATGACTGCTCCGCATCCTGATGGAATTGGAGTTATGGCTGTAATGAGAAATTGTTTAGAAAATGCTGGAATCCAACCTGAGGAAGTTGACCATATTAATACACATGGAACATCTACACCTCTTGGTGATGTTGCAGAATTAAAGGCAATTTCCGAAGTGTTTGGTGATCATGCAAAACATATTAATATTAACTCTACTAAGTCCATGACTGGACACTTATTAGGAGCTGCAGGTGCCATAGAATCTATTGCATCAATTTTAGCAATAGAACATGGTATTGTGCCTCCAACAATAAATCATAGTGTAGTAGATGAGAATATTGATCCTAAACTTAATTTAACACTAAATAAAGCTCAAAAAAGAGATGTTAAAGTAGCGATGAGTAATACATTTGGATTTGGCGGTCACAACGCTTGTGTATTATTTAAAAAAATAGATTAAATCCCGAATGAAATTCATTCGTAACATACTAAATTCCCGTTCTCATGAAGACGGGAATTTTTTTATAGCTCTTTCTCAAGTACTTGGTTTTAAACCATATAACATAATTTATTATAAAACAGCATTCACACATCGTTCTATGAATAAGAAAGATGAAGAAGGTAACGCCATTAATTATGAACGTTTAGAGTTTGTTGGTGATGCCATGATAAGTGCTGTTGTTGCCTCTCATTTATTTAATGAAGTCCCTCATGGAGACGAAGGCTATCTAACGAAGATGCGTTCAAAAATTGTGAGTAGAGAGCATTTAAACGAATTAGGTAAAGATCTAAAACTTATAGACTTTATCGAAAGTAAAATACCGAAAGATAATTTTGGAGACAATATACATGGTAATTTATTTGAAGCTATCGTAGGAGCTATTTATCTTGACAAAGGTTACTCTCAAGTTGAAAAATTTATCTATGATAAGGTTATTATACCACATGTCAATATTGAGCAGTTAGAAGGAAAGGTAATTAGCTATAAAAGTCTGTTAATTGAATGGTGCCAAAAAGAAAAAAAATCTTTCAACTATAATGTATATGAAGACACTGGAAATGACGATTTACGTCATTTTTCAGTAAAACTATCCATTAATAATAAGGTAGTAGCTAAAGCAAGAGCGACTTCAAAAAAGAAAGCAGAAGAAAAAGCATCTAAGCGAGCATTTTTTGTGTTTCAAAAACAAATATCACAAGTATTTTAAAGTAATTTCACTACAACGTTTTCGATTATTATATTGTTAAGAATAATCAAAAATACTCTCTCGATAGTAGTTTTAATGGTATCTTTACAAATCATTACACTTGTAAAAAATGGCGGTTCATAAATTACTAGTCGATGATTTTCAAGATGATTGCTTTATACTACTAGCAATTCACTGTTCTATAGAGGACTACAGACTAGCTTATTTATTGAATAAACAATTACATATAAATTTACAGCGAAGCCCCAAAGATGTAGATTATAAATATACATCTGCTTCGTATTCGATTTATGAATGGGAAGACCAAACACAACAAGCTACTTGGAATCTTGTATCTAATATCTGTAGAAAAGAAGAAGAGACACTAACAAGCACAGGAACGTTATTTGATAATTCTCAACGAATTATCAGGCAGTACAATTTGATTCCAGAATACAAGAAAGCTAATTTTCTATTAAAGATAGAAAATGATTTTAACACCATAAACGAGCGATTGATTATTAATAAAATACAAGCAATTCCGCAAGTAATAACTGTTTACAGAATTGCAACTGAAAATTTAAAATCTAGTAACAACTTAATATTTAGCTAATGCCAACCAGAAAAAAAACCAAAATTGTAGCGACTTTAGGACCAGCAACAAGTAAGAAGCAAGTGCTTCGAGATATGGTAAAAGAAGGTGTAGATGTATTTAGAATTAATTTTTCTCATGCAAATTACGATGACGTAAAAGCGCGTATAGCTATGATTCGAGAAATTAATGAAGAATATGGTTTTAATACAGCTATTCTAGCCGATTTACAAGGGCCTAAATTACGTATTGGTAATATGAAAGAGGATGTTGTTGTTGCTGTTGGAGATGAAATAATATTTGCTACTGGTAAACGATTTGAAGGCACAAAGAAACGTGTTTACATGACTTATGATCGATTTCCTCAAGATGCAAATCCAGGAGAACGTATTTTATTAGATGACGGTAAGTTAATTTTTGAGGTAGTTTCTACAGATGGCAAATCAGAAGTAAAAGCAAAAGTGATTCAAGGAGGACCACTAAAATCTAAAAAGGGAGTAAACCTTCCTAACACGAATATCTCACAACCTGCTTTAACAGAAAAAGATATCGAAGATGCCATTTTTGCTTGTCAACAGCAAGTAGATTGGATTGCTCTTTCTTTTGTTAGACATGCAGAAGATTTAATTCAGTTGCAAGAACTAATAAGAGAACACAGCGAGCATAAAATTCCAATAATTGCAAAAATTGAAAAACCTGAAGCTGTTGCTAATATTGATAAAATTGTTGCCTATTGCGACGGCTTAATGGTAGCAAGAGGTGATTTGGGAGTTGAAGTTCCTGCTGAAGAAGTACCATTAATACAAAAGCAGTTGGTGCTTAGAGCTAAAAAAGCAAGAATACCTGTAATTATTGCCACTCAAATGATGGAAAGCATGATTACAAGCTTAACACCAACACGAGCAGAAGTTAATGATGTTGCTAATTCTGTTATGGATGGAGCAGATGCGGTTATGTTATCTGGAGAAACATCTGTAGGTAATTATCCTGTAGAGGTAATCAATACCATGGAAAATATTTTGCGAACCGTAGAAAATTCACCATTAATTCAAGTACCACGAATACCACCTCATATTCGAACAAAACGTTACATTACTAAATCTATATGTTATCACGCAGCTAATATGGCTAATGAAATTGATGCAAAAGCTATTTCTACTTTAACAAATAGTGGTTATACAGCTTTTCAAATTTCAGCTTGGCGACCAGCTGCTCATATACTAGTTTTTACATCTAATAAGCGTATATTAACACAACTAAATTTACTTTGGGGTGTTACAGCTTTTTATTACGATAAGTTTGTAAGTACAGACGAAACAATTGAAGACGTAAATGCCATTGCTTGTAAAGCAGGATATCTAGAAGCTGGTGATATGCTTATTAGTTTAGCAGCTATGCCAATTCAAGATAAAGGAATGGTAAATACCTTGCGAGTTACCGAGATCGAAAGTTGTAATTTTTAAAACTCAAACTTCAACTGCACACTAACTTCTTTTTTAGGTTCAACTGTTTTAGTTTTTTTTTCGGTATTAAGGTTAGAAAGAGAAATACCAAGTAGGCGTACAGAATTATTCAATTTTTCTTGGTATAAAAGAGCTTTAGCCGTTTCTAATATGATACTTTTATCACTAATATAGTAAAGCAAGGTTTTGCTTCGAGTTTGTAAAGTGAAGTCACTATATTTTATTTTTAAGGTTATTGTTTTTCCTGCAACAGTACTTTTTTTCAAACGTTTGGAAACTTCTTCAGCGATACTTTCTAACTTTTCTAGCATAAAAACTTCGCTTGATAGATTTTCACTAAAGGTTCGTTCTGCTGCTAATGATTTTCTGGTTCTATTGGGTTTTACTTCACTTCTATGTATTCCTCTAACAATATAATAGTATGACTTTCCAGATTTACCAAAATGCTCCTCTAGATATTCTTTAGATTTAGATTTTAAATCTTTTCCAGTAAAAATACCTTTTTGGTACATTTTTTCAGCAGTTACCTTACCAATACCATAAAATTTTCGAATATCTAATTGCTCTAAAAAGTCTAATACATCTTCAGGGTTAACAGTTTTTTGCCCATTAGGTTTATTATAATCACTAGCCACTTTAGCTATAAACTTATTAATAGAAATTCCAGCAGAAGCAGTAAGCCCAACCTCTTTAAAAATGCGTTCTCTTATTTCTTTTGCAATCAATGTTGCACTAGGATTACCTTTTTTATTTTCGGTAACATCTAAATACGCTTCATCCATTGAAAGTGGCTCAACCAAATCTGTATAATCATGAAAAATTTTTCGTATGTGTTTAGAAATTTCTGAATAGCGTTCAAAGCGCGGACGAACAAAAATAAGATCTGGGCAAAACCGTTTTGCCTGCGAGCCACTAATGGCGCTTCGTACACCAAATTTACGAGCCTCATAACTGGCAGCACTCACTACACCTCGCTTTCCTCCACCTCCAACAGCTAGTGGCTTACCCTTAAGTTCTGGATTATCCATTTGCTCAACAGAGGCATAAAAGGCATCCATATCCACATGAATAATTTTTCTTATTGGTAAATCGTCAAGCATAATGTAAATTTAGACATTAAATACTTTAGATAATATCTATGATTGAGATGGAACGAAAATTTTTAGTTACTTCTGAAACTTATAAGCAACGAGCGTTTAAGAATTCGA
The DNA here is from genome assembly GCA_026162565.1 of Flavobacteriaceae bacterium NBU2973. Lineage (GTDB taxonomy): Bacteria > Bacteroidota > Bacteroidia > Flavobacteriales > Flavobacteriaceae > JAOEIQ01. Next base: position 341,416 of record JAOEIQ010000001.1, read on the forward strand.
GAATAGCACAAGGGTTTTTAAGCACCAATAAAAAACGAACAGTGCGAGTAAGACTTAAAGGAGATCAAGGCTTTTTAACAATCAAAGGTCAAACCTCTAAAGATGGATTATCTCGTTTTGAATGGGAAAAAGAAATTCCTAGAAATGAAGCGGAATCACTTTTAAAATTGTGTAAAAAAAGCGTGATTAGTAAAGTACGTTATGAAGTTAAAGTAGATAATCATACATTTGAAGTAGATGAGTTTTTTGACGATAATGAAGGTTTAGTTATTGCGGAAGTAGAATTAGAATCTAAAAATGAGTCATTTACAAAACCTGATTGGCTTGGTAAAGAAGTTACAGGAGAATTAAAATATTACAACTCCCAATTAAGTAAACATCCATTTAAAAAATGGAAAAAATAACATACAATGAAAAAACTATTTTTAACAGTATTAGCAGTAGTTGCTTTTATTTCTTGTAAGAATGAATCAAAAACAATTGAAGAGTCAGTAGACAAAGAAATTAAAGTTGTAGAGGATGAAATAACAGACAACATTAAAGAGGTTAAACAATCTGTTGCTAGTTTAAAAGCAGATCTTAAAGAGAAAGGGTTTCAAATTTTTGATTATGTAGATGAAGCGACCAAGGATACTATAATAATGCAACAATATTTTATTGCCTTTTTAAAAAGTGGTCCAGTGCGTGATCAAAATGAAGAAGAGGCTAATAAATTGCAAGAACAGCATTTAGCACATTTAGGCAAAATGTATGAGTTAGGTTATGCAGATATTTCAGGTCCTTTTGGAGACGATGGAGACATTCGCGGAATAACTATTTATAATGTGCCAACCTTAAAAATGGCTGATAGTTTAGCTAATGCCGACCCAATGGTTAAAGCAGGAAGGCTTAAAATAGAAATACATCCTTGGTGGGCTGCTAAAGGTTTTTCTCTGCGTTAAATTCGTATTCGCGCTCTACTTTACAGATTCTAACATTGTACCAGCTATACCAATTGTTACGACCTTTTCGTTGAGCAATTAAATGATCGCTATGTTGCTTCCAGTTTTTAATAGCATCTAAACTTTGCCAATAGCTAACCGTTATACCTAATTGACTTCTAGCACTATCAATTGCAATAAATCCCTCTTGCTGTTTAGCTAATGCTTCCATTTCAAGAGCCATTTTTTCATAACCTTCAATATTTTCTGTTTGAATAGAAGTGAAAATTACGGCGTAATAAGGTGTTGAGTTTTTCATAATTTACGAAAACGTTTTCGTTAGAGTTGTTTTAGTATTAACATCTAAAGATAAAGTTTTAGTGGTATAATGTGTATTTTTATAAGGTGAAATATCAATTAAACATTCTTAATTGTATCATAGTCTTATGTGTTTTTTTTTCTTCAGAAAAGAGTAACGCACAGTTAGGGTTTTGTAACGGAAATTCTGGAGATCCAATTTTTACTGAAGATTTTGGAACAGGAACAACTAATACAGCTTTGCCCACAGGCACAACAACCTATACTTTTGTTAATGGTATTCCAAATGACGGTGAATACACAGTTACAAATTCACTTGCTGGAAATACTTTTGAATGGCATCCAATATTAGACCTTACATCAGGTGATACGAATGGAAAAATGCTTGTTATAAACGCAGATGATAATATAGCTGGAGAGTTTTACAGAACGAGTGTATCTGGTTTATGTGAAACTACAACTTACGAATTTTCTGCGTGGTTAATAAATCTAGTAATTCCTGGAGGGTTTTGTTCAATACAGCCAGGTGGAGAGAAACCAATAAATGTACGCTTTGAAATTTGGGACAGTACTGATACTAATTTATTAGCTTCTGGAAGCACAGGAAATATTTTTGGTTCTTCAAGCCCTAATTGGCAAGAACAAGCATTGGTTTTTCAAACATTACCAAGTCAAACATCAGTTATTTTAAAAATGATAAATAATGGTACAGGAGGTTGTGGAAACGATCTAGCGATTGATGATATAGAGTTTAAAACCTGTGGCGATTTTATTGAGGTAGAAGATTCAAACTCTAATAATGACATAACACTTTGTAGCGGAGAAACCCCTTTTAGTACCACCCTAACAGCTATTCCTGATAATACCGTTTTTAGTAGTTATTTTTATCAATGGCAGCAAAGTCTAGATGCTGTTAATTGGTCTGATATTGCTGGTGAAACAAGTGTTGATATTTCAATTACAGGAGTTACTAATACAAATTATTTCAGAGCAAAAGTTGCAGAGTCAGCAGCTAATGTTAATTCTGCTAGTTGTAATACGTTTTCAGAAATTTTCCCAATCATAGTAACTCAAGCAGGAAATCCTCCAGATTTAGAATGTTGGGAAACAGCAACACTCAATAATACCACTTGTACTTGGGAAGTAAGCGGAAGCCAACCAGAAGCTCCAACTGACTTAGAATGTTGGGAGATAGCTACCTTCAACAATACATCATGTAGCTGGGAGATATCTGGAACACAACCAAACCCTCCAATTCTAGAGTGTTGGGAAACTACTGTTTTTAATGAAACTACTTGTTCTTGGGATGTGACAGGAACGCAACCGGAAGCTCCAACTGATTTGGAGTGTTGGGAAACAGCAATATTTAACAATCTATCATGTGCCTGGGAAGTAACAGGAACCCAACCAGCAGAACCAACTGGTTTAGAATGTTGGGAGGTTACTAATTTTAATACTACTACTTGTTCATGGGAAGTAAGTGGCACGCAACCAAATCCACCTACTTTAGAGTGCTGGGAGACAGCCACTTTCAATTCTACTTCTTGTTCTTGGGAAGTAAGCGGCACACAACCAGCTGAACCAACAGGTCTAGATTGTTGGGAATCTACTACCTTTAATACTACCTCATGTGCTTGGGAAATAAGTGGCACGCAACCAGATCCTCCAACTGATTTGGAATGTTGGGAAACCACCTCTTTCAATACTACTTCTTGTACTTGGGAAGTAAGTGGCACGCAACCACAAGAGCCTACAAATTTAGAATGTTGGGAAGTAGCAACGTTCAACCAGACCTTGTGTTTATGGGAAGTAACAGGAACCCAACCTCAAGAACCTACAGATTTAGAATGTTGGCAAATAGCTACATTTAATAATACGACCTGTGTTTGGGATATAGAAGGAGAAGAGCCTATTAGTTTTATTGAAGAAACAGTTACATTTTGTGAAGACGATGATGTTATTTTAAGCGGAAATGTCGGACTTTCAAATCCTGAATATTCATGGAGTAATGGTGCCATGACAGAAAGTATTACTGTTGAGGATGCTGGAACGTATACAGTAGAAGTAACTAGTAACAATTGCATAACCATTATAAAAACATTTACAGTTATTGAAAACACCATTCCAATAATCGATTCTGTAGTTTCTGATGGAAATAATATAGTTGTTGTAATGGCTAATTCAGGTGATTTTGAATATTCGCTTGATGGAGTTTTCTATCAGTTAGGAAATATATTTTTTAATACGGAAGGAGGTTTCTACACTATTTTTGTGAGGGAGCGAAATGGTTGCGGATTAGTTACTTTAGAACACTTACACTTTATTATTCCTAAATACTTTACACCAAATGGAGATGGTATAAAAGATATATTTAATTTAAGAGGTATTGAATTTTTTGACTCATCTGAAGTATATATTTTTGATCGTTTCGGGAAGCTACTCAAGGGTTCTAGAAACCAACCGTTTTTTTGGGATGGCACCTATAATGGTGAGCTTATGCCAACATCAGATTATTGGTATGTCATCAGAATTAATAATCAAGAAATTAAAGGCCATTTCACATTAAAGCGCTAATTAAAATAAAGTAATACTTGTAATTTTTAACATCACAAGTATTACTAAAAGATTTATAACATAGCACTAGCAACCCATTGGTAACTCGAACACAATAATTTTTTCTGTTTTATAACCATCAATATCAGTCATAACAATTTTTAATTGTATTTGACTCATGGTCACACCTATTGGATAGTCATTAACAGATCTAGAGGTTTCCATTAATTTTGCCCATTTTTCGCCACAATGGTTTTTAACGTGCTCTTTGAGCTCTTCCATATTAACCTCAATAAATTTGTTATAATCTTCTGGGTTTATGACAATGATTTTAAATATATTATTAGAGTTTGGATATTTCACCAAAGGTTTCCAGCTAGAATTAAAATGTTTATAATCTAGTAGGTCACAATGAGGTCCTTCATTAGAAATAGAGATACTATTTTGATGTCTTTGAAACACTTCTATACTTCTATATTCCTGATGATGTTTCACTTTGATGTAACGGTCTTCTGGTGTTGTACCTAAATCAATATAATAAGCCATAGAATTTTCGTTTGAATCTTCTTCTATAATTTGTGAATGCGCTGCCAGTTTATCTACAAATACGGTAAAAGCTTCAAAGGGAATCTTTAAAGGTGCTTCTATTTTTTTATCAGTTAAAAAACCATTAAAAACATAACCTTCTTCAAAAAATTCATCATTTTCTCGACCTTTAATCTTCACCCATTTTCCGGATACTTTTTTATTATTATCTATGACATCTAAATTAAGGTTTGTGTGTTCTAAAACTTCTACAGCTGATCCATAATCTAGTAAACCTACTTTAATAGCTCCTTGGTTTGGCTTCTCTCTTACTACAAGTCCGTTTTCAGCGAAAACATATTGTATGTCTTGGGCTTGAGCAACGCTTAAAGCGAAGCAAGCCACTACTAATATTCTAAATAACATACGTTGTGGATTTTTAAATTAACAATAAAACTATTACAAGAGGTAAGCTTATTCCTGTTAATTTAATTACGCTGATATTTTAACAGTTGGATTTTAGATTGCTGTTAAATTGTTCTTAAAGTTATTTTTCAGAGTTTAATATGCCTTTACAGCTTCTAATAATTTTTTAGTTTGAATTTGAAATTCAGTTAAGAGTAAGATGTGTACCTTGGCATACCCTTCTCTAGATGCTAAATGGTTAACAAATAATAATTCGTTTTCTTCATTTTGAAGCACTCTAGAACTTATACCTAACAAGCGCTCCATATTTTGTTTCGTTAAGGGGTTTGGACTGCTAAATTTTCTCTTATAACCTCTAAAAATATTTTTCCATTCTTGACTACTATCAAGAACTCCCAATTTTAGTGCTGTAGGAATAAATTCTTGATCTACATATAAGGCATTATTTCCATCAATGACTTTTTCAATACGTTCTAATTCTTCATAATAATTAATGAGATGGTCTTTAAAGGTTTCGTTTTTTAGAAGTTGAATATTACCAGAAGAAATAAGTTCAACATAGGCAGGATTTGGGTTAAGAAATGTTCGTCTAGAAGTTATGGCGCCTAGAGCAACGGCAAATGTGCTATCTATTTTAAGTGTGTTTGTTTCATTATAAGGTTTAAGAGCATTTATACAATTATCTGCCACTTCAGACTCAAAATCTATTTGTAATTGAATAGCTTGTAATTGGTTATTTAAGTCACGTTCTATGTTTTTTATGTAAGTAGCCTCTCGCTTGGCATCAATTCGATTATTGTTCCAGTTATTAATCTGTAGTGCTATTAATATTCCAACAACCACAAGGATAATCTCGCCAATGGCATATTTAAAGTATTTGCTCATTTTATTTTGTTCAAGTAATGTTTTGCGAATATGTCTGAAGAATTTAATCATAACGGATTGGAATTGTCATTTCGAGCCTGTCGAGAAATCTGAACATTATTTTTTTGAAGAGATTCCTCCGCTACGGTCGGAATGACATACTTTATTTGTCTAAAAAACTTTATCATAGTCTGTCATTAACTTCGTTGAATCTTCGATTTCCTGCGAAGGCAGGAATCAATTTTTTAATTATCAAGTCTAAAGTGGATTGGCTAACAGCCGAATCTTCGATTTCCGCATTAGGTTTCGAGAGCCTCAACTTTTGTGCGGAATAACAAAACGATTTGTTGTGTTCAATTAATGATTTTCTGATATGTCTAAAGAATTTAATCATAGTTTAAATTATTAATATACTTAATAAGTAATTTTGCTTTTTCTAGTGCTTTTCTTGATGAAGAAATGTATGCTTTTATCATGAAATTTTTGTAACCAACTAATCCGTTTAGATTATTTGCATAGCGTTTTTCATTATCAATATTTTTATTCAGCTTTTCTAAAAATTTACTTTTATTTTTTCCAAACGAGTAATTTGAGGAGAAATCATTTATTTTATCTACATAAATTCTCGCATTTATTTCAGAGAGACATTCGTTTTGTGCAATTTTATATTCTAAAAATTTTATTTTTAAATTATCTTCTAGTAACTCAATTTTACCAGAAGATTCAATAGAGCTTAATGTCGTATTATTAAAAGACTCTAAATTCCAGAAGTCTGGTTTAAAATCATCAGCCACCTTTTTAAAAGTATTAATAGTTGCGTCATCCTTTTCTAATTTATTTAAAAGAAGCGTATTATACTCTAGTAAATCTTCATTTGTCTTAATATGATTTGTTAATAGTAAAGTATCCCTAACAATATCATTATAAATAGAAGTTGTAAGTTTTTTTGCTTCTATTAAATCTAGTCTATTTTGATTCCAACTGTTTATTTGCAATGCAATTAATATTCCTAATACTACCAAAATAATTTCACCAATAGCATATTTAAAGTACTTCGAAAACTTATTTTCCGATAAGAGAGACTGGCGAATGCGCCTGAAAAATGTAATCATATCTATTTCCCGAGAAAGCGGGAATCTTATATGCTATATTAATATTCAAAGCAAATTAGGTTGATGGATAGTTGAGGTCGGTTAATTATAGGTGTATGAAGATAATGAAATGTTACAGATTATTGTTCATAGATGCCAATAGTTAATTCGCCTTTATCATTCATAGTGGCACGATACATGCCAGCAGTATTAAATTCGGCTACCATATTTCCATTTTTATCAACAGCAACAATACCACCATCTCCTCCTAAATCGCCAACTTTATTAATAACAGTTTTTGCTGCTTCTTGTAAACTGAAGCCTTTATAATCCATTAAAGCTGAAATATCATGTGCGACTTGAGCCCTAATAAAATATTCGCCCCAACCTGTACTCGATACAGCACATGTGGCATTGTTAGCATAGGTTCCAGAACCAATTATTGGTGCATCACCAACACGTCCCCAACGTTTGTTAGTCATGCCTCCTGTTGAAGTTCCTGCAGCTAAATTTCCATTTTTATCCAGTGCTGCGCAACCAACGGTTCCAAATTTATAATCCTTAATTATTGGATCGTAAAACGCTGTTTTACCATCATGATCTAATTCTATTTGTTCTCGTTTTTTAGCATTTTGTAACGATTTAAAACGACGTTCAGTATAAAAGAATTTAGGATCTACGATTTCTAAACCTTGCTCTTCAGCAAATTTCTCTGCTCCTGAACCAGCCATCATTACATGAGGTGACTTATCCATAATTGCTCTAGCTAAATCTATAGGGTAACGTACATTAGTGGTTCCTGCAGATGCACCAGCATTTAATGTTTTACCATCCATTATAGAGGCATCTAATTCATTAGTTTCAGCATTAGTAAAAACGGCACCTTTTCCAGCATTAAATAAAGGGGAGTCTTCCATAACGTTGATGGTTTTAGTTACAGCATCTAAACTAGAACCACCTTTTTTCAATATATCGTAACCAACTCTAATAGCCTCCTCTAATGTAGCTTTGTAGGCAGCTTCCATCTCATCAGTCATATTCTTTTTCAAAATGGTTCCAGCACCTCCATGAATAATAATGGCAAATTCTGCTTTTTCGGGACTTGCAACCGCTTTATTATCTTCAACTTCGGTTGAGCTTGTATCATTCTTACAGGACAAAAGAACAAATACAAATAATGAAAGAATAGCTATTTTTCTCATAATTGATTGGTTAGATTATTGCTTTCTAAAGGTAGTATTTTATGACGATTTTAGGAAAAGCAACTCTGCTAAATTTAGTATCTTCGCGACGAATTATAATAATTTTTAAAATCACAATATATATGGAAGCAGTTGCAACTGATTTCGGAATACATGAAGCACTCAAGCAATTAGGTGTTAAAGATATAAACGACGGAACATCTACAGGATCTCATAATTTTTCTAATGGAGACATTATTGAAAGTTATTCACCTGTTGATGGACAATTAATTGCTAAAGTAAAAGCATCTACACAAGAAGATTACGAAAAGGCAATGGAAGCTGCAACATCTGCTTTTAAAACTTGGCGTGTTATGCCTGCACCTCAACGTGGTGAAATTGTACGTCAATTTGGTGAAAAGTTAAGAGAGAAAAAAGAAGCTTTAGGTAAGCTAGTATCCTACGAAATGGGTAAATCATACCAAGAAGGTCTAGGAGAAGTACAAGAAATGATTGACATCTGTGATTTCGCTGTTGGTTTATCTCGTCAACTTCATGGATTAACTATGCATTCTGAACGTCCTGGACATAGAATGTATGAACAATACCATCCATTAGGAGTTGTTGGTATTATTTCGGCATTTAACTTCCCAGTTGCAGTTTGGTCTTGGAATACTGCTTTAGCTTGGATATGTGGTGATACCTGTATTTGGAAGCCTTCTGAAAAAGCACCTATTTGCGGAGTAGCTTGTCAGAATATTGCTGCAGAAGTTTTTGCAGAAAACAATTTACCAGAGGGTATTTCTTGTTTAATTAATGGGGATTACAAAGTTGGTGAAATGATGACTAAAGATACACGTGTACCTTTAGTATCTGCGACTGGCTCTACGAGAATGGGTAAAATTGTTGCTAAAGAAGTGGCAGGCCGTTTAGGAAAATCATTATTAGAATTAGGTGGAAATAATGCCATTATAGTAACTCCTGATGCTGATATAAAAATGACAGTTATTGGAGCAGTATTCGGAGCAGTTGGAACATGTGGACAACGTTGTACAAGTACTCGTCGTTTAATTATTCACGAATCTATTTACGATAAAGTAAAAGATGCTGTTGTAGATGCTTATGGTCAATTACGTATTGGTAATCCTTTAGATGAGAACAACCATGTTGGGCCATTAATTGATACAGATGCAGTAGCAATGTATAACAATGCACTAACTCAAGTTGTTGAGGAGGGAGGAAACATAGTTGTAGAAGGTGGTGTTTTAGAAGGTGAAGGTTACGAAAGTGGGTGTTATGTAAAGCCTGCAATTGCTGAAGCTGATAATTCTATGAAGATTGTTCAACATGAAACGTTTGCACCTGTATTATACTTGCTAAAATATTCAGGCGATGTAACCAATGCTATTGATATGCAAAATGATGTTGCTCAAGGATTGTCGTCTGCAATTATGACCAATAATCTTCGTGAAGCAGAACGTTTCTTATCTCATGCTGGGAGTGATTGTGGAATTGCTAACGTAAATATTGGGACGTCTGGTGCCGAAATTGGAGGTGCTTTTGGAGGTGAAAAAGAAACTGGAGGTGGACGTGAATCTGGATCTGACGCATGGAAGATTTATATGAGACGCCAAACCAATACCATAAACTACACAACAGAATTACCTTTAGCACAAGGAATTAAGTTTGATTTGTAATAGATTTTCTAAATAAATAAATTTAAAAACCGTTTCATTTATGAAGCGGTTTTTTTGTTTAACAACTTTATGGAATCATTTTTGCTTAAATAAATTAAACCATTTATTCTAGTTTTTGTCTAAACATCATGAATAGTAAACATATTCAACATTTATATTGGCGAGCAGGTTTTGGGATAAATCCAATAGAGCTTGAAAGACTTAAGGGGAAATCTAGATCTCAAATAGTGAACGAGTTATTTTCTAACTCCTCTACAATTAGTGTTTTAGAATTAGACACTTCAGAATTTGATAATTATACTGTTTCAAATTTTAAAAAAGACCCAGAGTTAAGACAAAAGCTGAATAACTTAAGCGCTAAGAAAGTAAAAGAGTTTAATAAAGCTTGGATTGAGAGAATGATTAATCCAAGAGAATTATTAAGAGAAAAAATGACTCTATTTTGGAGTAATCATTTTACGGTATTAAACAGAATAATTTTCTTTGTTCAAAAATACAATAATACTTTAAGATATCATGCTTTAGGTAATTTTGGAGATTTCGTTAAAGCAATTTCTAAAGAGGCTGCTATGATTGTTTATCTAAACACAAAACAGAATCTTAAAGAAAAACCAAACGAAAATTTTGCAAGAGAGTTATTAGAATTATTTACTCTAGGAGTTGGTAATTATAAAGAAAAAGATATCAGAGAAATTTCACGAACATTCACTGGTTATAACCATAGAATTAGAGGGGATTTTTGGTTAAGAAAACAGTTTCATGATTATGGAATAAAAACAGTTTTTGGACAAACAGGTTACTTTAATGGAGATGATGCAATAGATATTATACTCGAAAAGAAGCAATGCGCTCGATTTATTTGTAGAAAAATCTACAGGTATTTTGTGAATGATGTTGTGGATGAAAATAAGGTTGAAGAATTGTCAAATGTGTTTTATAAAGATTACAACATTGAAAATCTGATGCGACACATTTTTATGTCAGATTGGTTTTATTCCGAAGAAAATATAGGTGTTAAAATAAAATCTCCTATAGAATTACTTGTTGGGATTTGTAATACTGTACCAATAAAGTTTAAGAACACTGAAAGCTTATTTCATATTCAAAAAATTTTAGGGCAAGTTCTTTTAAACCCTCCTAATGTTGCTGGTTGGGAAGGTGGAAGATCTTGGGTAGATAGTAATACTATGCTAACAAGGTTACGCCTAGCCTCTGTATTAATGAATGAATATAGAATACCTATTAATGAAAAAGGAGGATTTATAGATAAATACCGCCGACAATATTTTAAAAACAACTCCGATAAAAGTGTTTTTAAAACTGAACCAGATTGGAAAACATTTCATGCCAACTTTGATTCTTTTTCGTCAACAATATTAGAGACAAATTTAATTTTAAGTACTATTAACAAAGGAACGAGTGCTTACTTAAACAGGTTAAATAAATCTTCTAAACAGGAGTATTGCATCCAGTTAATGTCTATTCCTGAATATCAAATGTGTTAAAAACGAGCTTATGAAAAGAAAAGATTTTATAAAAAATTCAGCATTAGCTAGTAGCGTTTTTTTTGTACCAAGTTTTGTACGAGCATTTGAAGATGTAGCTCTATCTAATTATGGCTTTAAAAAATTAGTAATTGTTCAATTATCTGGAGGAAACGATGGTTTAAATACGATTATTCCTTACAGAAATGACATCTATTATAATAAAAGGCTAAGTTTATCAATATCAAAAAATAAGGTTTTAGATATTAATGGCGAATTAGGGTTTCATGAAAGTTTAGAACCTTTAAGAAGATTATATGATAAAGGGTATGTAAGTATTTTAAATAATGTTGGGTATCCAAATCCAAACCGCTCACACTTTAGATCACTTGATATCTGGCAAACGGCAAGTGATTCTAATCAATATTATACAAATGGTTGGATAGGTCGTTATTTAGATAATTATGGAAGTAAAGCTCATAATGCAATAGAATTAAACGAAAGTTTATCTCTTGCAATGAAGGGGAAAACAATGAATGCGATTGCGACTAAAAATCCATCACTATTTTATAAGGCGTCTAATGATCCTTTTTTTAATTCTGTATTAGATCATTATAATGATAAACATTTAAGTGAACATAATTTAGGATACTTATATAAAACCATGATTAGTGCTAAAACAAGTGCCAAATACATTTACGAAAAGAATAAGATATCTAATTCAAATTCAGAGTATCCAAACAATGATTTTGGGAATCAATTAAAAACGACAGCCAGATTTATAAATTCTAGGCTTGACACACAAGTATATTATACGTCTCTGGGAGGTTTTGATACACATGCTAATCAACCTTTTAAACAAAAACGTCTTTTAGAAAACTATGCGCAAGGTATTGAGGCGTTTGTAGATGACTTAAAACGTAATAATACGTTTGGTGATACTTTAATCCTAACGTTTTCAGAGTTTGGGAGACGTGTACAACAAAATGCTGGAAATGGTACAGATCATGGCACAGCCAATAATGTGTTTATTATTGGTAATAATTTGAAGACATCAGGAATTTATAATGAGTTAGCTTCCTTAACAGATTTAGATGAAAATGGAGATTTAAAATATTCAATAGATTTTAGATGTATTTATGCTACAATACTTAAAAATTGGTTAGAAGTTGATGATAGAAAAGTATTAAACAAAAAATTTGAAAGACTGGATTTTATTTAATCAAAGAAAAGTTTGGGCAAAAAAAAAATCTTGTTTAAACTTTCAGCCAAAACCGGAAGCGACAAGATTTTTCTAAAATTGATTAATAGCAACACAAATATACATATTAATTGTAGTAAAAAACTTATAAATGCATAACTGGTATAAAATTCTCGATAACTGGTATCATTTTTTGTGTAGTTGAATAGTTGTTATTTTTTAAGATTAATCTTACCTAAAAGAGGAATATTCTGTCGTAAAGTTATTTAGTATAATTTTAGTAGAGTTTCATCGATTAATTCTGAACAAAAAGAATTTAATGACTAATTTTATTCTGTTATTAATCAATTAATTAAAAAATGAAAAACATCTTTAAGTTATTTTTAGTGACTGTTTTTATAGCATCTTTTACATCATGTAATACAGAAAATATAGACAGTGAAGAATCATTGAGTATCTCTGAAAGAAAAAAAGGAGGTTCTGATGATGATGGATGTGAAACAGGATTTGCCTATTGTAAAGATTTAGCGTCTTGTTTTACAGATAATGGTTTTAAGCGTTGGGGTTGGACTTTAGGTCCAATATCTGATCCTGATAAACATTTATGTGAAATTTATGCCGGTGCAGGACAATGTGATACAGACAAAGGAACCAAAGTAGGATATATTGATTTTGACTATGTTGATGGAAATGTAAGAGTTTACTGGACAGCGTATGATGGTTATGAATTTCAAGAAATTCATCTATACGTAGGTAACGAGATGTTTCCTACAAAACCTAATGGAAAGCCTACTGTAGCTCCTGGTCATTTTCCTTATAAAGGAGAATATCCTGATGGGATTGATTATGTTCAGTTTAACATAGAAGATCAATTTGAAGGCGACATATACATTATTGCTCACGCAGTAGTATGTGAATCTGATAAAGATGGAGGAGCAAACTAATTACTTTTACAAATATTAAATTATAAAAGCCTATTCCTACAGGAATAGGCTTTTTAACTGTATTTTACTTTTCTTAAAATCCTCATAGCTTCCTTGTAGCTTATATATACATTTTTATAATTAGCCTTTAAATAAGGTTTAATTTGTTTTAATTTTTCAATAGACTCCTCAAAAGAATTTAGATAACATATTAAGTAAGTAGCAGGAAGATTTATTAAATCTAATTCTTCGTGCCTGTTAAGCTTTAAACCTTTTATTAGTTTTTCAGAAATACTATTGTTAGAGTTGTATATATGATGTAAAACTTTTTTATCAAATTGAGGTGGTTTAAATAATAATTCAGTATCTATTGTATAACTTACATTGTCCTCAAACTTAATAATAGTCTCTTCCAGCGGATAATATTTATAGGAGTTTTGTAATCCTAGATTAACATACTCTATAATTTTAAAAGATTCTTCGTCATACGAAATGGATACCTCATCAAGCGTTGAAAAGAAAAGCCTAACCTGTTCATTTATCAACTCAATATCTACTCTAGAATAGAAAGTTTTGTCTTTTACGTCTTTTTTTTGGCCAGACCAGCACAGCACAAAATACTCCTTAAAAACTTTATATTGTGGGTTGTAATCTTTTCGTTTGTTCATAAAATCAAAAACACCATCTAAAGTATGTTCAATATTATTTTGAGCATGACTTTCTATTGCAGCAACTATTTTTGAATTAACATCTTTAATTTCTATGTCAAAAACTTTTGGCATACTCATGCTGCCATCTCTAAAAAAGACAGAACCTCCATAATATTTCCAGATATTTTTGCGTAGAGACGTAATCTCATCAATCGGTCTAATTGTTACCAATCCAACTACTTTATCATCTGTTAAATGCGGAAAAGGAATATTTTCGTACTGAACAATGGGCGGATTACTTAAATAAGCATTGATAAGGTTTTGTATTTTGCTGTCGTCAAAAAAATCAACTCCAATAATTTTGTTATCCTCATCCTGTACACCAATAACTATGTATGAGTTGTTTTTAGGATTGCTATTAGATAAGGCGCAAATATGTTTTAAGAATTTTGCTTTGCCTTCTTTTTCACTAATATCTATTTTACGCTTTTTATCATAAAAACTATTCTCATCATTATGAGCGAGTAGATTTTTAATAAGAAGGCGTTTGTTAATCATAGCAGTTATACTTCTTTCTTCACAATAGTAGAATTAGCTTGTGCAGTACAAAACATAAGTACATCTGCAATATTTACATGAGCAGGTCTCGATATGGCAAATTGTATGACCTCTGCTACATCTTCTGCTTGTAAAGCTTTGTAACCTTTATAAACAGAATCAGCTATTTTATCACCTTTAAATCGCACTTGCGAAAATTCGGTTTCTACCAAACCAGGATTAATAGCAGACACTTTTATATTATAAGGATTTAAGTCTATTCGCATACCTTCAGTAATAGCTAAAACGGCATGTTTACTTGCGCAATAAACATTTCCTTTTGGGTATAGTTCACGACCAGCAGACGAACCAATATTTATAATATGACCAGAACAACGTTTAGTCATTTGCGGTATGATGGCTTTACTTACATAGAGCAATCCTCTAACATTAATGTCCATCATCGCATCCCAATCATCAACATTACCTTCATTAATAGGATCCAAACCATGTGCATTTCCAGCATTATTAATCAAAATGTCAATGTGTTTAAAGTCTTCAGGTAGAGATCCTATTGCCTTGAATACAGCATCTTTATCTCTAACGTCAAAATTTAAAGTATGCACATCGGTTTGCTTCGATAATGCTTTTTTAATAGTATCTAATCGCTCTTGTCTGCGGCCACAAAGAATAAGTTTAACACCATGTTTAGCAAACTCATGTGCTGTTGCTCTACCTATTCCACTTGTTGCTCCAGTAATTAATGCTGTTTTTTTCATTTAATTGAACTCATTTTGTAAAATAAATTAATGTTTAATTCAAATTTAAGTTTTAAAAGAGATAAAACTTGTGTTTAGATAATTATTTAATATTCAAGGTCCAAAATCACTATTCTCTCGTATATATTTGTATTAACTTAAAATTTTAATATTCATGAAGTATTTAAAATTATTAAAAACCTACATTTTTATTTTAGCTATTTTGTTAGCAGTAGGATGTAAATCAGATAATACACCTACCAATTCCAATGGAGTATCATCAATTACTGTTAAATTAATGGATAATCCAGGTGATTTTGAAAATGTTTTTATCGAAGTGGTAGATGTTATGGTGAAAGTAAATGACTCTAGTGAAGATGAAAATGGATGGCAAAGTCTTGAGGCCATTAATACTGGAATTTATGATTTATTAGATCTTACAGGAGGTGTTAATGTTTTATTAGTAGACGATTTTCAAATTCCATCAGGAACCTTAAATCAAATTAGATTAGTATTAGGAGACCAGAATACTATAGTAATTGATGGTGAAACACTACCATTAAATACACCAAGTGCTCAACAATCAGGCCTCAAAATTCAAGTAAACGAGGTTCTTGAAAATAATATAACCTATACTTTTTTACTAGATTTTGATGTTGATGAATCTATAGTAATTGCAGGAAACTCTGGAAATATTAATTTAAAACCTGTAATCAGAGCATCTATTGAAGCTAATTCAGGAGCTATTTCAGGTACAATACAACCTTCAACTTTTCAGACTGAAATATCTGCTACCAATGGAGTTGATACAGTTTCAGCTTTTGCAGATGAGAATGGTGAATTTGTTTTAGTTGGACTTAATGAAGGGGTTTATGATGTTACAGTAAGCCCTGATCCTTCATCTGAATTATCTGAAGTAACTATTGAAAGTATTGAAGTAATCACTGGAGAGGTTACTGATGTTGGAACAATTATTTTAGAATAATTTTTTATGCATTTTACAAGAAAATAAAGGAGCGATACAGACCTGTATCGCTCCTTTATTTTTTCATGTTTACTATTTTAAAACTTCTAATTAAGGTACTTTATGTCCTTGTGAAGCTACTAATATTAAAAACCAATCTTCTAATTCTAAATCTATTGCCATTGCTTTACTTGCATTGCTAATCCTAGTTAGATTCGTTGTTCCAATTACGGGATGAATATTAGCTGGGTGTTTTAATATCCAAGCTAATAATAATTGCTCTTCTGTAGCATTATATTTATCCAACAGTTTTCCTAATTGTTTATGGATTCGTCTGGATTGTTCTGTATCCTCTCTAAAAACAGAACCTAAAGGAGACCAACACATTACCTTACAATTATTAAGCATCATATAATCTAAAGTACCATTATGCATTGCAGAATGTTGAGTTAAGGAAAACTCTATTTGATTGGCAAAAATTGGAGTAAGGCTAGCAATTAAATCCATTTGAGATGGCGTGAAATTAGACACACCAAATTCTATAATTTTACTTTGTGATTTTAATGTCGATATCGCTTCAGCAATTTCTTCAGGATGCATCAAAGGACTTGGTCTATGTAATAATAATAAATCAAGATAATCGGTTTTTAAATTCCTCAAAGACTCTTCAACAGACCAAATTATATAATCCTTACTATAATTATAATGCTTTACTTTGTTGTAACTTCTAGTTTGCATTAGATATTGTATGCCGCATTTGGAGATAAGCTTTATATTCTCTCTATCAATTCCACTTTTGGCAAAAGCATTACCAAAATCGGTTTCTGTAGAATAATCGCCATAAATATCTGCATGATCAAATGTGTAAATGTTATTATCAATACAACAATTTATGCGCTCTATGATGTCTTTTTCAGATAGATTCCTGCCCCATTTGCCCCAGTTCATCGCACCAGCAATTATTTTAGAATAGTCTGTATTTTGCATGAATTATAATTGATGCTTAAAAATAGAAAACTAAATAGGGTTAACGAGTGTTAACAGCCACATTTTTTAACCAATTATTAACAGCATCACACGAATAATTTTAACAATTTGCAACACTCAAATCGAGATAGTATATTCGAGCTTTTAAAATTTAAAATAAAAATGGAAGAAACTAGTACAATTGATATTAAGTCTATTAACGAGAAGATTGAAAAGGAAAGTGCTTTTGTTGATTTACTAATGTTAGAGATGAATAAAGTAATCGTTGGTCAAAAACACATGGTCGAGCGATTACTAATAGGCCTTTTAGGACAAGGACATATTTTGTTAGAAGGTGTGCCTGGGTTAGCAAAAACGTTAGCTATTAATACACTATCTCAAGCAGTAGATGGAAGCTTTAGTCGTGTACAGTTTACACCAGATTTATTACCTGCAGATGTAGTTGGGACATTAATCTACAATATGAAAGAGAATGATTTTTCCATTAAAAAAGGACCAATATTCGCCAATTTTGTATTAGCAGATGAGATTAACAGAGCGCCAGCCAAAGTGCAATCTGCATTATTAGAGGCTATGCAGGAAAAGCAAGTTACTATTGGTGATGAGACTTTTAAATTGGATAAACCATTTTTAGTAATGGCGACTCAAAACCCAGTTGAGCAAGAAGGAACTTACCCACTACCAGAAGCTCAAGTAGATCGATTTATGCTTAAAACCATAATTGATTATCCTAAACAAGATGAAGAGCAATTGATTATGAGAGCTAATTTAAAAGGAGCTTTCGATAAAGTTAATCCTGTTGTTTCTGTATCACAAATATTAAAAGCTCAAGAAGCTGTTCGTGATGTATACATGGACGAGAAAATTGAGAAATATATACTAGATATTATTTTTGCTACACGTTATCCTGAACGTTATAAATTAGCAGATATTCAACCTTTAATTTCTTTTGGAGCTTCTCCTAGAGGTAGTATCAATTTAGCAAATGCAGCAAAATGTTATGCATTTATTAAACGTCGTGGTTATGTAATTCCTGAAGATGTTCGTGCTGTGGTTCATGATGTATTACGTCACAGAATTGGAATTACCTACGAAGCAGAAGCAGAAAACATAACTTCTGAAGACATCATCAACAAAATTGTAAACGAAATAGAAGTGCCTTAAAAATTTAAGATTTTAGAATGACGAATGACGATTGAGAAAATCGTAAATCAAAAATCTACAATCGTAAATTGAAAGATGGATACTAAAGAATTACTAAAAAAAGTACGAAAAATTGAGATTAAGACACGTCGTTTGTCTGATCATATATTTGGAGGAGAATATCACTCTACCTTCAAAGGTCGTGGTATGACTTTTAGTGAGGTAAGACAGTATCAATATGGAGATGACGTTAGAAATATAGACTGGAATGTCACAGCTCGATATAACGAGCCTTATATAAAAGTTTTTGAGGAAGAACGTGAGCTCACTATGATGCTCATGGTTGATGTTTCAGGATCAGAGTTATTTGGAACAGATAAACAATTTAAAAATGAAATTGTTACTGAAATTGCTGCAACATTAGCCTTTTCTGCCACACAAAACAATGATAAAATCGGATTAATTCTGTTTTCAGACGATGTAGAATTATATATTCCTCCTAAAAAAGGGCGTTCTCACGTTTTGCGAATTATTCGAGAACTTATAGAGTTCAAACCAAACAGTAAGAAAACAAATATAGCTGAAGCTTTAAAGTTTCTATCAAATGTCATGAAGAAAAAGGCTATCGTTTTTGTATTGTCAGATTTTATTGCTGATGATTATGAACAAACAATGAAAATAGCTTCTGGGAAACATGATTTAACAGGAATTAGAGTTTACGATAAACGAGAAGAGGAAATCCCAAATCTCGGAGTTGTTCAAATGCAAGATGAAGAAACTGGCGAATTAGTTTTAGTGAATACGTCCTCTAAAAAAGTGAGGCTCAATTATGGTAAATATTATCAAGAGCGAGTTGATTATTATAAAAACACATTCACAAAATCAGGAGCCGGAACTATAGATTGTCGTGTTGATGAAAGCTATGTTAAAAAGTTATTAGGTTATTTTAAAAGAAGAGGATAAACGAATTACGATTTATGAATTACGATTTTAGATTTAAGAATTATAAAAAAGCACCAAGCTTCAAGTATCTAGGTGTTTTTTCGTTGTCTTTATTCTTGAGTCTTATATCTCATTTCTCATTTGCTCAAATATCAGCAACAATAGATTCGACTTCTATTAAAATAGGAGAACAAATTACGTATAGAATTGAAGTTGAGGCTGACTCCATAGATTTAGTAGTTCTGCCTGAAGGGCAATCATTTGCGCCATTAGAAGTAATCGAGTTCTACAAAACAGACACCATTAAAAATAAGGATAGATTTAAGTATATTAAGGAGTATGCCTTAACGCAATTTGATTCAGGAGTTTATACCATTCCTAGACAGAAAATTATTCTTGCAAATAAAACCATATTTACAGATTCGCTTAAAATTGAGGTTAATAATGTAGTAGTTGATACAACAAAACAAGGTTTATACGATATTAAACCCATTATAGAAGTAAACAAAAGTATTGGTAATTGGTGGAAATGGGTTTTAGGAATTCTACTCACAATAGTTCTAGTTACTTTTTTACTGTATTGGTTTATTTGGAGAGAAAAACCACTTACAGAGGAAGAACAAATTGCCTTACTTCCTCCATATGAACGGGCAAAATTAGCGTTACAAAAACTCGATGACAATAAGTATTTAGAAAAGTCTGAAATAAAAGAATACTATTCAGACTTGACTATGATAATTAGAAAGTATCTAGACGAAAAAGTCTATGATCATGCCCTAGAAAGTACTACAGATCAATTAATAGATCGCCTTACTATTTTAAGAGAAGGAAATCAAATTGATTTAGACAAAAAAACAATTAGTAATATAGAGAGTATTTTAAAACGTGCAGATTTGGTAAAATTTGCGAAATCTCAACCAAATATAGAACTAGCTAAATTAGATCGAAATACTATAGATTCTGAAATAGACCATGTAAAAGAATCACTTCCAGAACCTTCTGAAGAAGAAAAATTACTCAATCAACAATATAAAGAAGAGCAAGAGCGTAAAAAGAAACGTAGAAAAATCATTATTACTGTAGTTATTGCTGTCTTACTATTAATTGCAACATTTGTCGGTTTTGGTATAAAGTATGGCTTTAGATATGTAAAAGATACTATTATTGGTCATGAAAGTAAAGAACTATTAGAAGGTAAGTGGGTGAGAAGCGAATACGGAATTCCACCAATATACATTTCAACACCAAAAGTTTTAAAGCGAATAGAAGTAGAACTGCCTGACGAACTAAAAAATCAGATAGATATTACAAGCTTTGGTTACGGAAGTTTATTAGAACGACTAAATATTGTTGTTGCCACGTCTATTTTTAAAGACCCAGAATTAAAAGAAATAGACTTACAACCACTAATTGAAGGGAACTTCAAAACTTGGGAGGCCAAAGGCGTACAAAATATCATTACAAAAAACGAACAGTTTATAACTCCAAATGCTGCTGAAGGCTTAAAAGTATATGGAACTGCCAGCTTTCCTGGGTTAACACCTAATCAATATGAAAAAGGTAATTACGCTTTATTCTTATTTACAACCCAAAATATTGTTCAACAAATAATTCTTACTTGGAAAGAA
This sequence comes from Flavobacteriaceae bacterium NBU2973, assembly GCA_026162565.1. Taxonomy (GTDB): domain Bacteria; phylum Bacteroidota; class Bacteroidia; order Flavobacteriales; family Flavobacteriaceae; genus JAOEIQ01. The sequence goes on from JAOEIQ010000001.1 coordinate 362,208, forward strand.
GATGATTTTTATTCTGATGAAATAATTGAACGTATTATAAACTCTATAGAGTTAAAAGTAGTTGAAAACGAACAAAACAATGAATAATGTTTGAAGGAATAGAGTTTTTAAATAAAGAATTGTTTTGGTTGTTACTATTGCTACCATTAGCACTACTATGGTATGTTTTTAAGTACAATAAGCAAACGGCAGAGCTAAAAATATCAAGTGTAAAAGGCTTTAAAGTTGGTAATACAATTTTACCAAAACTAAAACATGGTTTGTTTTTACTTCGCTTATTAGCATTAACGGCTTTAATTACTGCTTTGGCCAGACCACGAACTGTAGACGTATCAACAAAAACAAAAACCACAAAGGGGATTGATATTGTTATGGCTATAGATGTATCTGCGAGTATGTTGGCTAAAGATTTATTACCAAATCGATTACAAGCCTTAAAAAAAGTAGCTGCAGATTTTATAAAAGGCAGGCCGAATGATAGAATAGGACTAGTAGAATATGCTGGAGAAAGTTTTACAAAAACACCAATAACTAGTGATAAAAATATTGTTTTACAATCTTTAAGAACTATAAAATATAATACGCTTATAGAAGGAGGCACAGCTATTGGAATGGGATTAGCCACGTCAGTTAATCGATTAAAAGACAGTAAATCGGAGAGTAAAGTCATTATCCTTTTAACAGATGGCGTAAATAACTCTGGCTTTATTGACCCTAAAATAGCAAGTGAATTAGCAGTAGAATATGGTATTAAAGTTTACACTATTGGTTTAGGAACAAATGGTATGGCATTAACACCAATGGCTATTTTGCCAAACGGCAATTTTCAATATGGAAGAGCTCAAGTTGAAATTGATGAGACACTTTTAAAAGAAATAGCAGATGTTACAGGAGGAAAATATTTTAGAGCAACTAATAATGAAAAACTAGCCGAAATTTACGGTGAGATTAATAAGCTAGAAAAAACTGAAATAGAAGAGTTCAAGTTCTACAACTATGAAGAAAAGTATCGACCTTTGGTGTTACTAGCTGGCTTACTTTTATTGGTAGAAGTGTTATTGCGTTTCACTGTTTTTAGAAGTTTTGTGTAACATGAAAACAACAGGAGTTATCATACAAGCAAGTTCTAGAAGTAAAGGAAATACTGAAAAAGTAGTTGCTTTTTTTCAGCAACAAACAGGTTTTGATGTAATAGATTTAAATACAAAAAACATAGGTCATTTTGATTATGAGTTTAATAATAAAGACGATGATTTTAATGCATTATTTAAGCAGATAGCTAAAAAATACAAAACCATTGTTTTTGCTACGCCAATTTATTGGTACACAATGAGTGGTCTATTAAAAGTATTTCTAGATCGTATATCAGACTTTTTATTTAATGAAAAAGAATATGGTCGCATGTTAAGAGGGAAAAAAATGGCAGTAATTAGTTGCGGATCTGATGATGAGATTTTTGAGGGTTTTACAATGCCGTTTAAAGAGAGTTCTAACTATTTAGGAATGCATTTTTTAGGACACGTTCACACTTGGATTGAGAATGACTCTATTCCTGAATTAGTGAAAACTAGAGTTAATGAGTTCATATTACAGTTAAACAAAAAACCAATAATAAATTAATGCAATTAGAAGAAAAAATATGGTTTTGGGCTTTACTGATTATTCCAGTACTGTTTTTAATGTTTTTGATATTGCAGTTATGGAGACTTAATATTCAACGTAAGTTTGCCGATAAGAATCTCCTTAAAAGATTAAGCCCTAATCAATCAACATTCAAGTCTGTACTTAAAATTATTGTATTGAGTTTAGCTTTTGCCTGTTTAGCAATAGCTTTAGTTAATCCTAAAATAGGCACAAAATTAGAAACAGTAAAGCGAGAAGGTGTCGATATTGTTTTTGCATTAGATGTGTCTAAAAGTATGTTAGCAGAAGATATCGCTCCTAATCGTTTAGACAAAGCAAAACAATTGGTGACTCAAATTATCAATAATCTAGCAAGTGATAGAATAGGTATCATTGCTTACGCTGGGAAAGCGTTTCCTCAACTACCAATTACAACAGACTATGCAGCTGCAAAAATGTTTTTACAAAACATGAATACAGATATGTTGTCATCTCAAGGAACTGCCATTAATGAAGCAATTACTTTAGCAAAAACCTATTATGATGACGAAGAGCAAACCAATCGAGTGCTCATTATTATTTCTGATGGAGAAGATCATAGTGATTCAGCTTCAGATGTTGCTGAAGAAGCCAGTGACGAGGGAATTCGAATTTTCACAATTGGTGTTGGAGATGCAAAAGGAGGTCCAATCCCAATTAAGAGAAATGGTATTGTTTTAAACTATAAGAAAGATAAAAACGGCGAAACAGTAATAACAAAGCTAAACGAAGAAACACTTCAAAATATAGCTGAAGAAGCTAACGGAGCCTATATTAATGGAGAAAATACTAACGATGTAGTTGAGAGTATTAGAGATATTTTAAATAAAATGGATAAAAAAGAATTTGAAGCCAAACAATTTGCGGATTATAAAGATCAATTTCAGTGGTTTTTAGCTCTTGGAATTTTCTTTTTATTCATTGATATTTTCTTATTAGAGAGAAAAACAGGGTGGCTTAAAAAGCTTAATTTATTTAACGAAAATCTATAATTTTATGTCACTTCGAGTGATTTTAATTGATTAAAATTATATCGAGAAGTCTATAAAATTTATAGTTATAATTTAAGAAAACTTTAAAAAAATTAGAATTAAAGTTTTATAATTTAGACAATTACGAAAGTGATAGATGAAAAACATATTCATAACCATATTAACACTTATTTCTAGCATTGCTTTTTCGCAAATAGATGAGTTTAATAAAAAGCAATTAGAGGCTGAAAAAAACTCTACAGATTTAGTGTATGAAGCCAATGAGTTAGCTAGTGAAAATGATTTTATCTCTGCAGAGATGGCGTACAGAAAAGCAATTTCTGAAAGCTCATCAGTTGTTGCCGGATCTTATAATCTAGGTAATGCGTATTATAAAAATGGAGCTTACGAAGAAGCATTATATAGACACCAACAGGCAGCTAAAACATCTAAAAACCGATTAGAAAAACATAAAGCATTTCACAATATTGGCAATATTTTAATGCAGAATAAGAAATGTAAAGAAGCTGTAGAAGCTTATAAAAGTGCTTTAAGAAACAATCCTAAAGATGACGAATCTCGTTATAATTTAGCACTAGCAAAAGAGTGTGCTAAAGAGCAAGGCGACGGAGATGGTGACGATGAAAATGAAGATGAGGATAAAAAAGATCAAAATAAAGATCAGCAAGACAAAGAAGATAAGCAGGATAAAGACGAACAAGAAAAAGACGAAGAAGGAGAAGATAAAGATAAACCTGAAGATGAAGGTGATCAAGATAAGAAAGAAGGTGACAAAGATGAGGATAAAGATGGGAAGCCTCAAGATGAAAAGAAAGATCAAGGTGAAAATAAAGATCAACAAAAAGATAAGCCACAACCAAAACCAGGACAATTATCTCCTCAACAAATTAAAAATTTGTTAGAAGCCATGAGCGATCAAGAGCAGAAGGTTCAAGAAAAAATTAATGCTAAAAAACAAAAAGGCGTTAAAGTTAAAACAGACAAAGATTGGTAATGAAGTTGAAAGCATATATCATAACAATTTTTTTATTCGTTTCTCAATTAGCGTTAGCTCAAGTAACATTCGAAGCTAAAGTTAGTAAGAAGAAATTAGGAGTAAACGAACGTTTACGAGTAGACTTTGAAATGAATAAAGATGGTGATAATTTTAATCCGCCAAGCTTTGCTGATTTTAAAGTGGTTGGAGGACCTAACCAATCTGTAAGTCAATCTTGGGTTAACGGAAAGCGCTCTTACAAAAAAACTTACAGTTATTTTATTGCGCCTAAAAAGCGTGGACAGTTCACAATTAAACAAGCTACAATTGAAATCGATGGTCAAGTATACAAAACCACTCCTATTACAATAAATGTAACTGCAGCTGTAGATAAACCAAAAGACCCTAATGATCCAGAATATGTTGCTTCACAGAATATTCATTTGGTAGCAGAAGTATCTAACTCTCAACCCTATTTAAACGAACCAATAACTGTAGTATATAAGTTATATGTAGCTCCAAACACAGGAGTTAGTAATTGGCGAGAGATTGATAATCCTCGTTATAATGATTTTTGGAGTCAGAATATTGAAGTGAAAGGGAGGCGTATCCTAAACGGAACCTACAATGGAGAAGATTATCGTTATGTAGTATTATATCAAAAAGTATTATATCCTCAAAAAACAGGTAAGTTAAATATAGAGCCTTTAGTTCTTGATGTTACGGTTGAAGTTCCAACAAATAGACGAGATATTTTTGGCGCTAGACTTACACAGTCTGTTAATAAAACCGTTTCTGCTGGAAACAGAACAATTAATGTAAAAGCGTTACCAGAAACAGGTAAACCTATAGATTTTACAGGAGCTGTTGGAGATTTCGATTTTTCTGTATCGACCTCTAAAAACGAATTAAATGCATCAGAGTCTTTTCAAGTGAATGTTAAAGTTTCTGGTAAAGGAAACTTAAAATTATTTGAGTTACCTAAATTAAGCTTACCAAGTTCGTTAGAGGTTTATGAACCTGAGAAAAATGATAATATCAGAACAAACTTAAGAGGCATGCAAGGTTATAAAAGTGAGAATTACACTGTTGTCCCTCAATTTAAAGGGAAGTATCCAATACCAAGTGTATCATTTTCTTACTTCGATTTAAATACTAAAAGTTACAAAACGGTTTCGTCAGATGAACTAGTAATCGATGTTTTGGAAGGTCCGACCAACTCCTCTAATTCAGATAATAATATTTCTGCTATGAACAATAATAAGCAGAAGGTTATATTTTCTGGTGAGCAATTTGCTTTTATTAAAACGACACCTAATTTAATTGAAGTAAAACCATCTTATTTCTTTAAGTCTAAACTATTTTGGACTGCTTTACTAGCACCTTTATTAGCCATACCATTAGCAATGATTGTTAGAAGACGAAAGGCTGAACGCGATGCAGATGTTGTAGGAAATAAAATTAGAAAGGCAGATAAATTAGCTAAAAAATATTTAAGTGAAGCTAAAAAGGCTTTAGGTCAGAAAGAAGCTTTTTACATTGCTCTTGAAAGAGCATTACATAATTATTTAAAAGCTAAACTCAATATTGAGACGAGTGATTTTAGTAAAGACAAAATAAGCGCCTTATTAAGTGAGAGAAGTGTTACAGATGCTGTAATATCAAATTTTATAAGTATTTTGAAAAGTTGTGAACTGGCTAGATATACACCTTCTAGCAATGTAGAAATGCAAAAAGATTATGATAAGTCTGCTAAAACAATTTCTGCCATCGATAAACAAATACGTTAAACGAATGTCATACTGAATATTTACATTGAGGCTGTCGAAATGAAGTGAAGAATCTCATGAAAAATTTAATATACATAGTTACTGCTTTTACAAGTTTTACATTTGCTCAAAATGACATCATTTTTGAACAAGCAAATACCTTGTATAATGAAGGTAAATTTACCGAAGCAATACAACAATATGAGTCAATAATTGATAATGGTGAGCACTCTTCAGAATTATATTTCAATCTGGGAAATGCACATTACAAACTTAACAATATCGCACCAAGTATTTATTACTATGAAAAAGCAGCTCTATTAAATCCAAAAGATGTAGAAATACAAAATAATTTATCCTTTGCAAAAAATATGACGATCGATGCAATTGATAAAATTCCAGAAGTAGGTTTTTCTAAAATTATTAAAAACACTACTAATATGTTTAGTTTTGATATTTGGTCTTGGATTTCTATCGCTTTAATGATAGTATTTGTAATGTTGTTTTTAAGCTATTACTTCTCAAATACGACGTCAAGAAAACGATTTGCTTTTATAGGAAGCTTTGCTTCACTATTGTTATGTTTTGTTGCATTATCATTTGCCTTTAATAAGTACAGTCTCGATAAAAAAAATAATCCAGCAATAGTTTTTGCTCAAGAATCTCAAGTAAAAAGCGAACCTAACTTAAGAAGCACAGAAGCCTTTATACTCCATGAAGGTACTAAAGTCCAAGTTTTAGAAACTGTAGATAATTGGAAAAAAATTAAACTAACTGATGGTAAAATAGGATGGATACCTTCAGAAGACATTAAATTGTTAAAGAATTTTTAGTATTTGTTTAACAAAATAATTTTCAAATAATTCTATTTTTGTTTATTTGATAGTCTAATGAACAAATCTTTACTAGCCATAATCTTTAGCGTTCTGTTTGTTTTTATTGCAGCAGCACCAAGTGTTATTTCTATTTTAAAAATGGATTGCGATATCAGCTTGGTTTTGGACTTAAGTGAGGAAGAGGAAAAAAAAGAAAGTAAAGAGTCATTAAGCGATGTTGAGATTGAAGTTATTCATCAAGTAAGTTTAGATTTACACTTCAAGGATTGTCTAAACTTTTCTGTTTTAGAGTTTTATTTTAACTCTTATGCATCTAATGATATAGAGTTAATCTCTCCACCTCCCGAACAATTTAGAATTTAAACCGTTTTATTTTACTAAATGTTCAATCACTTTTATTCTAGATAAAAGACCAAAAAAATTATCATGTTTAAATATTTAAAAAACGACTTACCTGCAAGTATCGTCGTATTCTTTGTCGCTTTACCATTGTGTTTAGGTATTGCACTTGCTAGTGGAGCTCCTTTATTTTCTGGGCTTATTGCTGGTATTGTTGGTGGTATTGTAGTAGGAGGTTTAAGTGGCTCTCAAATTGGAGTTAGTGGTCCTGCCGCGGGATTAGCTGCCATAGTATTAACTGCCATAACCGCTTTAGGTGGTTGGGAAAACTTTTTAGTTGCTGTAGTCCTTGGTGGTGCCATACAAATCCTTTTCGGTGTTCTCAAACTAGGAATTATTGGGTATTATTTCCCATCATCTGTAATCAAAGGTATGCTTACTGGTATAGGAATTATAATCATACTAAAACAAATACCTTATTTCTTCGGAATAGATAAAAATCCTGAAGGCGATTTCGCTTTCCTTCAGATTGATGGTGAAAATACCTTTACAGAATTACTAAAAACATTAAATGCGCTTTTAAGTGGTAATTTTGATAAAGGAGCAACCATTATTGCTCTTATTGCTATGGCAATATTGTTATTATGGAGCAATGTTTTAAGCAATAAAGGAAGAATCTTTCAACTAGTTCAAGGGCCTTTAGTAGCTGTTGTTACAGGAATTGTATTCTTCTTCTTAACCAGAGATTCTAGCCTAGCTTTAAGTCCTGAACATTTAGTATCTGTTCCAGTTCCTGATGGGTTATCAGATTTAAAATCCTTACTTGCATTCCCTAATTTTGAGGTGATTACTAGAACCGATGTTATTATCACAGGATTTACTATTGCATTAGTGGCATCATTGGAAACACTGTTATGTGTTGAGGCAACCGATAAGTTAGATCCTCACAAAAGGGTAACACCAACCAATCGTGAGTTGTTAGCACAAGGAACAGGAAATATGATTTCAGGATTTATAGGTGGTTTACCAATCACTCAAGTAATCGTTCGTAGTTCAGCCAATATTCAGTCAGGAGGTCGCACAAAAGCTAGTGCTATTATTCATGGTTTCTTTTTGTTGATTTCAGTATTGACTATTCCTCAAATATTAAATTATATTCCGCTTTCAGTGTTGGCAGCTATTTTATTTATTGTAGGTTATAAATTAGCAAAGCCGTCAACTTTCAAAGCAATGTATGATGGAGGATGGATGCAATTTGTACCATTCATGGTTACCGTTTTAGGTATTGTATTTACTGATCTATTAGTAGGTATCGGAATGGGACTTGCGGTAGGTATTTTTATTGTACTTTTTAGAAGTTACAAAAACTCTCATTTTTTACACAAGGAAGGGGAAGATGTTGATGATGGAAAAATAAAAATGACCTTGGCTGAAGAGGTTACCTTCTTCAATAAAGGCGCGATACTTAAAGAATTAGATCGTTTACCTAACGACTCCTATTTAGAGTTGGATGTAAGAAAAACGAGATATTTGGATAACGATATCATTGAGATTTTAGAGGATTTTGGGCATAAAGCAAAAGAACGAAATATAAGAGTAAAATTAATATCTGAAAGAGGTACTGTTGAAAATCCCGATAGCTTTGTAGAGTTTTTTAAATTGAGACCTAAAATCTAGGATGGTTAACAACAAGAGTTTCAGAAAAAACAGGATAACTAAAATCATTACAGGTTTAGTTGCTTTTTTCTTGGTGCTTAATGCACAAGCTCAAGATAGTAATCTGGGAAATTGGTTTATCTATTTTGGCAACAAACAAATTAATGAGAAATGGAACTGGCATCACGAAGTTCAATACAGAAATTATGACGCAATCGGTGACCTTGAGCAGTTACTTTTAAGAACAGGAATAGGATATAATTTATCTGAAAACAATAATAATATTTTGTTAGGCTATGGTTTTATAGCATCAGAAAATTATGTTGGCAATACTAACGAAAAAGTAAACGTTAATGAGCATCGAATTTATCAGCAGTTCATTACTAAACAAAATATAGGAGCTGTTAATTTAAGTCATCGTTATCGTTTTGAACAACGTTTCGTCGAAGATGATTTCAGAATGCGATTTAGGTACTTTTTAAGCCTGAATGTGCCGATATCGAAAAAGGTAGATGATATACCTAACAAATGGTATCTGTCTGCCTACAACGAAATTTTCTTAAACACAGAGTCTAGTATTTTTGATAGAAATAGATTGTATGGTGGTTTAGGTTATAGGCTAAATAGCAATATTCGTTTTGAACTAGGTTATATGAATCAATTTTTTGAAACCTCTAGTCGTGACCAGATAAACATCATATCATTTGTTAACTTTTAAGTTTAGTTTGTAACAGATAAATAGCTTTTTAAGCAAAGTTGCTTTAAAAGGGTTAAAGCAAAAGATAAAAAGATTAATATTAACAAAATTTAAATTATTTAATTATGGCAGTTAAAAACATAGCAATAAATAAAGATATGCAGGCAGCAATGACTCCTGCTTCTGTATTAGAAGATTTATTAGATGGAAACAATAGATTTACTTCTGGTAATACAGACCAATTGGATAACGCAGCTTTAGTAAGTCAAACTACAGGTGGACAATTTCCAAAAGCAGTAGTATTATCTTGTATAGATTCTCGTGTTCCGGTTGAAACAGTATTAGATCAGGCAATAGGTGATATTTTTGTAGCAAGAGTAGCAGGGAATTTCGAGAATGTTGATATTCTCGGTAGTATGGAGTATTCTTGTAAAGTAGCTGGAAGTAAATTAGTATTAGTTTTAGGGCATGAAGCTTGTGGAGCTGTAAAAGCTGCTTGTGATGGTGTTGAGCTTGGAAATATTACAGCTTTATTAGATAATATATTACCAGCTGTAAAAGTGTCATCAGATCAAGTAGATGGAGAATTAAATTCATCTAATAAAGAGTTTGTTGCTAAAACAGTAGAAAACAACGTAAAGCTAACTATGGATCGAATTCGTGAAAAATCTCCTATCTTAAAAGAAATGGAAGATAATGGTGAGATTCAAATTGTTGGAGGAGTATATAACTTACATTCTGGAAAAGTAGAAATGTTATAATTTCAGAATTCTAGTATTAAAAAAGCCACTTTTTTAAGTGGCTTTTTTTATGTTTCTGTTTCAGAATCTTCTTTTTTATCATTTAAAATACTAGGAAAAATAATTGGTGCAACTGATTTTACGGGTTTGTATAGTATTGATTCTTCCAAATCTTCTTTTTCTACAAACGGCAAGGTGTTATTCATTTTGTCAAATACAATTAAAATAATACTTAATATGAGTCCAATTTTTAACGCTCCAAAAACACCACCAAGTAATTTGTTTAAAATACCTAAAGCTGCAAAATCAGCAAGTTTAGTTAAAGCTTTTCCTGCTAAACCAATTGCTAAAACAATCACTACAAACGTTATAGCAAACGCTACAATATTTATATATTTTTCCTCCCAATCAACTCGACTATCTAAAAATGTTGCTGCAAAATTACTAAAGTGGATGGCTCCATAAACACCAAGAACGAGTGCTAAAAGTGAAGCGATTTCTACAAAAAGCCCTTTCATAAAGCCTCGCACTAATCCAAAAAGAAGTAGTGCGCCTAATACAATATCAATTACCGTCATACAAACCAAGATTTCTACAAATTTAGAGTAAACTCTAATATTAACAAGTAATTATATATAATAGCTTTAAAATAAGATTGATTGATGTATTTATAACGTTAAACTTTTATTAGTATTTTATTAGTCTGTAAATTTGTAGAATAATAACTTTATAAAGTTCCCCATTTTCATGGGAATAAGATGGCAAGAGACGAGCAATTAAAACAGCAGTGGGAATTAGTAGTAGAAAAACTATCTAACCAATTTGCTGATGGAGATAAACTAGATTTAGATGCAATTATTTACTTAATTGGTTTGCAAGAGTTAGGGCAGCTAGATAGAGAGTTTAAAAAAGATGAAAAAGTAAACCTAATGCATATTGCTATATGCAAGCTTTTAGAGCCTTACGGTTATTATGAGTTTGATTATGTTGATGATGATGGTTGGCCACATTATAAAATTAAAGAGCAACTACCACACTTAAAAGCTGGAGAGCAAAGCATCTTGATGAAAGAAGCTATTGTAAATTACTTTTTAGAAACGGAATTTATAGATTAGTTTTCCTAAATTTGCCACTTATTTGAAGTTACTGAAATAAATTCAGCACAGGCATGATAGATAAGATTAAAGAACTTATAGCAGAAGCAGAAGCATTTAAAGCGCAATCAAAGGAGGAAATAGAAACGTTTAGAATCAAGTACCTTGGAAAAAAAGGATTACTTAATGACTTTTTTGCAGAGTTTAAAAATGTAGCTAACGACCAAAAAAAAGAATTTGGTCAAGCTATTAATATGCTTAAAACTACTGCTCAAAATAAAGTAAATGCTTTAAAAGAAGAGTTAGAAAGTAAGGAAGAGGTTGCAGGCGTTTATGGAGATTTATCTAGACCTGGAGAGCCAATTACTCTAGGTTCACGTCATCCTATTTCTATTGTAAAAAATCAAATTATTGATATATTTTCACGCATTGGGTTTAATGTTAGTGAAGGTCCAGAAATAGAGGATGATTGGCATAATTTTACTGCTTTAAATTTGCCAGAATACCATCCAGCGCGTGATATGCAGGATACGTTTTTTGTGCAAACTAATCCAGATATATTATTACGTACGCACACAAGTTCTGTGCAAGTGCGATACATGGAAAACAATCAACCACCAATTCGTACAATTTCTCCAGGGCGAGTATTTAGAAATGAGGCAATTTCTGCGCGCTCACATTGTTTTTTTCACCAAGTAGAAGGCTTGTATATAGATAAAGACGTCAGCTTTGCAGATTTAAAACAAACATTACAATACTTTACTACAGAGATGTTTGGGAAAAGTAAAATTAGATTACGTCCTTCCTATTTCCCATTTACAGAACCTAGTGCTGAAGTAGATGTATATTGGGGACTTGAAACGGAAACCGATTATAAAATGACCAAAGGTACTGGTTGGTTAGAAATAATGGGTTGTGGTATGGTAGATCCTAATGTATTAGACAACTGTGGAATAGACTCAAAAGAATACTCTGGATTTGCCTTTGGAATGGGAATTGATCGTATAGCATTACTATTACATCAAATTAGTGATATTCGTTTATTAAGTGAAAACGATGTGCGCTTTTTAAAACAGTTTAAGTCTGCTTTGTAATTTTTCTTGAAAAAAGATATCCAAATACCAAAAGTTGAAGGTGTTTATCTTGCAGTTGTAAACGAGTTTAACGACGTATATAAAACTCAAGATTGGAATGCTTATATTATTAACGACAAGAAAGTTGATTTAGATATTGTTTTAATAGTTACTAATGGTTATTCTGATAAAAAGATTACCTCTACATTTCGTAAAAAATTAGATAAGCTTCCAGCTAAAAGTTATGCAAAAATTGAATTGATACAAGAAGAATTATTTGCATTGAACAACCAGTTTAAAGTAACTTTTTTTGAAGGGAATACCATGTTTGAAAAAACATTTCTATTCAGAAAAAATACGATAAACCTAAAAGCATTACAGCCAATACCTTTAATGAAGGCTAGAGGTGTTTTGGTAAAGTAGGTTAATCCAACTTATCCGTAAGTTTTTTAAAAACCTTTTTCGGGTCTTTACCTTCATAAAGTACTGAATAAACTGCATCAATTATAGGTAAGCGCGTTTTCTTTTTATTTTTTTGATTTAGTAAATGGGCACTTTTAGCAGCATAATAACCTTCCGCTACCATATTCATTTCCATTTGAGCAGATTTTACGGTATAGCCTTTACCAATCATATTACCAAACATACGATTACGTGAAAACACAGAATAACCTGTTACTAACAAATCTCCTAAATAAGCAGAATTGTTAATGTTACGTTTCATTTTATGCATTTTTTTAATAAAACGCTTCATCTCGCGAATGGCATTACTCATTAGCACACTCTGAAAATTATCACCATAACCCAATCCATGAGCAATTCCAGCTGCAATAGCATAAATATTTTTTAGCATAACGGCATATTCAGTACCAATTATATCATCACTAATTTTAGTTTTTATATAATCACTAGATAAGGCGTTGGCAATAGTTTGTGCTTTTTCAGCATCAGCACACGAAATAGTAAGATAGGATAAACGCTCTAAAGCAACTTCTTCAGCGTGGCAAGGTCCAGCAATAACTCCAATATTTTGAAAAGAAATCTTATAAACATCATGAAAATGCTCACCAACTAATAAACCTGTTTCAGGAATAATACCTTTTACAGCAGATACAACTATTTTAGTACTAATATCAGTAGTTAGTTTTTCTAATTCATGGTTTATAAAAGCAGAAGGAATAACAAATATTAAAACATCTGCATAATCAGCAATGTCATTAATATCATTGCTTATTTTTAGTTTGTTTATGTCAAACTCAACAGAACTCAAGTAACTTGGATTATGATGTTCTTTCAGCAAATGTTCTTTAGTATAAACACTTCGCATATACCAACCTACTTCATCTAAATTCTCACATAGCATTTTTACAATAGCAGTAGCCCAACTTCCAGCTCCAAAAACAGCATATCTATAATTTTTCATAAATGGTATAACAAGTATTGAAACTCAAAAGTAAACAAATTCTGCAAAGCAAATAAGTCATCAAGAAAACACTTAAATACATTTTGGCACGCAATTTGGATTGTTTTTTACATCAATCATATTAATTACTAAAAACGAACATTATGAGAACAATTAAATTAATTTCTGGGTTTTTACTAATCGCCACAATTTTTACGTCGTGTTCTGTTAACGTTATAGAGGATGATTTTAATAATCCACCTTCACTGACTTTAAATCAATTACTAAACTCATACGATTTATGGTATGTAGATATTAATGCAACCTTAGGGCCAGGCGAAACTCCATTTTTACAAAAAGCATTCACGGTTTCTTTTTTAAATGGTAATGTGTATGCAAACAACAATTTGGTTGGATTTGGACAACAAGGAAATGGTTTAGGAATCTCTATTGGTAGTTATGATGCTTACGATATGATATTAGATGTATTTCATGCTTTCGACGGTTTTGAAACCTTTGATGTTTACCAAATAGATAGTAATACAATAGAGTTATATAACCCGTTTAACGACACATCCTATTTCTTGAATGGTTACCAACGCAGTAATTTTGATTACGACTTTGTTTTCTATGATAACATTCACTATTTCTTACAAGAATATGAAGCTTGGGAAAAAACCTTTACAAGTGAAGCAGGAGCTTTAAATGAATTTGATAATGAAAATTATTTACAATTTTTAGCAGGTGGAAACGATTCGGTATTTAGAAGCTCTCAAGATGTAAACGGAGTACTTGTAGAAGATTTAATTTGGGATTATACTGGAGTGTATGGAGTTGGAGATATTTCAAACAACATGTATCTAAAAACTTTAACATTAGATTATGACTTCTTTGAAAACGAAAATTTTGAATTAAGCGTTTTAAATGATGCACGAATAGAATTGTATCACGCTAATTCAGGGACAACTTATGAGTTTGATGGTAGAGGATATATTCAGTTTAGAACTTCTAAAGATGCTGAAGGTAAATCTAAATTAGAAGATAAGAAACGTAAGTTTAAAGCAGAACGTAAAAACAATCCTCGCGAAAACACGCGAAAGACATAAAATTTTTTGGTTGGTTATTTAGATAAGAAACTGTTTAAGGCACTTGCTTTAAGCAGTTTCTTTTTTTGTGACCTGTAAGTATCTTTTGTGTCAAAATATTGCTAGTAAATTAAATACAGATTTATTAACAATAATTGGAATTACAACAAAATTTCACAAACTTTACAAGAGTAAATTTTTTAACACTAAAACAAATATAGATTATGAGTTTATTTTCATTTATTAAAGCGGCTGGAGGAGCAATTTTCGGAGGAAAATCTGATAAAGAAGAAGCAGCAGAGAGAAGAGCAGCAGCGGAAGCAGCTGAATTAGCTGAAGAAGCAGCAACAGCAAGACGATTAGAAGAAACCATTAGAGATTTAGGATTAGATGTCGACGGATTAAACGTTCATGTTGATGATGATAGAGTTACTGTTTCTGGTTTAGCACATGACCAAGCCACTAAAGAAAAAGTAGTGTTGGTATTAGGTAACTCCGGAGGAATTGCATCTGTAGAAGATAATATGACTGTAGAGAATGTAGAGCCTGAAGCACAATTTCATACAGTAGTTAGCGGAGATACTTTAGGAAAAATTGCTAAACATTATTATGGTGACGCCATGAAATATCCTGTAATTTTCGAGGCTAATAAACCAATGCTTACAGACCCAGATAAAATTTATGTTGGTCAAGTATTACGTATTCCAGCTGTAGATTAAAGATAACTATACAGAAACTAAAAAGCTCAACCTTAAGTTGAGCTTTTTTATTTATAAAAATTCATTTCGTCTACGTATTCCCAGACATGTTCTGGTAACATTGGTCTAATATTCTTACCTGATTTTATAGATTTTCTAATAAAAGTAGATGATAATTCCATTATTGGTGCATCTACTTTATGCACTTTAGGATGCTCTTTAAATTGATGTTCTATAACACCTTCAGAAATTCTTGGGTAGACATAAATATGATGATTTTTTAAAATCAGCTCGTAGTTTTTCCATTTATGAAAACTCTTTAAATTATCTTCTCCCATAATTAGAGCAAATTCATGATCTGGGAATTTTTCTTGTAAGTATGTAAGCGTGTTTATCGTATAATTTGGTTGAGGTAATCTAAACTCAATATCACTTGGACGTAATTTTGTATACTCTTTAGTAGCGCGAAATACCATTTCTAATCGATGGTTATTATCTAACAACGAACTTTTCTTTTTAAAAGGACTATGTGGTGTTACCACAAACCAAACTTGATCAAGATTACTATGCTCTGCAAGATGGTTGGCAATGGTTAAATGACCAACATGAATAGGATTAAAAGTGCCGAAGTATAAACCTATTTGTTTTTTCAAGCGTCTTTTTTTTTTGAGTTTACAAAATTACCAACTAATGTTTCTGCTTCAGTAAGTGCTTTTTCTAAATTATCGTTCTCTATAATAACATCAAATAAAGGCGCTGTAGCTAATTCAGCAGATGCTTTTGCAATGCGCATATTTATTTTACTATCACTTTCTGTTTTGCGCTTTTTTAAACGAATTTTTAACTCATCAATACTTGGTGGTTTTACAAAAACAGCAAGTGTATGCTCTGGGAATTTTCGTTTAATACGTAAACCACCAGATACATCAATATCAAAAATTACGTGCTTTCCTAATTTCCATATACGCTCTACTTCTTTTTTTAGAGTCCCATAAAAATTGTCTCGATAGACTTCTTCCCATTCAAGAAATTCATCGTTTTTAATTTTTGTTTTAAACTCTTTTGTAGATAAAAAGTAGTAGTCTTGAGCATGAATTTCTTCACCTCGTTTTTCTCTAGAAGTAGCAGATATAGAAAACTCTAAATTAAGTTGTTCTTGTCTTAATAAATGTTTTACAATAGTTGTTTTGCCAGAACCTGAAGGAGCTGAAAATACAATTAGTTTCCCTCCTTTCATATTATAGAACGTTTAATAATTGTTCTTTAATTTTTTCGAGCTCGTCTTTCATTTGTACAACTAGCTTTTGCATTGGCGCATAATTACTTTTAGAGCCAATAGTGTTGATTTCTCGACCAATTTCTTGACCTATAAAACCTAATTTTTTACCGTTAGAGTCCGAAGAATTTAAGGTTTTTATAAAATAGTCTAAATGGTTTTTTAAGCGAACCTTTTCTTCAGTGATATCAAACTTTTCGATGTAAAAAACTAACTCTTGTTCAAAACGGTTTTCATCTACATTTTCTTTTAACTCCTCAACTCCTCTTCGTAAACGCTCCCTAACACCTTCAATACGTTCGGGATCCATGGCAATAACAGATTCTAAAAGTGTGTCAATATTTTTAATTCGTAACACAAAATCTTGCTCTAATGCTTTTCCTTCTTCAAGTCTATAGTTTGATAGTTGTTGCATAGCATTATCAATTGTATTAGCAATTTGTTGCCATTCATCAGCATCTATTTCCTCACGTTCAGTAGTTAAGGCGTCAGGCATTTTAACTGCCATTGCTAAAAGCTCGGTTCCTTTATCTTCGTTTAAAATATCTTTAAGCTGATTGATATAATTTTTAACAACGGCTTTATTAATAACCGTTGAGGTTGCCTCTCCTGTTAATTCTAAATACAATGAAAAATCAACTTTACCACGAACTAATTTTTTAGCAATACTCTTTCGAATAGCTAACTCCTCTTCTCTGTAAAGTGATGGCATACGTACATTCAAATCTAGGTTTTTACTATTAAGAGACTTTATCTCTATAGTTATTTTTTTTGACGGAAGTTGTAAAACAGATTTTCCATAACCTGTCATTGACTGAATCATAAGTAAAATTTAAAGTTGCACAAAGATAAATAAAACACTCGAGGTTTTAATTTCACCTTACTACTTTAAATAATTGAATAGTCTCTTTTTGGTAAACAGATTCTCCAACTTGTTCCATCCAGTTCATGTAATTATCATTTAATTTATTTTTAGAATGATCTATTAAAATATAGTCTGGATTATAAATATTTAAGATAAGTCTCTTGTCTGCAATATTAGTTGAATTTTTAAAAAACGCTTCTACAGCTAGGCGTCTTTCAGCTAAATCATCAACCCAATATAATGGGTGATTAGAAGCTATTACTTTTCCGTTAAAAGAAGGAATAATCCAATTAGATTTAGAATCAGATAAAATTACATCATAAGGGTTTACGAATTCTCTCAAAAAATGAAATTGTTCATAATATGAGTTATCACTATTATAAAAAATATTTGCAGCTTTTTTTAAAGGGTAAAAATTTATTATCAACGATAATAAAAATAACGAGCCTATAAATATAGGTCTGTTTTTTAAGTTGTTTTTTAAATCATCAAAAAGTATATAAGCTAGTAAAATCTGTGTCAGCATCATTGAGTTTGCAATAACTCTTGATACACCATATATTTTAAATAAATACCCAATACTGTATACTAATAATAGTAAAATACTAGTAAAAATTAAGAATCGTACAATCACATGATTTCGAATATTAGAAAAACTGATAATTATAATAGCAATTGGCCAATATTTAGTGAATACTTCCGAGTAAAGTACCAAAGAATCTGAATGGAAATTTGATCCTACTCCAGAGAAAAGTGATAGAAAGTTAAAATAAGGCCAAAAAGATGCAAGAAAAACACTTGGTATAATTAGTACCGAAACTATTTTTATTTTTTGCCATTCATTATGTTTACTGGTAGTTACATAAATTGAAAAGATTGTTGCAAATAAAAACAGAGCTGTTGTTGGGTGCGTAATTAAAACGAAAGTATTTATAAATAGTATAGAAGCTCCTTTTAAATATGATATTTGATGAAGATTATTAAGTAGTATAGTTAGTGCTAATAAAGATAATATGAATGCAAAAGTTGAAGGATATGCTAATATATGATGTAATCCATAGATGTGATAAAATCCACTCCACTTGTAAGGGTTAAATCCCCAAAAAAACAGAATAAATATTAGACTAATTGTAGCTAATAAATTTGTGTTTTTTTTAAATAAAGCCTCACAAAATTTTAAAAAAACACTCAAAAATAATAGGAGATTAATAACACTAAAAAAAGCTAAAGATTGAATAGAATTTAGCGACGTGATTTTTGAAAACAATGAGACAATTATAGCATAAGGAGAAAAAAATGCATGAGGAATATTAGAATTTAAAATGGGGTTTTTTGGGTATAACAAATTTTTAGATAATTCATTAACTACAGCAGAGTGTTCCCAAAAATCGCCAGACCATCGACCTTTAGATATATGAAACAACTCAAAAACAAGTAATCCTATCGCTAAAATTATATAACTGTTTTTGAGAAGCTTTTTAGACAAAATCAGAATTTATTTTGTTAGAAATAGTTTGTTTTTCACACCAAGATTTTTGGATAGAAAGAACTGTAAGGATATTTTTAAAACACCTAGACCATACGTGACACTTCTTTTGAAATTTATGGAAGAAGAATCTTCAGCATAATAAGTTGGGCAAGTAATTTCGCCAATATCAAAACCTTGATAAACTATTTGAGCAAGCATTTGATTGTCAAAAACAAAATCATCAGAATTGTTATTATAGTTTATAGATTGTAAAACCTCTTTAGAAAAAGCTCTATAACCAGTATGATATTCTGAAAGCTTTTGATTTATCAAAATGTTTTGAAATAAAGTAAGAATACGATTAAAAAAGTATTTGTAAAGCGGCATTCCTCCTTTTAAGGCTCCTTTTCCTAAAATCCTAGATGCTAATACAACAGGAAATACATTATTTGCAATTAAATAGCACATAGAGTGGATTAGTTTAGGAGTATATTGGTAATCAGGATGCAACATAATAACTATATCAGCATCTAATTTTAAGGCTGTATTATAACAAGTTTTTTGATTGCCACCATATCCTAAATTGTGTTGATGCTTAATTATATGTTGTATACCAATCTGCTTACCGACTTTTGATGTTTTGTCAGAACTACAATCATCAACTAGAATAACATCATCAACAATATCAAAAGGGATTTCCGAGTAAGTTTTTTCCAATGTTTTTTCAGCATTGTAAGCCGGAAGAACAACCACAATTTTTTTGTCATTAATCATCAAATAACTTTTTGATAAAAGTAAACATTTATGAGAGTTAACTGTAATGTTTTTGAGTTAGATACTTAATTAAATAGTAATTTCGCATTTTCATAAACAACACTATGTACACAAAACAATTTGAAATTAGATGGAGTGATATAGATGCTAATAGGCATTTAGCAAATTCAGCATACCTAAATTTTATGAGTCATACACGAATGGCTTTTTTAATGGAAAATGGCTTTACATTGCTAAAAATGGGAGAGTATAACATTGGGCCTGTAATTTTTCATGAACATATTCATTATTTTAAAGAGGCTTTTCAGGGACAACCAATTACTGTTAGTCTCGAAGTTTCAGGTTTAAGTGAGAATGCAGCATTTTTTAGATTTGAACATAATTTTTATAATCATAAAGGTGAAAATTTAGCATACTGTGAAATTCTTGGAGCTTGGATGGATTTAAAAGCTAGAAAAATTACGCAAATGCCTGATGAGCTTAAGAAACTTGTTGAATCTTTCCCTAAAGCATCTAACTTTACAATACTAGCAAAAGAAGATACAAGAAAACATGGAAGACTTCCTAAAAATATAAAAATGTAAAAGCAATCCTTTTTTTTAGTAATTTGAAGCCACTAACTAATAACATATAAATTATGGAAGACATTAATTGGCTAGCTTTAGTAGTCGCTTCGATTTTGCCTTTAGCAACAGGGTTTTTATGGTATGGCCCACTTTTTGGAAAAGCTTGGATGCAAGAATCTGGTATGACAGAAGAAAAAGCAAAAAGTATGAATCCCGCTAAAACGTATGGATTATGTGTGGTTTTTGCTTTTTTAATTGCATTTAATTTGGTACCAACTGTGTTTTTTGGTGGTCCGCCAGACATGCCTCATGGTACAGAACCTTTTATGACATTTAAGCATGGTGCTTTACATGGTGCTTTTTTAGCATTACTGACCATAATGCCTGCTTTTGCAACAAATGCTTTATTTGAGCAAAAATCCTTTAAATATGTAGCAATTAATGCTGGATATTGGGTTGTAACAATGGCGTTAATGGGTGGAATAATAAATGCTTGGCCATAAAAAAACCAACCAAAAAATTAAGAGGCTATTTCAGCCTCTTTTTTTATGTAGAGCTCTTTCTTAAAAGGCGTATGTTCTCTAAAAGATTTAATTTGAATATTTCTGATAAAAGGTTTTATTAATTGATTTTGAAAAGACCTTTTGTGTCTAATGTAACAAGTAAGCTGTTCTGGCTTCGCTCCGAGTGTGCTCTTAATTTCTGATGCTGTTCTTCCTAAATTTATTCTTGTTGCTTTTTTTTCTATTCCTAAACGCACATAATCATTTAAGATTCTTGGATAGATAGCATAATCCTTATTAAGCGAATAATCAATACCTATAAAATGAGCATCTAGATTTTCTTGATTTACCATTGCAGATAGAAACCCAACCAATTTATCTTCTAGAAAGTAACCTTTAACAATAAAATCATCATTGTATTCAGCTTTTAAATGAGTATAGGTGTTGAGGTTTAAAACTTGAGCATTAAAATTTGCATTAGCAATGGTATTCTCGTATAAAGATTGTAATTGATTTTTGTACTTTTCAATATCCTCTGCAGAGAAAAGTTTAGCGATAAGTTTTTCACTTTTACTATCGGCTTTATTGGCTTTTACACGATATTTAGATTTTAAGGCGTCTTTATAATCTTCAAAAGACGTCCAATCAGGATCTAAAGAGATAATCATGTTTGGTTCTACATTCATGGCAGAATAACCAAACTTTTTTAAATAATCAGTAATATATAAAGAGTCTACTTTAAAGTCTTTTACAAAAATGGCATGAAGCTTTTCTGTTTTTTTGTAAAGTGTTTTTACGGCTTTTGAGATAGCATTAAAAGTATCTATTTTGTCCTCACCATCTTTTAAAAAAGTGCCATATTCTCCACTTAAAAACACATTGCCACAAAACATAACTCGAATACTATTGTCACAAAATAAGCGGTTTATAGTTCGTTTAAAACGATCAGAAATCTTAATATTTTTAGTAATAGTTTCAATACTTATGGTTACTACTTGTGTATTGGCAAATGCAACAGCTATTTCATTTCTAAATATTACTATGTAATTGAATTCTATATCGGAATTTGCAATTTCAAAAGCTTTTAAAAATTCAGGCGTATAGTATTTATTATCACAACAACCAATACTATTCCAGTATTCGGAAGAGATATCATTAATAGAGGAAAAAAACCTAGCTGTCAGGTTGTGCATTTATGGGTTGTTGGTTCTTTTTAAACGAAACTAAAAATACTCCAGTAAAAATAAGAAGCATTGCTAAAACTTTAACATAATTAACGGTGTCTACTTCCATAACAATAGCAAAGATACCAGCAATTACAGGTTGTAAATATATAAATATGCCAACAGTTGATGCTTTAAGCTTTGTTAATGCAAGTGGATTTAAAATATAAGTCGCAAAAGTGGCACCAACAATTACAAAGGCAACAGAAAAGCTTATGGATGGTGTAAATGTTTGCCATTGTATTTCGGTAAATTGATTGTATCCGAAAGGAATAACTAAAAATGTACCAAATAAAAACAGCCATTTTATAAATGTAAAAGGATGATATTTAGCAGTTAATTTTTTGATAAGAATAATGTAAATACTATAGGATATGGCATTTATAAAAACAAAGGTGTTTCCTAAAAATACATTATCAGCAACTCGAGTAGATTTGCCATAAACTGTTAAAATTAAGGCGCCACAAAAACCAAGAAATACACCAAAAATTTTGAGTTTAGTAATTGTTTCATTTAGCATGAAATAAGAAAGGATTAATATGATAATCGGAGTTGTTGTAACTATTGCTGAAGCATGAATAGGTGTTGTAAACTCTAACCCTTTTAAAAATAGCATCATGTTTATTGCCACACCAAAGATAGCTGCATAGAAAAACTGTAAATAATCTTTTTTTGCTATTGTCTCTGTTTTAAAGAATAGCCCTAGAATCCAAAATAAAATCGTAGCTCCAACCACGCGCAGAATAACAAAAGCAAGCGGTTTAATAAAATTGCCATTTAAAACTATTTTTACAAAGCTATAGTTTAAACCATACAAAAGCTGCACTAAAAAAACAGCAACTATAGCAAAAGCACGACTATTCATTCAAGGCTGATTTTACGGCTTCAATATTTTTTTTAGAGTTGCCAATAAAAATTTGATTGTTAAAAATAAAAACAGGTCTACTTAAAAAAGTATAATGATCTAAAATATAATACTTGTAATCAGGTTCTGTTAGAGACTGATTTTTTAAATCCATTTCTTTATAGAGTTTAGATCGCTTGCTAAAAAGAGACTCATAACTTCCAGATAAATCTTTCATCTCATCAAGTTGTTTGACTGTAATTTCTTCTTTTTTAATGTCTTGAAGAATAAAATCTGATGGTAGATTTAAATCTTTTAAAATTCTAATACAAGTACTACAGGTTTTTAAATAGTATACCTTTTTCATTTTAAGAGAAGCTTTAATGATACAAAGTAAATTCATTTAAGCTTAAATAATTACTTTTGGTTCAAATTAATTTTACAGCTTTAAGCGATTTATTATGGATTACTACTCAATTGCTACAGTTTTAATAGTTCTTTCCGCAGTGTTTGGTTACATAAATGTTAGATTTTTAAAATTACCAATTACAATAGGTTTAATGGTAATAACTATTTTATTTACGATTGTTATTGTTGCTATCGGACAATTTGATGATACCTTATTAGTTAGAGAGAAAGAGCTTATAACAAGTATCGATTTTAAAACTGTTTTGCTAGACATAATGTTAAGTTTCTTATTATTTGCAGGAGCTTTACACACAAATTTTGAACAACTTAAAATACAACGATGGCCTGTTTTAGTTTTTGCTACTCTTGGCGTTTTAGTATCCACTTTTTTAGTAGGAATTGTCATGTATTATGTCTTACAAGTAATTGGGTTAGAAGTAGATTTTATTTATTGCATGCTATTTGGAGCATTAATATCTCCAACAGATCCAATAGCTGTTTTGGGTATACTAAAACAGGCAGGAGCACCAAAAAAATTAGAAACAAAAATTGTAGGTGAATCGCTATTTAATGATGGTGTTGGAGTTGTAGTATTCTTGACTATCTATGCCATAGCTAGAGGTGGAGGAGATATTAGCTTGAGTCATGTTGCAGAAATGTTTGCTGTAGAGGTTTTAGGAGGAATTGCTTTAGGATTGCTTCTAGGTTGGATTACTTATAGACTCATGAAATCTATTGATGACTACTATGTAGAAGTAATTATTACCATTGCAGCAGTTATGGGCGGAACCTTGTTAGCACAAAAACTACACATGTCAGCTCCACTAGCTATGGTAGCCTGTGGATTGGTAGTGGGTAACGACACAATAAGAGACACAGCAATGAGTGAAATAACAGAAACCTATGTTGATAAATTTTGGGAATTAGTAGATGTATTATTAAACACCTTACTTTTTGTTTTAATAGGAATGGAAATACTTGTTTTAACTTTTAAAGGACAATATGTTTTTGCTGGATTAATTGCTATTCCAATTGTTTTGTTATGTAGATACTCATCACTTTGGTTACCAATAAAATTCTTTGCTAAAAAGCTAGATTTTGTTCCAAACACTAATTTAATTATGACTTGGGGAGGATTAAGAGGAGGTATTTCTATTGCATTGGCTTTAAGTTTAACTGATGCTATGCACAAAGAGTTGTTTTTAGTGATTACTTATATCATTGTTGCATTTTCTATAATCGGACAAGGCTTAACTGTTGGACCGTTAATTAAAAAACTAGCACAAAAAGAGGATTAATTGATTTTTAAAATTGAATTAACTTCGTTGTATGGAATAGTAAATTCAGTAATGCCTTCACTGTAAGCAGCTATTTGATAAGTATTATACAATATAATAACACCTTCATCACTGAAGCCTAAAGTTGAAGGGAGTTGAAAATCATCTTCAAAAAAGTAATTATCTAAAGATTTGTCATCATCTTTATCTA
This sequence comes from Flavobacteriaceae bacterium NBU2973, assembly GCA_026162565.1. Classification (GTDB taxonomy): domain Bacteria; phylum Bacteroidota; class Bacteroidia; order Flavobacteriales; family Flavobacteriaceae; genus JAOEIQ01. Next base: position 386,642 of record JAOEIQ010000001.1, read on the forward strand.
TGTGTTTAATAAAGTGTTTTTGTACTAATTCTTTAAAGAGGTTAGAATCTTTTATTAAATCTTCATCAGTAAATAACAGTCCATTTTCTGGATTAAAATTAAAAAAAGTAATTGATCCATTTCCATGTGCTCCTCCTGTATCTATATATGTATGTATTGCAATACAAATTAGATCAGGTGATTCATAAACAACTTCTCCATCAACAAGTGCTTCCCATTTTTGTGAACTTTCAGGAAACTCTTTTGTAAACTTTATATAATTAGAATTAAAAATATTTACAGCATCTTTAAAAGAGATTGAATTTTCTTCTTCATCAAAATTAAGTGAATTAGAAATGTGGTTTTCAATAGATTTGTTTATTGCGTTAGAAACCAATTCGCTTCCAGAAGCTTTGGGATAAACAATTTCAATAATCGCATGATCTTCAGAAGTAATAATTTCTTCAGAGAAAGTTAATGGAAACTCCTTTTTACAAGAGATAACTAATAAAATTAAAAAGCTTAAAAAGACTACTTTTTTCAAATCGTAATGAAATATGTTAAACATAGACTAAAGGTATTATTTTGCATTTGAATAGAACGAATTAAAAAGTAAATTTGTTGCACTAACAATAATAACATGAAATTTAATACAAAAACGATACATGGAGGACAAAAACACGAACCATCTACTGGATCTGTAATGCCTCCAATTTTTCAAACATCAACCTATGCGCAATCAAGTCCAGGAGTTCACAAAGGTTATGAGTACTCTCGTGCAGCTAATCCAACACGAACTGCTTTAGAAAATGCATTTGCATCCATTGAAAATGGGACACACGGTTTTGCTTTTGCCTCTGGATTATCAGCAATAGATTGTGTATTGAGATTATTAAATCCTGGAGATGAGGTTATTGCTGGTGACGATTTATATGGAGGAAGCTATAGAATGTTTACAAGATTGTTTCAAAAATACGGATTGAAATTTCACTTTGTAGATATGGACAACGTTGATAATGTTACTAACCAAATTACTGATAACACAAAACTTATTTGGTTAGAAACACCAACAAACCCTTTAATGAAAATTGCAGATATTGGAGCAATAGCGACTCAAGTGAAGTCTATTAATAACAACATACTGGTAGCTGTCGATAATACATTTGCAACGCCTTATTTACAAAAGCCTTTAGATTTAGGGGCTGATATTGTTATGCACTCTGCAACTAAATATTTAGGAGGACATAGTGATTTAGTTATGGGAGCCTTAATGGTTAAGAATGAAAAGCTTGCTGAAGAGTTACACTTTATTCAATTTGCAGGAGGAGCAGTTGCTGGTCCAATGGATAGCTTTCTGGCTTTAAGAGGTGTGAAAACATTACACATACGTATGCAAAGACATTGTGAAAATGGAAAAGCAATAGCAGAGTATTTGGCACATCACCCAAAAGTTGGTCATGTTTATTATCCTGGATTTAAAAGTCACCCTAATCATGAAGTTGCTAAAAAGCAAATGTCTGATTTTGGAGGAATGGTATCGTTCCGTTTAAAAGACGTAAGTAAAGCAGCTGCATTTAAATTTTTAGAAAGCACAAAGGTTTTCACTTTGGCAGAATCATTGGGAGGTGTAGAGAGTTTAGTTAATCATCCTGTAACGATGACACATGCATCTATACCTGAACCAGAGCGTTTAAAAATAGGCATTACAGATTCATTAATAAGATTGAGTGTAGGTATTGAGGATATTGATGATTTGATTTCTGATTTAGAACGAGCTTTATTATAAAAAAAGTTATAAAAAAAAGGTTAGACAATGTCTAACCTTTTTATATTTATAAGTTTTTAATCTAGTCTAAATAGTAGATGTAACCAAAATTTAACCAAACTAACCAATCGTTTGCTTTGTTAGAATCTAGTTGGTGATTAAGACCGTCTACCCAGTTATTATCAAAATATTGCCATCGTAAGTCTAGCATTAAATCAGATAAAGGTGTTAGTTTATAACGAACACCAGCACTCCATACTAATGACCAAGTTGAACCACTACTAGGATCTATAGATCCTGGTTGCCAGAAAGAGTAAAAGTTATCTGCGTTTTGAATATTTCCATCGCCATAAGTGGTTGATGCCTTTGGGTTAAACGATGTATAATGAACACCTAGACTAACAAAAGGAGCAAACGAATAACTAAAAGCTTGAAAAGAACGTATACTTAAAGGAAAATATTCTATTTGCATTCCTATATCAAAATTATTGGCCTCACCACTATGGCGTCTTAATCTTTCGGCATCTTCACTAGTTCTAGCTTCATCTACCCATTTACCAAAATGATCTAGTCTCGTTTTATTCCAAGATAATTCTGTACGTAGCTTAAAATGATCGTTAAAGTAAGTATCAGTTGTATAACAATTACAATCAGCTCTGTAGGAAAAGTTTATATAATGAACAATACCAATACCAATACCAGTATTTCCAGCATTAGTTTCAAAGTCATTTCTAACCCCAAAATCCGATTGAAAAGCAACAGGGCCAGCGATAACACCAACCTCATGAGAGAAGCCCAATTGAGAAAAACCATGCTGTAACCCAGCAAAGCAAAATATGATTATAGGTAAATGTTTCAATTTGAACATAGTATAGCTTTCAATTTTAGGGCTTTTAGTCGCAACAAATATATAAAATATCGATAAACAAACAAATTATTCCGATAAAATGCAATTTAATATCATACTATTATTAAACTGTTAATCTACTAATTTATTGTTTTTCAATTGTTATGAAATTATAAAAAATAACCTCTAATTTTTTAATAAAATGTATATTTGTTTATATAAATCATATAATTTTTCAATTTTTCGTAAATGACTAATTCAATACAATCATTTTTAGACTTTGTAGAGAAAAGAGATGGTAATGAACCAGAATTCCTACAAGCGGTAAAAGAAGTTGCAGAAACAGTAATTCCTTTTATAGAAAAAACACCTAAATATCAAGGTAAAATGCTCTTGGAGCGTATGGTTGAACCTGAGCGTACAATCATATTTAGAGTTCCTTGGTTAGATGATAATGGCGATACTCAAGTAAATCGCGGTTTTAGAGTTGAGTTTAATTCTGCTATTGGTCCTTACAAGGGAGGGCTTCGTTTTCATCCTTCAGTAAATTTGAGTATTCTTAAGTTTTTAGGGTTTGAACAAGTATTTAAAAACTCATTAACAACTTTACCAATGGGCGGAGGAAAAGGTGGTAGTGATTTTAATCCTAAAGGAAAGAGTGATAATGAAGTTATGCGTTTTTGCCAATCATTTATGACTGAATTGGCAAAACATATTGGTCCAAATACAGATGTTCCAGCAGGAGATATTGGTGTTGGAGGTAGAGAAATTGGTTATATGTTTGGGCAATATAAACGTTTGAGAAATGAATTTACAGGTGTTTTAACAGGGAAAGGAATGTCTTATGGAGGTTCGTTAATTCGTCCAGAAGCTACAGGTTATGGTTGTGTGTATTTTGCAAAGAATATGCTTGCTACTAAAGGGGATTCTTTTAGTGGAAAAACTGTTGCAATTTCAGGGTCTGGAAATGTAGCACAATATGCTTGTGAAAAAGCGACACAGTTAGGAGCTAAAGTCATTACCATGTCTGACTCTTCTGGATATATTCATGATGCAGATGGTATAGATGCAGATAAACTAGCTTTTATAATGGAGCTTAAAAATGTAAAACGAGGTAGAATACATGAGTATGTGGAAAAATATGTTTCAGCTACTTTCCACGAAGGAGAAAGACCATGGAATGAAACTTGCGATATAGCATTACCATGCGCAACACAAAATGAGTTAAATGGAGATGAGGCTAAAGTACTAATATCTAACGGAATAATTGCAGTTGCCGAAGGTGCTAATATGCCAACTACTCCAGAAGCTATTGAAGCGTTTCAAAAGGCTAAAGTGATGTTTTCTCCAGGAAAAGCATCTAACGCTGGTGGAGTTGCTACTTCAGGATTAGAAATGAGTCAAAATTCTTTAAGACTAAACTGGACACGTGAAGAAGTCGATGAAAAATTACACAACATAATGAACAATATTCATGCAGCTTGTGTAGAATATGGAACTAGAGAGGACGGTTATATAGATTATGTTACAGGCGCAAACGTTGCAGGATTTGTTAAAGTTGCGGATGCTATGATGGCTCAAGGCGTTGTATAAAAAGTTTTTTTAATTTAATAAGTTAAGCTTTCAAAGGTATACTTTGAAAGCTTTTTTTATCTTACGCAAGAAATAAGTATTTAATGCGTTTATCAAAATAAATAGTATCTATGAATAGAGCTACAAAATTATTGATGCTAATTACTATTAACATTAGCTCTTTACTTTTTTCGCAAGACTTTTCTCAATCGTGGAGAGCTCATTTTTCGTATTCTAATATTGTTGACTTAACTAAAAGTGAAGATAAATTGTATGCTGCAGCAGAGAATGCAATCTTTATATATGACCCCTTGAGTCAAGAAGAAGCGACATTAACCACTGTAAATGGATTAACAGGAGATAATATTTCAAGAATTTATTTTAGTGAAATATATGAGTTGTTGGTTATAGGTTATGATAATGGATTAATTCAAATATATAATGAAAACGATGACGAGATCATTACAATAGTAGATATAGTTGATAAATTAACAATTCCACCAGACAGAAAAACAATAAACCACTTTAATGAATTTAATGAGTTTTTATACATAGCGTCAGACTTTGGAATTTCAGTTTATAATTTAGAACGTTTAGAGTTTGATGACACTTACTTTATTGGTAATGGAGGTGCCCAAATAGCTGTTGAACAAACAGCTATATCAGAAGGTTTTATATATGCAGCATGTTTAAATGGTAATGGTCTAAGAAGAGCAGACATTACAAATGAAAACCTAATTGACTTTCAATTTTGGCAAACTTTTGTAACGGATGATTTTAGAGGAGTTGTTAATAGCTCCAGTAAAACATATGCCTTAAGAAGCGATAATAATGTTTTTGAAATTACAGACAGTGGAATAGTGTTAGTAGAATCGTATAATCAAACCCCTAATGATTTTAGAAATTCTTCTCTAAATATAACTACCACTCTAAATAATCAAAGTAATGTTTATGACAATGATTTTCTCATAACTACCCAAATTAATAAAACAGATTATGAAGAAATTGATCAGTTAACTCAATTTAATGCAACAGACACCATTGGAGATTTTATATATATAGCTACCAATAATTCGGGTGTTCTAGAATTTAATATAAACGATTTAACCGTTTTTAATATTATATTACCTTCTGGGCCTATTTCAAATGAGGCTTTTTCTATTGAAGCATTACCAAATGGGGTTTGGGTGAGCTTTGGAGATTACACTAGGAGTTTTAATCCCTCTCCGACTAAAAGAGAAGGATTAAGCCGATTGATTGAAGAAGAATGGACTAATATTCCTTACGATAGTGTTTTTAATGCGGTTAACTTAAATACTATATCAATCAACCCATTTAATCAAAATCAAATTTTTGTTTCTTCTTTCCAGAATGGAATACTTGAAGTTAATGATGATTCTCCTACAATCTTATTTGATGATACAAATAGTGGTTTAGAATCTTTTATTAATCCAAATAACCCTAATTCCTTTAGTATTAGAACATGTGCATCTACTTTTGATAGAGAAGGGCTTTTATGGTCTATGACAGGAAGGGTTAGATTTCCGCTTAAATCTTATGATCCCTCATCTAATGCCTGGCAGTCTTTTGATTTTAGTAGTATTCTTCCCAATCCGTTTAATAGTGAATTAGGTTATAGAGATATAGATAACTCTGGTAATAAATGGATAGGAGGCTTGAGGCTTGGCTTTATAGGATTTCGACAATCTGATGGATTAGTAAAAAACATTACTTCAGAAGAAAATAATTTACCAAATTCTGCTATCAATTCTGTAAAAGTTGATGATAGAAATCAAGTATGGATTGGTACAGCTAAAGGTTTAAGAGTATTGTTTAATCCGGATAGTTTTTTTGAAGACGATAATCCGCAATTAAGTTCTATAATAATTTTAGAAGATGGCTTAGCTCAAGAATTACTTTTCCAACAATTTGTGACTGATATAGAAGTTGATGGCTCAAACAATAAATGGATAGCAACCGCTGATGTAGGTGTGTTTTATGTTTCAGAAGATGGGCAAGAGACTATTTTTCATTTTACAAAAGATAACTCTCCTATTCCATCAAATAACGTAGTTGATGTATCTATTGATGAAACAGATGGAACAGTTTATATAGCAACAACCAATGGTTTAGTCTCTTTTAAATCTGGAAGTTCAAAACCAGTAGAAGATCTAGAAACTGCTTTTGTTTTTCCAAATCCAGTGAGACCTGGATATAATTTTGTAGACGAAAAAATAAAGATTAAAGACATCAGCGATAATGTAAACATTAAAATTACAGACATTGAAGGAAATTTAGTTGCTGAAGCGGAGTCTAACACAAACTTAAGAAATAGAGGCTATAATTTAGAGATAGATGGTGGTACCGCTTTTTGGAATGGAAAAAATCTTTTTGGTAGAAAGGTGTCGTCCGGAGTTTATCTTATTATGCTTACAGATTTAGATACTATAGAAACAAAAGTTTTAAAACTAATGGTTGTGCGTTAATATGTTCATTTCAACACAAGCAATTGTTTTATCAAAACTTAAATTTAGTGACAAAGATTTAATAGTTAAGTGTTATACTAAAGAGAAAGGTATAGTAAGCTATTTGATAAAAAATATATTCTCAAAGAAGTCAAAATTTAGTATTGCCTATTTTCAAGAATTATCGCTACTAGAAATTCAGACAAATTACAAAGAAGGAAGATCACTTCAATACATCAAAGAAGCTAAACTTTTAGCTCCCTATAAAACGCTTCAAACTAATCTGATAAAGAGCACTTTAGTCATGTTTTTATCTGAAGTGTTATCTAATATACTTCGTGAGGAAGAACCTCAAGAAAATCTTTATGAATTCTTGAAAACAGCTTTTTTACTATTAGACGAAGAAGTTTCTATTTCTAATTTCCACATATTATTTTTATTAGAGCTTACAAAATACTTAGGCTTCTATCCTGAAACAACAAATCTGGATTTAGCGTATTTTGATTTGTTAGAAGGGAAGTTTCAAGAAAAATCAACCAGTGAATATTGTGTTAAAAATGAAAATTTGATGGTATTAAAAAGAGCTTTAGGCATAAAATTTGATGCTTTTAGTGAAATTAAATTTTCTAACAACCAAAGACAATCGCTTTTAAATATGATATTACTTTATTTTCAATTACATTTGGGCGATTTTAAAAAGCCGAAGTCTTTGGCTGTACTAAACCAAGTTTTTAACTAGTTTAATGAGACTATTTTTCTTATTTTTTTTCATAGTCGTATATAATAGCGTTCAATCTCAACAAATCACTGTGTTAAGCGAAGTTGATGGAGCTCCTATTGTTGGAGCTGTATTATACAATAATGCTAAAACAAAAAGTGCTGTTACAGATATATATGGAAAAGTGGCTATCGATAAGTTTGATAGAAACGAACTCATAAATTTTCAGCATGTTTCTTTTCATAGAGTATCTTTTTTTAAAACCGAAATTAGCAATCAATTAGTTTATCTAAAACCAAATCAGCAAAGTCTAGATGAAATTGTAATTTCTGCTTCCAGATTCAAGCAAGATAAACGTGATGTGCCTCAAAAAATTAAGAGCATAAAAACTAAAGATATAGAACTTGCAAACCCTCAAACAAGTGCTGACCTGTTATTATCCAGTGGCCAAGTTTTTATTCAAAAAAGTCAATTAGGAGGTGGAAGCCCTGTTATAAGAGGTTTTTCTACAAATAGATTATTATTATCTGTAGATAATGTTAGAATGAATAATGCCATTTTCAGGTCAGGTAATGTTCAGAATGTTATTTCAATTGATCCATTTTCAATTGATAACACAGAAGTTATTTTGGGTGCAGGATCAGTAATTTATGGTAGTGACGCTGTTGGAGGTGTTATGAATTTTTATACGCGAAAACCAAGGTTATCTTACAAGGACTCATTAACTTTTAATGGGAATGCTCTTTTGCGTTATGCATCTGCTAGTAATGAGAAAACAGCTCATGTAGATTTTAACTTTGGATTAAAAAAATGGGCTTTTTTAACAAGTGTTAGCTTTACAGATTTTGATGATTTAAAAATGGGCAGCCATGGTCCTGATGAATACCTAAGACCTGAATATGTTAAAACTATTAATGGTGAAGACATTATAGTTGCCAATAGAGACACTAGAATTCAAAAATTTTCGGGGTATAACCAGATTAATTTTTTACAAAAAGCACGATATGAAGCAAGTGATAACTTGTATTTTGATTTAGGGCTCTATTATACTTCAACTTCAGATTATCCTAGATATGATAGGTTAATTAGGTATAGAAACGATACACTTCGTTCTGCTGAATGGAATTATGGGCCACAAAAATGGCTAATGGCAAATTTTCAAGTTACCAAATTAAGCAGTACGTCTAATCTTTATGATAAGATGAAACTAACTTCTGCATATCAAAAATTTCAGGAAAGTAGAATAGATAGAGACTTTCAATCTGTTATTAGAAACACGTCAGAAGAAGTAGTGAATGCGTTGTCATTTAATGCAGATTTCGAGAAAAAATTGAGTGATAAATCAAATCTATTTTATGGTATTGAATATGTTTACAATAAAGTATACTCTGATGCTGAAGAAACAGATATTTCTACTGGAAACGTATCTCCATATGTAACACGCTATCCTGATGGATCAGACTGGCAATCAATTGCTGCTTATTCTAGCTTTAAGTATAAACCAAACCCAAAATTTGTTCTTCAAACAGGGCTGCGCTATAATCAAGTAATAGTAAATGCAAATTTTGAAGAAGAAAATCAATTTTTAAACCTTCCTTTTAATGAAACTAAAGTAAACACAGGTGCTTTAACTGGAACTGCTGGAATAACTTGGTCTCCGAATAAAACAATACAATGGAAAGCTAATGCTTCAACTGCCTTTAGAGCTCCAAATATAGATGATGTAGGTAAAGTGTTTGATTCTGAACCAGGATCGGTTGTCGTACCTAATAACAATCTAAAGCCTGAATATGCTATTGCAGGAGATTTAGGCTTAAGACTCAACTTTAATGATAAAATTACTTTAGATGTTGCTACCTACTACACCTATTTAAGAGATGCTTTGGTTAGAAAAGACTTCAATTTAAATGGTGAAACTCAAATTATTTATAATGGAGAGTTAAGTAATGTACAAGCAATTCAAAATGCATCTGAAGCACGAATATATGGTTTAGAACTAGGAGCAGAATTTAAAGTAAATAAAAATTTAAAATTAAACTCTCAATATAACGTTGTAAAAGGAACAGAAGCAAGAGATGGTGATGATGTTCCTGTTAGACATGTAACACCTAGTTTCGGGACTACACATCTTGTTTGGGAAAATGATAAGTTTACCATTGATGCCTTTTCAGATTATAATGGTGAACTATCCTTTAATCAAATAGCACCATCTGAAGTAGTAAAAGATTATTTATACGCTTTAGACGAAAACGGGAATCCATACTCACCTTCTTGGTATACATTGAACTTAAGAACAAGATATCAAGTTCTCGAATCTTTATCTGTTACTGCTAGTTTAGAAAATATTACAGATCAAAGGTATAGACCTTATTCATCTGGAATAAGTGCTCCAGGTAGAAATTTAATTCTGTCTTTAAAATATGCATTATAAAAAAGCCTTCAATTAATGTATGAAGGCTTTTACTTTTATGTATATGAAATTTACTTTTGTTTTATGGCTTTTTTAATTAGAGTTCTACCATCGTCTAATTGCACTTTTGCAATGTAAGCAGTTTGACTTAAAGCGGATAAATCATAGATAGTAGAGCTTCCTTCTTCAACATTAAAGTTGTAAACAGACTTTCCAGTCAAATCAATAATCTCAATAGAAGAAATTTGTAAGTTATTAGAAACTTTAAATTCTACTTTATTTGAAGTATGTTCTATAATGGTTAAAGAATTTGGGTTTAAATTGTTATTAATAAGTGATAAGGTATCGTCATTAAATACAATTTCAAAACGATCATTAAATTCGCCAACTTCAGATGTAAAGTTGTAGTCGCCTTCTTTTAGATTATGAACCGTATTTTCATAATTATCTTTAATAAAGATAGTATTGTCTTCAAGGAAAGAACCTTCAAATTGCTCTAAAGAAAAAGTAAATATAGTTGCCTCTTCAATACTTGTTTTAAAACCAACAGGAATAACCTCATCTGTATTTAAACTATTGATGTTTTTTCCTTGTATTGCGAATTTTTTTAATTCTATATTTTCAATTTCAGTATAGATAATAGCTTGAACTCCTGTTGATATATTCCTAGTTGCATCGTAGGAGAATCCATCAAAACCACTTGTTGCTCCTTCAACGTATGCTACTAATATTTGATTAAATATGCCATTATCAGAAGTAAGATTCAGCCATAGTCTATTAGGATCGATATTATTGTCAGAATCAAGAGATGTAGTATTGTTAGGTTCAAAAAATTGAGCGTTGTTAGCAGTACTCCTAAAAGCATTTTTAAATACTAGATCACCATTGTTTAAGCCTTTAACAAAAAAGCTTTGACCTGAAGGAATATAAGTATCAGGAATTACTCCAGAACCACCAGCTAAACAACCACTTCCTGTTGTTATAATAGCATAGTCATTTTGACTGAAGTTTAAAATTTCATTACCGTTAGTATCTGCATCTGGAGGTGTTGAATGTGACCATAAATAAGCACAACCATCTATTAGATTTGCATTGTCATATGTAGAATCTGAATATCCGTGAAAAGCAATAAAATCTATCGCTCCAGGATAAGGATTTCCTATTAAGTTCCAATCGTTATCTCCTACCACAGAATTTATAATTATTTCAGGAGTTATATCTCCAGTATTGAAAGGTCCTGTAAATGTCGCAGTACCAATCAGTGGATAAGTAGCAGGTGGTGGTGGATTAGGATTATAAGTAGCCGCATAACCAACACCTTCTATCATTGTACTAAAAGCTCCACTGGCTTCTGTCCAGTCATCACCTTCATCATCAATATCATCTACTCCAGCACCAGCTTGCATTGTATTGTCATTGCCAGTTTCATAAAAGGCATCATTATAGTTGCTAGAATTAAACCAATAGCGTCTATCAGCAGGAGTTTCAGGAAAAGCGTCTTGAACGGTTTCGCCAATAACAGGAGAACTCCAATAGGTATAATCATACCAATTATTTAAAAGGCTCGTATTTTTAAGTACTCTAGTGGTAGCACCTAAATTTGAAGTAAATGTGCCACTATCATTAACTTGAACAAATGATCCTCGAGATTGAACAGTTAACTCAAAAACATTTGCGTCAGTAGTGAACCCATTAACTAATACATCGTTTTGTACTCTAATGTAAGTATTGTCTGCAACATTTACTTGATTACCAGCATTAATTATTAAATTACAGGCTTCTATATTCCCATTTGTACCTGTATTATAATTACCATCAATTACAGCAAGAGTAGAGCTATCGGGAACACTATTTGACCATGTTGTCCCATTCCAAATAGTTCTCTCTACATCAAGTTTAACTGAAATACTTGGTTCAAAACATGTAGCATTATCCTCTCTTACTCTACAATAATATTGATAGTTTATTTTGTTATACACATTGCTAATGACTAACTCGCTGGTTCCAGTTCCAGCGTTATTATTAATTGTATTATTTATTATATAATCACCACCAGCTGTAATTAAGTTCCATTGGTCGAGAATTGTATCAAAATAGTACCACTCAAAATTTAATTGTCTAGTATCAGCAGGAGAAGATCCATTATAACCTTCAGTAGCATTAACAGTAATAGTTGCTGTATCACATACACCAGCTGGGCTAGATTGTGAAATCGAAGGTGTACCACCAGAAAAGCTTGGAGCAATTCCAACCTCACGGCAAGCATTTCCAGAAACAATATTTAAATCTTCATTCCAATCATTAACATTAAATGAGCTAGATGGTTCTAAAGTTGCATCAACTAAATCGCGTTGATAATAGTAACCAGGATTAGCTGGTGCTAAAAATTGATCGAGTGTAATATCCCAATCACTAGTAGAACTATTAAATGTTCTTAATTCAATTGCGTCATCAGCGTTCCATCCAGTGGCAGATATATCAGAATAAGGAGTTTGATAGCCTCCTGCACCATCACTACAAACGCTTGATGTAATTTTTAATCTAAAGATTTCACCAGGTGCTAATTGCCCTGTAGGAGCATAGAACAAAACAAAATTAGGTGACCCAGGATTATAGCTACCATCTCTATAAATTCGATATTCACTTAAGTTTTTAGTTTCATTAGTACCATTAAAAATTGTAATCATTCCCCCATTTCCATAGTTTACAGGTGTGTCAATGTCATTATTTTCGTCAAATATTTCGTAGAAAAACAAGTCAGTTGGGATAGGATCAAGTGTTGTTTGACAAGCAGTTTCAGATTCAATAACATCAAAGGCTATATTAGAATCGCAATAAATTGAACCTGGTGTAGTTACTAAAATATCACCATCAGTTGCACCTAGAGGAACTTGAACTATTAATTCTGAAGTTGTTTGAGAACTTATTGTTGCCATTACTCCATTAAAAGTTACCATAGTTGACCCATTAAAATCACTTCCACTTATAGTTACGTAAGTACCAACAGGTCCTGAAGAAATGTCGATTGTAGTTGTTACTAAAGGATTTGTACAAGGAGTACAAAATATTATTACATCATCTAAGTACCATGTAGAAAAAGATGAATTAAATCTGAAAGTTAGATCTGTTTCATTAGAAAGGTCAACACCACCTACATCAGTTAAATCTACATTCTCTATATTTCCAGCAGTAGTAACTGTAAATGAATATAGTGAATTCCAAACTCCTGCTCCTATACGATAATCTATCGTTGCAATACTACCATTACCTCCATTACTTGCATCTTGATAAAACTGTAAAGATTCAGGGTTATCCACTGAAGGAGTAATCATTGTATCACCACTAGTGAACGCTATACAAGGAGCAGCATTTCCATAATGAGTTATGTCTGAATCTTCAGAGGTTCCCGAGTTTGTCCAATCACCAAAAGAAACAAAATCTTCACTAATACAAGCTGAATTAAATACACTTAATGTTGCTAAATTTGATACAACATCTGGACAACCTACACTACTTACAATAACACGATACATATAACCATTTTGAGATAAAGGAATATTTGTTAAGCTTAATGTATTTGAATTTGTTCCTGTAGAAGTCCAAACAATACCATCAGTACTTTCTTCCCATTGAAATGATGAGGCGTTTGTGGTAGTTACAGTAAAATTAGTATTGTCGCCAACAATAACGCTTTGGTCAGATGGTTCAGTATCTATAGTTGCAGATGTATTTATGGTAGGCGTAAAAGGACCAATTTCACCAATTGACCAGCACATGTTTACTGTATCATAGGCTCTAACATAATAGTCTGCCGTTATAAAAACAATTAGTGTATTAGCCGCATCATTTGTCATATCTGTACCACCAGAATTTGGTGTTTGCCAGTAATAAACCACATTAGCTGGTGCTGAACCCGAAAAACTCAATTCTGATTCGCCACAAACAGTAGTTTCTGAAATTGTTCCAACAGGATCTCCAACAGAGCAAGGAGCAGGACAGTCACTAAGAGTAAAAATATTAGAAAATGTTTGTTGTAAGGTATTACTACCTCCAGACCAATTAGTAGAGTCATTGATTGCTGCTAAAATCGAAGCACGAGTTCCATTTAATACAGAGCCGTCATAAACAACATTATCAATCTCATTAATAGATACAGCATCGGTTCCATCTGTCAATCCTGGAGGTAAATTACCTTCTGCTGCAGTTGACCAGCTATTCCCAAAACCATCATTTGCTAAACCTGCAATAAATGTTGGTGATGAATTAGAACCTTGATAAGCTAAAATTGAATCGCCATCACCATTAAAATTCAAATCATTGGTTTCAGTGACACTACCAATAGTAGCACTAGGAGCAGTAGTAATAGTTACTATAGTGCCACAACTTACTCCACCACTTGGTGATGTCCAAGTAATTGTACCTTCATCACCTCCTAAAGTGTTTTCTTCATTGTCAGTAAAATAGATTATATCACCAGCAGGAATATCATTTAGAGCCAAAAATGCAAAGTTATCAACACCATCAGCATTGTATTGAATAAAAGCGATATCGCCAGCAGACAATTGTGCATGAATAGATAAAATTGAGCATAAAAATGCTATTAATGCGAGGAGATATTTTTTTATCATAGGGAAAATGCTATTAAAAAACCATGCAAATTTATTGTAAAAAGCTTAAAATTCAAGCATTTAAAGATACCGTTTTATTAACAAAACATTATTAAATTGCCATATGTTTAGACCAAGAACTTATTCTGTCGACGAAGCGACGAAAACACTTACAAATTTCTGTGCTTATCAAGAGCGATGCCATAAAGAAGTGGTTGAAAAGCTTCAAAAAATGAATATGATTCCAGAAGCTATATCTCAAATTGTAAATACATTAATTCAAGACAATTATCTTAACGAAGAACGGTTTGCAAAATCATTTACTCGAGGAAAATTCAAAATTAAAAAATGGGGGAAGATTAGAATTGTAAGAGAGTTAAAGTTAAGAGATATTTCAAAATATAATATTGAAATTGCACTAAAAGAAATCAATGAGGAGGAGTATTTTAATACGCTTAATGAATTAGCCGAAAAACGTTTATCGCAACTTAAAGAACCAAATCTCTTCAAGAAGAAAAGAAAACTTTGTGATTATCTGTTATACAGAGGTTGGGAACCTAATCTGGTTTATGAAAAAGCTTCAGAATTAATTTAGATGCTTGTTGGTTTTAATTAGTGCTTGTTCGTTTTTCCAATCAATCCATTTTTGACCTTTAATACGTCGCATTAAATTATCATAATTACGCATAATAAAAACATTGTATAAAGCTTTACCTAAATTTTTAGGGTTTCTTGCTATAGCTCTTAAACTCATTGAGAAACCTGGAGTAATATAACGCATATAATGCCAATAGCCTTCTGGCATATACAATACTTCACCATGATTAAGGTTAGCAACCCAGCCTTTAGCATTTTTAAGAGCTGGCCATTTTTTAAAATCTGGGTTTGCAAAATTAATATCTTCTCTTGTTATGAGGGAGTGCGGAATTTTATACAAGTGTTTGTTTTGTTTCTGATCAAACAAAATACATTGCTTTTTCCCTTCAAAATGAAAATGGAAAATATTAGCTAAATCTATATCATAATGCATAAAAGTATACGAATATCTTCCACCGAAAAAAAGCATTGGTAAGCCTTTCATTAATCGTAATCCAAAATCTGGATAGTTAAAATCATTTTGAAGTTGTGGCACTTCTTTTAATATGTTCCACAGAAAAATTCTAAATTTAGTAGGTTCTTTTTTTAGTAAGTCTACATAATCACTCATTTTCATGGTAGCATGAGGCTCGTTAAAATCATCCTTGTAGTCTACTGGTCTATCATCATATAAAGGAACAGTTTTATCTCCAGCTACCTCTTTCATGTATTCTAAAGTCCATTTAGAGTATGCTGGCCAGTCTTCGATAAAACGTTCAATAACCACAGGTTTTTGTGGTTTAAAATACTGCTTTATAAACTCCTCTTTTGTGATCGTTTCAACACGAGGAATGTCTTGAAGATTTAACGACAAAATTTAAAATTTAGAACATCAAAGTTAATAAAACGTTACCAAATTTTTAATAGTATAAGTTTTAAAAAGACGATTTTACTTTAAAACTTTAGCTTTTTGTTTTGCTTGTTCGTTACGTTCAATTGTATAATCTGGTCTTGACCATTTTGGCTTTTCTCCTAAAGCCTGATATTGAGAATCTTCGGCTTCTATAGTTTTAGGTTGCATTTTTTTAATAAATGGTTTTTGAGGATTTAAGCCTAATAACTTAAACATTTCCATATCCTCATTTACATCAGGATTAGGAGTTGTTAATAGCTTATCACCTGCAAAAATAGAATTGGCACCAGCAAAGAAACACATAGCTTGACCTTCTCTAGTCATCTGCGTTCTTCCAGCACTTAATCGCACTTGAGTTTCTGGCATTACAATTCTAGTCGTTGCTACCATTCTAACCATGTCCCAAATAGAAACAGGTTGTTGATCTTCTAAAGGAGTGCCTTCAACTGCAACTAATGCATTAATTGGTACAGATTCTGGTTGTGGATTTAAAGTAGCTAAAGCAACTAACATACCTGCTCTATCTTCCTCTTTTTCTCCCATTCCAATAATACCTCCAGAGCAAACGGTTACATTTGTTTTACGCACATTATCTATGGTTTCTAAACGGTCTTCAAAACCACGTGTAGAAATAACTTCTTTGTAGTATTCTTCAGAGGAATCTAAATTATGGTTGTAAGCATACAAGCCAGCTTCTGCTAAACGTTTTGCTTGATTTTCTGTGACCATTCCTAGTGTGCAACAAACTTCCATATCGAGTTTGTTAATAGTTCTAACCATTTCTAGTACTTGATCAAATTCAGGACCATCTTTTACATTTCGCCAAGCAGCTCCCATACAAACCCTTGAACTACCTGATGATTTAGCACGAAGTGCTTGAGCTTTGACTTGCTGTACACTCATAAGATCATTGCCTTCAATATCAGTATGATAACGAGCAGCTTGAGGACAATAGCCACAATCTTCTGGACAACCACCAGTTTTTATTGATAACAAAGTTGAAACTTGAACAGTATTAGGATCGTGATGTATACGATGAGTAGTTGCAGCTTCGTATAGCAATTCCATTAAGGGTTTGTTGTAGACTTCTAATATCTCTTCTTTAGTCCAATTGTGTCGTATCTCGCTCATAAATCTTTTGGTTAATCAATAATCAAAAATACTAATTTAATAGAATTAGATCAGCTTTTACTCTAATAAATGAGCGTGTTTTAAAAATATAATTAACTTTCGGTAATTTATCGAGAATGAGAAGTTTTAGAAATACAGGTAGAATCAAAGTTTTTTTTAAGGATCCCAATAAAAAAGGATTTTTTAAAATGCTAAATGAAGTACTTACACTTTGGAAACTTAAAAAGGAGTTTCCTTTCTATTATTTTAAATACGTTTACAGAAAACATGTTTCTAATTATAAGGACTATTTAAGCACAAAAGAAGTTGTTAAGATTGGATTAAGTAAAAAATTACATAACCCAATCTATCACAAAGTAATTGAAGATAAATTAGAATTTGCTTTACAGCACCAAATAGGAACTTTTAGAACTCCAAAGCTTGTTAGTTATAATAAAGGAATCAACTTTTATTATAATGATTCTATTCAAGAAATATCTAATAAAAATGATTTGATAGATTTCTTCAATAAAGTGTTTACTGATACAAATTTAGAAGAACTGTTTTTTAGACCTCCTTCAGATTATGGAGGGAAAGGCTGTTTTAAATTGACTAAAAAAAATCTAAAAAGCGAAATAGATGAAATAGCCGATGATTTATTATCTGGCACTTATGTTCACAACGAAGTAGTAAAACAGCATGAAGCACTCAATAAAATACATCCTAATTCGGTAAATACAATTCGGTTGTTATCGTTTATTACTAAAACAGGAGACATAGAAATAATAGGAAGCTTTATTAGGTTTGGGGTTGGAACAAGTGTTGTAGATAATGCATCTTCTGGAGGTATTTTTGTTGGTGTAAATATTGAAGATGGAACTTTAAAAAAGAAAGGGCACTATTTTATTGAGTATGGCGGAGCAGAAATTTTTAAGCATCCTGAAAGCGGATTTGTTTTCGAAGGGTTTATAATTCCTTATTATGAAGAAGCTAAATCAGAAGTCAAAAAAGCTGTAAAAGCAATACCTGATAGATTTATAGGTTGGGATGTTGCTATAACACCAAGTGGTCCTACAATAATTGAATCAAATGCTGGCCCTCATTTACCAGGAAGTGATATTGCCCACGGAGGATTTTTAAAAGATAAAATTTGGCGTGATCTTTTAAAAGAATTAGACGAGGATTAAGCTTTCTTCAAAACGATACTCACAGCATTACCTCCAAAACCAACGGCATTGACTAGAATAGTTTCTAATTTTTCAGGAAGTTTTTCGTTACTATATGGCACAGAAATAAACTGCTGTTTTTTTAACATATAAATAGCCATTTCTACACTTAATAGTCCTGATGCACCAAGTGTATGACCTAATTTCCATTTATTATTTGTCAGGCTAGGACGCTTATTTTTAAAAACTTTTTTAATGGCTTTATACTCTGCTAAATCTCCTTTAATGGTTCCAGGAGTATGGGTAACAATAACATCTGAAGTTTTTAGGTTTGCAGAATCTAATGCCATCTGCATAGATTTTTGAAAACAATCAGCTTCAGTTGAAATAGAAGTGTTATTTTTTAAAATTTCGGTAGCATAACCAAACCCTCCAATGGTAGCCAAAGCGTTTTTAGACAGTCCTTTTTCTAAACAAGCAACCGAAGCTCCTTCACCTAAAACCATTGTGTTTTTAGTTTTTTTAAAATCTAAAGCACGACAAGGATATTTTATTTCGGACATTGAGGTTCTCGAAATGTCGGAGTTACTGTAGATTTTTAGAGCTTTCATTTGAGCAATTGTGAAAGGGGTTAAAGGTGCTTCACTACCTCCAACCAAAAAGGTATCAGACATTCCAGAGTTAATCCAAGCAATTCCATTTAACATCGCATGTAATGCTGTTGAGCATGTTATTGAATGCGAAATTTCAGGACCATTGGTTTGTAAATCATGAGCTACCCAAGAGGAAATATTTCCTAAAGTAGTAGTAGGTGAACTTAAAGTTTTTGCTTGATCTGAATTTAAAAAATCTTGATAATAGGATTCAAATAAGGATGTTGCACCACGAGATGAACCAATATTAATCCCAAAATTATCTGAAGCTTTCCAATTAGCATTTTTAATAGCTAATCGAGAAGCATACATAGCATATAAAACGGAGTTATCTAATGTTTTATATTTAGAATTTTCTTGCCTTAATTTTTCAATTAATAGGTTACTTTCTTGAGATAATTCTGCAACTAAATCAGTATCATTTTTAGTAATAAAATGACGATTGTTTAGGTAGTTATTCCAAATAGAATCGTAAGTATTTCCTAAAGGAGAAATTGATGAAACTGCAGTTATAGAGATAGGCTCTTTCAAGTAATTTTATTTTCAGCAAAAGTAAGATTAATGACTATAAAAAAGTAACTTGTAACAAGATTATTAAAAAACATACTTATAAAGTATAGAAAGCGATATATCAAAGATGATTAAGAAAATTTTACTTATTGGAGGACTTCTTTTACTAGCTGTAATTATAATGGGGGCAGTTGGTGTTTATTACTTTAAGTCCGATAAAATGGTTGTTCTTAATTTTATAAAAGACAATCCAGATAAGGCGTCTATTAAACTCGTTAGAAACGATTCGGTATTAGCTAATATTAATTCTAATAGAATTCAACCACTAGCGAGTACAGTAAAATTAATAGTAACTATTGAGTATGCTGAACAGGCAGCTGCAGGAATTATCAATCCTGATGAGCTAATTGATTTAAATGAGTTAGATGTTTTTTATGTAGAGAATTCTGATGGAGGAGCGCATCTTGCTTGGTTAAAATATTCAGCTTCTGAAATTGTAGACAATAAAGTATCTGTTAGAGATATTGCAAAAGGGATGATTCTATTTAGCTCTAATGCTAATACCGAATGGTTGAGTAAACGACTTGGTTTAGAAAATATTAATAAACGATTAGTCAGTTTAGAGATGATTAATCATTCTGAAATTTATTATTTGGTATCCTCATTATTTGTTGGTAAAGAATTATTTCCGGATTTAAAAAATAAAGAATTAGAAGAAGCTATGAGAAATCTATCTACAGTAGATTATATCAAATCAACAGAGCGAATTCATGAAAAATTATTGAATGATCCAAGTTATAAAAACGACAGAGGAGATCGTGCTTTGAATATTCAAAAAGTATGGTCTGATAATTTACCAGCATCAACAACTTCAGAGTATGTTGAGTTATTAAAAAAGATAAATTCTAGAACCTATTTTTCTGAAGACACACAGAAATATCTAGATGAGATTTTAGAGTTTTTGTTAGAAAACCCTAGAAATAGACAGTGGTTAGAACATGCTGGAATGAAAGGCGGCTCAACCGCTTTTGTGCTGACCAAAGCGTTTTATGCAACCGATAAAAAAGGAAACAAAACAGAGTTAGCGTATTTTTTGAAAGGTCTAGATTATTTAGAAACCCAAAAAATACAAGGTAGTATGAATGCCTTTGAGTTGGCAATTCTTACTGATTCAGAGTTTAGAGATTTATTACAAACTACACTAAAAAAATAAATCATGCAGCTCTCGTAGAGGGAAATTAATGTCATTCTGAACGAGTGAAACGAAGTGAAGAATCTTTGTTTTTTAATTTTGGATATCCTTCAGTCACTCTGTTCCTTCAGAATGACAAACTATCTAATACTTCCTCAATAACGTGATACACTTTCTGTAATTCAGCTTCACTAATTATATAAGGCACTTGAATGTAAATGGTATTGCCTAGCGGTCTTAAAAATACACCTCGATCCATAAAGAATTTTAATAGTTTATCACGTAAATCACCATAACGTTCCATTTTAGTGTTAAGGTCAATAGCAAATACAACTCCTAATTGTCTAGTGGATTTTACTTTTGAGTGTGATTGTATCTGTTCATTGAACTTTAGATGCGATTTTATAATGTGTTTGATATTATTTTGAATACCATCAGATCGTAATAGCTCTATTCCAGCGATAGCTGCAGCACATGCTATTGGATTTCCAGAGTAGGTATGGCAATGAAAAAATCCTTTAGCCATGTCATTACTTAAAAAAGCATCATAAACATCTTGTGTACAAGAAGTGATTGCCATTGGTACTAAACCTGCAGTTAGGGCTTTACTCAAACAAATAATATCTGGTTTTGTTTCTATATAATCTGATGCAAAATAGCGTCCTGTCTTTCCAAAACCTGTCATTACTTCATCAGCGATAGTTAAAATATTATGGGTTTTACAAAATTTAAGAATAGTGTTTAAACCATTAGCATCATGAATGGTCATTCCAGCAGCTCCTTGCAATAAGGGTTCGTATATAAATCCAGCTATTTTATGTTTTGATGTATAGTCTTTTAATGTGTCAAAAATATCTTGATGATTTGCTCCATTTGGTGTTGGTATGCGTTTTACATCAATTAAAAAATCCTCAAAAGGGCCATTGTAAACAGATAATCCTGAAACACTCATAGCTCCAAATGTGTCACCATGAAATCCATTTTCAAAAGCAATAAATGTAGAACGCTTTTCATTTTTATTAAAATAGTATTGAAGCGCCATTTTTATTCCTGCTTCAACAGCAGTAGAACCATTGTCGTTAAAAAATAGTTTATTCTGACCTTTGGGTAATATTTTAATAAGTTCTTCAGATAATCTAACAGCAGGTTCATGCGTAAAATCACTAAACATAATTTGGTCTAGTTGCTGCATTTGCTGATAGGTCTTTTCAATAATATAGTCGTTACAATGACCATACATGCACGTGTACCATGATGAAATGGCGTCAATATATTCATTACCATTTTCATCAATTAATAGACAACCTTTTGCTTTTACAATCGCAATGCTGTCTGGCTGCAATTGGTGCTGCTTTAAAGGATGCCAAAGGTGCTTTTTGTCGCGTTCTTTTAAACTCATACATATTTCCTGCGAAAGCAGGAATCTTTTTTAATTTATTCCTATATGTCGTCATTCCGAAAGGACGTTGAGGTACTCGAAACGTGTTTCGGAATCTCATCTGCTTGTATGACTCTGAAATAAATTCAGAGTGACGTTTAGTTTTTTATTTGTCATGCTGAACTTACTTGTGCTGAACTGGTTTCAGTATTTCAGCATCTCATTTTAGTTAGTAATCTAATGTTTTTAGAGTTGGATTCGAAGTTTTAATTAAATTAATTTTCCATTCTTTATGCCAATTTTTCAATTGTTTTTCTCTTGCTATTGCTTGCTCAATATCTGTAAATACTTCAAAATAAACTAAATCTTTCGTGTTATATTTTTTAGTGAATTTTGAAGCTTTTTCTTCATAATGTTCAGCTAAACGTTTTGTTAAATTAGCAGTTACTCCTATGTAAAAAGTCGTTCTATATGTATTAGTTAATATATATACGAAACTGTTTTTCATAATTTATGCGACTCTGAATCACATTTCGATAAACTCAATGTCAAAGTTCAGGGTGACGTTAATTTGCTTTTAAAAAGTTCTGCATATTCCTTAATGACATTTCTATCAAAATAAGGCTCATCGTTAATACGTCCTATAACGGCTACATTTGTCATTTTTTGAATAATATCTTCAGTGGTTTTATGTTCATTTCCACTGTATATTATTGAGACATCAAACCCTTTTTCTTGTAATAGTTTTACAGTAAGTAGTGTGTGATTAATACTTCCTAAATAATGTCTAGATATAACAATAACTTTATAATTAGGCTTTATAATATCTAGTATTGTTTTCGAATTATTAAGAGGAACTAGTAACCCTCCAGCACCTTCAATTATTAAATTGTTTTTTGTATTTGGAGTTTTTATGTCTTTAAGTTGAATTGAAACACCATCAATATCTGCTGCTGCATGTGGACTCATAGGTGTTTTTAAAGCATAACTGTTTTTATGAAATACAGATTTAGAATTAGATACCAATCGCTCTACTTTTTTAGTATCGCAATTATCCAACTCACCTGCTTGTACAGGTTTCCAATAGTCAGCTTCAAGTGCTTCAACTAAAACAGCTGAAGCAATTGTTTTACCTACATCTGTTGAGATTCCTGTTACAAAGTATGTTGTCATTTAGTATTGAATTCAGTTTTACAGTCTTCACATTGATATTTATAACGTGTATGAAATGGTAAAGTTCCGGATATAAAGCCAATAAGAAAAGCGAAAAACGATTTAAAATCGTTAATTGTAGAAAATAAGTGCACTTTTTTACTACTTACAGTTTGGGCAATGTATCGCATTCCCATCATCATCCAGAGCATATTCTTGAATCGTACTTAAAATATGTTGCGCTTTCATAGCGTCTTCTGATAAGACTTTTAGTTTTATACCTCCAATAGCGTTACTAACTAAAGGGTCTGTGTCAATAGTAAAATTATCGAACAAGAAAACTTTAATGCCTTCACTCTCTAACCGCCCTTTTATAATTTGAGCCTCTGTTGAATACTGATATTTAGCTATAGTTTTAAACTTGTTGCTCATGTAATTTATTTACCTTACAAAAGTAGTAAGTAGCTCTAATACTTTTGTTATGTCTTGAGAAGAATTGTAACTATGAAGGCAAAAACGTAAGCGCTCATATCCTTTAGGAACAGTTGGTGATATAATAGGTTTTACATCGAAACCATGTTCTTGTATTTTTTTTGCGATTTGTTTTACATGGTTGTTTCCAGAAATAACACAACAGTGAATAGCTGAATTACTATCTATAAATTTTGAATCTATTTGAAGCCTTTTCAATTCTGATTTAAAATGCGTTATATTTTTATGTAAACTGTCAATAGCATGAGTCTGCAATAACTCCTCGTAAGCAGAATTAATAGTAGCCAAACTATGAGGTGGTAATCCTGTTGTGTAGATAAACGAGCGAGAAAAATTAATGAGGTAAGTTTTTAAACTATTACTACCTAAAATTGCTGCTCCATGACAACCTAAAGCTTTACCAAAAGTTACGATTCGTGCAAATATTTGGTCTTCAATTTTTAGATTTTGAGTTATGCCACAACCATTGTTTCCAAAAACACCAACTGCATGTGCTTCGTCTATAATTAGATTGGCGTTATGTGTTTTACAAATTTTTGAAAGCTCTATCAAATCAGGAGAGTCGCCATCCATAGAAAAAACAGATTCTGTAACTACATAAATTTCATTTTTATCATGCTGAACACGTTTCAATATCTCATCTAAATCTCTTAAATCATTATGCTTAAACTTATACGATTTAGCATGACTCATAGAAATGCCATCGCGAATGGAGGCATGAATTAACTCATCATAAAGTATAATATCATTGCGCTGAGGTACGCTAGAGAAAAATCCAATATTAGCATCGTAACCAGAATTAAAAACTACAGCAGTTTCTGAATTATGAAATTTACAAAGCGTTATTTCTACATCTTGATATAAAGCATGATTTCCAGACAGTAAACGAGAACCTGTAGCGCCATTTTGAATATAGTTTCCCTCAACAAGTAGATTATGAGCCTTATCAAAAATGGTTTTAGACTTTGCAAACCCTAAATAATCGTTGGATGAAAAATCTACTAGATTTTGGTTTAAACCAAGTTGTCGAAATGCATTATTTACCTGCCGCTCGTTTAATTTTTGTAGTAGTTTTTTTGGAAACATATATCAAAGATAGTTAAGACCTGTCAGGTTTTCAAAACCTAACAGGTCTATATTTAAAATTACTCTTTTTTAATAAAAAATTATTGTTTATCAATAATTTTTATATATTTGTTATCGTTAAACAATAATAAAATGAAAGCAAAACAAGTTTTAAATACGATGAAAATTGTTTCATGGATAGTTTTTGTTGGCTTATGTATTAGAGCTGGATCTTTAATCGTATCATATTTTATAAGTGTTTTTGTAAATAAAGCTGCAATTACCAATTTATTTTTAGGATTAGATTTATCGCGACTATATGAGTATAGCATAACGCATTACAATTCAATTATGTTGTTAGTAATAGTTTTAGCCATATTAAAAGCATATATGTTTTTTTTAGTATTAAAATTATTTGCTAAACTAAATTTGGATAAACCTTTCACTTTCGTAGCAGCTCATTCAATAACAAAAATCAGCTTTGTGTCTTTACTTATTGGAGCTATTACAATAATTGCAAATGGCTACAATTTGTGGTTAATAAAACAGGTGTTTTTTCCTGTAGTCATAACTGAAGGAAAAGCTTATTTGTTTTTAGGAGCAATCATTTTGATTGTTGCTTTTATTTTTAGACGTGGCATTGAAATTCAAGAAGAAAACGAATTAACTATATAATTATGAAAAACAACATAAAAACGTTGACTATTATTACTTGGGTTGTTTTATTATCTACAATTTCAGTTTTATTAAATGATATGCGCGAGTTTGATTTTAATCAGTTTAAAGAGTTTCAAAACTGGGCAAGTACAGCTGGTAAAAACGAATCATGGTTTAATTCAAAAAATGCTATTCAATGGAGTTATTATGTAATTAGCGCTGGCTTGTTTTTCTTGAGTGGCTATCTTATCTATGGATTTTCCTATTTTTTATCAATTCTGAAAGAAGTTGAGAATGAAAACTATTTCAGTGATAATACTATTGAATACTTTAAAAAAATTGGCACTATTTTTATTCAATATACTATTAGTATCTTGGTTTTAAGATTTCTTTTAGCGGCAATTAATAAGTCTACATTTAACTTTTTTAATGAATTAAAAGCAGAATTTACTTTTTTAATTCCAGCAGGATTAGCTTTTTACATACTAGCAGACATTTTTAAACGCGCAAAAGAAGCCAAAGAGGAAAACGATTTAACGATATAATTATGCCAATAGTAGTAAATCTTGATGTGATGCTAGCCAAGCGTAAAATGAAAAGTAAAGACTTGGCAGAAGCTATTGGTATAACAACCGCAAATCTATCTATTCTAAAATCTGGTAAAGCAAAAGCGATTCGTTTTTCAACATTAGAAGCCATTTGTAAAGCGCTGGACTGCCAACCCAATGATTTATTAGAATATGTAGAAGATTAACTACAGTCTCCTATTAGCCAGTAAAGGAGGTGGCTCACCAGTAAACGGATTCCATCTGCTAATGGTTTTAGCATCCATACCTGCAGCACTAATTACTGCTCTGTCGCCATAACGTTCGCGCATTGTATCGATTGCGTTACTTAAGTTTATATGCTTTTCGTTGTCTTCAAATAAGTTAATCTGGTGACCACCTTCGACCAAATGGCTAAATTTTACACCAACTAAACGCACTAATAATCGTCTGTTATATAATTTTTTAAATAAATCCATCACTACAGGAATAATGCTGTGATCCATAGCACTATATGCAATGCGCTGCTGTTGTGTGTACGTTTGAAAATCTGAATACCTAATTTTAAATGTTACACAAGCGGTTAACTTATTACCACGACGCAGCTGGTAAGCTAGATTTTCTGCCATCGCCAGAATAATGCTCTTAAGCTTATTGACATCTGTTGTGTCGCGATTAAACGTACGCTCTGTCGAGATGGATTTACGTTCGTGATATTGTATTACAGGACTGTTATCGATGCCATTGGCTTTTTTCCAGATACTCAACCCATTTTTACCAAGTACTTTCTGCATGAGTTCCATTGGCATTTCTTGAACGGTTTTAATTTGTTTTACACCTAAATCACAAAGCGACTTATAAGTCATTTCTCCTACCATAGGAATTTTTCTAACAGATAAAGGTGCTAAAAATGGTTTTTCTGTGCCTTTTATAATCTGTATTTGATTGTTAGGCTTCGCCTCACCTGTGGCAATTTTAGAAACGGTTTTATTAATGGATAGACCAAACGAAATAGGTAAACCAGTTTCTTTTATAATACGTTGGCGTAACTCTGAAGCCAATTTGTGGCAGCCAAAAAACTTATCCATTCCTGTTAAATCTATGTAAAACTCATCAATAGAAGTTTTTTCGTAAAGCGGAACGCTTTCCTTTATAACATCAGTAACATCTTTTGAAAAGTTGGTGTATGTACCAGAATTACCTCGTAATACAATAGCTTCTGGGCAGAGTTGTTTGGCCATACGCATTGGCATAGCAGAGTGAATACCAAACCTACGAGCTTCGTAACTACAAGAAGCTACAACACCACGATCAGAATTACCTCCAATGAGTATTGGTTTGCCTATGAGCCTGCTATCTAACAAACGCTCGCAGGAGACAAAAAAAGTATCTAAATCCATATGTACTATGGCTCTATTATTGTCTGGCATATCGTTCGGCTTTTTTTATATCGCTATAACGAGGGTCTTCGACAACTGCGAGCTTTTTCATAGATATAACTTGAATGTTGGTACAATCAAACTCTACTAAAACCTTACCTGTAATGCTGTATATACCTTTTCCTCTAAACGGAAATTTAACAGCGATGGTTGGAAAGTGTACAGTATCAATAAAATCGCCATCACGATCTAGGAAGGTTCCAAAATTCATGCGTTTACCATTACTAGTACTTGTGTTTTTTGTAGTAACTAGATAGCCTTCTATAGTAATTACTTTATTTTCACATAGTAATAAATGTTTAGCACGTAATGTGTTTTTAGAAGGATTTTTTAGTAAGTAAAAAGGGTTGCATAACGGAAACCCCAATAATTCTAACTCGTCAAAAGCATTTTCTAAATCTGTACTTGGTAGTTCTGGTGTTTGGTAATTAATACGTTCGGTTTTAAACAGTGTAACAATATAATCTTCTACAACCGTTTTACTAATTTTTAAATGGGCTTGCCAGAGGAGTTCACGTTTATTAATACCTGTAAACCTAAAGGCATTTATTTTTATTAAAATACTAATTTGTTCTACAGATATTGGGACGCGTTCTATAAAATCGTCTAAACTTTTAAATGTACCATACTGTTTGCGCTCAATTAATAATTTTTTGATGGTTTTGGATTCAATAGCATGTAAAAACATGAAGCCTAAATAAATAGTGTCCCCTTTTATTGTGGCTTTATAATGGCTTTTATTAATGCAAGGTGCTTCGATAATGCCTCCATGCATGCGTGCTTCGTGCACATAAAGTTCGGTTTGGTAAAAGCCACCAAAATTGTTAATAGTAGCGACCATATATTCCAGAGGATAATAGGCTTTTAAAAATAGACTTTGATAACTCTCTACAGCATACGATGCCGAATGACCTTTGGCAAAGGCATAACCTGCAAAACTTTCGATTTGTCGCCATATATTTGCTGTAAGCGATGCTGGTTTGCCATCGTTTTTACAATTATCAAAAAATTGCTGTTTTACTTTTAAAAACTCATCACGAGAGCGAAATTTTCCAGACATGCCTCTACGCAACATATCTGCTTCGCCTAGTGTTAAACCTCCAAAATAGTGCGCTACTTTAATCACGTCTTCTTGATAGACCATTACGCCAAAAGTTTCTGGCATAATTTTAAGTAAAACAGGATGTGCATCGTTTCTGCGTTCTGGAAATCGATAACGCATAATATATTCGCGCATCATACCAGATTTTGCCACACCAGGACGAATAACAGAGCTCGCAGCGACCAATCCTAAATAATTATCGACTTGCAATTTTTTAAGTAGCATGCGCATAGCAGGCGACTCAACATAAAAGCAGCCAATTGCTTTGGCATTTCGCAATAAGTATTTAATACGCTTGTCTTGTTTAAAACGTTTAATGTCGTGTATATCTATAGGTGGTTTTTTGGGATTGTTATATTTTACAATATCCACGGTGTCTTTAATTTTTCCTAAACCTCGTTGGCTTAAAATATCAAACTTATAGAGGCCGATATCTTCTGCAACAACCATATCAAACTGTGTGGTGGGAAATCCTTTGGGAGGCATAAAAGTAGCACCATAATAGTGAACAGGTTTTTCTGAAATAATAATGCCTCCTGCATGAATACCTAAATAGTTAGGAAATCCTTGTATATATGTACTGTAGTTTATTACTAACTGTGATAATTTATCAAGTGCCTCAAAATTATATTTACCAGTTGTTAGTATATCGATTTCACTTTTTGGTAAGCCAAAAACTTTGCCTAACTCTCTAACAGATGCTCTAAATTTAAAGGTATTGTAAACTGTTATGAGTGCTGTGTTTTTAAATGTTTTAAATATAAATTGTGTAATATCATCGCGATCTTGCCATGAAAAGTCGATGTCGAAATCAGGTGGATTTTTTCTAAAAATATTGATGAAACGCTCAAAATAAAGGTCTAGTTCAACAGGATCTACATCTGTAATACGAAGTAAATAAGAAATAATACTATTGGCACCACTACCTCTGCCTACATAAAAATAGTCTTTGCTTCTAGCATATTTTAAGATTTTCCAATTAATCAAAAAGTAAGAAACGAAGCCTTTTTGCTTTATAATATCAAGCTCTTTTTCAATGCGATTGTAGATTTGCTGTTTGGGATTTTTATAACGATACTTAAGACCATCGTATGTGAGTTTTTTTAATAAGCGATAGTCTAAATTTTCATTATTGGTATACGACTTTTGATTATTTGGTACGCTTTGACTAAAATCAAAATCTATAGAGCAACCCTCTAGAAGCTGTTTGGTATTTTCAATAATTTTTGGGAACTCTTCATAATGTGCTAATAATTCTTGATTAGGCAACATAACATCCGCTTCATTGGCTTGTTCTGTTAATGGTAGTTTGCTTAATAGTGTATTATTATCGACAGCACGAAGTAAGCGATGTGTGTTAAAATCTTTTTTATGTTTAAACGATACTGTTTGTAGTATTACTAATTTATTGGGCGATTTAGCCCATTTAGAAAATTTTAGATGATTAACATCTTTAGGTTTAACACCTAAAAATTCGTTGCTTTTTAAGTTGTAGTCCTTACCTTTTATAAATGGATATATCACAAAACAATCATTTATTACAGTATCTGGTTTTTCCGGAATTGCTATTGTTTGTTCGTGTAAAAATTGAGAGAGATACGCATTAATATTTTTAAAACCAGTATTATTTTTTGCAATTAAAATAAATTGCTGTTGTGCACCGTTTCTAAAATCTACACCTAGTATAGGCTTGATGCTATATTTACTTGATAACCTTACAAAATCTAGACATGCCGATGTGTTATTAATATCTGTAAGTGCTAATGTTTGTATACCACGCAGCTTAGCCAACTCAAGAAGGTCTCTTGGCTTAATGGTACCATAGCGCAAACTATAATATGTGTGGCAATTAATATACATAGTAAGACTTGCAAATTTAGCTACTATTTGTAGTTTTTATTGCTTATATTTGTAGCAAATGAAAAAAATTAACATAAATATTAGGCACTTAAGAGGCTTAAAAAAATTGTCTCAAGAGCAATTTGCAGACGAACTGGGATGGACACGCTCTATGGTTGGATCGTATGAAGAGGGACGATCTGAGCCACCAATTGAACGTTTGATTGAATTGTCTAACTATATTAATATTCCTATTGATATTTTGGTGAAGAACGATTTACGATTGTCAAAAGATACGTCGTTTATTGAAATAGGGAATAAGCGTGTATTATTTCCTGTAACTGTTAGTGAAACTAACGAAGATTTAATTGAAATCGTCCCAACCAAAGCATCTGCTGGTTATTTAGAAGGTTATGACGATCCTGAATATATTGAGCAACTACAAAAAATTAAACTTCCTTTTTTACCTACAGGGACACATCGTGCTTTTCCTATAAAAGGCGATTCTATGTTACCAGTTAAAGATGGTTCTTATGTGGTTGCAAAATTTGTAGATGATATCACGACACTTGTAAATGGGAAGACTTATATTGTATTAACCAAAAATGATGGTTTGGTATACAAGCGATTATACAACCAACTAGAAAAAAACAATACCCTATTACTCTCTAGCGATAATAAAAATTATGACCCTTATGAAGTACATGTACAAGATATTCTCGAGCTTTGGGAGTTTTCATGTTGTATCAACACACAAGAGTATGATGAAAAAGAATTAAAATTGAGCAGTGTTATGAAATCATTTCAGGATTTAAAAATAGAATTAGAAGCCATTAAAAAGTTGTAGTTTTAAACAAATTATTTGATGCTTTTAAGCTACTCTTAACGATATATTATGCGATTACTACACAAATCAGAAGGTTTAACACTATACATTCCAGATATTACAGAAAATTCTGGAGCTTACTTTTTTGATGCTGGCATTTCTGCAGGATTGCCTGCTCCAGCAGAAGACTTTGAGCAACAGCGTTTATCCTTAGACCAAACACTTGTAAAAAATAAAGAAGCTACATTTTTTGCAAGAGTGAGTGGTCAATCCATGATTGGAGCTGGACTTGATGATGACGATTTATTAGTAATAGATAGAAGTCTTGAACCAGAGAATAATAAAATAGCTGTATGCTTTTTAGATGGCGAATTTACCGTAAAGCGTTTAAGAGTAAGCCAAGATGAAATTTGGTTACAGCCAGAGAATCCAGATTATCCAATTATTCATATTACAGAAGAGAATAACTTTGTGATCTGGGGAATTGTGACTAATGTGATTAAGAAAGTTTAATAAAAAAACATATATAAAAGCAAAAAACGCGAAGCTCTTGCTTCGCGTTTTTTATTATCCAAAATTAAGTAAGTTGTAATTAGTCTGCTAATACAATTACTTTGTTATCTTTCATCTCTAAAGTTCCAGAGTTAATTGCTAACCAAGTTCCTTTATCGTCTCCTTTAGAAAATTTATCTTCAACTTCTTCTTCAAGAGTGATGTCTCCATAAATTTTAACATGACCCGCTTTTAAAAGCGATACAATAGGAGCGTGATTTGTAAGCATTTCAAACTCACCATTTACACCTGGAACAGCAATACTAGTTACATCTCCACTAAATAAAGTTGCTTCTGGTGATACGATTTCTAGATACATAGTTAACTTGTTTAACTATCCTGAACTAGTTTCAGGATCTTAATTATTATTAGTTAAGATGCCGAATCAGTTTCGGCACTTGCTACGGCTACGCCTCTGCAAGCATTTTCTCTCCAGCTTCTATAGCTTCTTCAATTGTACCCTTAAGGTTAAATGCTGCTTCTGGTAAGTGATCTAATTCACCATCCATAATCATATTAAATCCTTTAATAGTCTCTTTGATATCTACTAGTACACCTGGAATTCCAGTAAATTGCTCTGCTACGTGGAATGGTTGTGATAAGAAACGTTGTACACGTCTTGCTCTACCTACAGCCATTTTATCTTCTTCAGATAATTCTTCCATACCAAGAATAGCAATAATATCCTGTAATTCTTTATAGCGTTGTAATAACTCCTTTACACGTTGTGCACAGTCATAATGCTCATTTCCTAAAATATCTGCAGTCAAAATTCTTGAAGTAGAATCTAATGGATCCACAGCAGGATAAATACCAAGCTCTGCAATTTTACGCGATAATACAGTTGTTGCATCTAAGTGAGCAAACGTTGTTGCAGGTGCTGGATCCGTTAAATCATCCGCAGGTACGTAAACTGCTTGTACAGATGTAATAGATCCTTTTTTAGTTGATGTAATACGCTCTTGCATAGCACCCATTTCTGTTGCTAAAGTTGGTTGGTAACCTACAGCAGAAGGCATACGACCAAGTAAAGCAGATACCTCTGAACCAGCTTGTGTAAAACGGAATATATTATCTACGAAGAATAATACATCCTTTCCTTGACCATCACCAGCGCCATCACGGAAATATTCAGCAATAGTTAAACCAGACAAGGCAACACGAGCACGTGCTCCAGGAGGCTCATTCATTTGACCGAAAACGAAAGTTGCTTTAGAATCTAACATTGCTTTTTTGTCAACTTTTTGGAGATCCCATCCACCTTCTTCCATAGAATGCATAAAGTCATCACCATATTTAATAATTCCAGACTCTAACATTTCACGAAGTAAATCGTTTCCTTCACGAGTTCTTTCACCTACTCCAGCGAATACAGAAAGACCACCATGACCTTTTGCAATATTGTTAATCAACTCTTGAATTAATACTGTTTTACCTACACCAGCACCACCAAATAATCCAATTTTACCACCTTTTGCATAAGGCTCAATTAAATCAATTACTTTAATACCAGTAAATAATACTTCTGTAGATGTAGATAAATCTTCAAATTTAGGTGCTTGTCTGTGTATTGGTAGACCAGCATCACCAGATTTAGGTAAATCTCCTAAACCATCAATAGCATCTCCAATTACATTAAATAAACGACCGTAAACATCCTCACCTATTGGCATTTGTATAGGAGCTCCAGTTGCAATAACTTCTGTGCCTCTACTTAAACCATCTGAAGAGTCCATTGCAATAGTACGCACTGTATCTTCACCAATGTGAGATTGTACCTCAAGCACTAGAGTAGAACCATCAGGTCTGTTAATTTCTAATGAATCATAAATTTTTGGAAGTTCAGTTCCAGCTCCGAATTCTACATCGATTACTGGACCTACTATTTGAGCAACTTTACCTGTAACTTTTGACATTACTTATCTATTTAATTTTATGCTATTTAATTACTAGAAAACACATCTGGTTTTCGCGCTGCAAAGATATGGGTTTTGTTTTGAAAAAAAATGTATTTTTTGTCTTTTTTCTGTATAAAAAAACACCTTCAAAATGAAGGTGTTTTTTATTGCAAATATCTTTTTATAAAATAGCTTAATCTATATATACACCAGTGTAATCAACAGGGTTTACATCAGGAAGATTAGAACCATATTTAGCATTTATTGCTGTTAACATTTGATTTGTTACAACCGCATACCCTCTTGGTGATGGATGCACACCATCTAAAGAGAAAGTCCCACCAGTAACAAAATCTGCAGTCATTGTATAGAATTCATTTACAGGGAAACCATTTGTAGCTACACCATTAAAAAATGTGTTTACATCAAATAAAGCCAAGTCATTGTCTTGAGCTAGACCATTAATAATACCGTTAAAAGTAGCTGTTGCAGCTTGAATTTCTTGTAACTCACTTGGAATAATAACCCAATTATCAGCTAATGGCACACTTACCCCATTAATTAATTGAGGATTCCCACCTACCGAAGTTCCAATGAATGTGCTAGATGGCAACACTAATAAATCATCAGGCGTAGCAGGTCTCATATTTACTAAAGCAGGGTTAAAAGCTGTTAAATCTGTTAATGTTTCATCTAAAATTAAAACAGGATTTTGACCTGCAGCATACGTTACCGTTCTTGCAGCTACTTCGCCTGCAGAAATTAGTCCTAAACCTTGTAATTGCGCTAAACCACCATTATAAGCAGCAAAAGCAGCATTTAATGCTCCAGCAGTAGCAGCATCTAACGGTACCGCATTATATGGCACTGTGGTGAAAAAAGGTGCATCGGTTACATTTGGTATATTGGCTAATACACCTTCAGCTCCACCAGAAGTAAGTGTTGAAACTAATGTATTCATTGCAAATGTGAAAGTACCTACATCTGTGATTGGGTTTGAACCGTCTCCACCTGAAGTTGCATAACCAAGTACATCGTTATTACCTATCCATAAAGAAAAGAAAGTAGGATTCATAGCCATAGCATCTTCTAACATAGAAGCATTAGGAGTTGATGCCATTCTAACAAAATAAGGATTGGCAGCAGCAGGGAAATTAGCAATGTCTCCATAACCGTTAGCTAATAAGTGAAAACTTTTAGCACCAGGAACGCCCATATTATTATATGGTCCAGCTATTACATTAGTAATATCTGTAGAAGGTGTTCCAGCAGCAGGTTCTAAGCCAGCTGTATTAGGATTAAATATTAATCTTGGTCCAGAGATAGGAGTACCTCCTACAAGTAAACCACCAACATCATCACTCATTAAAGGTTGTGTAAACTGACCACCTCCAGCTAAAGCCATTCTTTGCGCTAGTAAATTAGGGAAAGATACTTCTTGACCTTTAGCAAATAGAGCATTATCTGAAAATCCTGCTGTTAATGAGTTACCGATTGCAACAAAGGTTGAGAAATCAGCTGATCCACTTGTAAAATTAGGTATTACAGGATCACTTACTGTATTATTGTTTAATGGATCTGATAAGGTATCATCATCAGACTCACAGGCTGTAAAACCGAATAACAAAACGATTAAAAGCCATATATAATTTGTTTTCATATTTATTTTATTAGTCATGTTATTATTGATTTATTGTCCAAGACACAAAATACTGCGCTCCAATAGTTCCAGCTCCAGGAGCACTTACATACTCGTGAGCTAAAATGTTTGATCCACCTAATTTGAAAGTAGACTTCCATTTTGGAACTGTATAGTTAATTTGAGCGTCTATTAAGTTTCTAGCAGAAATTATACCATCAGCAAAAGTAGATTGCCATAAGTAATCATCATTCCATCTCCAGTTGATATTAAAACCGAAGTTTTCGAATAAATCAGTTTTACCAAATGACGCTTTTACTTTGTGTTCAGGAGTGTTAAAGTTGGTTTCAAATCCAGGATCACTAGCTTCGTCAAAGTCTAATTTAGCATAGGTGTAGTTTAAACCGATATCAAAACCATTTAATATTTGAGTTGTAATACCAATAGCTGCACCATATGAACTAATATCAGCACTTGAATTTGTATATGTTTGATATGCTTGGAAATCACCGTTTTGAAGTGCTAATAATGATAAAGAATTATCACCTACTTGACCATACAATGGCGTTATTACGGTTTTATTAGAAATGAAATCTTCATATTGGTTGTAGTAACCACTTAAGTCAACATTAAACTTCCCTAAACGTCCACGATAACCTACTTCGTAAGCGGTAACTTGTTCAGGTTCTACTAATGCTACATCAGCAGATACAGGAGCTCCTTGTTGAACAGACGCTCTGTCAAAAGCATTTTCATAGGCATCTCTACCGTTTAATTGAACAGTTTGTTGACCGGTTATGGCCTGACCAGCTGTACTTAATTGTTGACTCGTAGCAGTATATCGATCTAAATTGTCAGGAGCAGAACCTACTAAAATAGCTCTACCTGCATTTAACCCAATAAATAAGTCTTGAGTAGTTGGATTACGGAAACCAGTTTGGTAAGAGGCTCTAAAGTTATGCTTCTTATCTTCATCTGCTGCATAAACAAATGATACTCTTGGTGATAGGAATCCATCAAAGAATTCTGATTTATCATAACGAACAGAACCTGTAAACTTTAATCTTTCATCTAGCAGTTTTTTCTGTACTTGTACATAGGCACCATATTCATTGTAGTCTATTGGCCCATCAGTATCAGTGTAAATGGTTCCTCCGGAGTTTAATGAGTATTGTCTCCAAGATCCACCTACCATAATATCAGCAAAATCAACTAAATGACTAAAGTTATAGTTAACATCTCCATGATAAATTTTAGAGTTATCAGTAAACTTTGCTCCAGTCTCTAAATTACCATCAGCAGTAATTCTTGCTAAAGCATTATTAAATTGAGCTGTTCCTGGCTCAAATCTACCAGTATCGGCATTAGCTCTAGCAGCTAAATGAGCTGCGTCTAATTGAGCTTGAGTAGGGTTTGTAAATATTCCCTGTCCAGCTAAAGCACCAATAAATCCTGCTGCATAGTCTTGAAACCATGCTATGTCACCTTTCCATGCTCTATTCACATTAATCGCTGCAAATCGAGTATCGTAAGAGTTTCCTGCTTTTTCAGCAGTAGTATAAATTCTTGCAAAGAAATTATCGTTTCTAACTTCTAATTTATGCTGTTGCATAAAGAAGTCTTGTATTGAGTATCTGTTAGCTCCTTGGTAGATAGTATTACCACGACCTATTTTAGAGTTCAAAATCACTTCAAAATCATTAGCCCAAGGCTTAAAGTGTAATGAGAAATCAGCTTTTAAACTTTCTGCATCATAATTCATTAAATCACGCTCTTCATAACCTGTTCTTGAAACAGTTGCAGAACCATAATCTGTTGCTAATGGAATCGGTAAATTACCAGAGGCAATTTCATCGAAATCTAAAGTAGTTGAAACTTCATCACCATAAACGTTTAATCCATCGTATGATGGATCTAAACGAGTTTGACCTGGGTTTTCAAAATCTCTATTATCTGTTGAAAACCATTCTGTACCTTTTAAATAGGATACAGAAGCTTTTGCAGCAAACTTATCACTAAATTGGTGAGCTGCTCTTAAACCTACATCATAAAAATTATTGTCACCAGCATTTTCACTGGATGTTAAACCAGTTTTTACGTAAGCACTTACTCCTTTATGATCAAAAGGATTTTTACTTGTCATAAACATAATACCATTAAAAGCATTCGCTCCATAAAGTGCAGAAGAAGCACCTGGAAGTAGCTCAACAGTATTAACATCTAATTCTGACATTCCTAGTAAGTTTCCTAGTGGGAAGTTAA
Source organism: Flavobacteriaceae bacterium NBU2973 (assembly GCA_026162565.1). Lineage (GTDB taxonomy): Bacteria > Bacteroidota > Bacteroidia > Flavobacteriales > Flavobacteriaceae > JAOEIQ01. The sequence continues at coordinate 423,971 of JAOEIQ010000001.1, forward strand.
GTGCAGGAGATGAATTATCCATACCATCAACTAACTGCATAAAACGATTGTTTGCAAACGTTGCAAAACCTCTGGTGTTAACAGATTTAAATGTTAAACTATTGGTATTCATATCAACTCCTTTTAAATTCTCAATAGAATCGTAGAAAGTTGCAGAGGACGAGTTTTTAATCGCTCTAGAATCTAATCTTTCAACTGTTACAGGGGATTCTCTAACTCTTTCAGGAGTTCTAGAAGCAGAGATAACAACTTCATCTAATTCGCTACCTTCTTTTAGAGTAAAGTCTAGAGTTTGATTGTTACTAGCTACTTCTTGAGTAACCGTCTCAAAGCCTACAATACTAGCTTGAATTGTGAAAGGAGGATTTTGATCAGATGTTAAAGAGTAATTTCCATCAAAATCTGTAACGGTTCCTGTAGTTGTTCCAAGTATAATAACATTGGCACCAGGAATGGGTTGTCCAGTATCATCAGCTACTGTACCTTGAACTGTTGTTTGTGCATATGAAGATATGCAAAACACTAACAAAAATAATTTGATAATTGCTTTCATTATTTGGGTTTAGTTAATTAATGAAAGCAATATACACTTTTTTAGCATATCTCTAAAAAAGAAGCTCAAAAATTATGCATGCATAAGATATAATGTAGGAATTTTATGATTAAATCAATAAAACGATAATTGTAAACTGTAAAAGCTAGCTTATTCTACAGTAACAGATTTTGCTAAATTTCTAGGTTGATCCACATTTTTATCTAGCATAACAGCAATATGATACGATAATAATTGCAGAGGTATTGTGGTTAATAAAGGTGTTAATGATTCTAAAGTTTCTGGAACTTCAATTACATAATCTGCAAGATCTTTTACACTTTTATCTCCTTGAGTTACAATACCAATTATTTTTCCTTTTCTTGATTTAATTTCTTGAATATTACTCACTACTTTATCGTAGTGGCCTTTTTTAGTAGCAATTACAACAACTGGCATTTGCTCATCAATTAAGGCAATTGGTCCATGTTTCATCTCAGCAGCAGGATACCCTTCAGCGTGTATGTAGGATATTTCTTTTAGTTTTAAAGCACCTTCTAGAGCAACAGGAAAATTATAACCTCTTCCCAAATACAAAAAGTTTTTAGCATCTTTATAAATATCTGCTATCATTTTAATATGAGAATCAGATTTTAAAGCCTCTTCAACTTTGCCAGGAATCATTTCTAATTCTAATAGATGACGCCTAAAATCAGAACTTGATATGGTGCCTTTAGCTCGAGCAAGTCTCAAGGCTATTAAAGTTAAGACCGTAATTTGTGTGGTAAAAGCTTTAGTTGAGGCAACTCCAATTTCTGGACCAGCATGTGTGTAAGCACCAGCATCTGTTTCTCTAGCTATAGAGGATCCAACAACATTACAAACTCCAAAAACAAAAGCGCCTTTTGACTTTGCTAGTTTAATTGCTGCAAGTGTATCTGCCGTTTCACCAGATTGTGAAATTGCTATAACTACGTCTTTTTCTGTTATAATAGGATTTCTATATCTAAATTCAGAGGCATATTCTACCTCTACGGGAATCCTTGCTAAATCTTCAAAAATATATTCTGAAACTAAACCAGCATGCCAAGATGTGCCGCAAGCAACAACAATAATTCTATCTGCATTTAGGAACTTTTTCATGTTATCTTCAACTCCAGCCATCTTTATAATAGCCTCGTTTACTAATAATCGTCCTCTGTAGGTATCTTTAATAGCATTAGGCTGTTCATAAATCTCTTTTAGCATAAAATGGTCGTAACCACCCTTCTCAATTTGCTCTAAATTTATTTGAAGCTCTTGGATATATAAATCGACTAAAGAATCATCTTTAATTTTCCGAATCTTTACGTCTTTATGCCTTCTGACAATAGCCATTTCTTCATCTTCAAGATAAATGGCATTTTTTGTGTACTCTAGAAAAGGAGACGCATCACTAGCAATAAAAAATTCATCTTCACCAATACCAATAGCTAGTGGGCTACCTAAACGAGCAACTACAATTTCGTCAGGTTTATTTTTATCAAAAACTGCTATAGCATATGCTCCGACAACTTGATTCAAAGCTATTTGAACAGCTTTTCCTAATTTAACGCCTTCATTTTTTTTAACATCTTCTATCAAGTTGATTAAAACTTCAGTATCAGTGTCAGAATTGAAGGTATAACCTCTTTTAAGAAGTTCTTTTTTGAGAGATTCGTAATTCTCAATAATTCCATTATGAATAATTACTAAATCACCAGAATTAGAATAATGAGGATGAGAATTTACGTCATTTGGAACACCATGTGTTGCCCATCTTGTATGGCCAATACCTATGGTTCCATTTATGTTGTTCTCTTGAGTAGATTTGTTTTCAAGATCAAGAACCTTGCCTTTTGTTTTGGATACTTTTAAATTAGTACCATCAAACATGGCAATACCAGCACTATCGTAACCTCTATACTCTAATCTTTTTAACCCTTCAAGTATTATAGGGTAAGCGTCTCTATGACCAACATATCCAACAATTCCACACATGGTTATTTAATTTTTATATTCTTAATTTTCAGAGTCAATAGAATCTTCAAAGCAATCTCCATCTTCGTTTATACATGTATAATAAACTTCTAATTTCATCCTCAAGTTTTTGGGTACATTTGGGTGACTACCATTTAAAATTGTACCTCTTGGTTGAGTTATTGAACTTACAGGAATTTTATTAATTTCAGAATCACTAGTAATAGATTCCAGATTTATAGAGTTATTTTCAAAAGGGACATTATTTGAAACCACAAGCCCCAAACTTAAATTAGTACTATCTCTTGTTATGATATTGTTTAAATGTTCTGTTATTCTAATTTTATAACTAATCCCCGTACTATTTTCTTCATTTCTTTTAAGTGGTTCTAAATGAATTTCTTTTGTTGATGTTGGATCAATAAAATAATCTATTAAAGGGGTATTATTTTTTATGTCATACAAATATACTCTGTCTAACTCATTATCTTGAACGAGATTCTGATCCACAAATATTTTTATAAACGCTTCATTTATAAGTCTTTTAGGTTCAGATTCGTTATTATTTAAAGTGTTGCAATTGTAATTACTTTTGTAAGCTTGCATAAACTCACAAAACGAACTTCCTTCAATATTTTCATCAAACAAATCAATAACAGTCATTGTTCCTTGACCTCCTTTGAGATATAATGTTTCATCACCTTCTGAAGGATTCCCATCACTTAACAATGAGTTATCAGAATTGTTTAAAAAATTTAAGTTAGTACCCGAAAAATTAAGCACATATGAATTTTGCGTAGTAACTTCCTCTTGAGTTTCTGGATCAGTAGTAGTGCTACTGTAATGGAAAGTTAAGTTAGCACTTGAACTATAATTGAAAAACATAAAAAAGCCATCATTATCTATACTTTCTGCTTTAAAGTATAAACCCCTAAAATAATTGAAAAAATTATTGAGGTTGCTTAATACTATATCTCCTTCTTTGTCAAATATTAAATTATCCCAATATTCTTTATCTTTATGTGTTGTGGTATTTATATTATTATCATTATCGACATTAACTTCTTGATCCAAACGAATTCTTAATGAAGGAGAAACAGGAATAACATCACCATCTGATTCTATAAGCGTTATTTGTTCTGCGCTTGGTATGAAAGATATATCTTCGTATAAAATATCACCTTGTACGTCAGTAACTTCATTAATTTGTGTTCCTTCAGAGGTCATGCCATCAGAAAAATAAATTAAGCTTTCATTAAAATCAGAATCATCGCCTATGTCAAAATCTCTCAAAAAATAGTTGTTTCTGTAAATGGATAATTTTATTGGGCTTAAGCTTTCAGAATCTTCATTATTTGAAATAATAGAGTCTAATTCAAAAGTTGAATTATTTTCAGAGTCAATATCTAATAGGGTACTAAAGTAAGGTAGTGTTAAAATAACAGAATCTAAAACTACTTGCTCACCGAATGTTGGGTCTAGAACATTAGGACTCATTTGGCTTAAAAAATTAGAAGTAGTATTACCATAAATTGGGTCTTTATATAAGCCTAGCATTCCAATTGGGAGACCGTTGGTTTGAACTCGTTCTAATCTTTTAGTGTAAGCTCTTACGGCAAAAGTATCAACAGAAGTGCTAAAATTAGTATTTATGCTTATACCACTCTCAAGATTAGTAAAATCTTCATCACAAGCAGTAAATGATGTAGTAATAATTGCAAGTAACACAATTATATTTAGGGCTTTATGTATCTTCTTCATAGGGTTTTATTAACTCAACACTTTTTCATTATAAAATTCAGTGTAAGCAGTTGCAAAAGTTTCAACTGGCTGATATCCTAAAACTGGCTTATCTGAATCATTTAAATGTTTTTGTATGGTGTCTGGTAGCATGTCTGATCCTTCTATCAAAGCATCCGAATAATCAATAGCTACTTTCATTAAACTTTCGTAATCAGGTTTTTCTAAAGTTGTTAACGTATTAGATTCAATACCATCAAACTTTATTTTCGCAACCATGTCTTTATTTAACGTTCCATCAAAGCCTTGATTGTATATAGAAGTAACTATTTTACTTTCGTTGAATAATGGTTCGTCCTTAAAATATTCTTTTAAGTACAAAGGTAATAGAGAAGCTAGCCATCCATGAACATGGATAATGTCTGGAGCCCAGTTTAGCTTTTTAACAGTTTCTATAACACCTTTTGCAAAGAAAATGGCACGCTCATCATTATCAGAAAACAAATTACCATCTTCATCTGTTAGGGTTGCTTTTCTTTTAAAGTACTCTTCGTTATCAATAAAATAAACTTGTATCCTTTCTTTAGGTATCGAAGCTACTTTTATTATTAGCGGCATATCAAGATCGTTAATCACTAAATTAATACCTGAAAGTCTAATAACTTCATGTAATTGGTGTCTTCTCTCGTTAATATTGCCATATCGTGGCATAAAAATTCGTATTTGTCCTCCTAACTTATTTACCATTCTTGGAGCTTCAAACGACATGGATGATATTTCTGTCTCAGGTAAATATGGCACTACTTCAGATGATACATACAATATCCTCTTATCCTTCATATAATTTATGCTTTTGAAAATTCAAAATAAAAAACACGCAAAAGTACAAAAATTTATGCAAATTGACTGTAAAATCTTAAGTTTGCAGCGTTAAAATTTTGGTAAAAGTGAAAGTCTTTTCTGATAAAGTAGAACTTGTAAAAAAAATTAATCAGTTAAAAGCTGAAAACAATTCTATTGGATTTGTTCCTACTATGGGAGCCTTACATCAAGGTCATATGTCTTTGGTGAAACAAGGATTATCAAATAACTCCTTTGTAGTTGTAAGTATTTTTGTTAATCCTACTCAATTTGACAATGCAGAAGATTTAAAGAAATATCCTAGAACTCTTGAAAGAGATGTCGATTTATTGAAGACTGTTTCTAAAGATAAGATTGTTGTTTATGCTCCAACGGTAGATGATATATATGAAGGGAACGCAAAATCAGAATCGTTTAATTTTGATGGATTAGAGTTTGAAATGGAAGGTAAATTTCGTCAAGGACATTTCGATGGAGTTGGTACAATTGTTAAGCGTTTATTTGAAATTGTAGAACCTAACAATGCGTATTTTGGAGAGAAAGATTTTCAGCAATTAGCTATTATAAAAAAGTTGGTTAGCAAATATAATATTCCGGTTAAAGTAGTTGGTTGTAAAATACATCGAGAAACTAACGGTTTAGCTATGAGTTCTCGTAACGAAAGACTAAAACCAGAGTACAAAAAAGCAGCGCCATTTATATTTAAAACCTTACAATCTGCCAAGACAAAGTTTGGCACAAAAAGTGCTAATAAAGTTACGGAATGGGTAACCAAACAATTTGCAAAACATGAGCTTTTAGAATTAGAGTATTTCATTATAGCAGATGTCGACACCTTAAAACCAGTTAAAAGAAAATCTAACAAAAAAACCTATCGTGCGTTTATAGCTGCTTATGCAGATGATATAAGATTAATAGATAATATCGCACTAAATTAATTACCTTTGCCTCATGCAAATTCAAGTAGTAAAATCAAAAATTCATAGAGTAAAAGTTACAGGTGCAGACCTTAACTATATTGGTAGTATTACTATCGATGAAGACTTAATGGATGCTGCAAATATTATTCAAGGAGAAAAAGTTCAAATTGTAAATAATAACAATGGAGCGCGTTTAGAAACCTATGCTATACCTGGTCCAAGAAATTCTGGAGAGATTACATTAAACGGAGCTGCTGCAAGATTAGTGTCGCCAGGAGATGTTCTTATTTTAATTACTTATGCTTTTATGGATATAGAAGAAGCTAAAACTTTTAAGCCTTCATTAGTTTTTCCTGATGAAGCAACCAATCTTTTAAAATAAATTTTGAATAAAACGATATTAAAAACACTTAAAATAGCGCTCCCAATTGTATTGGGAGTTTTTTTAATATGGTATTCTCTATCTAAAGTTTCTATAAACGAGTTAGTAACCTATTTTAAAAATGCTAACTATTCTTGGATTTTACTAGGTATGTTTTTGGGGTTATTGAGTCATTTATCGCGCGCTTACAGATGGTTGTTTATGTTAGAGCCAATGGGTTATAATGTAAAATTACCAAACAGTATTATGGCTGTTTTCGCTACTTATTTAATAAATTATACGATTCCTAGAGCAGGAGAAGTTGCACGTGCGTCAATACTCACAAATTATGAAGGTGTGCCTTTTGAAAAAGGTTTTGGCACTATAGTCGCAGAACGTATTGCCGATTTAATCGTAATTTCTGGGATTATTCTTTTGACGCTTTTTCTGCAATTCGATTTTATTTATAGTTTTTTAGTTGAAAGATTTGAGCCTACAAAAATACTATTCAGTCTAGGACTTTTAATAGTTGCTTCTATTGCTATTTTCCTTTTTATAAAACGCAGTCAAACAACATTTGCACTAAAGGTAAAAACCTTTTTTAATGGTTTAATTGAAGGTGCTTTTAGTATTTTTAAAATGAAGAAAAAATGGGCATTCATTTTTCATACCTTATTTATTTGGGGAATGTATGTGCTTATGTTTTATGTGACAAGCTTTTGTTTGCCTGAATTACAAAGTCTTCCTTTTGGAGCCATATTAATTGGGTTTATATCTGCTAGTTTTACTATTGCAGCCACAAATGGAGGTATTGGAGCTTATCCTTTAGCAGTATATGCGGCTTTCTCAATTTTTGGAATTGCAGAAGAACCAAGTATCGCTTTTGGCTGGATAATGTGGACTTCCCAGACGTTACTAATCATTATTTTTGGAGGGCTATCCTTACTATACTTACCTATTTACAATAGAAATAAAGCAAAAGAGACAATATAATAGTTTTCAATCTTTCGCTTATTTTCATACCTTGTCAGTCCTAACTCAAATCCTTTTACAATGAAAAAGTTTATTAGTATTCTATTAATCCTTTTTTCAATCTCCTCAATGTCATCACAAGTAATTTACGAAGAATTTGCTTCAAGTAAATTAGGTGAAAAGCGTCAGATAAAAATACAATTACCTAGAGGTTATGAAAACGATACAGATAAAAGCTATCCACTTTTTATAGTTCTTGATGGTGATTACTTATTCGAAGCTGTCGCTGGAAATGTTGACTATTATTCCTATTGGGAAGATATGCCTGAAGCAGTTGTAGTTGGCATAAAACAAGTAGGCTATAGAGATAGTGATACCATGTATTCTGGTCAAAACTCATTACCAATAGAAGGTGGAGCAGACTTTTTTGAGTTTATTGGTATGGAATTAATACCATCTTTAATTAGTAATTATAGATTAGAAGATTTTAGAGTGATTGTTGGTCATGGAGAAACCGCTAATTTTTTAAACTATTATTTACTAAAAGATAGACCTGTATTTCAGGGTTATATAGCTATTAGCCCGGATTTAGCTCCAGATGTAAATACGTATTTATCAGAAAGACTTCCCAAATTTGAAACCAAATTATTTTACTATTTAGCTACTGGAACAAATGATAGAAAATCTGTTATAAGAGATAGTGAAGCTTTAAATACAACATTTACTGCTTTAGATAACAAAAACATATTATATAATTACGATAATTTTGAAGGTGCTACACATTACAATGCGCCAGCTCATGCTATACCTAAAGCCTTAGAAAGTATCTTTTATGTATTTCAACCAATTAGTAAAGATGAATACAAGGATACTATCTTAAAACTTGAATCGTCTCCTGTTGAGTATTTGGTTGAAAAATATCAAACTATACAAGAGCTTTTTGGTATTGATAAACAAATATTAATTAACGATTTCAAAGCAATATCTGCTGCTATCGAAAAAACCGAACAGTTTAAATACTACGAAGATTTGGGTAAGCTAGCCAGAAAACAATATCCAGATACGCTTCTAGGAAACTACTATTTAGCACGTTTTTATGAAGAAACAGGCGAACCTAAAAAAGCTATGAAAACGTATAAATCTGCTTATATTCTTGAAGAGATTGCTGGCATCACAAAAGATTTAATGCTAGAAAAAGCAGATGAAATTAAAGCTGATTTTGGGTACTAAATGGCGAAAGTAAAAACAACGTTTTTTTGTCAAAACTGTGGGAGTCAATATGCAAAATGGCAAGGACAATGTATTGCTTGTAAAGAGTGGAATACTATTGTAGAAGAAGTTATTCAAAAAACTGAAAAAAACGATTGGAAAACCTCTGATAATAAGGTCAAACGTGTTTCAAAACCTCTGAAAATTCAAGATATAGATTCTACACAAGAATCAAGATTGAATACTTATGATAATGAGTTTAATCGGGTTCTAGGTGGTGGTTTAGTTCCTGGATCGCTAACCTTGTTAGGTGGAGAACCTGGAATTGGCAAGAGTACATTATTGCTTCAGATTGCTTTAAAATTACCTTACAAAACATTATACGTTTCTGGAGAAGAAAGCCAGAAGCAGATAAAAATGCGCGCAGAACGTATTAATACTAATGAGAATAATTGTTTCATTTTAACCGAAACAAAAACACAAAATATCTTCAAGCAAATAGAAGCTCTTGAGCCAGATATTGTTGTGGTCGATTCTATACAAACATTACATAGTGATTATATAGAGTCGTCTTCAGGAAGTATTTCTCAAATTAAAGAATGCACAACAGAACTTATAAAATTTGCAAAGGAAACAGCAACTCCAGTAATTTTAATTGGTCATATTACTAAAGATGGTAACATAGCTGGACCTAAAATTTTAGAGCATATGGTCGATACGGTTTTACAATTTGAAGGCGATCGTAATCATGTGTTTAGAATATTAAGAGCTAATAAAAATCGTTTTGGTTCTACTAACGAATTAGGTATTTACGAAATGCAAGGTTCTGGTTTACGAGAAGTGTCTAATCCTTCAGAAATACTAATTTCTAAAAAGGATGAAGAACTATCAGGTAATGCTATTGCTGCTACTTTAGAAGGTATGCGACCGCTTATGATAGAAGTTCAGGCTTTAGTAAGTACAGCAGTTTATGGAACTCCACAACGAAGTGCTACAGGTTTTAATGCCAAACGCTTAAATATGTTATTGGCTGTTTTAGAAAAGCGTGCAGGTTTTCGTTTAGGTACTAAAGATGTGTTTTTAAATATAACTGGAGGCATAACAGTCGATGATCCAGCTATCGATTTAGCAGTTGTAGCAGCTATTTTATCGTCTAACGAGGATGTAGCTTTACAACGTGATTTTTGTTTTGCTGCAGAAGTAGGTTTATCAGGAGAAATTAGACCTATTCAACGTGTGGAGCAACGTATTTTAGAAGCCGAAAAACTTGGATTCTCTACTATTTTTGTGTCTAAATACAATAAGATTGCTTTAAAAAATACAGCAATTAAAATTCAATTAATCTCAAAAATTGAGGATTTAGTAGGTTTTGTGGTTTAACTTATCAATTAATATTGATGTGACTTGGTAATTTCTATTTTTAGAAGTTGAAATTAGAAAAATGCACATTTCCCTAGACAAAACATATGTTTTACTCATTTATGATTTTATAATTTATATTCTGAAAGTAAATTTGATTAAAATATAAAAACAATGAAAGGATTTATTTTTAAATTAATATTATGCTTATGTGTTGTTTTGAATGCTCAAAACTCTGAAGATTTTGAGTCGTTTTCAGAAATAAAAACATATAAATACTTTCCAAAAAAGTCTGCATATTATCAAATAGATAAAGTAAATAATAGTAAAATAGTAGAATCAAATTACTATTTAAATAGGAAATTAAAGCTGAAGTATGTATTTGAATATAATGATAAGGGGAAATTAATTAAAGAGTTTATCAAATATGATTTTGAAGAAGGTTATGTTGATTTATTACTGAATGAATATAAATATTTTTATAATAATAACAAGCAATTGATAAGGAAAGAAAATAAAACATATTCAGAGTTTTTTTCCAAATTCAACTTGAATAACGAACCTCAAATTATAATTAGAAAAGGAGATTTTGGAATATCTATTCCTCAAAAAGAAGAATTAAAATATGATTCAAAAGGGAATGTAATTGAAGAACGTTTGTATTTTTTTACTGGAGAAGAAGACGAAACAGTAGAGTATAATAAATTTGTTTATGATGAATACAATAACATTATAAAAATTGAAAGGCAGTTTATTCCAGAACAAAATTTTCCAATTTTAATCACTGGAGGGCGTTCATTATTTCAAAAAGAAGAGTATTCTTATAAATATAATAAACAAGGACTTTGGGTGAAAAAATACCTAACTGTAAATGGTAAAAGAAAGTTAATAGAAAAGCGTCGTTTTATGTAATTAAATCTACACAAAATTCATTAAATTCGCACACCTAATAAAATGTGAGGAAAATGAGCCAAAAGTTCGCTGAATATAAAGGACTTAACTTACCAAAAGTAGCAGAAGAAATTCTTAACTATTGGCAAGAAAATAACATCTTCGAAAAGAGTGTAACTACCAGAGAAGGGAGTAAGCCATTTGTGTTTTTTGAAGGGCCTCCTTCAGCAAACGGATTACCTGGAGTACACCATGTTTTAGCACGTGCTATTAAAGATATTTTTCCTCGCTACAAAACCATGAAAGGGTTTCAAGTGAAGCGTAAAGCTGGTTGGGACACGCATGGATTACCAATTGAACTTGGAGTAGAAAAAGAACTAGGTATTACTAAAGAAGATATTGGTAAAACCATTTCTGTAGAAGATTATAATGGAGCTTGCCGAAAAGCAGTGATGCGCTATACAGATGTTTGGAATGACCTCACGCAAAAAATGGGTTATTGGGTAGATATGGATGATCCATATATTACCTATGATCCAAAGTATATGGAATCTGTTTGGTGGTTATTAAAGCAAATCTATAATAAGAATTTGTTATATAAAGGCTATACCATTCAGCCCTATTCGCCAAAAGCAGGAACAGGATTAAGCTCTCATGAGCTAAACCAACCAGGAACGTATCAAGATGTTACAGATACAACAGTTGTTGCGCAGTTTAAAGCGAATGCTGAATCCTTACCAGACTTTTTACAAAACGAAGGTGATATTCACTTTCTAGCTTGGACGACAACGCCTTGGACACTTCCAAGTAACACAGCATTAACGGTTGGACCAAAAATAGACTATGTTTTAGTTGAAACGTATAATCAGTATACGCACAAACCAATGAATGTAGTTTTGGCAAAAAAATTAGTCAATTATCAATTCTCTGGTAAGTACAATCAAGTAGAAGAAAAATCTGAATTGTTAGCGTATAATTCAGGAGATAAAAAAATACCATTTTTCGTTGTTAAGGAATTTTCAGGAAAGGATTTAGTGGGTATCACTTATGAGCAACTATTACCTTATGCCTTACCAAATGACAATCCTGAAAATGCGTTCAGAATTATTTCAGGAGATTTTGTGACGACTGAAGACGGAACAGGAATTGTACATACAGCGCCAACTTTTGGAGCAGATGATGCTTTGGTGGCTAAACAAGCAAAACCAGAAGTACCTCCAATGCTAGTAAAAGATGCTAACGATAATTTAGTGCCTTTAGTAGACTTACAAGGTCGTTTTAGACCAGAAATGAAAGAGCTTGCTGGCAAGTATGTAAAGAATGAGTACTATGCAGATGGCGAAGCTCCAGAACGTTCTGTAGATGTAGAATTAGCTATCAAACTAAAAGAAGAAAACAAAGCCTTTAAGGTTGAAAAATATAAACACAGTTATCCAAATTGCTGGCGTACAGATAAACCAATTTTATACTATCCTTTAGACTCATGGTTTATAAAAGTGACTGATGTAAAGGATAGAATGTTTGCGCTTAACGAAACCATCAACTGGAAACCTAAAGCCACAGGAACTGGACGTTTTGGTAATTGGCTAGCAAATGCTAACGATTGGAATTTATCACGTTCTCGTTATTGGGGAATTCCATTACCAATCTGGAGAACTGAAGATGGAACCGAAGAGATTTGTATTGGCTCTGTTGAAGAATTAAAATTTGAAATGCAACGTGCTGTTGAAGCAGGTGTTTTAGCAAAAGATATTTTCGAAGATTTTGAAGTTGGAAATAATTCTGATGATAACTATGCTAAAGTAGATCTTCATAAAAACATAGTTGATGAGATTATACTAGTTTCAGAAAGCGGAAAACCAATGAAACGCGAAAGCGATTTAATAGACGTTTGGTTTGATTCAGGTTCTATGCCTTATGCGCAATGGCATTATCCTTTTGAGAACGCCGAACTTATAGACGGCGTTCGAAATTCCGAACTTGATTCGGAATCTCATGATGAGAACCTGAAACAAGTTCAGGTTGACCGCAAAGGCCAAGCGTTTCCAGCAGACTTTATTGCCGAAGGCGTAGACCAAACACGTGGTTGGTTCTATACGTTGCATGCCATTGGTACGATGGTTTTCGATTCTGTTGCCTATAAAAATGTGGTGTCTAACGGATTAGTTTTAGACAAAAAAGGACAAAAAATGTCTAAACGTTTAGGAAATGCAACAGATCCTTTTGAAACACTTGATACCTATGGAGCTGATGCCACTCGTTGGTATATGATAATGAATGCCAATCCTTGGGATAATCTAAAGTTTGATGTTGACGGAATTGAAGAGGTAAAGCGTAAGTTTTTCGGTACATTGTACAATACCTATTCCTTCTTTTCATTATATACTAATCTTGATGGATTTAAGTATGAAGAAGCAGATATTCCTTTAGAAGAGCGACCAGAGATAGATCGTTGGATTTTATCAGAATTACATACACTCATTCAAAAAGTAGATGAATATTATGCTGAATATGAACCTACAAAAGCAGCTAGAGCTATTTCTAATTTTACTCAAGATTATTTGAGTAATTGGTATGTGCGTTTAAGTAGAAGACGTTTCTGGAAAGGCGATTATCAAACAGATAAAATTTCGGCTTATCAAACATTGTATACCTGTATGGTAACCATTGCTAAATTAGGAGCGCCAATTGCGCCATTTTTTATGGATCGGTTGTATTTAGATTTAAATGCTGTTACCAATAAAGAAACACATGAGAGTGTGCATCTAGCAGATTTCCCAGTTTTTAATGAAAGCTTTGTAGATAAAAGTTTAGAGCGTAAAATGGAAAGCGCTCAAACAATATCATCGTTAGTATTATCGTTAAGAGCTAAAGAAAAAATTAAAGTTCGTCAACCGTTACAAAAAATCATGATTCCTGTTGATACTGTTCAACAGAAAGAAGAAATTTTAGCGGTTTCCGATTTAATAAAACATGAAGTCAATATAAAAGAGATTGAACTTTTAGTGGATGCTTCAGATATATTAGTCAAACAAATTAAGCCTAATTTTAAAGCATTAGGACCGCGTTTTGGGAAGGATATGAAACTGATTGCGAGTAAAATAGCGCAATTAGATTCTGAAGACATAAAAAAAATCGAACAAAAAGGGATTTTAGACGTTGAAATTAACGGAAAAAATATTACTTTGGGATTAGAAGATGTAGAGATAACATCGCAAGATATTGAAGGATGGCTTGTTGCTAACGAAGGCTCTCTAACAGTAGCTTTAGATGTTACTATTACTGATGAATTACGAAATGAAGGGATTGCACGTGAGCTCGTAAATCGTATTCAAAATTTACGTAAGGATTCAGGATTTGAAGTGACAGATCGTATAGATGTTATACTACAAAATGATAACCAAGTAAGTTCTGCTATAGAGAAGAATAAATCATACATTAAATCTGAAACTCTAGCAGAAATACTTGAAATACAGGAACAAGTAGACAATGGTATAGAAATTGCTTTTGATGATGTAAATACCAAATTGTTTATTAAAAAACATTAAGATTATGGGAGTAGAGACAACAAACAGATACTCTGACGAAAAATTAGAAGAATTCAGAGTACTTATTCAAGAAAAAATAGATAAAGCACAACACGATTTAGATTTAATTAAAAGTGCTTACATGAATGACCTTAATAACGGAACAGAGGATACTGCTCCACAGTTTAAAGCATTTGACGAAGGAAGTGCTGTTATGAGTAAAGAAAGTAATTCGCAATTAGCTATTCGTCAAGAAAAATTTATTCGTGATTTAAAAACGGCACTGATTAGAATTGAAAATAAAACCTATGGTGTGTGTCGTGTTACTGGAAAATTAATAAACCCAGAACGCTTAAAGTTAGTACCACATGCTACTTTGAGTATTGAAGCAAAAAACATGCAATAAATAGAAATACTATGAATGTTTTGTCATTCTGAACAAAGTGAAGAATCTCATAATTCATAAATTTATATAAGCACCTCACCAATAGTTGAGGTGTTTTTTTATTTTTACCCAAATCCTAAAAATTTATGTCTCTTAAAAAAGCCTCCATTCTTATTATTATCGTTTTACTAATTGATCAAATTAGTAAGATTTATATAAAAACTAATTTCAGTTTAGGAGAAGATATAACCGTTTTTAGCTGGTTTAAAATTTTGTTTGTAGAAAACGAAGGGATGGCTTGGGGAACCAAAATTCCTGGAGAATATGGTAAGCTCATTTTAACACTATTTAGATTGGTTGCAGTCACTGGAATTGCCTATTGGTTATGGTTATCTATTAAGGAAAATCGTTCTAAACTATTAGTGGTTGCCGTCTCTTTAATATTCGCTGGAGCAGTTGGTAATATAATAGATTCTGTTTTTTACGGCCTTATTTTTAGCGATAGTTACCATCAAGTTGCAGCATTTTTACCAGAGTCAGGAGGTTATGCAAAGGTGTTTCATGGTAAGGTTGTAGATATGTTGTATTTTCCGATGTGGAAAGGGTATATGCCAGATTGGTTTCCGTTTATTGGTGGTAAGTTTATGACCTTTTTTGAGCCAGTTTTTAACGTGGCAGATGTAGCCATAAGCACAGGAGTTGGTCTACTAATTGTATTTAATAAAAAGGCGTTTTCAAAATAGAGAACATGAAAAAATTAATATCAATTATAATTATTTTGAATCTGTTAGTTTCTTGCGCTTTTCAAAATAAAAGTTTTAAAAATACAAAATGGATTTATGACTTTGGAGAATGTCAAGATATTTTAGAGTTTAAGGATGAAAACCAATATACTTTTTACAGTTGTGAAACAAATGAAAAGGTTTTTGGTAATTATACAATAGAAAATGACTTGATAATTCTAGAGCAAAAAAAAGGAAAGTTTGATGAAGAATTTAATGAGAACTCAAGGCATAGAACATCACATTTGAAATTCAAACTTCGTTTAAAAAGTGAAGAGCTAATTTATGAGGAAAGGCTAGAAAAAGATGAAAACTCTAATTGGATAAAATCAGATTTTGATTTTGATAATTCTTACCATTACAAAAGGCTAGATTAGTATACAAATTAATTTAAGTATAAACTTGAAGGCTCTGCAACAATATTAGGGCTTACTCTTTTTAAAGGAAGCCTTTTTTTATTTGATTAACTAATTTTCAAGATGGTACAATATAAATCCATAAATACCTGCTTGTTCTTTTAAAAGAGAAAAAAGATTTGAAGCACCATAATGTCCAGCATTTCTTTCAGATTTCATTAGTATAGGATTTGTTTGAGCTTCTCTATTTTGCATTTTAGCAGCAAACTTGTATGAATGAAATGGCGGTACACGGTCATCATTTTCTGATGTCATAATCAACATTGCTGGATAATTTACATGGTCTTTAATATTGTGATAAGGTGAATAACTATGTAAATTTTTAAAGCCCTGCTTTTCATTTACGCTTCCATACTCATCTAGATGAAATCTGCCAATTGTAAACTGCTCAAAACGTAACATATCTAATGGCGCTACAATTGGAACAACAACTTTAAATAAATCTGGGCGCTGTATAGCAGCTACAGCAACTACTAATCCTCCATTAGAACCACCTGTTATAGCAAGCTTTTCATTATTCGTATATTTTTCTTCAATTAAAAATTCTGCTGCATCAATAAAATCGTTAAATGAGTTTTGTTTTTTATCTCCTTTACCATCTTTAGCCCACTGTATTCCTTTATCTCCTCCTCCTCTTATATTGGCAAAAGCATAAACTCCCTTTTCTCTAATAAATCCAACAACTCCAGGATCAAACGATGGCAGACTTACCACTCCAAACCCTCCATAGGCTTTTAAAATTGTAGGATTTGAACCATCTAACTCAATATCCTTACGATGAACAATGAGCATTGGTATTTCCACTCCATCCCTGGATAAAAAATTTACATTTTTATAAACAATATCCTTATACTTGAAATTTACTTTCGTTCGTTTAATTAGTTTTTGCTTAAAAGTTTGAACATTAAACTTAAATACTGCTTTTGGAATGGTATAGGATTCAATATAAAAGAGTAATTCATCATCTGTCATTTCTCCACTAAAACCACCAATTGTAGAACCTAATGGAAATTTTGAATTATGTAAAATTTCACCTTTATAGTTATACACTATAAGAATTGGTTGTTGGTTTGATTGATAGATTGCCACTATTTTATCTGAAAAGAGAAAGGTGTTTAATAGTAGAGAAGATGAAATATCTGGAGTTATTTGATTCCAAATATGTGGTTTAGATTTATTAAAAGAAATTAAAATTCCACTTTCAGAGTTTTTATTAGTTTTTGCAATAAAATTATCACCTTGACTATCTAGAATAGTAATTGATTGATCAATATTTGGGAAAAGTATATTTAAGTTTTTGTTTTCAGAATGATAGTCAATATAATAGATGTTGTTTTTTTTTCCTTTCTCTTCGTTTAGTTCATAAACTACTAAATAACGTTGGTCTGAAGTAGTAAAGAATCTAAAATCTGTTAAAGGGCTATTATCCTTTGCAAAAATCAATTTATCATCCTTTTGTTCAGTGCCAATTTTGTGGTAATAAATCTTACTATTTAGTGATTTACCATAATAATTTAATTGCTCGTAAGTAGAATAGAAAAAGCCATCGTCCAGCCACGAGATGTTAGAAAATTTAACTCCTTTAATATGGTCATCTAAGAGCTTTTTAGTTTTCATATTAACTATCTTAATCTCTGACCAATCACTACCATTTTTACCATATTTAACTGCAATAAATTTGGAGTCTTTTGATATTTCAAAGCTTTGGATATTAACAACACTCTCTTTAGATAATTTTTTTGGACCAATTAAGTATAAAGGATCTCCTTTTAACTCTTTTCTGTAATAAAGAGAAGGGCGAGATTTAAATGACGTGTAATATAAGTTAAAATAATAATCTCCTTTTTTAGTTGGATAATCATATTCAGTATAGCCATAAGTATCAACCGATTCGTAAGACCCTGTTTTGTAGGAAACTTTATTTAAATATTGTTTTGATAGTTTGTTTTGTTCTGATATCCAATCTTTTACTTCAGCAGATTCTGTGTTCTCTAACCAACGAAAATCATCAGTGATATGATTATCAAAATAGGTGTCTATAACAGGGACTTTTTTTGTAGGGTTTAAATTATAATTTTGACTAAAAGAATGAAGTTGTATTAATAGTATTAAAGAAAGCAAAAACTTACTTTTCATAATCAGTATGTTTAAAGACATTTGAGGTAAATATAATTATATCAACTTATTTAAGACTCTTAAAACTCATATACTTTTTCAGGTGTCACACAATAATCTAGTGGGACGTCATTTTTAGAAATAGCTTCAATAGTATTTTCAGCTTCAAAAAACGATAGACCTACAGTAATAGTTTCAGGTCTGCAATTGGCTAAAAACCTATCGTAAAATCCTTTGCCATAACCAACACGATTGCCTTTTACATCAAAAGCTAAAAGCGGTACAAATACCACATCTATTTTTTCTGTAGCGATTTCTATACCATCAACAGGTTCTGGAATGTTCCAGTTATTTTTTTTAATACGAGTATTATCAGTTAACAGATAATGTGTCATGTCAAGCGTTGTAAAATCACTTTTAGAAATCACGATGTTTTTATCCTTACCAGAAAGGATATTTAATAGATAGTCTGTGTTTATTTCTTTTTGCTCCTCTATAGTTAAAAACGTATGGTAAAAGCTGTACTCCCAAATTGGTAATTGCAGTACATTATTGGCAATTGCGATGCTTAAGTCTTCAAGTTGGTCTTGAGTAATAGTCTTACGTAAGTCTTTATATTTTTTTCGAAGCTCTTGTTTGGTCATAACGTAAAAATAAGAAGAAAACGTCACTCTGAACTTGTTTCAGAGTCGCATTATTTTCTATATCAAAAAGATTCCTCGTTTCCCTCGGAATGACATACAATTGTCATTCTGAAGGAATAAAATGACTGAAGAATCTAAATATCAAACATAAATTGCTAAAGCCTTATTCTTCTAGCTTTGTAGAAATATGAAAAATAGCATCGCCTTGATAAATAATTGGCGACTCATTAATATTAAAAATATAACCATCGTTTGGTGCTTTTACAAAATGGTTAAAGCTTCCGTATGGATCTGTAATATTTCCAATAACATCATCTTTTTCAACTTTGGCATTTATAGGTACATTAGGTTTAAACATGCCAGAATAGTTAGCACGTATCCATTTACTAGCAGAGATAGATACACACCTTTTTTTAGGTTTTGTGGCTTTAAATTTTTTGTTGAGCATATCTAAATGGTTCAATACACGCTTGGCACCATTTACACCAGTATTTGTAATTGTCGTATCTATATTAAACGATTTGCCACCTTCAAAAAGCAGCATAGGGATCCCTAATTTATAACAGGTATTCCTAAAGGATTTGTTCAGATTTTTGGAGTAAAGAATAAAAGGAGCTCCAAATATTTCAGCAAGTTCATCCAACACAACTTCACCTTTAACAATTCGTATTTGTGCGGCATTAAAACGGTCTGCTCCTCCTGTATGAAAGTCCATAATTAAATCTGCAAAGGGCACTATTTCAGTAATCAATTTATGAGCAACTCTACTGGCTAAAGAACCGTCTTTGCTACCAGGAAATACACGATTTAAATCGCGACCATCTGGGAATTCTCTATCCAAGTGTATAAACCCAAACACATTAATAACTGGTATACAAATAATAGTACCACGTTTGGGTTTATTAATACCTTTTGCAATAATTTGCCTTACTATTTCAACACCATTTACTTCATCGCCATGAATACCAGCAGTTATTAAAACGGTTGGGCCAGGCTTTTTTGAGCGCTCAATAATTATAGGAACATCTATAGAGTTTTGTGTGTGTAATTTAGCCACATTAAAACTCACAGTTTTACTGTCTCCTAAAGCAATATCTTCACCTAGAATATGGAGTACGTCTTTTTTACTCATAGTATTTCCCGTGAAAACGGGAATCTTTTTAATTTGACTTTAATATAAGTTTTGTCATTCCGCACTTGATGCGGAATCCATATTGATTAGTGGATTCCTGCTTTCGCAGGAATGACAGATTAATTTTTATCATTTCCGATTTCTCTCTATAAAAGTTATAATTGCTTTGGCAATATTTTTTTGGGTAGCACCTTCAATACCTTCTAATCCTGGAGTAGAGTTTACTTCCATAATTAATGGTCCTCGAGCAGATTGCAGCATATCTACACCACAAACTGGCAATTTTAAGGCTCTTGCAGCTTTGATGGCTAATTTAAGTTCAGGTTCAGACAATCTAATAAGTTCGGCAGAGCCACCTCGATGTAAGTTAGAACGAAATTCACCTTCTTTACTTTGGCGCTTCATAGCACCTACTACTTGTCCATCAACAATTAAAGCGCGTAAATCAGCACCTTTTGCTTCTGCTATATATTCTTGAACTAGAGCTCGAGCTTGCAAGCCGTTAAAGGCTTCTAGTACGGATTCTGCTGCATTTTTAGTTTCAGCTAAAACCACACCTAACCCTTGAGTTCCTTCTAATAACTTTATAATCACTGGAGTTCCGCCAACATGCTCTAAAACTTCTTCTACATCTCTAGAGTAATTGGTAAAAACCGTTTTGGGCATCCCTATTCCAGCTTTAGAGAGTCGTTGAAAACTTCTTAATTTATCTCTTGATCGAATAATAGCATCTGAAGTTACCGTAGAAAACACATTCATCATTTCAAATTGTCTCACAACAGCACAACCATAAAATGTAACAGACGAACCAATTCGAGGAATAATAGCATCTACATAATCCAGATAACGATCTCTGTAATAAATGGTAGGTCTTTCAGATTCGATAATGATATCACACTTTAAAGGATCAATCACTTCCATATCATGACCTCTCTGTTCACCCTCTTCTACAAGACGTAATGTAGAGTATAAATTAGCATTTCTAGATAGGACAACAATGTTCATTTTAAATACTTAAAGTGTTTAAAGTTAAAAAGTATGTAAAGTTACCCAAATTTTTTAAGCGAATATATTATGATAAGTCACATATGCTATTTATTAAGTTAAGATACTTGTAACATTAAACTTCTAACTTTTATTTACCTTTGGTTTAATGAGTAAAACGCCTATAGAAATACAACTAAAAACCTTACCTAGTAATCCTGGAGTCTATCAATATTTTGATAAAGATGGAAAGCTATTATATGTTGGTAAAGCCAAAAATTTAAAAAAACGGGTTAGCTCCTATTTTACTAAAAATCATGAATATGGTAAAACGAGGGTTCTTGTAAAAAAAATTGCTGATATAAAGCATATAGTCGTAGAGACAGAAACAGATGCGTTGTTATTAGAAAACAACTTGATTAAAAAGTATCAACCTCGTTATAATGTGATGCTTAAAGACGATAAGTCTTACCCTTGGATTTGTATAAAAAATGAACGCTTTCCTCGAGTATTTTCTACCAGACGCGTTTTTAAAAATGGAGGTGAATATTTTGGGCCTTATACAAGTATGAAAACGGTTTCTACTCTATTAGATTTAATTAGAGGCTTGTATCAACTACGTACCTGTAATTACGATTTAACTCAAGAAAAAATTGATGCTGGTAAGTATAAAGTATGTTTAGAATACCATTTAGGAAATTGTAAAGGGCCATGTGAAGGATTTCAATCTGTTGAAAACTATGATGAAGATATACAATCGATTAGGCAAATCTTAAAAGGAAATTTTAAAGAGTCGCTTAATCAGTTTAAGTCCCAAATGAAAACGTTTGCTGCTAACATGCAGTTTGAAGACGCTCAAAAAGTAAAAGAAAAAGTTGAAGTATTAGAAAACTACCAAGCCAAATCAACTATAGTAAATCCTAAAATTAGTAATGTAGATGTGTTTAGTATAGTAAGTGATGAAAGCTTTAGTTATATTAATTTTTTACAAGTATCCTTTGGTTCCATAATTGGATCTCACACTCTGGAGATAAAGAAAAAACTGGATGAAACCGACAAAGACTTATTAGAACTTGCAATTACAGAGATCAGACAACGTTTTAATTCTAACTCTAAAGAAATTTACGTGCCTTTTGAAGTTGATTTAGGTTCAGAAATTAAAATAACGATTCCAAAACTTGGTGATAAAAAGCACATTCTAGATTTATCGATTCGTAATGCGAAGTATTACCGAATGGAACGTTTTAAACAAATCAAAATTATTGATCCAGACCGACACGCTAATCGTATTATGGCTCAAATGAAATCAGATTTACGATTAAATGAAGAACCAAGACACATCGAGTGTTTTGATAATTCTAATATTCAAGGCACTAACCCTGTTGCTGCTTGTGTGGTTTTTAAAAATGGGAAACCAAGTAAAAAAGACTATCGTCATTTTAATATAAAAACGGTTGAAGGTCCAGACGATTTTGCTTCAATGGAAGAAGTAGTTTACAGACGTTACAAACGATTAATAGATGAAAAACAATCGTTGCCGCAACTCATAATAATAGATGGTGGAAAAGGGCAATTATCCTCATCATTAAAAAGTTTAGATAGACTTAATTTAAGAGGTAAAATTGCCATTATCGGAATTGCGAAACGTTTAGAAGAATTATTTTACCCAAATGATCCAATTCCGTTATATTTGGATAAAAAAAGCGAGACTCTCAAAATTATTCAGCAATTACGTAACGAAGCACATCGTTTTGGTATAGAGCATCATAGAAACAGACGTAGTAAAAATGCACTGAACACCGAATTAGAAACAATTCCAGGAATTGGCGATAAAACAATTGTAGAATTATTAAAAAAGTTTAAGTCTGCCAAACGTATTTCTAATGCTAAATTAGATGAATTAGAAGCAGTTGTTGGAGTGTCGAGAGCCCAAAAAATATATAACTATTATAACCCTAGTTAATGCGTAAAGCCCTAATTATAATTTTACTTTTTTGTTGTTGCTTGTCTTTTAGCCAAGAGAGTTTTAAAGAGAATCCTAAAGTTGGATTGGTTTTAAGTGGAGGTGGCGCAAAAGGCTTTGCTCATATAGGAACTCTTAATGTATTAGATAGTTTAGGTGTAAAAGTAGATTATATAGCTGGTACTAGTATGGGAGGAATTGTTGGTGCGTTATATGCTTCTGGCTATTCAGGAAAAGAACTAGATTCAATTTTTACAAGTGTTGATTTTGAAGATATCATTAGTGATAACTTACCTAGAGAAGCTAAAACATTTTATGAAAGAGATCAATCTGAAAAATATGCGATTTCTCTACCTTTTAATAAGTTTAAAATACAATTACCATCTGCTTTATCTAAAGGTCAAAATGTATTTAACCTATTAACTAAAGTTACATTGCATGTTAATGATATAAAAGATTTTAGTAAACTGCCAATACCTTTTTTCTGTGTTGCCACTAATATCGAAACAGGTGAAGCGGTTATTCTAGATAAAGGTAATTTAGCCAAAGCGGTTAGTGCAAGTGGTGCTTTCCCGTCGTTATTTCAACCAGTTGTAATTGACGATAACATATTAATAGATGGAGGAGTTGTCAATAATTATCCTATAGATGAGCTTAAGGCTAAAGGAATGGACTTCATTATTGGAGTTGATGTTCAGGATAGTTTACTTACAAGAGAGCAACTAAAATCTGCTCCAGATATTCTTCTTCAAATCAACAATTATCGTACAATCAATAATATGAAAGAAAAATCAAAAAAAACTGATATTTATATTAAACCAGATATCAAAGATTTTTCTGTTATATCATTTTCTGAAGTAGAAAATATAATTGAAAAGGGACGATTGGCTGCCTTAAGCAAATCAGAAACTTTAAAACGCCTTGCTTTAAAACAAAAACGTATTCAGAAAACTGAAAAGCCAAAAATTCAATCTATCGATAGTATTCGATTTGATAATGTAACTATTTCAGGAAGAGATAAGTACACCTTTTCTTATATTATGGGGAAACTCAAAATTAAACGAGGAGAAACGATGAGTTATTACGATTTTAATAAAGGCGTAAATAACTTGATGGCAACTAATAATTTTGATGTATTTGATTATACTATTGACAGTAATGAAGACGATGGCTATGATTTAATTGCCAATGTTAAAGAAAGTGAGATTACTACGTTCCTGAAATTTGGAGCACATTATGATGATTTATACAAAAGCGCAGTATTAGCTAACGTAACAAAAAAACGTCTTTTGTTTAATAATGACGTTATGTCGTTAGATATTATTCTTGGCGAAAACGTACGTTATAATTTTGAGTATTTTATTGACAAAGGAAATTATTGGAGTGTTGGTTTACGATCCAGATTTAATCAGTTTGATAAGCCCATTGCAGCTAATGCTTTATTAACAGACTCACAAATTCAAACCTTTCAAGTTAATAGGTTAAATGTAGAATTAAACGATTTTACCAATCAATTTTTTGTGCAAACTAAGTTTCAAAAAGACTTTTCATTATCATTAGGACTTGAGCATAAAAAATTAAGAATAGAATCAGAGACTATTATAAATAATAATGACGATATATTATTTGAAAATAGTGATTTTGTTAGTGCTTTTGGGCAGTTAAAATTGGATTCCTTTACAGATAAATATTATCCAAAACGAGGGTTTTTAGTAGATACAGATTTTCATTTATATTTCGGATCTTCAGATTTTAATAATAACTTTTCTCAATTTTCAATTGCTAAAGGTAATTTTGCCTATGTTTTTGGCTTAACTCATAAAATTTCAACAACAATAGGTACTCAAGGCGGTTTCAAACTTGGAGATGACTCAACGCAGTCCTTGAATTTTTCTCTAGGTGGTTATGGAAATAATTTTATAAATAATTATGTGCCTTTTTATGGTTATGATTTTTTCGAGTTAAACAGCAATAGTTTTGTAAAAGCGTATATAAACTTTGATTACGAAATTTTTAAAAAAAATCATTTACTCTTTAACGCAAACTTCGCCAATATAGATAACGATATATTTGATTCTGGAGAGTGGTTTACTGCTCCAGATTTTACTGGATATGCTTTAGGTTATGGTATCGAGACTTTTTTAGGGCCTATTGAGGCAAGATGGACATTTTCTGGAGAAACAAAACAAAGTATCTGGTTTTTTAACGTTGGATTTTGGTTTTAATTCCGCTAGTTAGTTGCTGTTACCGAACTATTTAAAATCCATATTTTTTTACGATATTTGTAAGGATGAAATCAATTTGGGAAGCCATATTAATACACTTAAAATTTCTTATTAAGAGAAATCCTGAATGATGAACAACTTGCTGTCATTCTG
Source organism: Flavobacteriaceae bacterium NBU2973 (assembly GCA_026162565.1). Lineage (GTDB taxonomy): Bacteria > Bacteroidota > Bacteroidia > Flavobacteriales > Flavobacteriaceae > JAOEIQ01. The sequence goes on from JAOEIQ010000001.1 coordinate 449,140, forward strand.
AACGGACGTTGAGGTACTCGAAACGTCTTTCAGAATCTCACTTTATTTAGCAAACAGTTTAATCAATTAAAAATGAAATATGCCTTTTTATCACAAACTAGGAAAAATTCCACCAAAACGACACACGCAATTTCGTAAAGAAGATGGTAGTTTATACTATGAGCAGTTGTTTGGAACTATAGGTTTTGACGGAATGTCAACCAACTCTTATCATCAGTTCAGACCAACTATGGTCAAAGAAATTAAAAAACAATATTCAATAGCACCCAAAATAGCTAAAGCCAATAATATTCAATCGTATCGTTTTCGCGGCTTTCAAGTTCCACCTGAAATTGACTATTTAGAAAGCAGAAAAGTTGTGCTTACAAATTCGGATTGTAATATTATTTTATCGGCTCCAAAACAATCTACTAACGATTACTTCTACAAAAACACAGATGCAGACGAAGTAATTTTTATTCATAGAGGAACAGGAAAACTGCGAACTCATCTTGGTAATCTTGATTTTAAATATGGTGATTATTTAGTGATTCCTCGTGGAGTAATTTATAAACTTGACTTTGATTCGGAGGATAATAGGTTATTTATCGTAGAATCGTATCGTCCAGTTTATACTCCAAAAAGATATCGTAATTGGTTTGGGCAATTATTAGAACATGCTCCATTTTGTGAACGCGATTTACGTCAGCCTCATGAATTAGAGACACATAATGAAAAAGGAGATTTTTTAATCAAGGTTAAAAAACAAGATGAAATAATAGAAATGGTTTATGCTTCGCATCCATTTGATGTGGTTGGTTATGATGGTTATAACTATCCTTATGCCTTTTCAATTCATGATTTTGAGCCAATAACAGGCCGTATTCATCAACCACCTCCAGTGCATCAAACCTTTGAGACAGATGCTTTTGTAATCTGTAGTTTTGTGCCTCGTTTATACGATTATCATCCAGACTCCATTCCTGCACCGTATAATCATAGTAATATAGATTCTGATGAGGTTTTATATTATGTAGATGGCGATTTTATGAGCAGAAACGATATTGATGCAGGTCATATCTCGTTACATCCAGCAGGAATACCTCATGGACCTCATCCAGGAGCTACAGAACGTAGTATTGGTAAAACTGTAACTGAAGAGTTAGCAGTAATGGTCGATACTTTTAAACCTTTAAAAGTTACAGAAGAAGCAATGAAAATTGCAGATGAGGATTATTATAAATCTTGGCTAGAATAGTTAAGAAAAGAGAAACAAGAAAGTAGATAAGAGAGAATGAAAAGGCATAATTATAAGAATCTTAAAATTTGGCAAATAGGAATAGAAATTGTTGATGAGGTTTTTAAAATTACAGATGCTTTTCCAAAGGAAGAAAAGTTTGGGTTGATATCTCAAATTAGTAGATGTTCGGTTTCAATCCTAAGTAATATTGCAGAGGGTTCATCTAGAACAGAAAAATCTTTCTATCACTTTATTGATATTTCTCTCGGTTCATCATTTGAACTTGAAACACAATTAATAATCGCATTTAAAAGAAAATATAACACAAGAGCAATTAACAACACTTGAAGAAAAAATAGTAGAGTTTCAAAAAATGACAATGAGTTTTCAAAATAAGTTATAAAATCTCATTTCTCTTCTCTATTCTCTATTCTCCATAAAATATAAAGATGAGTAAAGAAATAAAATCAGTAAACTACGGTTTAGAAAAAATATTTGAAGGAGCGCAAGACTTCTTACCACTATTAGGAACAGATTATGTAGAGTTTTATGTAGGTAACGCAAAACAAGCAGCCCATTTTTACAAAACAGCCTTTGGGTTTCAATCGCATGCTTATCGTGGTCTAGAAACGGGCTCAAAAGATTCTGTAAGCTATGTATTAACTCAAGATAAAATTAAGTTGATGCTAACCACGCCTCTCAATAGTAAATCACCAATTAACGACCATATTGTCAAACATGGCGACGGAGTTAAAATAGTAGCACTTTGGGTTGACGATGCTAGGCAAGCATACAAAGAAACGACTTCTAGAGGTGCAAAATCGTATATGGAGCCAACCGTTGAAACAGACGAGCATGGCGAAGTCGTACGAGCAGGAATTTATACTTATGGTGAGACTGTTCACATGTTTGTTGAACGTAAAAACTATAACGGAGCTTTTTTACCTGGATTTGTAAAATGGGAAAGTGATTATAATCCTCCAACTGCTGGATTAAAATATATTGACCATATGGTTGGTAATGTTGGCTGGAACCAAATGAATGTTTGGGTAAAATGGTATGAAGATGTTATGGGATTTGAAAACTTTCTATCATTTGACGATAAGCAAATACATACAGAATATTCTGCACTAATGAGTAAGGTTATGTCTAACGGAAATGGAAGAATTAAATTTCCAATAAACGAACCAGCAAAAGGTAAAAAACGTTCTCAAATAGAAGAATACCTTGATTTTTACGAAGGTGCAGGTGTACAACATATTGCAGTTGCAACAGATGATATATTAAAAACAGTATCTCAATTACGTGCTAACGGAGTTGAGTTTTTATCAACTCCTCCTGAAGAATATTACAAAGCTGTTCCGGGTCGTTTACAAGAGTTTGATCATGAATTGAGAGAAGATATCGAAAAGCTAAAAACTTTAGGTATTATGATTGATGCTGACGAAGAAGGATATTTATTACAAATTTTTACAAAGCCTGTAGAAGACCGACCGACCTTATTTTTTGAAATCATTCAAAGAATGGGAGCACGTGGTTTTGGAGCAGGTAATTTTAAAGCGTTGTTTGAATCTATAGAGCGAGAACAAGCAAAAAGAGGAACTTTATAGTAAAAATTTAACAATACATTATGTAAAACTCTGTCTTATTTTTTTGGCAGAGTTTTATGTTTTAATATTTTTGGAATAGTAATTGTAATTCTACATTATAAACATAGAAATAGTAGTATAAATCAACTATTTACAATTGCTTAAAATTATGAAAAAAGTCCTACTTATACTTGTCATTTTTGTTTTTACAAGCATGTCTTTTGCCCAAAAAGATTCCGCTTTTAAAGAAGGAGAATGGTTTGAATTTAAAATGAGTTATAGTGGTTTTTTAAAAGCTGGAGAAGCAACTTTACAAGTCAATGAGACAACTTACAAAGGAAAACCTGTTTATCATGTTGTAGGTAAAGGAAAAACTACTGGAGCAATTAAATGGTTTTTTAAAGTAAAGGACAGATATGAAAGTTACTTTGATAAAACCTCTGGGTTACCCTATAAATTTATAAGAGATATTAATGAAGGTGGACACACAAAAGATGTTGAAATTGAGTTTGATCATCAAGCTAATAAGGCTTATGTAAATGATAAAAAACGAAAAAAGAAATCAACTATTTCTACTGAAGAAAATATTCAAGATTTAGTATCAGCTTTTTACTACTTGCGTAACAATTATGATACATCCACTATTAAAGTAGGAGACTATGTAACGCTTAATATGTTTTTTGATGAAGAGAACTTTCCTTTTAAATTAAAATTTTTAGGAAGAGAAACCATAAATACAACAGTTAATGGCACAAGAATTAAGGTTAATACACTTAAATTTAGGCCTTATGTATTGGCTGGTCGTGTGTTTAAAGAGTCAGAAAGTTTAACATTGTGGGTAAGTGCAGACAAAAACAAAATACCTTTAAAAATTAAAGCAGACCTTGCAGTTGGATCCTTGCGAGCAGATCTAGAGAAATATAAGGGATTAAAGCATCCTTTCGAAATGATATTTGATTAATCTTATGACTGACCAACCTAATTACAGTGACCTTTTAAAAAAATTACAAGCTAAATATGATGCTCAAAGTGAGGATACCGAAAACTATCTTGAAGGTCTTCTTTATGGTAAGTCTATTACTTATTGGGATTATATTAATACTGATGCACTTTTAAGTCTTCAAATCCAGCGTACTGACTTTCCAGATGAAATGGTGTTTATTGCCTATCATCAGATTAATGAGTTATTATTTAAAATGATTTTACATGAAATCTCTCAAGTAGCAAAAAAAGAAGATTTAGATGTTAGTTTTTTTGAAAGTAAACTCATGCGCATAAGTCGTTATTTCAATATGCTTACCACATCGTTTAATATTATGCGTCAAGGTATGGATCCAGAACAGTACAATAAATTCAGGCATACATTAACGCCTGCAAGTGGTTTTCAAAGCGCACAATATAGACTAATAGAGTTTGCATCAACAGAATTAATAAATCTAATTGATTTAAGGTTTAGAGCAACAATAGATAGAAATACGCCTTTTGAGCATGCTCTAGAACATCTGTATTGGCAAGCTGCTGGTAAAGACTACAAAACGGGTAAAAAATCGTCTCTGTTAACCAATTTTGAAAAACGCTATAAGGAAGAATTTATAACCTTCATGAAGATTTATAACACTAAAAATCTATGGTCTCGCTTTAAAGAATTACCTACTGAAGACCAAAATGACTCTGATTTAATAAAAGCCATGAGACATTACGATTATACTGTAAATGTTACCTGGGTTATGGCGCACTACAATGCAGCAGTTCACTATATCCTTGGAAAAGACGGAGATGGAGAAGCAACTGGAGGAAGTGATTGGCAAAAATATATGCATCCAAAATACCAAAAAAGAATATTTTTTCCTGAACTTTGGAGCCAAGAAGAAAAAGATAATTGGGGAAATGATGTTTAAAACAAATTATAAAATCACTAGTGTTGTACTATTCTGTTTTATATTAGGGCTTTGTTCATGTAAAAAAGAGCAACCAATACTAGAAGAGGAAGAAACCATTTTTGAGCCAGAACCAGAACCAATAGAGTTTGGCTTTAATTTAAATAATTTTATCGTAAAACGAGATACTATTCGTAAAGGCGATAGTTTTGGCGAAATATTACAACGCAATCATATTGACTATTCTAAAATTTTTGAAATTGCTAAAGAAACAAAAGACACGTTTGATATTAGAAAGCTTCAAGTAGGGAAGCCCTACACATTACTATGTATTAAAGAGGACACTATCGAAAAACCACAACATTTTATTTATCAACCTAACAAAACAGAATATGTGGTTATAAATTTTGCAGATTCTATTACAGCTTATAAAGATCGAAAACCCATTACTTATGTTGAAAAAGAAGCTTCAGGAATCATTACTAATAACATTTCTCTTACTCTTGAAGAACAAGGCTTAAGCCCAAGATTAGCTTACAAAATGGCTGATGATATTTATGCTTGGACTATAGACTTTAGACGTTTACAGCGAGGCGATCGCTTTAAAGTAATTTATACAGATAAATATATTGACGATTCGGTTTATGCTGGAGTTCATAATATAAAAGCAGCTTATTTTGAACATAATGGCGAGCCATTTTATGCTTTCGAGTTTGAAACAGATTCTGTAAAAGGAATTATTGATTATTTTAATGAAGATGCTAAAAACTTACGGCGAGCATTTTTAAAAGCTCCAGTTAAGTTTAGCCGCGTGTCGTCTCGATATAATTTAAATAGGAGAATTGCTTATTATGGCTACAAAAAAAGACCTCATAAAGGAACTGATTTTGCAGCCAAAGTAGGGACACCAATAATGGCAACCGCAAATGGTACTGTTACAGAATCTACACGAAGAGGAGGTAATGGTAAGTATGTAAAAATAAGACATAATGCTACCTACAGCACACAGTATTTACACATGAGTAAGAGAGCTGTAAAAGTTGGGGATTTTGTTAAACAAGGAGATGTTATTGGTTATGTTGGAATGACTGGAAATACTGGTGGACCTCATGTGTGCTATCGTTTTTGGAAAAATGGAAAACAAGTCGATCCCTTTAAGCAAAAACTACCAGAGGCCAAGGCTATTTCAGATAGTTTAAAAGCAAAATTTCTTGAATTCATAAAGCCTTTAAAAGTTCAATTAGATGCAATAGAATTTGATGAAAGTGTTTTAGAATTACCAGAAATAAAAACAAGTAGCGATACTCTAATACTATAATATTTTAATGGCATTACCTTCAATTAATCCAACAACTACAGAAAGTTGGGAAAAACTTCAAGAGCATTATTCTAAAATAAAAAACAGTCATTTAAAAAGTTTGTTCGCTGAAGACAGTAACAGGGCAAATGATTTTACTATTAAATGGGAAGATTTTTATGTAGATTATTCAAAGAATAGACTAACAAAAACAACTTTAGATTTGCTTTTAGAGTTAGCTGAAGAGGTTAAGTTAAAAGAAGCTATTGAGAGTCAATTTTCAGGGGAAATTATAAATCAAACAGAAGGTAGAGCAGTTTTACATACTGCTTTAAGAGCTAATGAAAGTAGCGAAGTTTTTGTAGATGGTAAAAATGTAATACCTGAAATTTCTTCTGTAAAAAGTAAAATAAAAGCATTTTCAGATCAGGTTGTAAATGGCGATCGAAAAGGATATACAGGTAAATCCTTTAAAACAATAGTTAATATTGGTATTGGTGGCTCTGATCTAGGACCAGCAATGGTTGTAGACTCTTTGCAATTTTATAAAAATCATTTGGATACTTATTTTGTTAGTAATGTAGATGGAGATCATGTTAATGAAATTATAAAAAAACTAGATCCTGAAACTACACTATTTGTCATCGTTTCAAAAACATTTACCACTCAAGAAACATTATCTAATGCCAACACTATTAGAGGGTGGTTTTTAAAAACTGCAGATCAATCTGCAATAGCAAAACATTTTGTTGCTGTTTCCACTAATATTGAAGCAGTTAAAAATTTCGGAATAGATGAAAACAACATCTTCCCGATGTGGAATTGGGTTGGTGGACGTTTTTCACTTTGGAGTGCAGTTGGCTTAACAATTAGCTTGTCTATTGGTTATAAAAACTTTGAGAGTTTATTAGAGGGTGCTCATAAAATGGATACGCATTTTAAAAACGAGTCTTTCAATAAAAATATTCCAGTAATATTAGCAGTAATTAGTATTTGGTACAATAACTTTTTTAATGCTGAAAGTGAAGCTGTAATTGCTTATTCTCAATACTTAAATCAATTTGCTACATACCTGCAACAAGGTATTATGGAAAGTAATGGTAAGAGTGTCGATAGAAATGGTAATAACATAGACTATCAAACAGGAACCCTAATTTGGGGAGAGCCAGGGACTAATTCACAACATGCTTTTTTTCAATTAATACACCAAGGGACTAAATTAATTCCTGCCGATTTTATTGGTTTTAAAGAGTCATTACATGGAAACAAAGAGCATCAAGATAAATTAATATCAAACTTCATTGCTCAAACCGAAGCTTTAATGAATGGTAAAACTGAAGATGAGGTTCTTCGTGAACTTAATAAACAAAACGTATCTTCAGAAATAATTAATAAGTTATTACCCTTTAAAGTTTTTCAAGGTAATAAGCCCACTACTACTATTTTTATAAATAAACTTACTCCTGAAAGCTTAGGAAAACTTATTGCTATGTATGAACATAAAATATTTGCGCAAGGCATTATTTGGAATATCTACAGTTACGATCAATTTGGTGTTGAATTAGGTAAGAAATTAGCGACTAAAATTTTAAAAGAGTTTGAAATTAACAGTTTTGATAATCATGACGCTTCTACTTCAAATCTTTTAAAATATTACAAAGAATAAGCTATTCTTCTGTTAATAATATTGTTTAAAGCTTATCAACTTAAAGGATAAAATCAAGGGCTTTTTCGCTTATATTCACGACAGCTAAAATGTTAACATTAAGTTAATATTTAAACTCTTTATATGAGTATTTTTGCCAAAAATTAAAACAACCAATTTTTTATTTCAAATGAAGAAAATCACTCAAAATTTATTTATGCTTTTAGTTATGGTTTTTACAACTGTAGCTATTGCGCAATCTACTGTGACAGGAACAGTTATTGATCCTGAAACTAATTCTCCGTTACTTGGAGTTAATGTAGTAGAAGTGGGTACTTCCAATGGAGTTTCTACTGACTTTGATGGGAATTTTAGCATTACTACTAATGCTAATGACGCGATAATCTCTATATCTTATATAGGATTTATTACTAAAGAATTTACTGTATCTGGAGACACTAATTTAGGAGAGATAGTCCTAGAGGCTAGTGAATTTGGACTTCAGGAGGTTCAGATAATTGCATCTGTTGCAGTTGATAGAAAAACACCAGTTGCTGTATCTACTGTAAGATCTGCTGACATCGAATTAAAATTAGGAACTCAAGAATTCCCAGAAGTATTAAAATCTACTCCTGGTGTATATGCTACAAAAGCAGGTGGAGGATTTGGAGATGGACGTATTAACTTACGTGGATTTACCTCTGAAAATGTTGCAGTTATGATTAACGGAGTTCCAGTTAACGACATGGAAAATGGCCGAGTGTTTTGGTCTAACTGGGCTGGTTTAGGAGATGTAACAAGCTCTATGCAAGTGCAAAGAGGGTTAGGAGCATCAAGAGTTGCTGTACCTTCAGTTGGAGGAACAATAAATATATTAACTAAAACTACTGATGTTGAAGCAGGAGGAAATGTTTTAACAACTTTAGGAAATGATGGTTATAGAAAATTAGGAGTAACCTATTCAACAGGTTTATTAGACAATGGTTTTGCTGCTACAATTTCAGCTGCTAAAACTGATGGAGATGGGTATGTTGCTGGAACACCTTTTAACGCCGTTTCTTATTTTATTAATGTTTCTAAAGAAATAAACGATCAGCATAAATTATCATTTACTGCTTTCGGTGCAAAACAAAGGCATGGTCAAAGACAAAATAGACACTTAATAGAAACTTATAGAAGAAGCGAAGATGGAATTAAGTACAATTCAGATTGGGGTTTCAAAAATGGTCAATTAACATCTATAGAGGATAACTTTTATCATAAACCACAAATTTCTTTAAACCACTATTGGGATTTGAATGATAAAACAAGTATTTCTACTGCAGCCTATGTATCTTTTGGAACTGGAGGTGGAGGAGGTACTCTAGGAAGTGATGCCGAAACTTTAGGTGATGATGCAGATGGAAGATTTAAGTTTACAGATCCAAGCTATAGAATAGGAGAATTTGGACCTTTAGATTTTGATAGAATAGTTGATGAAAACATTGCTAATGGTGCTAATGGATCTAATGCTGCATTAAGAGCATCTAGAAATGACCATAATTGGTATGGTGTATTATCTACATTAAAAACGGATTTAACAGATGACATGGTGCTTTTAGCTGGATTAGACTGGAGAAGTTATACAGGAAAACACTTTAGAGAAGTTACAGACTTGTTAGGTGGACAATTCATCATTAATGAGGACAATGTAAATAATCCAACAGGAGTAGCAAGAGTAGGTGATAAAATTGCCTATAATAACGATGGTTTAGTTGGGTGGTTAGGTGCATTTGCTCAATTAGAGTATGATGTTAATGAGAAATTTAACACATTTATTGCCTTAAATGCAGCTAATACCTCTTACAAGCGTAAGGATTATTTTAATTATTTAGATGGCGATCCATTACAAGAAACAGATCGTTATAATTTCTTTGCCTTTGGAGCTAAAGGTGGAGCTAACTATAGATTAACAGATAATCATAATGTATTTGTAAATGTTGGATATTTTGAAAGAGCTCCTGATTTTGACGCTGTATTCCCTAACTTTAATAATGTTGATATTAATTCAGAAGCCGAAAATCAAAAAATATTAAGTTTTGAATTAGGATATGGATTTAGAGGAGAAAGACTATCAGCTAATGTTAACTTATATAGAACGGCTTGGAGAGATAGAACAGAAACAGAGCAATTTCAGTTAAGTGCTGACGAAACAGGTTTTGCTAACATATTAGGTGTAAATGCAATTCACCAAGGTATCGAAATAGATTTTGTTTATAAAGCTACAGATAAATTGGATATTACAGGTATGGCTTCTTTAGGAGACTGGAGATGGGAAAACGATGTAAGAAATGTTAATATCTTAAACGAAGAGCAAGAAGTAGTAGATGTTGTAAATTTATTCATTGAAGATGTACCTGTTGGAGATGCTGCTCAAACTACTTTAGCGTTAGGAGCTAATTATAAGTTCGGACAAAAAACAAGGTTTACAGTAGATTATAATTATTTTGATAATTTATATGCAGATTTTGATCCTAGTGATAGAGGGACAGAAGGAGCACCTGATCCATGGGAAGTCCCTTCATATGGAGTGTTTGATACAGCTATTACTCATGGATTTAGCTTTGGTCCATTTGATGCATCATTAACCGCTAGAATGAATAATGTATTTAATACAGAATATATTGCTGATGCATTAGATGGAAGCGGATCAGATTTTCAAACAGCATTAGTATATTATGGTTTTGGAAGAACATTTAGTGTTGGAGCAAAACTTAAATTTTAAAAAATAGAACAATGAAAAGAATAGTTTATTTATTAGCCTTAATAGGTCTAGTTTTTACAGGATGTAATCCTATAGAAGATATCAATAATGATATCGATAGCCAAGGTAATTCAGTTATTGGATTTGATGCGTTTACATTAACGTCTGATGATTATGCAGATTTAGTAGATCAAGGAGATGATGAAGAACCAGACTTTTATGAAACATTTGAAGCTTTCGCTGATCTAGATGATGCTAAATTAATTTTACCACCATTTTTAGCAAACAAATACCCATTTTGGGGAGATGGTTCTTCAGTGACTGTTAGCTTTAACTTAATTGATGGAAACCCAGAAGATGTAAGTGCTTTCACAAATGCAGATGTTTACAATTTAGGTTCAAGTGATTATCCTACTAGTAACAGTAATGCATTTTTAATGGGAGAAGATGTAGAATCTACGTTAGAGACTGTATTAGACAATCAATTTATATCACCTACAGAAGGTCAAGTTGTAAGATTAGGGTATAACCAATTTACTCAAGAACCAGAAGTTGGTCTTGCAAGTGTATATGAGGCAGCATTCCCAGCAAATTTTGGAGACTTCGAGCTTGTTGAAGTTTTTGATGACGGTTTAGAAGGAGCTGCAGATAATTTAGGGTGGAGAGACCAATCTTCTTTCGCTGAAGGGTCAGGTTTTTCTGGAGGAGCTAACCAAACAGAAGAATGGCTTATTTCTCCGGAGGTTGATTTAACAAGTGATACAGGATTGTCTTTCCAAATTACCCAAGAAATTGACTTTTTAGGAGATGAAACGTTATTTGATGTTTTAGTGTCTACAAATTATACTACTGGTACTGATCCTATGTCAGCAACTTGGACAGCTGTATCTTTTGATAAAACTATATTTGGAAACATGACAACATCTGAAGATTTAGATTTTACAGCTTTTGATGGTGAAACTGTTCACGTTGCATTAAAGTATAGTTCAACAGATTCTGACTCACCGCGATGGAGAGTTCAAGATTTTGCTATTAGAACTACTGGATTTTCTGGTGACACAGAAACATTATCCGCTTATTATAAATATTCTGATGGCTCTTGGGATGATGTTGATGGAGTATATTACTTAAGTACTGCAGATTATGATTCTATGGGAACCGGATCAGGACAACCAGGTCAGTTTAATAACTTTAGTGGATCTGTATTACCAGAAAATTATTTGCCACAATTTTTAAGTATAAACTATCCTTTTGCACAAGAAGGTGATGAGTTATTTGTGATTTATAGATTCTTTGGTGGAAGCGGAGTAGGTACTGTTACTAAAGGAAACTTATACACTTTCCAAAGTGGTGTTTGGTCTCCAACTATTTCTTCTTTACAGTTTGGTTTAGAAAATGGTATTTGGGTTCCAGATAATACTATTAGATATACATTAAATGGAGGAGACTATGGGTTGGTAGCATCATCATTATTAACTGAAGAAGGCTATGAAGCTGCGGCAGCAAACCTTGATAATTTTGGAAACTTCAATAGAACAGGAGACGATGCAGGTGAGGAACCTTCAGGATCTACAAATTGGAATGATTTAATGGTTATTAGAGCTTTAAATATTGTTTTAGACAATATTGATCCATCTGCTGAAGAAGGTCAAAAATATCTAGTTACAATTGCTACTTGGGCCCCAGGAAATTCAACAGAAGAATTTGCTATGATTAAAAACTCTGGCGAGTGGGTGACTCAAGGTTCTTTATAACACATTCTTTTTTTAAATAAATTTAAACCGCTTCAATCTTGAAGCGGTTTTTTTATATCAGATAATTAGTACATTTGTTTTACTAACTAATCTCTTTTACACTATGTATAATACATTTAAAACTTTACACTCTTATTGGGCCTATTTAGTGCTTCTTATTTTAGTATTGGCCACTTTTAATGCTTTAGTTAAGTCTTTTGGAAAAAAGGAGTATCACGCTAAAGACTTTAGAATTAGCCTGTTTACTCTAATAGTATCTCATATTCAACTAATAATAGCAATTGTTTTGTTCTTTGCTGCCGATTATCTATCATTAATTCAAGAAATGGGAATGGGTGCTATAATGAAAAATGCTGTTTTACGCTCCAATATTGTTGAGCATCCATTAACTATGCTTATTGCAATTGCATTAATTACCATTGGTTACTCTAAACATAAAAAGAAACTAACATCTGCTTCAAAATTTAAAACAATTGCTATATTTTATTCTATTGCTTTAGTATTGGTACTAGCAAAAATTCCGTGGAGTACTTGGTTTAATTCATAATAAAAAGCGACTGGTCACAGAGGTTCTCGAAGTGCAGTCGCTTTTTTATAGTAAGTTTTATAAGTTTATTCAACTTCTTTAATAAGATAAACATAAACAGGGAAGTGGTCACTAAAGCCGTTTGTAAATCCACCATCAGCAAAACTTCTTAAGGGATAACCCTTCCATCTTCCTTTTTTATTGGTTAAGTAAGCTTTATTATAAATCCCTGACTTATAATATCTCAACGAAGAATAGTCTTTTTCTAAAAGTGGTTTTGTAAACATAATTTGATCAAACAAACTCCAAGAATCTCTATAAGCAGTTGTCCCCAAACCATTTTTTCTAAACATATTTTCATAAGGGTTGAAAATACCCTTAAGTCCAACCTTTTTTCTATTGCGTTCGGCTTTTAAAACACCTTTTACACTTTCGTTAGTTGGGTTATCATTTAAATCACCCATAACAAATATTTTAGCATAAGGGTCTATAGATTGTAGAGAGTCAATTAAACGCTTATTGCCTTTAGCAGCAGCAATTCGTTTTGGTCTACTTCGTTCTTCTCCTCCACTTCTTGACGGCCAGTGATTAACAATAAGGTGTATCATTTCGCCTTCTAGTTTGCCACTAACAAGAAGCTGATCTCTTGTATGCACTCGCTCTCTAGTTTCATCATTATAAATTTTTATAGTATGAGAACTTGTGTTAATAGGTGTGAACAATGCTTTTTGATACATTAATGCCACATCAATTCCTCTAACGTCCGGAGATTCGTAGTGAACAATGCCATAATCTTTATTTATAAGTTGTGGATCGTTTGCGACATCAAACAGCACTTGTTTATTTTCGATTTCGCAAATACCAATCAAAGCAGGCGTATTTCTAGATACCTCAGATCCAATATCAGCAATGACTCTTGCCATGTTTTCAACCTTTTTCTTATAAATTTCAGAACGGTTGTTTTTAATTTCCATGATTGGACTTCTCTCATCAAATTTGGTTTGATCATTAATAGTATCAAATAAATTTTCTAAATTGTAGAAGGCAACAGTGTGAATTTTAAACTTCTTTTTTTCTTGAGCATTAACAACTACGAAAGAAAAAATTAAAAGAGCAGAAAGCCAGTTATTTAAGTGTTTCATGTTATGAATGTTATATTAACATTAAAGTGTACGCAAATCTTGCGCCAAAAGTAGGTATTAAATATAAAAAATGTAAATTTGCACGCCTTAAATAATAATTATTTAAAGTATATAGACACTATTAACTATTAAATCGAAGATGAAAAGAGGTTTTATTATTTTTTTATTCGGAATGGTTTCTATTTTCTCACTTAATGCACAGACAATTGTAAAAGGTTCTGTAAAATTAAAAGGGAATTTTGAGCCTATTCCAGACGTTACTGTTAACTTTGAGGGAACAGACATTTCTACTACCACAAATGCAAGTGGAATGTTTCAATTTTCTCAAACCGTTCCATTTGGAGAGCAGTATTTGCGTATTTCTAAAGAAGGGTTTACGGTTGAGAGGTATCCTGTTGTTGTTAACGAAGGAGAAACTCTTGATATAGAAATGTTTTTAGAATATGATTTGAGTGCTAAATCGCAAGATTACATTATTTCGTTATCTGATGATGATTTAAATGGAGAAGATGATGGGTTTACAGACAATGTTTCAGGATTACTACAATCCTCTAGAGATGTGTTTTTAAATGCAGCTGCGTTTGATTTTAGTGCAACATTTTTCAGACCAAGAGGTTTAGATAATGCCAATGGTAAAGTTCTTATTAATGGTATTGAGATGAACAAACAATCTAACGGACGACCACAATGGGCAAACTGGGGAGGATTAAATGATGTACAACGTAATCAGGAATTTTCTAGAGGAATTGCACCAAATGAGTATAATTTTGGAGATTTAGCAGGAACAAATAACATTGTAATGAGAGCCTCTAAATACCGCGAAGGTGGGCGTGTATCTTTTGCATCAGCGAATAGAAGTTATAGAGGACGTTTAATGGCTAGTTATAGTTCTGGTTTAACAGAAAGTGGTTGGGCTTACAGTATTTTAGCTTCAAGACGCTTTGGTAACGAAGGTTATGTGGATGGAACACTGTATGATTCAAACTCCTTTTTTGCATCGATCGAAAAGAAAATTAACGACCAACATAGTATTAACTTTACATCGATTTATGCACAAAACAGAAGAGGTCGCTCTACTGCTATAACTGAAGAAGTGTTTAGATTAAAAGGCAGACAGTACAATCCTTTTTGGGGAGAACAAGATGGCGAAATTAGAAACTCTAGAACTCGTGATATTGAAGAACCAATATTGATGTTAAATCACTATTGGAATATCTCAGAAAAAACACAATTAAACACAAATATTGCTTACCAATTTGGTAAAATAGGTAATACACGTATTGATAATGGAGGGACTCGTTTAGAGACTTTTCAGGGGCAAGACACATTTATAGGTGGAGCTCGTAATACAGATCCAACATACTATCAAAACTTACCAAGTTTCTTTTTACAAGACGATAACCCAACGGCTTTTGATTATGAACAAGCATTTTTAGCCCAGCAAGAGTTTGTAAATAATGGACAATTTAATTGGGGAAATCTCTACACTGCAAATGCTAATTTTGGGAACTCGGTATATGTTATACAAGATGACAGAACAGATGATAAACAACTATCTGCAAACGTAATATTAAATACAGAGTTGGCAGATAATATTATATTTAATGCTTCTGTAAATTATAGAAACTTAAAAAGTGAGAACTTTGCTGAAGTAAAAGATTTATTAGGAGGAACAGGATATTTAGATGTAGACTTTTTTAATGATGATACTGCTCAAGCAACAGGTATTGTTGAAACGGCTCAATCTGATGTTAGAAACCCTAATAGAATTGCATTAGAAGGCGAGAGATATAAATACAACTACGAAATAGACGCTAATGTTGTTAGCGGATTTGCTCAAGCACAATTCAAATACAATAAAGTAGATTTTTATTTAGCTGGAAACATCTCTAAAACAGATTATCAACGTAATGGTTTGTATGAAAACGGCTATTTTGTTGGAAACTCATTTGGAAAAAGTGACAAAGTAGATTTTAACAACTTTGGTGTTAAAGTTGGAGCAACGTATAAATTTTCTGGTAAGCATTTATTTGATTTCAATGCTGCTCACATGACAAAAGCACCTTCTATAAGAAATACCTTTGCAAATGCAAGGCAAGCTAATATGATTATTAATGATGTAGAGAGTGAAGTAATTTCTAGTATAGATGCTAGTTATATTTTTAGGTCATCAATAGTAAATGCTAGATTAACAGGTTACTATACTAATTTCGAAGATGGAATTGATACTGGTTTCTTTTTTAGTGAAGGAAATGGCAGTAGTTTAGTACAAGAAGTTGTTTCAGGAATTGATCGTCGTAATATAGGAGCAGAGTTAGGAGTTGAAGCGCAAGTAACACCTACTATAAAATTAAAAGCAGTTGCTTCAGTTGGTCAATTTACTTTTGCTAATAATCCAGATTTAACTTATTACAGTCAAGATTTTGGTACAGGGAGAGCTGTATTTGGTAACGGTAAAACTAATTTAGAAAATTATCATGTTGCTGGAGGACCAGAACGTGCTTATCAATTAGGTTTCGAGTATCGTGATCCAGATTTCTGGAATATTGGTATTACTGCAAACCATTTTTCTAATGCTTATGTAGACCCAAGTGCGTTAAAAAGAAGTTCGGCTTTTGTAACAGATCCAGATCTTATTGGAGAAGCACAATTTGAGCAAGGCTTTCAAAACAATACGGATGTTTTTGTTATTGAAGGAGGCGAAATCAACGATATAAACCCTGAAGTTGCCAAAGAGCTTTTAAAACAAGAGCAATTTGACGATTATATGTTAGTAAATGTTATTGGAGGGAAGTCATGGAAAATAGGCGATTATTTTGTTGGCTTTTTTGCAACCATTAATAATGTGTTTAATCAAGAATATAGAACTGGAGGTTTCGAACAATCTAGACGTGTTGATTATAGAAGTCAGCTTGAAGAGCAAACTAACGAAAACGGTCCTATTTTCGGGAATCGTTATTTCTATGGAAACGGAACTACATATTACCTAAACCTTTACTTAAGATTTTAATACTCATGTTAGAACAAAATAAATATTTCAAAACTATGAAAACAATAAAAATTACAAACCTATTTATACTATTGCTAACATTAGTAGTAGTTGCATCTTGTATACAAGATGATGATTTTGATGTGCCTGAAGCAGCAATTACAGAACCAGATATCGATGTAAACGAATTAACAACCATTCAAGCAGTTGCTGGAAAATTATCTCAAGCTCAAGATCAAGGAGAACCTTTAGATTATGATGATGATGTAACAGTTTTTACCTATGAAGGAACAGGAGATATTCTTGAAGCATATGTGATTTCAAGTGATGCTGGAGGAAACTTTTTCGAAGAGATTATTTTACAAGATAAGTTAGAAAACCCAACAATGGGAATTAAACTTCTTATAGATGTAAATCCTTTGTTTACCAGATATGAAATAGGAAGAAAACTATACATTAATCTTGATGGATTAACTGTAGGGATTTCTAATGGCGTATTAACTTTAGGTAGATTTGATGGTAGCCGTGTAGATAAAATATCGTTTACCCAAGAGTTAAATGTTATTCAACGTTCAGCTACTAAAGGTGAGGTCGTACCATTACCTGTAACTTTAGATATGTTATCTAATGATAAGACTAACTTATTTATACAGTTACAAGATGTACAATTTAATAGAAATGAAGTATTAGGAGATTCGCCAAAAACATTTTCAGCAGGTGATTTAGATGAGTTTGATGGTGAGCGTATATTAGAGAGTTGTACTAGTAGCTCTTCAGTAATTTTTAGTACGAGTACTTTTGCAGATTTTAGTGGATTAGCTTTACCAACTCAAAGAGGGTCTATGAATGCTATTTTATCTAAAGACTTTTTTGGAGAAGTATTTAATATCGTGGTAAACACGCCAACAGATATAAATTTTGATAATGAAGAGCGTTGTGATCCTATTGAAATAGATTGTGGTTTAGCAGCTACTCAAGGTGATATGAATTTATTTGATGATGACTTTGAAGACCAAACACCATTTTCTCCAATTTCTGGAAATGGATGGACTAACTTTATAGAAGCAGGTACTCAATCTTGGGAAGCATATACCTCTGGAGGAACAAATGCTTCATTAGGTATTTCAGCTAGAATAGGGTCTTTCCAATCTGGTGATGCTAGTACAATTGCTTGGTTGATAACTCCAGCTATAAATTTAGATACTCAAGATAATGAAACATTAGTTTTTAAAACCTCTAATAGTTTTGATGATGGTAGTGATTACGAATTATTATTCTCTAACGACTGGGATGGTACAGAAGCAAATATTACAAGTGCTACTTGGGGAGTTTTACCAGCTGCTACATTAGTTACAGATGATGACTTTTTCGGTGCATGGATAGATTCAGGTATTGTTGATTTATCATGTGCTGAAGGAACTATCCACATTGCCTTTAAATATGTAGGAAGTGGTGATTCTGCCTTTGATGGAACTTTAGAAATGGATGAAATTAGTATCGATTTTTCAAACTAATTTTTGTTTCATAATAAATAGTAAGAAAGCCACATGTTATCATGTGGCTTTTCTATATAATAATTCGCATGTTTGACAAACTATTTTTTAAATTTTCTGATTACTATAAAAGTAAATACAAAGCTAAAGCTAATAGAATAGCAAGCTTGTATATTACTTTTTTGCAGATATCTATTGTGTTTCTTTTAGGTATATTTTTTTCAAAATTTTTTCAGCAAATGAGAGTAGACACGATGTCTTCTAATAAAGCATGGTTTCTTTTTGGTATTGCAAGTTTTGGGATTTATTTTAAAAACTGGATTCAGTATGCTGGAAAAAAACTAACAGTTAAAAAAGCAAAAAAGAAAGGTGTAGCTTCTAATAAAAGTTCTAATATTATTATTTACTGGTTATTACCTTTTGGCTGCATAGCATTAGGAATACTAATTTTGCAAGCCGTAAACTAAAAATATCTCGGAGATATTACCCTTTTAGAATTATTAATAGTAAATCTCAAAAACACTTCGTGGGAAGAATTAGTAACTGTATTTAAATTAGAAACAATGGTATCGTAAGCATAACCTATTTTTAATTTTGGAGTTACATTAAAGTTCACCATTCCCGTAAAAGAATCTTCTAATCGGTAACCAAGACCAACCTCCACTAAATCATACATAAATAGATTCGCATTCAAGTCAAAAGATGCAGGTGCATTAAATGCAAACTTTATCAGTGTATGCGGTTTTAGTTTGAAATTTTCAGACAAATCAAAAACATAGCCAAATGCAGCAAAAATATGCTGTATTTCAGATCCAATTTTATTTCCATTACTATCTAAATGAGTTGCTTCTAAAATATTAGGCATTGAAAGAGATACATAGTATTTATAGGGTTTGTATAAATAGACTCCTGTTCCAATATTTGGAGTTGTTTCAGTTACATTTTCACTAAAAAAAGGATCGCCATCATCAATTACAAAAAGATTGTTGAGACCTATATCATGAAATATTAGTCCAGCTTTAATACCAAAAGCGAGCTTTAATTCAGAGGATAAATTAACAGTATATGAGAAATCCGTATATAGATTTGTTTCTCTAACTGGACCAATTTCTTCAGTAATTAAAGAAACACCAATACCTGTTTTAGTATTTAAATTCGAGTGAGCTGAAGCAGTTATAGTTTTTGGAGCACCATCAAAACCAGACCATTGACTTCTGTACAGTAACCCTACTTCAATTGTTTCACCAATTCCTGCATAAGCAGGATTAACAATATTAAAATTGTACATATATTGGGTGTATTGAGGGTCTTGTTGAGCATCAATTTTTAATGAAAAAAATAATAGAAAACAAAGTGTAAATTTTGTTACTTTCATTTAGGGTTTTCTAAAATTATATATACTGGAAAGTGATCGCTATAACCTCCTTTATACTTTTTTCCTACATACGTTCTAAAAGGTATGCCTTTGTATTTCCCATTAAAGAGTTTTAAAAAATCGGCATCAAAAATATTAGCCTCTTTATAACTTAAACCGTCTGTTTCAAAAAAATTAGTAGAGAAAAGTATTTGGTCAAATAAGTTCCATTCTAGTTTATGGTTAAGACTTCCTCTATCTCTAGATTTTAAGGTAGCCATTGGATTGTAAAGATCTTGATTATTAACTAAATTTTTAATGCTATTGTTTAAAGGTCCATCATTAAAGTCTCCCATAACGACTATTCTAGGATTATCTTCTTTACGTTTTAAATTGTCAATAATCTCTTCCACTTTTTTTGATGCGGTTAAGCGTTTGTATTCGGTTTCTTCTGCACCATTTCTTCGAGAAGGCCAATGATTAACAAGTATGTGTATGGAATTGTTTTCTAGTATTCCAGATACTAAAAGGATATCTCTTGTATAATCTCGTTCTCCTTGATCATCAAACAGGTTTACAGGAAATACTTCTGAAGTGGTTACAGAAAATTTTGTTGCATCGTATATAAGTCCAACATCAATACCTCTTTCATCAGGAGAATCATAGTGCACATAATCATAAGGCAATTCCTTTAAATGTTTAGCATTTAATAGATCTTCTATTACCTGTTTGTTTTCAACCTCTGCAAAACCCATTATAGCAGGAGGTTGCCCAATGTCTTCAAGACCAATGTTAGAAATGGCAAAGCTTAATTTCCGGAGTTTATTTTTATAACGCTTTTCTGTCCATTTTTTATCAGATGAGGGTAAAAAATCATTGTCAAGTGTATCTTCATCATCAATAATATCGAATAGGTTTTCTAGATTATAAAAAGCAATCGATAATTTAGTGTCAGAATTAGTCAAAGTATGGGTATTTAATTTACTCTCTAAAAATAAGAAAATTATAATGTATCAAATGTGTACCTTTGCCTTTACTCTATTGAGATTATTTTATTTATGATTGAGAAGAAAGATATAGCACTTGAAAAAGCTGTTTTAATAGGTGTAATTACTAGAGATCAGGACGAAACACAATCTAAAGAATATTTAGATGAGTTAGAGTTTTTAACCTACACTGCTGGAGGAGAGGTTGTAAAACGATTTATTCAAAAAATGGATATGCCTAATTCTAAAACATTTATTGGTTCTGGTAAAATGCAAGATGTTCAAGATTTTATTGAAGAACATGAAATAGGGACTGCTATTTTTGATGATGAATTATCTCCTGCTCAAGAGCGAAATATCAGCAAAATACTTAATTGCAAAGTGTTAGATAGAACCAATCTTATTCTCGATATTTTTGCTCAACGTGCTCAAACGAGTTATGCAAGAACTCAAGTTGAACTAGCCCAATGTCAATACTTGTTGCCTCGTTTAAAAGGAATGTGGACACACCTTGAAAGACAAAAAGGAGGTATCGGAATGCGTGGGCCTGGAGAAACAGAAATAGAGACAGATAGACGTATTGTTCGAGATAAAATAGCATTGTTAAAAGAGAAGATAAAAACCATAGATAAGCAAATGGCGACTCAACGAGGTAATCGTGGTAAAATGGTTCGTGTTGCTTTAGTAGGGTATACTAATGTCGGCAAATCAACTCTTATGAATGTCATTAGTAAGAGTAATGTATTTGCAGAAGATAAACTTTTCGCAACTCTAGATACAACCGTTAGAAAGGTGGTTGTTAAAAATTTACCCTTTTTAATGAGTGATACAGTAGGTTTTATTAGAAAACTTCCAACCCAGTTAGTAGAATCGTTTAAAAGTACCTTAGATGAGGTTCGTGAAGCAGATTTACTATTGCATGTTGTTGATATTTCGCATCCTAACTTTGAAGAGCACATTGAATCGGTAAATAAAATTTTAGGTGAGATTAGTAGTTTAGATACACCTACAATTATGGTTTTTAATAAAATTGATAATTATGAACCTGAAGAATTTGATGAAGAAGATACAGAAACTGAAAGAACAAAAGCTCATTATTCTTTAGACGAATGGAGAAAAACTTGGATGGGTAAAATTGGTAATAATGCGATTTTTATTTCTGCTTTGAATAAAGAAAATCTAGAAGATTTTAAAAAGCGTGTATATGATGAGGTAAGACAAATTCATATAACTAGATTCCCATATAATCATTTTCTCTATCCTGATTATGATGAAAATCATGCATAAAAAAAGCTGCCATTTGGCAGCTTTTTTTATATAATGTTAGCTTTTAGAAACTATAGCTTAGTCCTAAAACCCAATACGATTGTATATCGTTATCTATATTGTCAAACGTTGGAGTAGGATCTCCACTAGTTGCATCAAACTGTCCTAAAGCATAGCTCAAAGCTTCTTGTTTATTACTACGTAAACCAAAATCAAAACCTACACCAATCATTTTCCATAATGTATAGCTAAATCCATTGGTCCATGTCCAGTTAGATAAGTCACTAGATTTGTAGCTTTGAAAAGCTGATAAGTTTGTTTTGAAGTTAATTGCTCCGATACTTCTAGTATAATCAGCAACTATTTTCGCTCCCATAGAAGAATCGAAAATAGCATCGTTATCAGCAAATACAAAGTTGTAGTTTAAAGGGTGAATAACAACGATTAAATTATCAATTGGAGTCCATGTAGCACCAACACCAACATCTAAATAACCAGGATCATTAAAGTTATCTAATAATGTAGTTCTGTATTCTGCTAATCCAGATATTGCCCATTTTTCACTTAACTTTCTTCCATATAAAGAAGAGATGTTAAATACATCAGTTGTTGGGTTAAAATCATCGTCGTCTAAATCGGTGTCTTTATTATCTAATTTCACCCAGTTTAGATTTGCTGTTAAAGAGTTTCTCCAGAAGAATTTTTCTTGAATTTGATTAGCAAAACCATTTACTGTTATTCCAATATTTCCAGAAGAGTTGTTTGGAGTTCCTTGAGAAAACCAGTTACTAAAGTTAGAAATGCTTCCACCAATTGTACCAAAAGCTCCTACTCTCCATCCTGGAAGTGCATCAATTTGAGCTTGTAATGCATTTGCTTCAGCTTGTAAAGCATCAGCAGCAGCTTGTTTTTCTGCTTTTTGTGCTTCTAATTCTTCTTTAGTTTGAGAAAAACCAAAAGATATAGTTAGCAATAAAGCTAATGTTAAAAGTAAATTTTTATTCATTGTTTTAGTTTTAATTAATTCGTAATTAAGATTTTGCAAATATAGTTTATAGATAATTCTTACAAAAGAATACCAATTCAAATGCATAGAAAAATCTACCTAGTTCGACACTCTTTAGGTAGATATGTCACATTATTTCCGTTTAAATAGAGGAACAAAGGAACAGGCTTCTCCAAACATGATTGATTTAGCAACTGGTTTTAAGTGAGCCGTAAGCATAGAGTAAGCACTTGTAGGTACAGGTTTTTTAGAGCAACCTTTTACAATTATAGGCTTATCTCTATAATCTTCAGTGTCAAGATTACTGATAATATTTTGATATACTAAAGTTTCGAGTTCTTCAAGAGAACCAATAACAACTTTTTTTGCATAAGGCTCTAAATGTATGGTTACAAGCATGTATGCCCAAGCTGGAATTATAGCATCTACACTACAAGTAATTGCTACATAGTTATCTTGATATTGAGACCAATCATGATCACTAACGAATTGTCGAAAATCTTTTTCGCGAAGCACAAGCTCTTGAAATAGCCAATCTTTTAAATCAAACAATACACGTTTACCTTCAGGATAAAAATCCTCGAGATCAATGGTTACAAGTTTACTGTTTGCTACTCGATTTATAATTTCGTCTGCCATTATTATAATGTATAACGTCTTAATCCGATGTTAGTGGCTTCATTTTCTATATGCGAAAGTCTGGCAGTTTTACTATTTGAGACAGCTTCTTTTTGTAGACTATTGTGAATAGCCTCATAAGTGTCAATACTTATTTTTTGGCGCTGTTCTAATGTTTCAAATAAGTTTACAGATTGTAATTTAGTTTTCCAACTACTTTGAATGGTGCCTTGAAACACTTTTGATTTAGAACCACTTCCATAGCCAATAAAACCAATTTTATGATTATTTAATTCGGTATTACTATTGAAAGCGTTTGATAATAAACTTAAAAAAGCCATAAAAATTGAAGCAGTATACATATTCCCTATTTGAGAAGACGCTAGTTCTCCAGGTGCAATTTTACGAGATACAAAATCTGTATACATTTTAGATTTGTAAGCTTTTTTACTCCAATCTTTGTTATTAAAATCTGTTGGACCAATTTCTTCTTCTAATTGTAATATGCTTCCATTTTCTTTAATCCAAGACAACCAATTATTAAATATGATTCTTCTGCCATGGTAAGCATATGGTAAATGAAAGATTAGATGATTCCAGTCTTTTTCAAAATCAATTGCTTGTTGTGATTTAAAATGTTGAAGTGCTTCTGTTACTCGATCGCTATAACATTGGTTTGAAAACTGCCCATCAAAAACAGGTTCTTCTTTAAATACTTCCACTACCTTATTGGAGTCCGACCAAAAAGAATTATCAGTGTTTTGAGCTAATTTTAATAGTTCATCATCAGTGAGTGTACTATTTAAATCACCAACAATTGATTTTACTAATTCCAATTTTGAGTAGTGACGTCTTGGTTTAAAAAAGTCACCTTCACTTTTAAATCCTATTCCCCAAGAAGAATCTATCTCTAAAATTGAAGGATTATTTTTAATAAGCACAGCAACAGCTCCAGCACCTTGTGTATATTCTCCAGTTGAATTAAGTTCGTATTTTGATACGTCTGAAGCAACAACAATCGCTTGTCTATTTTCACCGCTTCTAACCCAATCTATACTATTATGCATGGCATCAAGAGCACCTACACAAGCAAAAGTCATATCTACAACATCACAATTTTTAAAAGAACGGGAACCATATTGTTTAGCTAGAGCATTTTCAACAATTTCTACTGCATAAGTAGCTGTAGGTTTAGAGCCATCAACTGCACTTTCTGTCCCCATGTAAATTCTACCAATATCATTCGGATTGACATCAAAGTCAGATATAAGTTTTAAAATAGCATTAGCAGCTAACGTTGATGCGTCTTCATCTATATCTAGAATGGCCATTTTATTGAGGCCTAAACCTTTATTTAATTTCTCATAAGCGATGTCTCTAGCAATTGCAAGGTCTTCTATAGAAACATATAATTGTGGGACGTAAAATGATATAGCATCAATTCCTGGGTTAGTCATTTTCGTTTGGTATTAAAGCATTCCTAATTCTAACTTTGCCTCTTCACTCATTAAATCCTGACTCCAAGGCGGATCGAAAGTAATTTCTACTTCAGCATCTTTTAATTCATTAAGAGATTTTACTTTTTCTTCTACTTCAACAGGTAATGTTTCCGCAACAGGACAGTTAGGTGTTGTTAACGTCATTAATATTTTAGCTTCGTAATCTTCATTTATAAATACATCATAAATAAGACCTAGCTCATATATGTCTACTGGAATTTCTGGGTCGTAAATTGTTTTTAAAACACGAACAATTTTTTCTCCTAGGGCATTTACATCTATATCTATTTCGCTCATTATTTTAATTGTGTTTGGTATGCTATTGCATACATTTTTAATTGTTTTACCATACTTACTAAACCATTGGCTCGAGTTGGAGATAAATGTTCCTTCAATCCTATCTGGTCAATAAAATTAGTGTCAGCTTCAATTATAGCTGCAGGATGTTGATTTGAAAATACGCGAATTAAAATGGCAATAATTCCTTTGGTAATAATAGCATCGCTATCAGCTGTAAAAGCTATTGTATCATCATTCATTTCTGCATGTACCCAAACCTTACTTTGGCATCCTTTTATAATATTTGCATCTGTTTTATATTGTTCAGCGATTAAAGGGAGGTCTTTTCCTAAATCAATCATATATTGATAACGCTCTTCCCAATCATCAAACATTGAGAATTCATCAATTATTTCTTCTTGAATATCTTGTATACTCATTAAGTTTGTTTTTTTACAAAAATACAACAAGAATCGTTCCTGTTCTTATTTTTATGACAACATCATTTTAGCTTTCTTGACACCTTCTACTAAAGCATCAATTTCTTCTTTTGTATTATAAAATGAAAACGACGCTCTTATAGTTCCTGGAATTTTGTAAAAACTCATGATTGGTTGGGCACAATGATGACCTGTTCTAACAGCAATTCCTAATTTATCCAGTATTGTTCCAACATCATAAGGATGAATCCCTTCAAGATTAAATGAGATTACAGAAGTTTTGCTTTTAGAAGTACCATAAATTTTAAGTCCATCAATTTCTAGGAGTTTGTCTGTCGCATACTCTAATAATTCATTTTCGTAAGCAGCAATTTCATTAAACCCAATAGAATTCATATAATCTAAAGCCACTCCAAAAGCAATGCCTCCAGAAACATGTGGTGTTCCTGCTTCAAACTTATGAGGTAAATCGGCATATGTGGTTTTTTCAAATGACACTTCAGCAATCATTTCTCCTCCTCCTTGATAAGGTGGTAACCTATTGAGCCATTTTTCCTTTCCGTAAAGCATACCAACTCCAGTTGGACCACAGATTTTATGAGCAGAAGCCACATAAAAATCTACGTCTAGTTCTTGTACGTTTGGCTTAACATGCGGACAAGCTTGAGCACCATCAATTAAAACAGCAGCTCCAACTTTATGTGCTTCATCAATAATATATTTTACAGGATTAATTGTACCTAATGCATTAGAGATATGATTCACAAAAACGAGCTTGGTATTCGCAGTGAGTAATTTATCATATTCGGACATGATTAGCTCACCTTCCTCATTCATAGGAATCACCTTTAAAATTGCTCCTGTTTTTTCACAAAGCATTTGCCAAGGCACAATATTGCTATGATGTTCTAAAGCAGAAACAATAATCTCATCACCTTGTTTTAATAAAGCCGCGAAGCCATTAGCAACAATATTAATGGAATGAGTGGTTCCGGAAGTATAGATAATCTCGTGACTATGTTTGGCATTAAAATGTTTTTGAATTTTAATACGTGCTTCTTCATAAGCATCTGTAGCTTCTTGACTTAAAGCATGAACACCTCTATGAATATTAGCATTATAGTTTGTATAATAATCTACAATACTGTCGATCACAATTTTTGGTGTTTGGGATGTTGCAGCATTATCAAAATACACGAGCGGTTTTCCGTTTACAGTACGTTGTAAAATGGGAAAATCCTGTCTTATTTTTGTTACGTTTATCATGGTTTTTAATTCCATATACAAAGATACTAATACTCTATGGTAATTAGAAGTTTGCTAACATTTCTTTATCATGATTTTAGGTATCTTTGGGTTACTTTAAAAATTAAGTTTAATTAATAAGGTACTCACCTTCGCGAGCATAAATATGAAAAAGCTAAAATGGTTTTTACTAATTCTGTTAGCAGTGTTAGTCGTAACACTATATTTAAATTACCCAAAGTTGAATATTATGACAGGCTATTCGGCAAAAAGCATGGCTTCGTCTGTATTTTTGGCTGGTCGTGATTTTGAGACAACAGATATAACAGACAATAATTTTTCTCCTGTTAGTTTAGCAGATGATTTTATTGATACTAAAAACAAATCTACTTCGGCAACTTTATTTGGAATGAAAGAGCGTGAGGCTATTTATCGTGATGGTTTGGGTTGTGTATTAGTTCCTGAAGGCATAGATTATAAACCTGTAAACACAAAACCTAATCGTGTAAAGCGAGTTGATACGTTGCCTTATCCTTATGGAAACTTACCTCAAAAAGATACCATTTTTAGTAATGTAGATTATAATAAGTTAAACGTTGTAGTAGCTAAATATTCTGAAGCTGACACAAAAACACGAGCCTTATTAGTAATTTATAAAGATCAAATTATTGCTGAAACTTATGCAGAAGGTTTTAATAAAAACTCCAAACTGCTAGGTTGGTCTATGACAAAAAGTATTACAGGAACCTTATTTGGTGTGTTACAATCTCAAGGAAAATTGAATATAAACGATCCTGCTCCAATTGAGTCTTGGCAAAACGATGCTCGCAAACATATTACATTGCATAATTTACTACAGATGAACTCTGGTTTAGAATGGGAAGAAAATTATGCCACCATCAGCGATGTAACAAAAATGTTGTTTTTAGAGTCTGATATGACCAAAACACAACAAAACAAACCACTAGCAGGACAACCTAATGAAAGTTGGAACTACTCTTCTGGAACCACCAATTTACTATCTGGAATTTTAAGACAACAGTTTAAAGCACATCAAGACTATTTAGATTTTTGGTATAGTAATCTAATAGATAAAATTGGGATGTATTCTATGACAATAGAAACCGATTATGATGGTAATTATGTAGGTTCTAGTTATGGTTGGGCAACAGCTAGAGATTGGGCAAAGTTTGGATTGTTGTATTTACATAAAGGGAACTGGAATGGAGAGCAAATTTTTGATGCCTCTTGGGCTGATTACGCTGTGCAACCAACCAATAGTAGTAATGGACGTTATGGTGCGCAAATTTGGTTGAATGCTGGAAGTTTTTTACCAGATGTGCCTAAAAATGTATTTTCATTTAATGGCTTTCAAGGGCAACGTGTCTATATGTTTCCATCTAAAGATTTGGTCGTGGTACGTTTAGGCTTGCAAGAGCTTGATTATAATGCCATGTTGAGTGAGATTAATACAACTATTAAATAAAAAAGCCTCTGAAATTTCAGAGGCTTTTTGTAAATTGATTCTTATATTTTACAAATCAAATCCAATATTTACACCTAACTTATTAGCTATAATTTTGTTAATGCGTTGTTTTATTTCAGGTATTTTCACACTCTCTAAAACATTGTTAGCAAAGGCATACATCAATAATGCTTTGGCTTCTTTTTCTGGAATACCGCGAGAACGTAAATAAAACATAGCACTTTCATCTAATTGGCCAATCGTACAACCATGAGAACATTTTACATCGTCAGCAAAAATTTCTAGTTGAGGTTTGGTATTAATAGTGGCTTTATCGTTGAGTAAAATATTGTTGTTGGCTTGAAAAGCATTTGTTCTTTGAGCTTCTTTTTCAACCACTACTTTACCATTAAAAACACCTGTGGCCTTGTCTCCAAAAATACCTTTATAGTCTTGATGGCTTTCACAATTTGGTTCTATATGATGCACTAATGTACTATGATCTACATGTTGTTTATCCCCAATAATGGTAATACCTTTTAATGTAGAATCTATACGTTCGCCGTTTTGGTAAAAGTTTAAATTATTACGTGTTAATTTTCCGCCAAAACTAAAGGTATGAACAGATATGTGACTGTTTTGTTTTTGGTCTATAAAGGTATTGTCTATTAAAGACGCATTAAGGTTATCGTTCTGTATTTTATAGTAATCTACAATAGCACGTTTTCTCCCAAAAATTTCAGTAACCGAATTCGTTAAAACTGGATTATCAGTTAAACTTTGGTGACGCTCTATAATCTGTACATGAGAGTTTTCGTCTACAACTATTAAGTTACGCGGCTGCAGTAATTGTGCTGCTTCGCTTCCTGTTGAAAAATGGATTATTTGTATTGGTTTTTCTACCAATTTATTTTTCGGAATGTGAATATAAGCACCTTCATTTGAAAAAGCCGTGTTTAAAGACGGTAAGCTATCGTTTGTTGCTGCCTTATTAAAATAGTTTTCAATAATTAAGCGATATTTAGGCTTGTTTAAAGCTGAAGACATCAGGCATACATCAATACCTTCATGTGTTGTTTGCGATAAGTGAGATGAATATTTTCCATCAATAAACACAATTTTATACGAATCGATTTCGTGAATAAAATACTTTTTTACATCAGGATATGTGAGTGCATTTTCCTGTTTAGGGAATACACTATAATCTTCTTTTAAAATACTATTTAGAGAGGTATATTTCCAGGCTTCCTCTTTTTTTGAAGGAAACCCTTTGTCCTCAAAAGTTTTAAAAGCTTCGCTTCGTATATCATGAACATAGCTATCGATATCAATTTGATTTTCGAAAGCTAAAAATGAGGATGCTAGTTTATCTTTTAATTCCATTTCTTGAAATGTTTCAAGTTTAGTGATTTTAGGTTTCAAGTTATTTGAACTTATTCCCTTTAAAATCTTTTTTATTTAAATACGAAATAAAAGCAGAAATTCTCTTACTCAATTGTTCGTATTTATTTGTTAAATTTTCTAGTTGCTCTTTCGAGATATATTCAGAATCGAAAACTCTATAAAGTTGCGATCTGGTTTCTCCTGCTGATCCTTTAGCTATTGATAAGAATTGTCTGAATTCTAAATTTCCATCTCTTTCAAACCCTTCTGAAATATTATCCATAACCGATCCAGAGGAAGCTTTTATTTGATCTCGTAACTTATAGTCTTGGTTCAATTTTGAATTTTTAGAAATATCAAGAATACTTTTTGATAATTCTCGAGCTTCTTGCCAAATTTCTAAATCTTCAAATCGTTTTATTGTTGCCATTAACTGTAAACATTAAACCAGAAACTAAAAACTAATTAAGCGTTCACTTCTTCTTTAATCCAATCGTAACCTTTTTCTTCTAGCTCTTTAGCTAGTTCTTTAGTACCTGATTTTACAATACGACCATTATATAAAACGTGTACGTAATCTGGAACTATATAATCAAGTAAACGTTGGTAATGTGTAATAACTACAACAGCATTATCCTTACTTTTTAGTTTGTTTACACCATTAGCAACAATACGTAAAGCATCGATATCTAATCCAGAATCTGTTTCATCTAGTATGGCGAGTTTAGGCTCTAGCATAGCCATTTGAAAAATTTCATTACGCTTTTTCTCTCCACCCGAAAACCCTTCATTCAAAGAACGTGATAAAAACTTTCTATCTATTTCTAATAGCTCTGATTTTTCACGAATCATTTTTAGCATGTCCTTTGCTGGCATATCCTCTAATCCTCTCGCTTTACGAGTCTCATTAATGGCAGTTTTCATGAAATTAGTAACACTAACTCCAGGGATTTCTACAGGATATTGAAATGATAAAAAGATGCCCTTGTGAGCGCGTTCTTCTGCAGCTAGTTCATCAATGTTTTCGCCTTCAAGAATAATTTCACCATCTTGTACTTCATATTCTTCTTTTCCAGCAATTACTGAAGCTAATGTGCTTTTACCAGAACCATTTGGTCCCATTATAGCATGTACTTCTCCAGCTTTCACTTCTAAATTGATGCCTCTTAAAATGGCTTTGTCTTCAACACTTGCGTGTAAGTTATCTATCTTTAACATAGTAATTTATGATCCTAATTTTATAACGTCGTTTTCTTCAGAATTTATTTTTTCGACCTTCAATATTTCTTTTATAGCAACTCGATAAGGCCAACCTTCTACATCTTCAGGTTTTGGAGATATCAAACCTCTTACAGTTACTTTAACCATATCAGTTGGGTCGCTTTTATATTGTTTTGCTTGCGCTTCTAACTCATGCATTTTATCATCTATAATTACACCATAAACTTCTTTATGTGTCTGCAAAACTGCAGCATCAGCATAATAGATGAAATCCCCTTTTAATAAGGTTAAACCATCGTTTTGTTTTGCAGTTTTTTCAGAATCATCAGAAGTTACAGCGTCTGTTTTAGGTTCTGTTTTAGCATCATTTTTACAGGCTGTAAAAATTGTTGTTACTAATAATAAGATGATTAGTTTTTTCATAATTCTTTTCCGCAAAAGCGGAAATCTCATTTTTAATTAAACTTATATTCAAAAGATTACCATTTTCATGGGAAAGGTTTTCTAACCTACTGATCCTTCCAAACTTATTTCTAATAGTTTTTGAGCTTCAACAGCAAATTCCATTGGTAACTTATTTAAGACATCTTTACTAAAACCATTAACGATTAATGCTATTGCTTTTTCAGTATCAATACCACGTTGGTTACAATAGAAAATTTGGTCTTCACCAATTTTACTGGTCGTTGCTTCATGCTCTATTTGAGCTGTTTTATTTTTCGCTTCAATGTATGGGAATGTGTGCGCGCCACATTCATTACCCATTAACAAGCTATCACATTGAGAAAAGTTACGAGCGTTTTCTGCTCTCGGACTAATTTGAACGAGACCACGATAACTATTTTGAGATTTTCCAGCAGAAATACCTTTAGAAATAATGGTCGATTTAGTGTTTTTTCCTAAATGAATCATTTTAGTTCCAGTGTCTGCTTGCTGGTAATTGTTAGTTACTGCGATAGAATAAAATTCACCAACAGAATTGTTTCCTTTTAACACACAAGAAGGATATTTCCAAGTTACAGCAGAGCCTGTTTCAACTTGTGTCCATGAAATTTTTGCATTGGTTTCGCACAAACCTCGTTTGGTCACAAAATTGTAAACACCACCTTTTCCTTCTGCATTTCCTGGATACCAGTTCTGAACCGTTGAATATTTTATCTCTGCATCATCTAATGCAATTAATTCTACAACTGCTGCATGTAATTGGTTTTCATCACGGCTAGGCGCAGTACAACCTTCAAGATACGATACATAACTGCCTTCATCAGCAATTACAAGCGTTCTCTCAAACTGTCCAGTTCCTGCTTGGTTAATTCTAAAGTAAGTAGATAATTCCATTGGGCAACGAACACCTTTTGGAATGTAACAGAAAGAACCATCACTAAATACTGCAGAGTTTAATGCTGCGTAAAAATTGTCCTTTTGAGGAACAACCGTTCCAATATATTTTTTTACAAGTTCTGGATGCTCTTTAATAGCTTCAGAGATACTCATAAAAATAATCCCTTGTTCCGCTAATGTTTTTTTGAAAGTCGTTGCAACTGAAACCGAATCAACTACAACATCCATAGCGACTCCAGCTAATTTTTTTTGCTCATCTAGCGAGATTCCTAATTTTTCGAAAGTGGCTAAAAGTTCTGGATCTACTTCATCTAAACTGTCGTATTTAGGCTTGCTGTTTGGAGCTGAATAATAAGAAATGGCTTGAAAGTCTGGCTTTTCATAATGTACATTTGGCCATTCAGGTTCAATCATATCTTTCCAAACTTTAAATGCTTCTAAACGCCATTCAGTCATCCATTCTGGCTCTTCTTTCTTTTTAGAGATGGCACGAACAATATCTTCATTTAAGCCAACAGGGAATGTTTCAGATTCTATATCTGTGTAAAAACCATATTCGTATTCTTTGGTTTTTAGCTCTTCGCGCAGATCATCTTCAGTATATTTTGACATAATTACCGTTTAAATTTATAGAGAAAATGATTCGCCACAACCACAAGTTCTATTGGCATTTGGGTTATTAAAAACAAAACCTGTTCCGTTTAAACCACCCGAATATTCTAGAGTTGTACCTATTAAATACAAGAAACTTTTTTTGTCGACAATAATTTTTACACCATTATCTTCAAATACTTTATCACCTTCAAGTTGCGATTTATCAAACTTTAAATCGTACGATAAACCAGAACAACCACCACTTTTAACACCAACACGTATATAATCTGTATTGTAGTCAAATCCGTCTTCATTCATTAATTCAACAACCTTGTTTTTAGCTGTATCAGAAACTTTAATCATAATTTTAAAATAGATTTAATCTAAATTGACTGCAAATATACGATATAAGTCTAGCTTTTCAATATAACCTAACATTATATTAGCATATACAGTAATAGGCTTTTACTATGATTAAAAAGGTATAAACTAGTTATAGTTGCTTGGAAAGAATTCTCTGTCGGTTACGCCTGTGATTTAATAAGAACAATTCTCTTAAGGTTTTTTTGATCTCAAGTTGTACGTCGGAAAGAGAATCTAAACTGGCATTAAGGGTACTCTCTAAATCTGGAGTACAACAGTTACATTCAATAATAATAGACTTTGATTGCTTTTTATTCTTGTAAGACGTATCACAATCTGAAAATGAATATTTTAAGCTTTTGGTTAAGTTCACAGTTTATTTAGAAATTATGTTTGGGGATTTAATTTTAATAAAAAATATCTTAAACAACGATTAAATGTCTATTTTTTCGATGAAATACATATTCATCAATTATTGATTGAGGTTTTGAATTTAATTTTTCAATAGGCTAACAGTAAAAAAGGTCTTATTTTTGTAGCATGTTAGAAGATAAAAATCAGTTAAGAACACCATTAAGTAAACTGGGAGAGTTTAACCTAATAGACCACTTAACTCAACATTTTAAAATTACTCATGAATCCACAATAAAAGGAATTGGAGATGATGCGGCAGTTTTAAATTTTGGTAATAAAGAGGTTGTTGTTACTACAGATTTTTTGGTAGAAGGTGTACACTTTGATTTAAGTTATATGCCTTTAAAACATTTAGGTTATAAATCAGTAATCGTAAATCTATCTGATGTATATGCCATGAATGCAGAAGCGAGACAAATTACGGTTTCTATTGCAGCATCTAATAGATTTCCGTTAGAAGCTTTAGAAGAAGTGTATGAAGGTATTGCTTTAGCATGTAAAATCTATAATATTGATTTAATTGGAGGCGATACTACATCATCAACTTCTGGGCTAATAATTTCTATAACAGCTTTAGGAGAAGCTAATAAAGAAGATATTGTTTATAGAAAAGGAGCAAAACCAAATGATTTGTTAGTGGTTTCTGGGGATTTAGGAGCAGCATATATGGGACTTCAAATCTTGGAAAGAGAAAAAGAAGTTTTCAAAGTTAACCCTAATAATCAACCAGATTTAGAACCTTATACCTATATAGTTGAACGACAATTAAAACCAGAAGCAAGAAAAGATATCGTGAAATTGTTAAAGGATTTAGAAGTTAAACCAACCTCTATGATTGATATTAGTGATGGCTTATCCTCTGAAGTAATTCACTTATGCAAGCAAAGTAAAGTTGGTTGTGATTTATATGAAAATAAAATTCCGTTAGATCCTCAAGTTATTTCAACTTGTGAAGAATTTAATATAGATAGTACTACAATTGCTTTAAGTGGAGGTGAGGACTACGAATTATTGTTTACAATTTCTCAAGAGGATTATCCTAAAATAAAAGGAAACCCTAACTTAACCGTTATTGGATTTATGACAGACGAAAGTACAGGTATGCATTTAGTAACTAGAGCAGAAGAAAAAATTTCACTAATAGCTAGAGGTTGGAATTCGTTTGATGACAACGAAAGTAATGCCTAAATAGTTTGTAGACGCTGTTTTTTCTTGTTATGTATGCGTTCTAAAACCGAATTAATTTCTTTAAATTTTGGAGTTAGAGGAATTAGATTACCATTGGCATTTGTGGTAAACTCTTTTTTACAATGCTTACATTGATACTCTTTAACGTGTTGGGTAACTTTTTTTGAAACTTCGTATTCATGTCCAAAAAAAGTACATTGGATGTGATTCAAAATATCTGCTATTAGTTAGTATTCGTGGGAATTCTAAAAGTAGATATTTTTATTAACATTTCTGATTTAATTGTTAATAAATCGGTGAAGCGAAAGATTTTTCCTTCAAACGAATCATTCTTCTAGAATGAATACGCTCTAAAATAGAATTAATTTCTTTGAATTTTGGAGTTAGTTCGGTTAGCTTTCCATTACTATTTGTAGTTAATTGTTTTTTACAACATTTACATGTATACTCTTTTACATGAGACGTTACTTTTTTAGAAACCTCATAGTTGTGTCCAATAATGTTGCAGATAAGCTTCGAAACGGGTTTTCGGTTAGTAGTTGTATTCATGTTTAGATAGATTTGGGTCTATAAACATAAAGAAATGTGTAAATAAATTGCTAAAAAGCTATATTTTTTCGATGAATTGTAAAATATTGTAAGTAAATTCTTCTTTATTTTCAATATGACTCATATGCCCATCAGAAAATTCTATAACTTCTATATCAGTATTTCGAGTATCCTCGATGAGGGATTCATAATTTAAAACAGAATCCTTTTTGCCAATTATTAGCAATTTTTTAAATGACGCTTCTTTAAAAAAAGCTGTTCTGTCTTTTCTAATCCTCATACCTTCAAGCGTTGCGATGATTCCTTGTAAAGGTGTTTTTAGTGCTTCTTCTTTTACTTTAGTTATTTCAGCAGATAGTTTTTCACGATTATCTAAAGCAAACAAATTTGATACAGCCATGCTAACAAACGTTTTATAATTTTGTTTTACAGCTTTTATTGCGCGATCTCTATTTTGCTTGCGTTCAGGTGAATCTTCTCTTGCAGTAGAATTCATTAAACACAGGCCTTTAACTTTATTAATATACTTTTCTGCGTATGCCAGAGAAACATATCCACCTAACGAATGCCCAATTAATGTTACTGAATCAATATTTAGACGCTTTAGTACAGCTTCAATAACTTCTGCTAAATCTTCCATTGTATGAATATATCCCAGACAACCACTTTGCCCATGACCTAAAAGATCTATACACACCACACGATTATTTTTTGAGATATTTGGTGTTAAATCTTTCCACATTGAGGAGTTTTC
Organism: Flavobacteriaceae bacterium NBU2973; assembly: GCA_026162565.1. Lineage (GTDB taxonomy): Bacteria > Bacteroidota > Bacteroidia > Flavobacteriales > Flavobacteriaceae > JAOEIQ01. The sequence continues at coordinate 485,379 of JAOEIQ010000001.1, forward strand.
TAAAAAGCCATGTATTAAAACAATTGCATGACCAGAACCTTCATCTGTATAAAAAATGTTTATGCCTTTGTGGACTAAAATCATATTTGCATTATATTGGACAAAGATAAAAGCATACTATGAATAAAACTAAAACAATAATCATAATAGGATTCGCCATATTTGCCAGCTTTTTTGGAGCAGGGAATTTAATATTGCCACCACAACTTGGTTTTAACTCGGGTTCTGATTGGTGGTTAGTAACTCTCGGTTTTATAATATCAGCTACTATAATACCATTATTGGCACTTTTAGGTCATGCTAAATTGCAAGGCACCATGATGGATTTTGGTAAAAAGGTATCACCTTTATTTAGTTTAATATATTGTCTGTGTGTGTATATTATTGCTGTGACATTGCCAATTCCGAGAACTGCAGCAGTAACACATGAGATGGCTATTGAGCCTTTTTTTGATACCAGTTCCTTATTAACAAGTAGTATCTATTTTGCTGTGGCTTTTGTTTTTATAATGAATAGAGGTAATATTTTAAGCATTCTCGGTAAATTTTTAACGCCTTTAATAGTAATAATTCTATTAGTGATTATTGGCATTGGAGTTTTTAATGCTCCAGAAGTTATGAACCCTTCGGTTTTAGAAACGGCTCCATTAGTAGCAGGTCTGCTAGAAGGTTACCAAACGTATGATGCTCTTGGTGGTATTTTAATAGGAGGTGTGGTAATTATTTCATTAAACCTAGAAGGCAGCACAACATTTGAAGAACGAAAAAGTATCATAATCAAATCAGGATTAGTTGCTGCAGCTGGCTTATTAATTATATATGCAGGAATGATTGCCGTTGGGGCCTTACATAATTCTGAATTTGATGCATCAATAACTAGATCAGAATTATTAGCAGGCTTAAGTATAAGAACATTAGGTAATGTAGGAAATGTGTTTTTAAGTGTCCTTATTTCTTTAGCTTGTTTTACAACTGCTGTAGCAGTGATTGTTGGTGTTGCCGATTTTTTTAAGGGATTATTTAAGGATTCTCAAATGGTATATACTATTGCAGCTTTTGTCTCCTGTTTATTAGGTGTTTTAATTGGCCAATTTGATGTGCACTATATTATTGTGGTTGCATTACCTGTTTTAATGTTTATCTATCCTTTAACAATTGTACTTATTTTATTAAATATCATACCTGAAAAATATGCTACAAAACTTGTTTTTAGAGGTGTTGTTTTAGTCGCATTTATATTTAGTATTCCAGATTTTTTAGGATTTTTAATAGAAGCAGAATGGCTTACGAATATTAAAAATGCAATTCCTTTGGCTAATGAAAATTTAGGTTGGGTATTACCAGCTTTTTTTACCTTTATTTTGTTAAATCTGAAAAATTTTACGACTAAAGCAACAGCATAATACCAAATATGGCTGTTCAAGATATTTCAACGTATACCTACAAAGATATTTTTTCATTAAGTGTTGTTCAATTTGAAAAGGCTTGTGTGTTTAACAAACCTGAACAATTGGATGCTTATAGTATTTATTGGATTAAAGAAGGAAGAGGTATATACAATATAGATTTTGAATGCTATGCGTTTGATGATAATGTACTATTCTTTTTATCTCCAGGACAAGTGTTTTCTGTTGAATCAGAGAAAATAAAGGAAGCCTACAAATTGACTTTTGCTCGAGATTTCTATTGTATACAAACTCATGATAAAGAAGTGGCTTGTAATGGTATACTTTTTAATAATATTTACGAAACACCATTTGTAAAACCTTGTGAGAGTGACACGCAAAAGCTTCAGTTTATATTAGATAGCTTACAAGAAGAGTTTAAACAGGATGAAGCCACTGCTCAATACGATATGCTTCAAGCGTATTTAAAGCAATTCATTATTCATTCAGTTCGAGTAAAAAAAGAGCATCATATTTTAAAAGATGATAACGAAACCAAACTCTTTAAAGATTTTAGCACATTGGTAGAGCAGAATTATAAAACACTACACTCTGTAACAGAGTATGCCAATCGTTTGGGTGTCTCTCCTAAATCTTTGACAAAACATTTTCAGAAAATAGGCTCGCAAACTCCTAGCGATTTTATAAAAAGTAGACTTATTTTAGAGGCGCAGCGTCAGCTTATCTACACAAACGATTCTGTTAAACATATTGCTTACGATTTAGGTTTTAATGATTCGGCTTATTTTACAAGATTCTTCAAAAAAGCGACCTCTAAATCGCCACTTCAGTTTAAAAAAGACCATTAAAGTCATTGCGAAGCAAATGCTAATTTGCTGTGGCAATCTGTAAATAAAATGAGATTACCACGTCTTCAGACTGTAAACGTCTGAATCCTCGTAATGACAGAATAATTGACTTGTCCAAGCATGAGGAACTTTTGTCCATTTTTTAGCCCTTATTCCTGTCGCATATTTGCATTGTAATTAAAAACAAGTACTTCTTGAGATGGTCTCAAGATTTCAATTAACTGTCTTTTCCAAGACATTGGGAATAAAAACAAAGTGATTATGACTACAAAAAACAAACAATGTCCAAATTGTTGGGGATTTCAAGAATATGATGAATGCGATTCAAATCTAAATTCATGTGAAAGTTAACTGATAATAAATGAGCCAGTGTCACAATGAGAGTCATGACACCTAATGTCGCGATGTATTGTAAAGTCTTTAAAATCTCGCGTAAAAAAAATAAAATAAGTATTAATAAGATTCCCTCCTTCGAGGGAATAATAAAAACAAAAATTATGAGTACAAGAATTGAAACATTAAATCCAGAAACAACAACAGGAAAATCTAAAGAATTGTTTAACGCAGTTCAAAACAAATTAGGTTTTATTCCGAACCTTATTAAAGTATTTGGAAACTCTCCAGCAACCTTACAAACCTATTTAAGTTTAGGAGAGTTGTCAGCAAGTGGAAACTTTAGTAACAAATTTAGAGAACAATTAGCTTTAGCTATTGCAGAGGAAAACGCATGTAATTACTGTTTATCTGCACACACGACTATTGGAAAAATGAATGGATTAACCATTGAAGAAACAGAGCAAAACAGACAAGGTATAGCAGCAGATGCAAAAACGCAAGCAGGATTACAATTTGCTCAAGCAGTGACTAGAAATAGAGGTCAAGTATCAACAGAAGCTATTGAAGCAGTAAAAGCTGCGGGTTATAACGATGGCGACATTTTAGAAATCGTTTTAAACGTTGTATCCAATACCTTAACAAATTATGTGAATCATATTGCTGAAACAGAAGTAGATTTCCCAAGTGTAGAAGCTGGAAAATTTACAGTAACAGCTAATTAATAAAAACAGATAACAAACTTTAAAAAACAAAACAATGAAAAATTTATTAGTAGGATTATTTTTAGTAGCATTTACAGTAACAGCTACTGCACAAGACAAAATGATGAAAAAAGAAGCAGTTAAAACTGTTGCTTTAGAACAAACAAAAGGGGAGTTTACCCAGAAGGCATTAACACTATCTGAAGGCACGTATGTATTTGAAGTATCAAACAACCATGCAGCTGAAAAAGTAGGATTAGTATTAATAAAAGATGGAATGGATGCATCTAATCCTGAAAACCATATAGCTGAAGCCTATGTAACAAAAGCTGTTGAGGTTGGTAAAACAGAATCGTCAAAAGCGGTAACTCTAAAAAAAGGGACTTATCAATATTTTTGTCCATTAAATCCAACTCCACTGTATACATTAACGGTTAAGTAGTTTATGGATTGTTTAATAGCTAAAAAAAGGCGCGCTTTTAAGCGTGCTTTTTTATTGATACAAAACATATCTTGGTGGTTTTAGTCCATTAAGTCGCATATAAACTAGCATTTGCCCTCTGTGATGGGTTATATGGTCTGCTAGTAGCAATAATATCTGCCTTTTTGTTCTATCTGCTCCAAAATAATCTAGTCGCTCTTTAAGTCTATTTGGGTCAAAATTTCTGATAAACTTAATTGTTTTGTCAAAAGTCTCATTGATTTTAGCAATCATTTCTTTTTTCGATTTGTGGTCAACTTTTAGTTCTGTATCAGTATTCCAATCTCTGGCTTCACGTCCACCCATTAATGATTGACTGTGCCAATCCATTGCCCAACCAATATGCATTAAACTTTCCGCAAAACTCATTGCTTCAGGTGTTGCCTTAAATTCATAGTTATCCTCTGGCATAAGTTCTGCTACAAGAATTAAATAGTCTTTCGATTTTTCTAATCGTTCCAAATATTCTTTGATGAAGTTATTTTCTTGAGCAAAAATTGGCTGTCCAAATGATGACAATATCAAAATAGACGTCAGAATTAGTAAATGCTTAATGTTTCTCATTAGGTTACAGTTTGTAATTTGTATTGGGTTGTGCGTAATGAATAATACTCGTTGTTGTGCTTTCGTTATGTCATTAATTAGGCGAAGTCAATTCAATAATTCGGTCAATTGTTTCACTCACTTCTCGTAATTCGTTTATTCCAGGTGGATTAACAATATCTTCAATAAATATCATTCGATTATGAATAAGGTTTTCAAATTCTAAATCGTTCAAAAAAGTCAAATCAATTTTTGGGTCTTTTAATATTAATTTATCGGGTTTGGCAAAATTTTTAAATGCAATGTTTTGTCTTAAATAGGGTAAGTAATAATCGTGGCTATATCTTTTTGATGTTAGCTCTTCTTCTTGATAATCTGAAACGAGATCATCCCAGCTTTCTAATAACGCTCTTAATTCGCTGTTAGAAATAATATCAAAAGATGATGTGCTTGAAAGAGAATTTATGGATGATTGTTGCGGATTAAATGTCCAATGATCTAAGGTTCCCACAATATAGTTAGATAGAGAATCCAAATTCACAGTACCTGCATTTATTGGCAACATAGATAATATTTTATTAGCATTTTTATAACCTTTTAAATGGTAATAAAGTGTTGTGTCAAGTTCTACTCTATTTAAAAGAAATTCTTGGTGAATTTGTGTTATGAAATTAGATTCCTTTTTTTGTTTTATGCGATTGTCATTCCAATTATTAATTTGAAGTGCAATTAAAATACCAATAACAACAAGAATGATTTCGCCGATTGCATATTTAAAGTACTTTCCGGTTTTACCTTCTGAAAGTAAATTTTGTCTAATTTTTCTAAAGAATTTTATCATTGGTTAGATATTTCTCTAAAGTTAGAATAATTATTTAATTCTGTGAGAGTGAGAAATAATGAAGCACAACGTTGTTAGGCACTGTTTTCTTTTTCAGGAAACCACATTTTACTCAAATCAATAGAAGATAGGGCACTTTCATTATCATCGTAAATTGACATTTCAATTATGAACCATTTTCCATTAATTCGTATTAAATCATAGATACCAACAGCAGATTCATACATTTTTCCAGAACTATCATATCTTAAAAATCGAATTTGGATTTTTACGTGGTTTTCATTTTCAGTGTTTTGCTGAATTCCTAAAAGTTCAATGTCAGAGTGACTATAGTTTTGTTTAGCTAATTTTTTAAAGTAAATCTTGGCCATTAATTTTGCTGAAATGCGACCATTTAATATGGAATTCAGTAAGTTTCCAGTGTAAATTTTTGTGGTTTTTCCATTTTTATGTTGATATACATTGATCTTTTTATTAGGAGCGAAATGTTTTAGCCAACCATTTACATCTTTATTCGAAAAATCTTTTTTTAAAACAACACAGAATTTGTGTTCTATAATTTTCCAAAGTTCAATTTTTGTTGCAGTCATTTTAAAATTGTGCTCAACGCTGGGCTATGTGAAGCCACGTTATGGATTTTAAAGTTAAGCAATTTATTGCATTAACTTTATAAATACATATTAAACGTGGACAAATCGAGCTTTGCGAGATTCATGAGCACTTAAGCAATAGAGTGTGGCGAACTACTTTGCATATAGCCGTTGATATGTACCGCCTGCCTGCCGGTAGGCAGGTTTTCCTGGATGGCGCCTAAAGGTGATTTATAGCAGTGTACCAAATGCCTACTGCATATGCAAACTGGCATAGCCCAGCGATGATGTACA
>JAOEIQ010000021.1 GCA_026162565.1 Flavobacteriaceae bacterium NBU2973
TATCGTTTCAAGGCAAAATGAGCTTTAAACTCTTTTCTAGTTCCTGTTAGTGGTTCGGTGTACTCTATAGTAAACCAATAATCATCATTCGGCATCAACTCTCCTCTATAGGTCCCATCCCAGCCCTCACTCGTTGGACTGATCTGCTTCAATAGTTTTCCAAACCTGTCAAATATATAAATTTTTGCGTTAGCCTGACTCCCTATCCCCGCAATATTCCACGTTTCATGTATGCCATCTCCATTTGGTGTAAAATACAACGGATAATCTATCACTGTTATTGTAACCTCCGACTCACCACAACCATTTATATCTCTAACACGTATCACATTATCGCCTATCACTATGCCATCTTCTACCGTTAAGGTAAATGTGCCGCCCTCTGCCTGCATCTCCTCCCATGGGCCATCATTAACACTTACCTCATAGGTCGATATATCATTAGTCATGGACTGTGATGTTGCTATCACCTCTATAGCATGCGTCCCTGCAAAGGCTGGGGTTACTACTGTCGCTGTGATCAGCCCTGGAGAACTCTCATTAACTATCGTAGTATCCATACTCTCACAGCCTGTCATGGCATTGGTAACGGTTACTGTATAACTACCACCCTCTGTTGGTATGTAAGTTGATCCCGTTCCTACTACTGCTCCTGATCCATCTACCCACTCAAACGTATAGTCTGGTGATGACAAGCCTGTATCTATCGTTGGTGGTGTGACAACTACTTCACTACCATTGGTACTAACACATAATAAATACGCATCGTCTATATCAAATACTGGTAATGGCTCTACTTGTAATACCATCTCCGCCGTTGCATAACATATCGAAGCATCTACCATATTACCCATACCATCATCTACCAGCGTATCATTATCTACGCGTATATAAATCGTCTGCGGGTTACTTATATTCTCATACATGAATGGTAACTGATCGTCTACCAAGCCTCCTTCTGCCCCTAACTGCGTCTCATAAAAGGTAATCGTAAAATTAGCTGGGTCTTGTCCCATTAAAATCTCTCCATATAAATCGCCCATATAATCAAATCCATCACCATTGGGCGTGCCTGTTAAATTAAACTGCGCCAAACCATCATCTATCGCTCCTATATTATCACATATAACATAATCCATTAAAGGGTTACTTGCCAAAGCACCTTCCTGTACCTCTATCTCAAAACTAACGGTCGCTAAATCACAACCCGTTATCGTATTGGTGATATTGACAAAAATAGTTTGGGGATTACTCTGGTTGGAATATGTCGTTGGTGTGCCTATCGCATTCATCGCATCTTGCGCATCCATCTGACTCTCATAATACCTTACTTGATAGTCTGATGCGGTTTGCCCATTCTGTGTAATAAAATCTAACAACACACCGGTGTTCTGTGTTAAATCAAACTCCTCTATCTCATCGCCATCAAACTCACAAGCTATAAGCTTTAAATCATCGTCTACATCTAATCCCGTTACATTTGGTAACTCGTTTACTATTAAATCAAAAGTTACTATCGCATAACAGCCTGTACCATTAGTACCTTGCGCATCATCGCCATTGGTGATACGTACATAAATAGTCTGTGGGGTGCTCGTATTACTATACATCGTTGGATCTACTATCGCATTCATCCCTGATTCTGCATCTGACTGACTCTCATAGTAACTTGCCGTTACACCTAATTCATTATTGATAATAAACGCTTCATTAACCGTTAAATCAAATACCTCGGTCTGATCTCCTGTGTTTAAATCATCACACAACTCTAAATCATCCGGATTGATATTAGGCGTTGGTATAGGTAATACGCGTATCGTTAAGGTCGTAAAAGAAAAACAACCGGTATCGGGATCGGTAACTCGTACATATAAGGTTTGTGGATTTGACGGATTACCACCTACTGATGTGTTTGTGTAGGCCGTTGCTGGATTTATAGCATTCATGTCGCCTTGTGCATCGGCATCTGTCTCATAATACCTAACTATCCAACTCGAGTTACCATCTGCTATCTCTAAATCTTTTACCGTTAAATCAAAAGCTACCATCTCATCTGGTGTCTCTCCTGGTAACTCATCGTCACACAACTCTAATGGGGTTGGTTGTACGATAACTGGTGGCAAGTCTACCACTAAATCAAATTGACCGACCGTTACACAGCCATTGGTAGCACTCTCTAATCGTACCCAAATAGTCTGCGGATTACTAATATTAGTATAATTTGTGGTATTGGCTATGGCATTCATTCCTGACTGTGCATCAGCTTCTTGTTCATGATAGGTCAGTATAAAGTCTGCTGGTAATTGTACCCCTAATATCTCTGCATCCTTGGTCGTTAAATCAAACTGTGTGATACCATCTGCATCTGCATCACAGAGTGTATAATCGTCTATAGATAATGGTACATCTGGTGAAGGCTGTACAATCAAATCTAATGCTACAGTATTAAAACAGCCTGTTAGCGTATTCTCTACTCG
>JAOEIQ010000022.1 GCA_026162565.1 Flavobacteriaceae bacterium NBU2973
TGTCCACGTTTAATATGTATTTTTAAAGTTAATGCAATAAATTGCTTAACTTTAAAATCCATAACGTGGCTTCACATAGCCCAGCGTTGTGCTTCATTATAACCAACCGCTAACCAATGATAAAATTCTTTAGAAAAATTCGACAAAAATTGTTGACTGAAAATAAAACAGGTAAATACTTTAAATACGCTATTGGTGAAATTACACTAGTTATGGTTGGTATTCTATTGGCCTTACAAGTGAATAATTGGAATGACCAAAAAAATCAAAATAGTGATTTTGATAAAATCTTAGACGCTTTAGAAGAAGAAATAATTGAAAATATTAACGAAACAAATTTTGAAATACCCTTTATAAGAGACAACATGTTAGCAATAACTCGCGCTCGTTTAAATAAAATTACAACTAATGAATTTATAGAAAACCCTATACTTAGAGCATTAATTAGATCAGATAAATTAGATATCAATTCAGATGATATCAAATTATTAGTCAGTGTTCAAGAAACGTTTCCAGAAGAGTATAAAGTACTCATACCCTATTTAAAAATGTACCTTAAAATTGAAAATAGATATAAAAGTGTAGAAGCTTCATATCTAGATGAATTTTCAAAATACATTACTTACGTTACAAACAACCAAACTTGGTATGGTTATAAAAACCTGCCAGTTTTAGACTCTATAAAGCTACAAAAGGAAGTTGAATTTTATGCCAATAGCCCTATCTATAAAAATTATTTAGCAGCTTATCAATACCACTATTCAGATAATATTAGGTTTTCGATTAGTTTAAAAAATATTTCGCTAGTGCTCTTGACTAAAATTAAAATTATAAGAGAGGATTTCGACAAAAATGATATTGTTTCTCTATTTAAAACGTACAATACAGTCCCATTTATAGAAAAGACATGTGAGTTTTCAGAAAACTTAGATGAATTTATTAACTACAACGATTTACAATTACCTATTTACAACGCTACTGATAAACGTGTAAGTTTAGAATGGATTGATTATGAAGATGATGGTATAACAGATGAGCTCAACTTAAATCCTAATGAGCTAATTATTAATAATGCATCAAAAAGAATGAAAGAGGATGCTGTAGTCAAAATCTATTCAGAAGGAAAGTGTATAAAAAAATATAAGGGATTACAAAATGGCTTCTTGCTTATCGAATAGATTTAATATGATAAAATTCTTTAGAAAAATTAGACAAAATTTACTTTCAGAAGGAAAAACTGGAAAATATTTCAAATATGCAATCGGAGAAATAATCTTGGTAGTAATTGGAATTTTGATTGCACTTCAAATTAATAATTGGAATGAAGAAGTTGGTAAAACAAAAATTGAAAAGGAAATTATACAAGAGATTATATCTGATCTCAAGGAAAGTAGAAACAAACTTATAGAACTGTCAAAAAACGATAGCGGAAAGTTGCCTGAATATATAAGGTCAATGAAGTTGGTTGAAGATTATTTTATTGACCAACCTGTTTACAACGATTCTATGGCTATTCATTTTTCTCGAATTTTTTCGTTTTCAAATATTGAATACAAAATAACAGGTTACGAAACACTTAAGTCAATTGGTTTTAACATAATTAAAGATAGAGAAATAAGAAAGGATATAGGTATATACTTTACTCAAACCGTGCCTCAAACTTATAGACAGTTTGAATTGGTGGAAAAGGAACAATATGAATATTTAATTGAACATCAAAAAAAAGATTTTAATACAATATTTTTAGAAAATTCTTCTGAAAGAAAAGTTCTTCAAATACCCATTGATTATAAAAATTTAAGACAAAATAGAGATTTTAGACAAGCTGTAAAAATGTATCGTTATATCACTGATTTATACTTTCAAAACACAATAGAATCTCTAAGTGAAACTAATAAACTGATTTCAAAGCTAGAAGAATATCTTAACAACTATTAAAGAGATAAAATTTACTTGTAAAATGCAATAAGGAAAATAAAAATAACGAAAGCACAACACCGTGTATAATTCATTGCTAGTTAGAGCCTACTTACGAAAGTCCTCGCGGACTTTCTATCTGTGATTTATTTGCTAACTTTAGTGCTTAAACACGCAACGAAATCATATACAAAACCGATGATGTACAATTCACATAAAGGTGAACTCAAATTGCTACATCTCGCTATCGCTCGATTCCCACCCTTTGAGAAATGTACATCATCGCTGGGCTATGCCAGTTTGCATATGCAGTAGGCATTTGGTACACTGCTATAAATCACCTTTAGGCGCC
>JAOEIQ010000023.1 GCA_026162565.1 Flavobacteriaceae bacterium NBU2973
CTTGAGAGAGGTTAAAGGTTGTAAAACCATCTGGTATGCCATCTTCATCACATTGAAAGAGGGTTGTGTTTATCTCTTCTGGTAAGTCTATTACATTAACATTTGCCTCACCTTCTATTGGACAGGCTCTATTATCTAGATCAACAAGTACTAAATAATTTCCTGATTCTGATATCACTAGTGTATTAGAATCTTCAGGTAGTAATGTGCCATTGCGATACCATGAATATTCGCCATCTTCAAAATAATCAGCTGTCAAAATGTATTCTTCACCATCACATATAGTTAAATTAGTATCGCTAATGTCGTTTTTTATAATGTCCATTCTATATCTAAAGTAGGATTGAATGAAAGATGGTAGTCCTTGAGATGATGAAAAAGGAGAAATATTAAGACCTTCATGTACATAATTTGAATTAGTGCCCGAAGCATTAGGATTATTTATCGTGCCTAGATAATTGTAGCCAATATTGTCACTTTCACTCACAGCTCTATATATTTTTCCATCTGGTGCTAGTTGCAATGATCCTCTATAAAAAGGACCTTTGTGTAACAAGACTTCTGAAGACTGAATATTACTAGCTTCTAAATTAAATTGTACAAGGGAAGAGTCTATAGTATTTGGTGTGTCATTTGAAGAAATACTAGCTATTTCTAGAGAAGAACAAACATAAAGAAAACTATTATTTGGAGAGAATTCAATTCCATAAGGAAGGTTAGCATTTTCAGAAATTGTTAATTCAATTTGATTAGAAACTGTACCATTTTCTTTATCAAAATCATATAAAAATAATCCATCAGAAAAATTAGCAGTTGCAATTTTATTTCCATCAGGAGAAACCTTTAAATAACCTCTTATATCTGTTATATTAGATGGTATTGTTGTCACTTTAGGAATTGTATTTATACCACTGGATGTTATTTCAAAAGCATAAAAGTTATTGAGAGCATCATTGTTTATTAAGTCAGTTGAAAGAGTGATAACCCAAAAAGCATTTGATTCACAATCTTTAGAAACTGCAGTAATTTTTTCAGAACTATAAGGTAAAAGGTTAATATTTTTTTCAGTTATGGCACCATTACCAAAATCTAGACTCATATCAACTACAGAATAATTTAGACCAGTATTATTGGCTGGTGAAAATCCACTACTTGCGGTAAATATATAATAATACCTAGAGTCATTAGGTTTAGGGACTATAATCGCTGATTGAGAACTAGATCTATCTCCTAATAAATCTTCTCCATTTAGCATGATGTTATGTTCTTTGTTCCAAACAGTCTTACCATCAGTATAAAATAAGAAATCACCCTCACTATTAGATATGGAAGCACAACCCTCATTTGTGGATAATTGACCATTATCTAATATTTCTATTTCATCATTATTAGGATTGAAATAAATGCCTGATCCATATCCAAAAAACCAATTTGTAGCTTCACCTTGAGAGTAAAGTAAAGGACTTGTTACAAATAATATAAAAATTAATCCTTTTTTCATTTTTAGCAATCATCTTTAAAGAGATAAGAAATTAACTTATCTTTTTTTACACTGATTATCGTTTAAGCGCAAAATGGTTTTTAAAAGTTCTACCATCTTGTAGTGTTACAAAAAACCAATAATCATCGGCAGGCATATTTTGGCCTTTGT
>JAOEIQ010000024.1 GCA_026162565.1 Flavobacteriaceae bacterium NBU2973
GTATCTTGAACAGTAATCGTTTGTGTATGAGTAGTAGTCAGACCACACTCATCAGTAGCAGTCCACGTACGAGCTAACGTATAGTTAGACGGACATGATCCATCAGTACGCACTTCAGCAAACGTAACAGTAGCAGTACCACAGTTATCATCAGCAGTTAGTGTATCAGCAGTAGGCACGCTATCACATTCAACCGTTACATCAGTTGGTAAAGTTTCATTGAATGTAGGAGCCGTCGTATCTTGAACTGTAATCGTTTGTGTATGAGTAGTTGTAAGACCACACTCATCAGTCGCCGTCCATGTACGAGCTAACGTATAGTTAGACGGACATGATCCATCAGTACGCACTTCAGCAAATGTAACAGTAGCAGAACCACAGTTATCATCAGCAGTCAGTGTATCAGCCGCAGGCACGCTATCACATTCAACTGTTACATCAGTTGGTAAAGTTTCATTGAATGTAGGAGCAGTTGTATCTTCTATAGTGAAAGTAGCAGTAGTTGAACTTGAATTACCACAACCATCAGTAGCAGTAAAAGTAACAGTAGCAGAACCAGTTGCACCACACTCATCAGAAAGTGCTGTAAAGTCATTAGACCAAGTTACAGAAGAACAATCATCAGAAGCAGTAGCACCACCATTATTATTTAACCAATCTTGTAGTGCAGTAGTATTACCATTACCATCACATTGTACAGTAAGGTCACTAGCTTCTATATCTATTGTTGGAGCAGCTGTGTCTTGGATTGCATAAGATGCTGTTGTTGAATTAGAGTTACCACATTCATCAGTAGCTGTAAAAATTACTTCTACGGGAGCAGAACAATCAGAATTTGCTCCATTATAATTGTTAGTCCAAGTAACAGTACCACAATTATCAGTAGCAGTTGCTCCACCATTATTATCCAACCAATCTTGAATTGCTGTATTATTACCAGTACCATCACACTCAACAACAATATTAGTAGCTGGAGTTACATCTGGAGCAGTAATATCTTGAACAGTAATCGTTTGTGTATGAGTAGTTGTAAGACCACATTCATCAGTCGCCGTCCATGTACGAGCTAACGTATAGTTAGACGGACATGATCCATCAGTACGCACTTCAGCAAACGTCACAGTAGCAG
>JAOEIQ010000025.1 GCA_026162565.1 Flavobacteriaceae bacterium NBU2973
CTGGATCTTGCGTACCAGTTACCACCCAAGAACAGGTATTGTTATCAAAGGTTGCCGTTTCCCAACATTCTGTAGCAGGCTCTGGATCTTGCGTACCAGTTACCACCCAAGAACAAGTATTATTATCAAAGGTCGCCGTTTCCCAACATTCTGTAGCAGGCTCTGGATCTTGTGTACCAGTTACCACCCAAGAACAGGTATTAGTATCGAAGGTCGCCGTTTCCCAACATTCTGTAGCAGGCTCTGGATCTTGCGTACCAGTTACCACCCAAGAACAGGTATTGTTATCGAAGGTTGCCGTTTCCCAACATTCTGTAGCAGGCTCTGGATCTTGCGTACCAGTTACCACCCAAGAACAGGTATTGTTATCAAAGGTTGCCGTTTCCCAACATTCTGTAGCAGGCTCTGGATCTTGCGTACCAGTTACCACCCAAGAACAAGTATTATTATCAAAGGTCGCCGTTTCCCAACATTCTGTAGCAGGCTCTGGATCTTGCGTACCAGTTACCACCCAAGAACAGGTATTGTTATCGAAGGTCGCCGTTTCCCAACATTCTGTAGCAGGCTCTGGATCTTGCGTACCAGTTACCACCCAAGAACAGGTATTGTTATCGAAGGTCGCCGTTTCCCAACATTCTGTAGCAGGCTCTGGATCTTGCGTACCAGTTACCACCCAAGAACAGGTATTGTTATCGAAGGTCGCCGTTTCCCAACATTCTGTAGCAGGCTCTGGATCTTGCGTACCAGTTACCACCCAAGAACAGGTATTGTTATCGAAGGTCGCCGTTTCCCAACATTCTGTAGCAGGCTCTGGATCTTGCGTACCAGTTACCACCCAAGAACAGGTATTGTTATC
>JAOEIQ010000026.1 GCA_026162565.1 Flavobacteriaceae bacterium NBU2973
CGTCTATAGATAATGGTACATCTGGTGAAGGCTGTACAATCAAATCTAATGCTACAGTATTAAAACAGCCTGTTAGCGTATTCTCTACTCGGGCAATAACAGTTTGAGTATTAGCCATGATATTCGTATAAGGACTCACTAAAGCAGCTATCCCTAAATCGGCATTAGACTGTGTATCATGATAGGTAACCACCACATCTAACTCTCCGTTGATAATCTCTATTGTACGACTCTCTAAATCAAACGCGCCAAAACCATCATTATCGTCATCACATACCTCTAATGGATCTGGTGATGCTGGCGTTGGTAAGGGATTTACTCGTAAATCTAATGTTATAGTACTATAACAGCCTGTTACATCGTTTTCTGCGCGTACATAAATCGTCTGTGGATTTACGATATTGGTATACGGACTACTGATCGGGTTGGTTTGCGCGTCTGCATCGCCTTGTGTCTCATAATAGGTTACACTAATACCTGTCTGCCCATTTAATATCTCTGCATCAGCATCTTCTAATGTGAACGGCTCTAATCCATCTCCCAATGGGGCTGTAGAATCACACAACTCTAAAGGACTTGGTTGTACTAAAACTGGTAAGGCATTAACTATTAAATCTAATGTCGTGATCTTAAAACATCCTGTGGCAGTATCATCTACACGAACCCATAAGGTTTGCATATTGGCCATCGTATTGGTATAGGCCGTCGGGTTAACTA
>JAOEIQ010000027.1 GCA_026162565.1 Flavobacteriaceae bacterium NBU2973
CGTCTATAGATAATGGTACATCTGGTGAAGGCTGTACAATCAAATCTAATGCTACAGTATTAAAACAGCCTGTTAGCGTATTCTCTACTCGAGCAATAACAGTCTGGGTACCTGCCATAATATTCGTATAAGGACTCACTAAAGCATCTATCCCTAAATCGGCATTAGACTGCGTCTCATGATAGGTAACCACCACGTCTAATTCGCCGTTGATAATCTCTATTGTACGACTCTCTAAATCAAACGCGCCAAAACCATCATTATCGTCATCACATATCTCTAATGGATCTGGTGATGCTGGTGTTGGTAAGGGATTTACTCGTAAATCTAATGTAATGGTACTATAACAGCCTGTTACATCGTTTTCTGCGCGTACATAAATCGTTTGTGGATTTACGATATTGGTATACGGACTACTGATCGGGTTCGTTTGTGCGTCTGCATCGCCTTGTGTCTCATAATAGGTTACACTAATACCTGTCTGTCCATTTAATATCTCTGCGTCCGCATCTTCTAATGTGAACGGCTCTAATCCATCTCCCAATGGGGCTGTAGAATCACACAACTCTAAAGGACTTGGCTGTACTAAAACTGGTAAGGCATTAACTATTAAATCTAATGTCGTAATCTTAAAACATCCTGTGGCAGTATCATCTACACGAACCCATAAGGTTTGCATATTGGCCATCGTATTGGTATAGGCCGTCGGGTTAACTA
>JAOEIQ010000028.1 GCA_026162565.1 Flavobacteriaceae bacterium NBU2973
CGTTGTGGTTAATTTGAAAATGAACAGTCTTTTAAAACAAATATCAGAGAAAGCAATTAAGTTAGCTGATTTTGAGTTTACTCAAGAGCAGACTGAAAATAAATGGTTGGGAACTAAACCAGCATCTGAAACTGAAATAAAACTGACCGAAAAAAGACTCGGAATTGAATTTCCAGCTGACTTTAAAGAATTCTTGTCTTTAACAAACGGATTTTCTGCACCAAATGATATAGAGCCGACTTTTGAGCCAACTGACAAAATTGACTATTTAAAAAACGTTGATAGTCACATAATCGAGGCTTACAGCATTGATGGAATTGAAAATATTGGAAAGGAACTGGAAAAAAGTATCCTTGTTGGCGGAATAAATGAAGAGCAATACTTTTTATTAATCCCATCTGACTTGAAAAGTGGAAAATGGAAATACTGGAAGTTTGCAAATTGGCATCCTGGAGAAGAAGAACACGAAAATTTGGAAAGTTATTTTAATGACGTATTGGAATTTATAAATGAACAACTTGAAACGGAATAAAAAACTAACCACAACAATGTATAACCGCAATTACGGCGGATTCGACTACGTCCGAATCCACTCGGAATTGCTAAGGTCAGTGCTAAACCGAAAATTAACGCATATTAACCCGTAACTGACGGTTATACGAAACCGTT
>JAOEIQ010000029.1 GCA_026162565.1 Flavobacteriaceae bacterium NBU2973
CCACAAACGGTTTATGTGCGCGTAGAAGATATTGTAACCAATTGTTTTAGTATTACAACATTAGAGTTACAAGTAGAGCAGGCACCAACGGCCAATACGCCAATGCCTTTAGAGTATTGTGATCCAGACAGTGATGGCACAGGCGTGTTTACATTAACCGATGCCGATGCTGATATAGTAGGCGGCCAGTTAGGGTTAACCGTTAGTTACCATGAGACGATGGCCGATGCGGACAATAATGTCAATGCCTTGTCGAGTCCTTATAACAATATAGTAGCCTTTAACCAGACGATTTATGCGCGCGTAGAGAGTGTGACTATTACGACGGACTGTGCAACTATAGTTGAGTTAGAGCTTATTGTTTATGATACCCCAGCCATAGAAGAAGATATAACACCATTAGAGGCGTGTGATGATAACGATGATGGTTTTGCACAGTTTGATTTAACCCAGGCAGATGCAGACGTGTTAAATGGGTTAGATGCAGTTCAGTACACGGTTAGGTATTATGAGACCGAGGCTAATGCAGAGGCACCATCCAATGCGATAGTTAACCCGACGGCCTATACCAATACGATGGCCAATATGCAAACCTTATGGGTTCGTGTAGATGATACTGCCACAGGATGTTTTAAGAT
>JAOEIQ010000030.1 GCA_026162565.1 Flavobacteriaceae bacterium NBU2973
GGTCATAACTGCATTATGGTTTCTATGTCTAACCACTAAATAATAACTCTTTGGTGGTGTGTTAATAAAGAGTGTAGACACACCATCTAAACCAACAATATCACCATCGCGTTGGAGAAGTGCTGATTTACCACTGACAATAGTTTCGTTATCGTTAACATCGCGGAGTTCTAACCAAATCCAATCAACTATATCATCGCTTGCCAATCCAGAACCAGAAGTTCCTCCAAGATCAAAAACCGAATCTGCTACTGTAGCACCATCACCATATGGTGAGGTTAATGGTAGATAATCACCTGCTCGTAAATCGTCGTTCATTAAGCCTGTAGTTACAGGATTTAACATTGGTCCTTGCAACAATACTTTTGGGTCGATACTTACTCGAAAACTCGAATTGATAAATCCTTCGGAAATAGTAATACCTGAAGCAGAGCGTTCAGCTACTGCTACCTCACCAATGGTATACAAAATCTCTATGCCTCCTGCTGTTGCACTGGCACCTCCACTATCGAT